>CAIXXM010000153.1 GCA_903923395.1 uncultured Acidobacteriia bacterium
CGAGATCACCGAGATGCAGGCCCGCGCCATCTTCGAAGCTGCCGCCAAGGTCGCCAAGAAGGGCACGAAGGTGATTCCGGAAGTGATGATTCCGCTGATTGGTTCGGTGGAAGAGTTCAACAACCAGAAGGACATTGTGGTCCGCGTGGCGAAGGAAGTATTTGCCAAGGCGGGTGTGGACGTTCACTACATGGTGGGGACGATGATCGAAATCCCCCGCGCTGCACTTACGGCGGATAAGGTTGCCAAGGATGCGGAATTCTTCAGCTTCGACACCAACGATCTGACGCAGACCACCATGGGCCTGAGCCGCGACGACTATACGAAATTCCAGAAGGACTACGAGACCGCCAAGATCTTCAAGGCCGATCCGTTCGCCGTTCTGGACCAGGAAGGTGTCGGTAAGTTGGTCCGTCTGGCAGTAGAAGCCGGCCGCTCCGCACGGCCTGACCTGGAAGTTGGTATCTGCGGTGAGCACGGTGGTGAACCGAGCTCCGTGGCGTTCTGCTGCCAGGTGGGTTACACCACTTCCATCACAGCCGGTGAGGCAGCCCCGGTCGGGAATTTCGGTTGCAATCTCGTACTTTCTCATCGGATTCCTGCGCGCAGTTTCTACCTCACCAGCATGACCCTCACCTGTTTGACTTGACCACTGACGGAAGAACTCTTCCCCATCCACGCTGTCTCCTCTTTGCAGCGAGTCCAACCCTGCCGCGATTTTGGCATCAAGTCCGGCATGCGCGTGTTCGTCGCGATCCGGCATTCTGTCGCTCCATTCCCTGATAGGCTCCCGCGAAATGCACTGTCTGTCCAGCGCCATCCCACGTTTGAAAATTGCTCAGCGATGTTGCCTGCCTATCCCAAGTGACGCTTCTTGCCGGGCCGAGTTGAGAAGCGAGGCTGACACAGCTTGTGTCGCTTAGAAGCCGCACAGGCGCGAGGGCCGTCCGCAATCCCGACGAGAAACCGCAGCGTTCTGCCGGCCCGAAGTCGTCCGTTGTGCGGCGGTTCCTCAAAAGAGCCCGTTCCTTCGAAAGACCTTCCGCCCGCCCCGGTCACACCCCAAAAATCTCGATTTTTCCCAATATTTCCGCGACTTCCAGCTTTCCCCTCCCTCCGGCATGTTACATCTTCAATCGCTGAGAGGAGTCCAGCCATGCGTATCACTACCCTGGTTTTCAGTTGTTGCATTGCCCTCGCGTCCGTTGTTGCCGCGTGGAGATATCTGGCAGCAGAGCGTGCCAGGCCCGAGCCGAATCACGGGATGGCCGCAGCCGTCGGGCTGTTGACCGTCATCTTCGTGGCCATGGGATTGCTCGCCATCATGGTGCAGTGTCCACACTGGTTTACCGCCTTCTTCTGGGCACTTGCGTCGCTGCTTGGCGGAGGAGTTGCCGGACTTCTGGCCGCCCTGCCCGTTACCGTCGACTCCAATGCCGGTATCGGCAAGGCCGTGGGCAAGCTCAACACGATCGTCGGCGGCGGTGTTGCCTTCCAGTGGCAGGCAATTTACGAAGAGGCGAAGCGGTTGTCGCAATCGGTGGGAGAAACCACCGGGGAGTTCAGCCGGGACCAAGCCGCTGCTGGAGGCGCGATTCTACTCTACTTCGCACTCCTGGGACTCATCTCAGGCTTATTACTGACAAGGCTGTTTCTATTGAAGTATCTGGAGGCTGACTAAGTCAGCGGACTGCCACGATGCGGAGTCGCCGGTAATCCGCGTACCAGAAACCATCGCAATAAATCTCGGGTTTCAACGCGGCTTCCACCTCCGCCAACAGTGCTCCGTGTTCGGAAACAGGCAGCAGAGAGAGATAACTTCCGCAAAACATTTCGATCCATTCCCGCAGGCCCCGTTCCGGATGTTCAAGCTTGGTCCACCGCGGAAAGGTTGACGCATAACTGATCGCGAAGCCATGCTTTTCGAGCAGCGTTGTGTATTCCCCGAGGCTTGGATAATACCAGGGACATTCTGCCGCGACACCGCGCCGGAGCAGCGCGGCTTCCAAGCCGAGCCGGATGCGTTCGATGTTATGTTTTGCGCCGAACTCCAGTGCGAAGCGCCCGCCAGGCCGGAGCGCCGCAGCCACGCGTTCGATGACCATTTCGGGTTGCTTGATCCAGTGCAGAGTTGCATTGGAGAATACGGCGTCCAGAGGTTCAGGAACGGTGAACTCCCGCGCGTCCGCCAACTGGAACTTCAGCTTGGGATAATTCTGGCGGGCTTGCGCAATCATGGATAGCGACGAATCCGCGCCGGTGACTTCCGCCCCTGCTTCCGAGATTTTCGCGGTGAGGTGACCAGTCCCGCAACCTAAGTCGAGAACACGCTCGCCCGGTTTGGCTTCGAGTAACTCCAGCAAGCCGGCCCCAGCCTTCCAGACGAAGGAATGCCGGTCATCGTAAAGGGAACTGTCCCACGTATCAGCCATCTGGAACTTAGGGTACCAGCGTGAAGTAATCGTAGACGGTACGGGCGATCTCCGCCACGGTTTTCTCGGCCGCTGCAGCGGGCTTGGAAAAGCCCTTCGTGAAGACGGAGATGGCAACGTGGCCCGCGCCGTTGGGCAGAGTGATGATGCCGGCGTCATCCACAACACCGCCGAGCGAGCCGGTCTTATGCGCCACCTCCGTGCCTTCGGGCAGCATACCTTTGAGGCGGCTCTTGCCGGTCTGACAGCGGCCCAGGATCTGGAATAACTCATCGCCGGTCTTCTCTTTGAGCAGGTCGCGCTTCCAGATGTGGCCAAGGAGTTCGGTCATCGCGTCCGGCGTGGAAGTGTCGCGCGGATCAGCCCAGCTATTTCGCCGGGCCTGCATGTGCTCTTTATCGGGCACCGCATTTTCCAGGCTGTCCCACATGTCGCGGTTCCATTCGGATTCCGGGGGGATGCCCTTGATGCCGATCCAATCCGCGATGAGGTGGGCGATATCGCGGTCGACACGGATGCCGAGGTTGAGCTCTTTCATGCGGGCGGTGACGGCAGCGGGTCCGCCGGCTTCGCGGAGGCAGAGATCCGCGGCGGAGTTGTCACTGATCACGAGCATGAGTTCCATGAGGTTTTCCACGGAAAGAGCCACGCCGGGGTGGAAGAAGAGCTCGGTGAGCGTGCCGCTGCCGGGGTGAAGGTCCGCTTGGGAAAGCTCCACCATCTTGCCGAGGGTGAGCTTGCCCTCATCCACCTGCTTCAGCAGTTGAACCGCGATGGGCACCTTGACCAGGCTGGCCATGGGGAAGCCTTCTTTGCCGCGCACGGAGACTTTGCGGCCGGTCTCAATGTGCAGGGCGCTCACGCCGACGGTGCCATCTGTGGTCTTCGCGAGAAGCTGGAGTTGCTTCTGGAGGCGGGTCAGGGAATCATCGGCAGCGAAAAGCGGGGGGGCAGCGAAGAGGCTGGCGGCCGCGCAGAGCAGCAGGGCAAGTGGCTTCATGGGTTATTCCTTTCGGCGGATGAGCAGGCTTTTGATGACCACCGGGGTGACGGGCTTGTCATTGGGGCCGGTGGCGACTTCCGAAATGGCGACGGCAATTTCCTGGCCTTTGACGACTTCGCCGAAGATCGTGTGGTGGCCGGTGAGATGGTCTGCTTCGCCGGTGGTGATGAAAGCCTGGCAGGCACCGGTGTGGGGCTGGCCGATGTTCGCCATGGCGAGTTTGCCGGGGGCATCGAACTTCAGCGTGGGGTCGAACTCGTCGGGGATCGTGGCGACGCGGCAATCACCCATGCCGGAGCCATCCACATCACCGAACTGGATCATGAAGCCTTTGATGACGCGGTGGAAGGTGAGGCCGTTGAAGAACTTGTGGCGGAGCAGCGTGTGGGTCTTCGGCATCGCGGAGGCCTTGGTGCCGGTGGCGAGGGCGACGAAGTTCTTGACCGTGATGGGGGCTTTGTCTTCAAACAGCCGCGTGATGATGACGCCCATGGAGGTGTTGAAGACCGCGTAGAGGCCCTTTTCGGCGGGGAGTTCGGGTTCCGGTTCCGCAGGGGCGGCAGCCTTTTTCACAGCAGTAGTCTTCTTGGCGACGGCAGCTTTGGGTGCTGCGGTTTGGGCCACGGCGACCAGAGAAAACGGAAGCAGCGCGGCAACGAGGGCCGCTGTAAAATCCTTGAAACCAATCTGACGCATCGTTTGTCAGTTTATCCTGAAGTCGAACTGAACTCTATGAAGACAATCGTTTTAGCACTGCTCCTGCTGGCCGCTCCCGCAGCCGACGTGACTGGCCACTGGGCCGGCACGATTGTGATTGATGACAAGGGCAGCGGATCAGAGATCACCGCCCCGGTGGATTTTCAGTTGGTGCAGAAGGGCAGTGAGATTACCGGGAAGGTTGCGCGCGCGGAGGATGGCTCTGGCGCGGAGATCAAGACCGGGAAGATCGACGGCGACCACATCACGCTGGAAGCGGTGTCGCCAGAATTGCTGGGCCCCGCAAAGTTTGACCTCACCATCAAGGATGGCGTGATTACAGGCACGATCTCCGTCAAGGTGGAAGAGGGTAAGTTTGAGGGCAAGGTGAAGCTGACGAAAAAGTAAGGTCACTTCGCAGCTTGCGGAGTCCACTGGAAGCGGGTAACTGGCTTGCCATCCTTGGTTTCTGCTTGTTTCAACTCAAGGTGGAGCGTCTCCGGCTTTCTCTCCAAAGGTGTTACCACCACCGCTTTGGCGTCAGCTGACGTTTTCATGGTGAAAGCAACAGCGCTGCCATCCGGCCTGCGGATAGCCAGTCCCCCATTGCGCAGGGTGAGATGGTTTACGGGATGGCTGAACTGGAGGTGGAAGCCTTCGGCATCAACCTTTTGTACACTCCCCACCGGTATTTCTGGAGAGGCATTCTCAAAAGAAAGGGGGAACTCTTGTTTAGCGTCAATAATGAGACTGTAAGATGTTTGCGCCTGTAAGTGCTCAGCCGGAACGAAACGAATCTGGTCCGGTCCGGTGGCTGCGATCTGTGTGGGGATTAGCCGCAAACCCTCCCGAAGATAAGCGTTCCCGAGATTCAGGGGAACGCTTCCTTGAAAGCGCACATCAACAGCGTCTGGTGATGCGGATAAGTCAATCACCTGCGCCGAAGGCTGGCTGGCGCTGGCTGTCGTAAAGGTCCAGGATCCGGGGGAGAGCGGTGATCCCGCGGCATCATATCCGGTCCCAAACAAGAAGGTTTCCACTGAACTTCCCGGGAGCCACGATGCCGCCTGGGTGAAAGTAAAGCTCTGTGCACCGGCATCTGGAAGCCAACTGCCACCCGCGCGGATACCAGCGTTGGAAACCAGAAGATCATTGGTTGTACTTGCGATATCCATTGGCTTTGAAAACGTCAGGGTGACTGGAGTATTGAGTGGCACATTGGCTGCCCCGTGCGCTGGAGAAATGGCTTTAACGTACGGGGCACCAATGGCGTCGGAAGCTACCGTGAACTTTACAGTGGCCGCCTGTGCGGGGTTTCCCTGCAGATCTTTCAAAGCTGGCGTAATGGAGACTGTTACTGTGTCGCCCGGAGTTGCGTTTCCAAAAGTGCTGATCTGTAATGTCGCGCCGTCTTCGCTCAGATAGGTTGGCGATTGCTGGATTACCCGATTGGTCACCAATTGAATGCCTTGCGCGAGACTACTACTGGATATCGGTTTCGAAAACCGCAATGTGATCAGCGGCCTGTCTGCGGGAATAGTTGATCCGTTCGCGGGATAGGAGTTAATCAGTGTTGGTGCTGTGGTGTCTGAAGCAGCTCCTGTCTTGAAACCGTACTGTATTGTCAGCCCATTGCCATACGCGTCTGCAAGGTTGCCGGAGACAATTATGTAAGATGCCGCCGAAAGGAAAGACGCAGGCGTAAACACGATGGAGTTTCCTGTAGTCACGAACTTACCCGGTATCTGCATGTAGGCAGAATCCAGAACGTTTAGCGTACCCGCAGAAACACTGGTGACCGGGCGGTTAAATGTCAGCGTGATGGTCGAATTAACGGGCACTCCCGCAGCACCTTGCAGCGGAGTTCCTGAAACAAGAACCAGTGAACTGAAGTCCGCCGGGCCGTTGCTCACATGAAATGAAGTAGCCACATCCTGTAGCGGATTGCCGGCAACATCCGTCACGCCCTTGACACTGAGCTGATATGTGCCGGGCGCCAATGGTTGGGCTGGCTGGAAAGTGAATTGGTTTCCTGCGTTGAATCGTGCGGTGGTGAACATCCCGGTAACCTGTCCAGCAGGGCCCTGAAGAGTAATCGTATTGGCGCCGAGGGTAGCGTCAACAGGTTGACTATAGAGGAAAGATGGTCTGCCTGAAGCGGGGAAATCACTCCCGTCCGCAGGATCATAGGAAAGCAGTTTGGCCGGCTGCAGATCCACTCCCGTGGATGTATTGAAAGTCAGGCCTGAAACTATGTTTCCGGTGATGTCTGTAATACTCTTCAAGTCAAGAGTGTAGTTTGTGGCTGCACTAAGTGGGAAGAGCGGTGTCAATAGCAGGGTATTTCCAGCATCCTGCAGGGAAGAACTGATCCTGAGAGGGGTAATGGCAGAAAGCACCAAGCTCGAGCGTGCGACGGAGACACCATTAAGTTGGGTGTCGCAGCGGATTCGCAGTTGGACATTGACCGGGACCTCATTCTGCGCGGTTGCCGGGGAGGATTGGCAGGTGGCTGGAGCCGTCTTTGTGTTCGCCCCCATTTGGAAGGAATACTGAAAGGGTGTAGCCATCACAGTCCCTTCTGAGTTTTGAACTCCCGATACTGTAATGGTGTAGTTAGCTCCCTGCGCTGGCAGTCGGGACGGGATAAACGTGACCGTGCGGCCATCGCTGTCCAGCCGGGATGTAAAGTCAACAGGATTGCCACTTTCAAGTACCGAGATATTGCTAAGTGATGCAGCGCGGACTGTCTGGTCAAAATACAGCTGTAATTGCGCATTGAGAGGAACGTTCACTGACGCGTCAAAGGGTGCAGACGTAACCACGGAGGGCGCAGGGAAAGGTCCCGGGCCTGCTTTTGGCAGGGCGGGGAGTGTGGAAATACCTATAGAATTCCCAGCGAAATCGGTAATCGATGAGTATGGAGAGGGTTGTGCAACGATCTGATGACCGATTGCTGCCGGCGCCGGAGGCACAATCGTGAAAGCCGTTTGGTCATCGGAAAAGTAAAATTTCCCCTGCGGGACGGGTAACATGATTTCTGCAAGACCTGCCGCGACAGGCTTTGAGAAATACAGGGACAAGGGTGCGTTGGGGCTGCTCCAAGTGCCAGAAGGGTCGCTGTAAAGTAATTGTGGTGGCGTTATGTCTGCGTTGAATCCAGTGTGGAAAATCCAGCTCATATCGGGGATGGATTGCCCAGCAGGATCGTCCAGGCCCGAAGCCGTGACAAGATAATCCGTGTCCGGCTGCAGCAGGGTTAACGGAGTAAGCACGACGGTGCGCGTACTAAATGAATAAGATGCAGGAACATTCACTCCGTTTGCGCTGAGTGTAAGTTTACCCGCGATTGCAACCGGGTTTATGGACGACGTGAAACCCATGACCACTCTGGAGTTCAGTCCGACAGCCGAACCAACCGCACCGTGGCCAATCACTGACGGATTGGGGGGCAGTAAATCGCTGGTGAAGTATACATTTCCACTCCACGTCAGGCCAGTCCGCGAGTCAAAGTCGAATGAGTAATAGTAGATACTGGTCTTGGCGGGCAATGGCTGCGAATCGGGATGAAAGCGAAGTACATTATTCCCGATCAGCTGCGCCGTGCAGGCAATGGGTTGTCCAGTGGGCTGTAGCTGGTAGTTGCGGGCCTGCAGTACACCGCGCCCGCCAGTTACCAACGAGGCGGGAACAGGGCCGTTGAACTCGAGATCGATGACGCCGTTTGCTGGCAGAAAGGGGAAATCATGGGGCGAAAGGATTGCAAGGGAATCGGAACTGGGCGGCGCGGCGGTTGTGGAGAAAGGTGCATATCCGAAAGTGTCCAAGCCCGCAATAACGCGATTCCCAAGAGCATCGTGAGCAGTGGGTCCGAGTGCGTACGCCACAGTTGCTCCATATGGCAAACGTTGATTCGGCGTGAAACTGAAGCTCGCAGAGTCAGCAGCCCAGCGGAAGGAGCCACTGATGGCAGTTCCATTCGCAGCCGCAATAAACGCGCTTTCAACGGACTGACGGTCCAGTGCACCGGTGAAGATCAAGTTGATGCTTGTATCGGGAGAGACCACGCTTGAGTTGGCAGGGATTGCGGCTGTTAAGAATGCCGGGGACAGGGACTGCGAGTCCGCAGTCTTTACGGTGGTCTGATACGGAATGACCGCGTTGCCGAGCCAGTCCGTGACGCTCGAGTTGACCTGTATGGTAACTAATGTCGAAGGCTTGGCACTGAAGCGGAGAGCCACCTGTGTTCCTCCGGGCAATAACTGCACTGTCAGAGTGTTATAGGATGGATAGACGGTGAAATTCCCGGGCACCACTGTGTCCGGTGCGAGCGACTGCGAAAACGATATTACTACGTAACCATCCGAACTGACTATCTGCCCGTTACCGGGCGATACCAGGGTTACGGCCGTGGATGCTGCGGGCGCGGAAGGTGTCTGCACCTGAAAGGAACTAAATAAGTATCCCAATGCCGAGCCTGATAAGTCCGTAACACCGTGCACTGTCAGATAGAACTTGCCTGCAGGCAGGGGGGAGTTCGGAGTGAAAGTGACCGTGTTGCCAGCCACACTATAGGTTCCGTTCGGGCCCGGAAGTTGCGTGCCTGGAAATGGTGAATAGGAAAAGGATAGAGTCGTTGCGTTCGCGCTGTTCGGATTGACCGGGCGGTTGAACGTCAAAACAATCGGTACGGAAGGGTCAACTTGAGTCGTCCCGTCCGCAGGCGACATTGCTGTAACTTGCAGTGGTGGAGTTGTACTTGCCACAGCTATTGTGGTGAAGGATGTACTGAAGTCAGCTATTTGTTGGCCAGTAATATCCGTTAAGCCGGATACCATCAGCTGGAATGTGGTGGAAGCCGCAAGTGGAGCGGCGGCAAAAAAACTCAGCGACAGGCCGTCGGCGGCCAAATTGAAACTGCCGCCGACAGAACTCCCGTTACTCATGAGGCGGATCGGCGCGCTGCTATCGGCAGGGGTCGCAACCGGTTTGTTAAACAAAACTTGCATGACCGGGCGCAATGGAATATCACTTGAACCCGCTGGCGGCGTTACCGAGGAGATCTGCGGAAGAGTATTATCTGTTCCGGCAGTTACCGTGAATGAAAAAGCAGGAGGACTTAAGACCTTCCCCAACAGAAGGTCAAAGGGTTGATTGATCTGGACAGTGTAGCTGCCTGGCGGCAATGGCGATACTGGCAACAGCGTCAACGTCTTGCCGTCGGCAGATAGTTGCCAGGGGAATACCAGGCCCCCAGCTGCCACTGAGCCCAGTGCGAGGAGTTCCGCCCGCAGCGGAAGCGCCAATCGTATTGTTAGCGGAGCGTTTTGAGGAAAAACTGTGAACTGGCTGGAGGTAACAGTTTGTCGCACATAGGAGGGGCCTTGATCTGTTGTGAATTGAAATGACATGGGCCCCGCGAAAACCGATCCTGTGGTGTCGAGCAAGCCAGTGACCTGCACCGTTACCTGTGTGTTTGGTGGCAGGAGGCCCGTTGGCTGAATGGTCAGTAACCGGCCCTGCGCGAGCGATGCGTCTGCGGTGAACGCAACCGGACCGCCTGCGGTTACCGTAATCTCTTTCTGGTAGGAAAGTGGTGCCAGTGGACGGTCAAAGACCAGCGCAATCGCAGAGTTTGTCGGAACATGGGACTGGCCCTGCGTTGGTGCCGTACCGGTTAACTGCGGTCCGTCCGATGATGGATTCATCAGAGTACTGAAAACGATCGGAGTCGCCAATGACAACTGGTTACCCAGCCAGTCAGTTAGCCCTGCCTTTGACAATTCAAGCTGGTATGAGTGCCCAAGTGTCAGGGTCATATTCAATTTCAAGGCACCTTCTGCCCCAAGGTTGAAGTTTGCGGCATTCGTTGTGTATTGACCTGTCCCTAAATCCAGAACAACACCGTTGTATGGGGTTGAGGAAAACGGACTGGCGGGCCGGTTGAACTGGAGCGAGGCTGGCGTTTGCGTATTGACGCTGGATTGTCCCTGTGCCGGACTTGCCGCGACTAGCGTAAAGGGTGTAACATCCACGGTCGAACCAGTTGTGAAGGTTGTCAGGACGGGGGCCACCCCGAGCAAGTCAATTTCTACGGAGTAAGTTGTATTTGGCGCGAGCGGCTTTGCGGGTACGAACTGCACTGACGCCACTTGACCTGCCGGAATCGTTGTTCCGTTCGTCGCCAAAGTGGAGCCCTGCACCAATAACCCGCCGGAAGTTAGCTTAATGGAATAGTTTCCAGAATACAGCGCCTGCGTTTGGAAGGTTGCTATGACGGATGCGTTTAACGGGACCGCTGTGGCATGATCTGCCGGAAGGACGCTCAGAAAGGTAGATACTTGTGCCGTTTGGGCGGAGAGTGGCAACGCCAGGCACGCAAGAAGTAATATGGCGGGCGCCAGCCGTCCTTGGATATTCGTGAGCATCTTCTCCGCGATTGTAACCGATTCTGAGCGGGAGCAGATGTTTTCGGCCGGTTCCGCTTTATTTCTTTAATTCCGCAGCGATTCGGCGGAAGGCTGAGTCTTCGAAAGCAGTCTTGATCCGCTCCCGCGCTTCCGTTCTCGGGTCTCCGGCGCGCGGCGGGTCCATTTTGATGCAGCGGCCCAGCATGCTGGTGGCCTCTGTATCATCGGGGGCGCGGTCAAGCACGGCGCGGAATTTTTCAGCAGCTTCTTTGAACTTCCGGTTCTTCCAGAGCCAGTAACCGGTATTGAACCAGTAATCGGGGTCGCTGTTATCGCCTTCCAGCGCCTTCTCGAAGTTCTCCTGTGCGGACGCTTTGTTCAAGCGGGAAAGCGCCGCACCCAAGTTATTCCAAACTTCATTGAGCGGCAGTTCGCCGGAAACGAGTTTAAAGTCTGCTGCCGCACCCTCAAATCACCCGCATAGTAGCGGCAAATGCCGAGCAGATAGCTGGCCTCCATAAACCGCGAGTCATTCTTTGACACCTTCTGCAGCCAGGTCAGCGCGGTCTTGTAATCCTTCTTCTGAAACAGCATGCGCCCCATTTGGAAGTTCGGCGCGGAGTAATGTTCATCCAGCCGCGCAGCCTGGGAGAAGAGCTTACTCTTCTGTTCCGTGGTGGTCGCGAGGAGTCCCCGGATGTAACTCTCCTGTGCCTCCGTAGCCACCGCGGGCTGACTCGCAAGGAACTCCGCCTCGGTGAGTTCCAACCGGGGGCGGAGTTGTTTCAGCACGGCGTAGGCGCAGCGGGCTTCAATCTTACTGAGGTCCTGCAGCGGACCGGATTGCCGGATCGGCGAACCTTCGGAGTATTTGGTGAGGTCGAGGATATGCAGCGTCACGTCGAGCTTCGATTTCACCGTGGCCTTGCCGGTCTCTGCGCCTTCGATGCGGAATTCGCCGAAGACTACGAGAGACGCGTCCATCGTGCCACCGATTTTGATCACGGTTGCGCGCGTGAGCAGCGCGCCGGGGCGGATGCCGATCCGCCGGTAGACCTCTTCGCGTTCTTCGCGGGAGAGCGCCAGCAACTGGTTGGCGGCAATGGTTTCGCGGAGGGTTTCGCCGATGCTTTCACCGACCCAGTCGAGTTCCGGGCTCTTCGCCTGGTCGGGATGGAAGAGCGGCAGCACGACGATGGGGTCAGCCGCGCGGGCGACGGAGATGCAGCAGAAGAGCAGGGTCAGAAGAATGCGCACGAATCTTCAGGTTACCGCCGAACTGCGGCGTGTTTGCGTGCGTTGTACTATCAGACGACGAAATCCCTATGGCTTACTGTGCGAAGTGCGGATCTCAAATGCCCGACGGGGCGAAGTTTTGCGGCAGCTGCGGCAATTCCCTGGGTGCCCAGGCCGGGCCTTCGGGCTGGGGAGGTTATGCGCCGCCTCCGGTGGCCGAACCGCTCGATTACACGATTGTCGGCAGCAACCTGCAGATCGCCCGTGTGCGTCTGGCGCACGGGCAGCAGGTGTATGCAGAAGCCGGACGCATGATCTATAAGACGGCCAACGTGGCGTGGAACACCCGCATGACAGGGCAGACCCTGGGCGAGAAGCTCATGGGCGCGCTGCGGCGGACGATTACCGGCGAAAGCCTCTTTGTGACCTACTTCCAATCGAACGGACCGGGCGAAGTCGGTTTCGCGGGCAGCTATCCGGGTAAGATCCAATCGATAGATTTGGCACCGGGCCAAACCATGATGGCGCAGAAGGAAGCGTTCCTGTTCGCGCAGCCTTCCATTCAGATGTCCGTGGCGTTTGTGAAGAAGCTGGGCGCGGGGTTCTTCGGCGGAGAGGGCTTCATTCTGCAGAGGCTGATTGGTCCGGGCCTGGTGTTCATCCACGCGGGTGGCGATTTCATTGAATTCCTGCTGGGCCCGGGGCAGACTGTGCAGGTGGAAACGGGCTGCATTGTGGCGTTCGAAGAAACCGTGAGTTACGACATTGAGTTTGTGGGGTCGATCAAGACGGCGTTCTTCGGTGGCGAGGGCTTGTTCCTGGCGAGTTTGACGGGGCCGGGCAAGGTGATCTTGCAGAGCATGACGCTGCAGAAGATGCGGCGCGAACTGGCACCACAGGCCACGATGGGGAATGAGCATTCAATCAACCCCATCAATGCAGCGATTGGCGGGATTTTCGGGGGCGATGAGGGGTAAGGGCGGGCCAACTCATTCACTCGCCCGTTTACCCTCCCCCATAATCCACTTGTCGTACCAGGCGATGTAACGCTCCATGCGGTCGCGGATGAAGCTGGGTCGCGTGAAGCCGTGGAATTGGCCCGGATAGACGATGAGCTGTGTCGGCACTTCCTGGCTGCGCAGTGCCTGGTACATCTGCTCGCCTCCGCCAATGGGGACGTTGAAATCGCTTTGTCCGCCCATGTAGAGCGTCGGCGTTTTGATGCGGTCGGCATGGAAGAACGGGTAGGAAATCTTGATCCACGCATCCTGATTCTTCCATGGCGGGCCGATTTCGGTATCGTACTGATACGTGTATTGATCCGTCCCGTACATGGTGAGCTGGTTGGCGCTGCCCGCGCCGCTGATGGCGGCTTTGAAGCGTGTGGTGGTGGCGATGGTGTAATCGGTCAAAATGCCGCCGTAACTCCAGCCACCGATGCCCAGCTTGTCGGGGTCGGCGATGCCCTGCTTGACGGCGTAATCGACGGCCGCAAGAAGGTCCATCACTTCCTTGTTGCCCCAGTCGCCGAAGATGGCGTCCTGATACTTCTGCCCACGGCCATTGCTGCCGCGGTAATTCACATTCATCACCACGTAGCCGCGTGCGGCGAAGAACTGGCGTTCAAAGTCCCAGGCATGTGCGTCCTGCCCGTTCGGTCCGCCATGGATGCGGAGGAGCATGGGGTACTTGCGGCCGCGCTGGTAATCCGGGGGATAGACAAGCAGCCCGTGGACTTCCGTGCCGTCTTCCGTCTTGCAGAGGAAGTCTTCGGTGGGGCCGAACTGCAGCCCGGCGAAAAGCTCATCGTTGTGGCCGGTGAGTTGGCGGGGCGTGCTGCCTTCCATCGCGAAGATTTCGGCGGAACGGTCATCGGAGCTGGAAAGAACGGCCAGGTGGCCCGCGTTCATGGAGTAAGTACTGATGACGCGCTTGCCCACCTCCATCCTGGTGATCTTGCCGGTCGCAAGGTCCACGGTAGCGGGGTATTCGAGCCGGTCATCGGCGACGAGGAACTGGATGGATTTGCCGTCTTTCGAGAAGGACGGGGCGCTGACGTTGCGGTCCAGTGCGGCGGTGAGCAAACGCGCCGGTCCACCCGCTGCGGGCACTACCGCGAGCTTGGTCTGGTTATAGGCGCTCAGCTTCGGGTCACTGCCCTGCGTATAGGCGATGAGTTTGCCATCGGGTGACCAGGAGAGACGCCCGCCATCATTGCCTTCGAAGGTGGTGAGCTGCTTCGGCGTGCTGTTGGGTTTGGCATCCACCACGAAGACGTCGGAGTTGTTCTCGCGGTCCCAGTTCTTCGTGCGGCGGCTGACGAAAGCGATCTTCGTGCCATCGGGCGACCACTCTGGGTTCGATTCGTCGAAGTCCTTGGAATCGGTCACGGCATCGAGCTTCTTCGTTGCGAGGTCGTAGATGAAGATGCGGGCGTGGTTGTTGCCGGAAAGATAGCCTTCGCCATCGGACTTGAAGTGATAGCGGTCAATCACGATGGGCTTGGGCTTGGCTTCCCCGGCCGGTTTGCCTTCGGTCTCGGGCTCGTCTTTGTCGCGCAGGATGACGGCGATCTTCTTGCCGTCGGGCGACCAGGTGTAGCTGGAGAGGTTCTGCTTGAATTCGGTGAGCTGGAAAGCTTCACCCCCGCGGCGGTCCAGCGCCCAGATCTGGTTGCCTTTGGCTTTGCCGGGGCGGGAGGAGGTGAAGGTCAGCCACTTGCCGTCCGGGCTCCAGCGCGGGCTGGATTCAGCGTCCGGCGAACTGGTGACGCGGATGTTCTGTTTGCCGTCCCAGGAGATCATCCAGACGTCTGTATCGCGCTTGTCGGCGGCAGCGTCCGTGGTGCTCATGGTGTAGGCCACCCACTGCCCGTCGGGCGAGACTTGCGGATCGCTGACGGGGTGGAGCTTGCTCAGATCATCGAGCGAGAGCGGCCGCTTGGTTTGCGCGGCCAGCAATAGAGGAAGAGACAGGGCGAGAAGGAAGGTTTTCACGGCGGATCGGTTGAATCTTAACACTCCCCGATGAGATGAAGGAAACCGGGCCGCGGGTGCTGTTCTATTTCGAAACGGACCCGCACCGGCTGTTCCTTTTCGGGATGGTGAAGTCCTCCGGCCAGAAATACAAGCCCTTGAAAACAATCAGAGTATGCCCCGCGTGGCGATTGGCAGATGAGCTGCAACCCTGATGGTGCGTTATGAAATTACCTGTTGCAGTGTTTGCTCTGAGCCTTGTCGCTCTGCATCTTCGCGCCGATTCCTTCGGGGTCACCTTTGAAAGCGCGGGTCAACAAACCGTTGACGTGAATAAATTGTGTTCCGGGATTGGACTCTGCGTTGTGGGCCAGCAGAATTTCAACAACTGGGCGGGCGGAGGATTTACCACGGACTTCGGCACCAATGGAGCGATCTCCGGCACCTACTCCGGCGGCATTGTGCGTTACGCCGCGGACCAGTACGGAGGTGCGGGCGGCACCGGTTACTTTCCAGAGACCTATGCGCAGAATGTGGATTACAGCCTCAATCTCTCGACCAATTATGACTTGCCCGGCGTGAACTATTTTGGACTTTGGTTCTCGGCTCTGGATGCCGGCAACCTGCTGCGGTTCTACGACAAGGGCCAGTTGCTCTACGCCTTCACGCCAGCGGACTTCATGTCTCTGGTGGGCACTTGCGCGGGTTCGAATCCCTTTTGCGGTAATCCAAACCAGGCCTTTGCGCTGAAAGACAACCTGGAGCAGTTCGCCTTTCTGAACTTCTTTGACGAAAGTGGCACGTTCGATCAGGTGGTGTTTTCAGAGACTGGCAATGGCGGGTTTGAATCAGACAACCACACCGTGGCTTACATGAATCCGGCGCAGCCGAACAGCGGGACTCTGCTGGGCACTTACTCCACGCCGGTCAGCACGCCGGAACCGGGCACTCTCACCCTTGTGGGTTTTGCTTTGTTGCTGGTTGCGCGGCGCTGCAAAAAAGAAAGAGGCCTCCGGTAAAACCGGAGGCCTCTGACGGGGTTCGAAAGCTGCGCAGCAGTTAGAACTTGTAGCTGAGCTGGAACTGCACCAGGCGCCGTCCGAAGAAGGTGCTGGTGATTTTGCCGAAGGTGGTGGAGTTGATGTTCTGGTCACCCACGAAGAAGGTGGCATGGTTCCACATGTTGGTGGCGTCCATGCGGAACTGCACGACGTGAGATTCGAACAGTCTGACGTTCTTCTGGATCGAGACGTCCTGGTTGAACTCGCTCGGGCCATAGAACGAACGGCGCTGCAGGCTGCCGATGGTGCCGGCACCCGGGTTGGTGAAGAGTTGGCCGGAGAAGGCTGCAGAACCGTCGGGAGCCGTGCCGCGGCCATCGGAACCGATTGCACCGGCTGCGATGAAGTAAGGACCCGTACCGGTGGAGCGGAGGGCGAAGGCGTTGGAGAGAGCGCTGCCGCTCACAAGTGCATTCGCCGTGTTGTAGGTGGAACGGGCAGACCGGTTCAGCGTGCCGCGTGCGCCTTCGTAGATGGAGAAGACACCGCCGGACTGCCAGGTCAGCAGGCTGCCGACCGACCAGCCGCCGATGATGCGGCCGAGGTACTTCGGATTGATCTTGTGACCGGGTCCGAAGGGAAGGTCATAGACGCCGTTGGCCTTGAAGATCTGGCGGAGGTCGAACGGAGCCGGAGCGCGTTCTGCCTGCGGATTGTTGTTGTCGAGGAAGGGTTCGAAGTTGGTCTGTGTATCGCCGAGGGTGTTCGAAAGAACCTTCGACCAGGTGTAGTTCGCCTGGAGGCTCAGACCCTTGGAGTAGCGGTGACGCGCTTCAAGCTGGAGAGCGTTGTAGGTGGAATCAGCACCGTTGGAGGTGTAGTTCGCACCCAGTGCATAGGGGTTCGGGAAGAAGTTCACCGCGCCGTTGATGCCGTTGGTCTGGTAGAACTGGGCCAGCGTGCCGACGTCACCGGTCTGCAGGTAAGACAGAACCGAGGAGTTGGTCAGGTAGCCGCCGTTCGGCATGGTCGGGAAGAGGGTGAGCTGCTGGCTGCCCGGAATGGCCGCGTTGTAGGCCGGGTTGAAGTTGCCGTTGGCTGCCTTGGAGAGGTAAGCGTTGCTCTGCGCACGGAGGAAGTCAGCCAGGTAGCCGTTGGCCTTGATGTTGACCTGGTTGTAGTCGATGCCGCGGAGCAGCTTGGTGCCGTGGTTGCCGATGTACTTCGCCGAGAAAATCGTGCCGCGGAACTCATGTTCGAGCGACAGGCTGTACTGGCCAACGTAGGGCGTCCGGAGGTTCGGGTTCGTCACACCAATCGCGTTGCTGGTGGAGAGAGCATAATTGTCGAGCGTGGTCCGGGGTACCTTGTAGACCGGAACCGTGGTGGTGCCGATGCCGTTGGCAAACGAGGTGAGGCCGGAAGGCGCGATGCTGGAGGAAAGACCGGGGTTGGTTTCCACGCTGTTGCGGATCGAAGTGATGACTTCGTCGTTCACGTAGTAGAGACCGTAGCCGCCGCGCAGGGAGGTCTTGTTGTTGCCGAAGACGTTCCAGGCGAAGCCGATGCGGGGTCCGAAGTCCTTTTTATCCGCGTTGTAGAAGCCACCGTTCACGAAGTTGAAGTTTGCGCTGCCGGAATTCAGGCAGGTCTGGACATCGCTGGTGCACTGCAGTTCCAGGTTGTCGCGTTCCTTGAGCGGGGTGTAGTATTCGTAGCGCAGACCGGCTTCGATGGTCAGGTTGGGGCGAACGCGCCAGTTGTCCTGAATGTAGAAGCCATAGTTGTTGTAGCTGTAGTTGCGGCTGTTGGTCGCACCGGCAACGTAACCGGAAGTGGGGCTGGTCACGTTGAAGGTCTGGCTGGCGCTGGCGATGGCACCGCTCAGGCTGGCAAACAGGTTATTGGCCGCGGTGAGATCGGAGGCGCTGATGCCGGGGAGCTGGCTCGAAACCAGACCCTGGTGACCGGTGCCGAGACCGATGGTGTAGGTCGGGGTGATGCCGGCGTCGTTGTAGGGGTTCACGTGGATGAGCTGGGCGGAGAAGCCGAACTTCACGGTGTGGTTGCCCTTGACCCAGGTCGCATTGTCATTCAGGTTGTAGGTGTTGGTGTAACGGCCCTGGCCGCGGAAGGTGTTCAACGGGTTGTTGAAGACGAAGCCGGTCACGATGGCCGAGGGGAACTGCTGGTTGGTCGCGAAGATCGCCGGGGCGAGGTTGAAGCCGCCGCGGAGTTCGTTGGTCAGAGTGGGCGAAATGGAGTAGCGCCAGGAACCGGCCACAAACTTCACGTAGTCAGAGTTCGAAACGTTCGGCACCAGCGTGTAGTTGTTCTGCAGGTCGGGACGGTCGAGCAGGTCACGGTTCCAGTTGTAGGAGCCGCTGACGGACTGCTTGGAGTTAATGATGTAATCCGACGTGATGTTGACGTTGTCGCGGGTACGGTTGTTGCGGCCGAGGAAGGAGTATCCAGCCGTGTTGCGGAGCAATGCAGCGGAGCTGTCACCAGCGTTGAAGTTGTTGATCTTGTCCGGGGTGGGAACCGACTGCAAAACAGTGGCCACATAGGGGTTGATGGAGCTGCCCATCAGGCTGAGCACGTTGACCTTCTGCACCGCACCGTTGCCGTCCTTGTAGGTGAAGATGCCGTTCCGGGCATCCGACGTCAGGATGGTGGAGTTGAAGGCAGTCTGCTGGCGCAGGCGGAAGAGTTCGTACGCGCCGTAGAAGAACCACTTGTCCTTGATGATCTTGCCGGAGAACGTTGCCGCACCCTGGTTCTGATTCAGGAAGGGGCGCTTGGTGCCGTTCTGGTTGTTGAACCAAGTGTTGGCCGCGAAGTAGTTGTTGCGGTTGGACCACAGCACGGAGCCGTGATACTTGTTGCCGCCGGTGGGCGAGATAAACGTGATGGCGGAAGCGGCGGACTGCGACGCATCCATGTTGGACGTGGAGACGGAGAACTCAGAAACCTGGCTGGAGAGCAGCAGGTTCGGGAGGAAGTCCACGTCATTGGTGCGGATGAAGTTGTCCTGGATGTTGATGCCGTTCAGCGTGACGTTGGTGAAGCTGCTGCGCTGGCCGTTGATTGTGGTGGTGTCATTGCCGGTGGAAAGAACACCAGCCTGCGTACCAACTAGAGCGAGCGGGCTGCGGTTCACAACGGGCAGAGAGGCGACCTGTTCCATGGTCACCGTGGTGGTGACTTCCACGTTGCTGGTCTGCACGCCTTCGGCTTCAGACTTCACATCGACGGAGGAGGATACGGTGCCAACCTGCAGTTTGATGGTCGGAATGGCATTCGTCGCGGCGGGTGAAACCACCACGTTGTTCAATGCGTAAGGAGTAAAGCCGGTCGCAGTGACCCGGAGGGTGTAGGTTTCGGGGCGGACGCCGCTGAGAATGAAGGCGCCGCTGGCTGCGGTCTGGGAGCTTTGTACGGATTTTGAACCGCCCTCAAGGAGCAATTCGATTTTTGCGTTCGCGACGGAGGAACCGCTTGGGTCCTGCACCGTCCCGGTAATGGTTCCCGACACCTGCGCGAGCAGGGCGGTACTCAGGCTGGCCACTGCAAGCAGTGCCAGCGATATCTTTTTAATCATGTAACCCTTCTGAAAGGTGGAGTTTGTGTTAGGGTACCACACCACCACGTACGAGGGGGTACTCGACCTTTACGATTGCATTACAGGTGTATTCAGCCGGAAAACAAAAAACGGCCAACGCACCGTGATGGTGGGTTGGCCGTTTCTGGTTGTTGTTGGGGTAAAGAGAGCTAGGCAGGCTTCGCGGCTGGGGCCGGGGGCGCTGCGGGGGGAGCGGTTTTGGGCTTTTCCGATTTAGCAGGCGTCTGCACCTTGACCGGGCTGATCAGGATATGGAAGTTGCGCCCTTCCAGGCGCGGCTGGCCTTCCACGGTCCCAATGCCCGTAAGGTCTTCGGCGAAGCGCAACAGCAATTTGCGGCCAAGATCCGTGTGCGCGATTTCGCGTCCGCGGAACTGGACAATAGCTTTCACGCGGTTGCCTTCCTGCAGGAAGCGCAACGCGTGGTTCTTCTTGAAGTCGTAGTCGTGATCGTCCGTATTGGGGCGGAACTTGAGTTCCTTCACCTGGACGACGTGCTGCTTCTTCTTTGCGTCGTGCTGTTTCTTCTTCAGTTCGTACTGGTATTGACCATAGTCAATAGCTTTCGCAACGGGAGGAACGGCGGTGGGAGAAACGAGAACGAGGTCCAAACCGAGCTCTTGCGCGCGGCGCAGGGCAGCGGCAGTCGGCATCACTTCAGCGGTGCCATCAGGAAATACAGCACGGACTTCCCGGACACGGATGGATTCGTTTACGTTTTCGCGGCGGTTCGACTTGCGGGGAGGGAAATTACGGCCAGGAATCATGCGTTAAGTAGAGAGTACCCCAACATAGTCCGAGTGTAACGTTTCAGAAGAGGGAAGTCCAGCCAATTGTTACGGTTATTGGCGCTGGACGCGCTCGGGCGTGCTGGAAGGGGGCAGAAGCAGGTCTTCGGGGACGGGCAGAGTGCGCTGTTGGCGCTCGCAGGAGAGCAACCGCTTGGTGAGCCGTTCGGCTTCATCGTGTCCGCGGAGGGCGCGTTCGAGTTGCTTGAAGGCCGGATGACTGGGGGAGAGCTCCGATTGTGCGAGCTTCAAATGACCGGAGATGATGGTGAGGGCGTCGCTGAAATCGTGCGCGATGCCCTTCGAAAGCTCGTCGAGGGCCTGCAATTGCGAGGCGTGCCGGACTTGGCGCTCCATGCGCTTGCAATCGGTGAGGTCCACCAGGGTGCCTTCGTAGTAGAGCGTCAGACCGTTTTCATCGCGGACGGCGCGGCCGTTTTCCAGCACGTCGATGAGCGAACCGTCGCGGCGGCGCAGTTGAAACTCGGCATTGCGAAGAAAGCCCTCGCGCTCCATGATCTCCGAGTTGCTGGTGCGGCGGGCACTGTCGGGGTAGAAATCATGCGCGATGTTGGGATTGTTGAGGTCTTCTTCGCGGTCCACACCCAGCATGCGAAGCAAAGCCGGGTTGGCGGCGATGATGCGACCGTCGCGCGTGGTCTGATACACGCCCTCGGTCACGTTGTCGAAGAGGGCACGGAAGCGGCTTTCTGAGCGGCGGAGTTCGAATTCCGCGTGCTTGCGCTCCGTGATGTCCGTCATCATGGCCAGGTAGCCGGCATGGTCACCGGATTCATCCGTGAATGAGTTCACACACGCGAGCACCCAGACTTCAGAGCCATCCTTATGCCGCAGGCGGCGGTCAAACTGTTCGATTGTCTGGGCCTGGCGCGATTCGTAGCGGATGCGCTCCATGGGGAGATCTTCGGGGAAGAAGAAGGACTTCCACTCCGCGCCCTGCATTTCCTGCAAGGAATAGCCGAGCAGGGAGGCGATCCGCGGGTTCGCGTAAATCAGACGGCAATCAGGACCCACAACCCAAATGCCCTCCGCGGCAGTGGCGATCAGCTTGCGGTGCCAGAATTCGCTGCGGGCGGAGTCGCGCATGGCACGCAGCATGCGCTCGAAGCCAACGCTCAACAGCAGACCTTCGAAGAACAGAATGGAACAGCGGAAGCCGGTGTCGAAATCAGGCACCGTTTCATGCGGCTGGGAAGTAAAGGCCCAGGCGGTGACGACAAAAGTAGTGACCACGCCGCCGCCGAAACCCGTCAGGGCGGCAGAAATCATGATGGCGGCAAAGGAGGGAAGGTAGGGGTTCAGCGAGCGGTGGAAGGCCTGATCAATGAGTAACTTGATGGCGATTCCGCATATAGCTGTGGCTACGGCGAAGCAGTAACGGCTCCAAGCGGGTTCCCGGACGAGCGAACGGGCGAAACTGGGCTTCAGGGCGGTCAATTCTCCACTCTTCCGGGTCTTGCAGTACTACTGTAACCGAGAATATAGGGAAATTGCAGTTGCTTTTGGTTAGCACTTGATTTTTTCTTTGGGGTTGTGGACGAAAAAAGCGACGAAGATGCCTAGTGCCACGACTAAAATCGCTCCGATCACGTTGTACCAAAGGAAGGCAATGTTGGTGTAACGCGCGCAGAGGAGAATAATAGCCTCGCCGAACAGCATGGCCCAGAAGGCTGAGCCGCCCTTGACGCGGGGAAAGAAAAAGGCCAGCACAAATGCTCCCAGCAGCGTGGGGTAAAACAATGAACCCACTCTGTTTACCGCTTCCACCAAAGATCCCAGATTTCTACCGTACTGCGCGAAGACCACGGCCACAATCCCCCACCCGGCCGTACAGAGGCGCGAGACGAAAAGATAATGGCTGTCAGAAGCGGCGGGCTGGAAATGACGTTTGTAAATATCGATCACGGTTACGGTGGCCAGAGAATTCAACTCGCCTGAACTCGAAGACATGGCAGCGGCAAAGATGACTGCGATTACCAGTCCGATCAGTCCGTGCGGCAGATATCTGGTGACGAAAGACAGAAAAATGTAATTCGTATCGTGAAAATCCTTTTCGCCCTCGGCTTTCTCGTAAATATGAGCGGCATCCGCGCGGGCACCGTCGAGTTGTTTCTGGGCGGCGCGCAGTTTCTGTTCGGCGGCGCGGGTCTGTTCGGAAGAGTGTTGTTTGCGGGCGGCGTTCAGGTCCAGTGCCGCGGCCTTGCGGGCATTCCAGGCGGCATCATAACTCTTCTGCACCCCGCTGTAGGCGGCTTGCCCGGAGATCGTCTTCATGGCCGCGCTTTGAAAAAGCACCGGCGGTTGTTCAAAGAGGAAGAAAACGAAGACCATGGCACCGACGAACAGGATGAAGAACTGCATCGGTACCTTGGCCATCGCGTTGAATAACAAACTCAGGCGGCTCTGCGCGACGGATTTTCCTGTCAAATACCGCTGCACCTGGCTCTGGTCACAGCCGAAATAGCCGAGGGCGAGGAAACTGCCGCCGATTAATCCGCTCCAGAGGTTGTAGCGGTTGTTCCAGTCCAAATGCAGGTCGACGGCGTTGAGTTTTCCCGAATAACCGGCGAGAAAGATCGCGTCAGAAACCGAGACACCATGCGGCATGAGCGCGAAGACGGTGATGAGAGCGCTGATCAGGCCGAGGAAGATGATGGACATCTGCAGGACGTCCGTCCAGGTCACGGCCGGGATGCCGCCTGAGGTGGTGTAAATCACCACCAGGATGCCGATGACTGCCGTGGTGATCTGATCCGGCCACCCGAAGATGATGCTCATCACGATGGCAGGTGCGTACATGGCGAGACCCACTGCCATGCCGCGCTGGATCAGAAAGACGATGCTGGCGAGCGCGCGGGTCTTGGCGTCGAAGCGGCGTTCCAGGTACTCATAGGCCGTATAGACACCGGAGCGGTGAAAGATCGGGACGGCAGTCGCGGAAATGATGACCATCGCGATGGGCAGTCCGAAGTAGAACTGGACGAAGCGCAGGCCGTCCACGTAAGCCTGGCCCGTGGTCGCGATGAACGTGATGGCAGAGGCCTGCGTGGCCATGATCGAGAGGCCCATGGCGTACCAGGGCATGGATTTGCCCGCGAGCAGGTACTGATCCACGCTCTTGCTGCCGCGGCTCTTCCACAGGCCAAAGCCGATAATCCCGGTGATGGTGGCGACGAGTACGATCCAGTCAAGCGGTGTCATGCGAAGTATCTGGTGAAGCCGTAGAGGACCGCAATGACTACGCCAAGCCAGAGCAGGATGAACGTATAGAGCCGCGGCCAGGTGCCGAGGATAGGCGGCGGTTCCAGATCATCATCACCGGGAAGCTTCATAGCGGATGCCGTTACGATAGCAGTTCGGCGGTGAGAACGGTAACTGCCTGGCCGATGAGTGTCACGCGGTCGCCCTGCAAGCGCACTTTTACGATGCCGCCGCGCGCGGAAGCCTGGTAACCCGTCATTTCCGTCTTGCCGAGGCGCTTGGCCCAGAAGGGCGCAAGACAGGTGTGCGCGGAGCCGGTGACCGGGTCTTCGTCGATGCCGGAGCCGGGCGCGAAGAAGCGGGAGACGAAATCGATCCCGCCGGAGCCGGCGGCGGTCGCAATAATGCCGCGGACGGGGAGCTTCTTAAGCAGGCCATGGTCCGGGGTGAGGGCTCGCAGGGTGGCTTCGTCTTGCACTTCCACGAGGTAATCGAACTGGTTGCGGCCGGTGTAGAGGATTTCCGCACCCAGAGCGCTGGAAAGTTCGGCGGGCGGTTCGGCGGCGGTTTCGAGCTTGGCGGGGAAATCCATTTCAATCCAGTCGCCGGTTTTGGTGCAGGTGAGTTGGCCGCTGCGGGTGTGGAAGATGGCGGGGGCACCGGGGGCGAGGTTGCCTTCCTGCCAGAGAACATGCGCCGCGGCGAGGGTAGCGTGGCCGCAGAGATCCACTTCGACCGCAGGGGTGAGCCAGCGCAGCCGGTAGCCGTGGGCTTCGGGATACAGGAATGCCGTTTCGGAGAGATTCATTTCCAGGGCGACGTTCTTCATCCAGGTTTCGTCCGCAGGGCCGTTGAGGACGCAGACGGCGGCGGGGTTGCCTGTGAAGGGAGTGCTGGTGAACGAGTCGACTTGGACGATGCGGGTTGGCATGGCTTTCATTATCGTCCCCGGGTCATCATTTGGAATACATAAAGAATTGGTGCCAGGCACCGATTCTTTATGAAACAAAAAGCCCCGGACCGAAGTCCGGGGCCTCTTGTGCTTGTACTTGCGGCGGAGTTTAGAAGGTGTACTTCAAGCTCAGCTGCAACTGACGGCGGCTGTCCTTCGACGTAATCATGCCGAAGGTGCTGCTGGTGGGGTTGCTCTGCGGTCCGCCGCCATTGGCACCACCGAGGTTCGGGTGGTTGAGCCAGTTGAAGGCTTCCGCGCGGAAGGTGATGCCCTGCTTCTCGCGGACCTGGAAGGTCTTGAAGAGGCCGAGGTTCCAGTTGGTCAAACCGGCACCGTAATAGAGGTTGCGCGTCTGGTTGCCGAAAGTGCCGTTGGCGGGAACGGTAAAGAGCGCGTTGCCGCTGGCGTCCTTCGGGTTGAACCAGTAGTTGCCGGAGCCAGCGCCGTTGGAGAAAACCTTCGGGTAGCTGACCGAGCCATTGACGTTCCAGGGCTGGTTCTGCGAAACACCGATGCCGGCGTAGTCGCTGCCGGTTTGTACGGTGAACGGAGTGCCAGTCTGGCCCTGCGTGATGCCGGTGATCTGCCAGCCGCCGAGCGCAGCACCCTTGAGTCCCTTGTTGTTGTGGTAAGGCAGTTCCCAGATCCAGTTGATGACGAGCAGGTGGCGGGTATCGAAGTCAGACGGACCCCAGAAGTTCGTCGCGTCATAGTTGTTGTACAGAATGGCGCGGCGGCTGGAACCGTTGTCGTAGCTCTTCGAAAGCGTGTAAGCGACGCCATAGCTGAGGCCCTTGCTGAAGCGGCGGGTCCAGCCCACATTCAAGCCGTTATAACTGGAACGTGCGGCGTTTTCTGCAATCTGAATCTGGTTGAAGCCCTTGTAGGGGACCAGAGAGTTGATGTTGACGCCACCGGGGCAGCTGCCGTTGGGGCAGGTGCCGACGGGGAGCTGGTTGAGGTTGCGGGTACGTTCGAGCCACAGACCAACGCGGCCCACGTAGGAGATTTCGAGCTTGCTGTTGAGGGGCAGCTCGCGCTCCACCGTGGCGTTCCACTGGTAAGAGGTCGGGATCTTGTACACGGGATCCTGGGTCTGGATGAACTGGGTGGGCGTGCCGCCCAAAGCGCCGGCCGGGTTGTCAACGTTGCCGTTGGAAACCGACTCATAGCCCTGGAAGGGGAAGTTGCCGCCGAGGAACGTGGCGTCGCTGACGGCCGGGCGGTTCTTGAAGCCACCGAAGCCGGAGCGGATCACGGTCTTGTCATTGAGGGAGTAAGCGACACCAATGCGGGGTACGAAATTGCGGTACTTGGTGCCGGCATACGAGTTCGGCAGACCATGGAACAGCGCGTTGAGAGCGGGGTCGCCGGAATCAGGGAAGCGGCCTGCGCCAGCCGAGGGGAAGCTCGAACCGGGGATCACAATGCCGTTGTAGATGTTGCCGGAGCCAGCAACGATGTTACCGCTCTTGTCGATGGAAACTGCCTTGGAGGGGTCATAGTAGCGGGCATCGAAGACATCATAGTTGCCCCAGAGAGCGTGGAAGGGCTGGATGATGCTTTCGCGCACGCCGATTTCGACCTTCAGCTTGGCGTTTACCTTCCAGGAGTCCTGCACGAAGAATTCGAACATGTTCGCGCGGGAAATGGTGTAATCGCGGGGGCCGATTTCCGAATAGGTGGTGAATTTGCCGAGTGCCGCGAGGGCGATACCAGGCTGGGTGCCGGCGTCCTGGAAGTCAAAGCGTCCGTTCTGATTGTTCGCGCCGCCGGGGATACCGCTGACATTGACCTGATCGCGGTCATTCTGACCATCGCGTTCGAACAAGCCGCCGAACTTGATGGTGTGGTTGCCGTGAATCCAGGTCATGTTGTCGGAGTAGTCATACACCGGACCGCCGGAGCGGGAGGGGTACGGACCAAGGTCCAACTGGGTGAAGCCGTTGATGTTGACGGTGGGCAGCTTGTTGGGCAGATCCTTTGCGGCGGAGCCATAAAGGTACGGGTAGTTGACGCCGTACTGCGTGCGGTCCGGAGCATTGCGGAGCGAGATGTCCACGTGGTCCGCGCTGGCGCTGATCAAAGCTTCATTGATCAGGGTCGGGGTGAACACGTGCACGAAGTTCAGGGATGCGGTCTGGTTGGGGCGGCTCAACTGGTTGGCAGCCAGAGCAAAGGAACCCTGGAATGCATTGGCCACAAAGTAGTTGTAGTTCAGCACGCGCAGGCGGATGGTGTCCTTCTCAGTGGGCAGGAAGTCCATGGAGATGGTGTCTTTGCGCGTGTTGTCGATTTCATTGTTCGTGGTGATGTAGTTGCTGGAGCCGAGCTGGAAGCCGGGGGTGGGCAGCGGATAGGCATTCAACAAAGCAATGCCGTTGGCGCTCTGCTGCGCTTTCGGGATCACGTTGCCGGCGTAGGGCGTACCGTTGGCATCAGTCACCGCATAGGTCTTGCCGAAGAACGTGTTGGTTCCCAGCAATTCGCTGAAGTCGCCGGTACGCATCTTGATGCTCGGGACCACGGCGCCGCCGGTGGCATTGACCGGGGAGGTACGGTAGCGGACCCATTCCTGGCCAAAGAGCAGGAACAGCTTGTTGCGGTTTGCATTGAACTTCCCGGGGATGAAAACCGGGCCACTGACGTTGTAGCCGAATTGGTTGTACTTCAGCGGCTGCGGCTGGCTGTTCAACAGGGCCAGGGGGGCAAGGTTGCGCGCCCAGGTGTTGGCGTCCATCGCGCTGTTGCGGAAGAACTCATACATGGTGCCGTGGAAATCGCGGCTGCCGCTCTTGGTGACCACACGGATCTGTCCTCCGCCGGAGCGGCCGTATTCCGCAGAGTAGTTGGAACTCAGAACCTGAACTTCCTGGGTGGAATCCACGTCCGCGGCGCCAATGGCGGTGCCGTTCGACCGGGTGCGGGTTGCAACCGCGCCGTCATAGAAGAAGACGTTGTCATTGGGGCGGGAACCGTTCATGGAGAAGCCGCCGTCTGTCAGGTTGAAGTTGAAGTTGGCCAGCGAAGCGCTGGAGCGCACGCCGGGCTTCAAGGCAGCAAGCAGGACAGGGTTGCGGCCGTTGAGCATCAGATCGCGAACCTGGCGTTCGTCAACGGTCAAGCCGAGGGTGGCGCTTTCCGTTTGCAGCGCATTCGTTTCCGCGCTCACATTGACGGAGTCAGAAACCTGTCCGACTTCGAGGGTGATATCAACGCCGAGAGGCACGTTGGCGTCCAATTGGTTGCCGCTGCGGATGGATTTCTTGAAACCATTCGCTTCGACAGTGATTGTGTAAAGCCCGGTGGGAATATTCGTAACCGAATATCCGCCCTGCTCGTTAGTGGTAGTGTCACGGGAAATTCCAGTGCCTTGGTTTTTGACGGATACCTTGGCGCCCGGAACTGACGATCCGGATGGATCTTTGATTTTGCCGGTGATGGAGGAAAGGTCGGACTGCGACCATCCCATGATGGAAGTGGCAACAAGCAGCAACGTTGCTACAGACCCAATCCGCATCGAGCGTACTAAGCTCATATGTTTCTCCTGAAGGGTTTTGGTAGTACCAGTGAGAGTATATAAGATTTCCATACAGAGCGAATGTAATGGAAATTACGTTTCCGTTTACCCTGCTGTATTCTTTTGCCGTACCGCCATGAAATGGAAGGGTACAAGCTTGGAAGCGAGCATGGCGTGCTTAGACATTCTCCCGGTCATAATTGGTGGAACCACTTCGGAGTATACCTGAAATTCCGCGCTGTCTTGGAATTGTAACTGTTTCGGAATCAATCAGTTACGGAGTTGTTGCGAGCCTGGTTAAAGCCGGCGCGACGGACAATCTTACCTCTGCCACGGGCTGTTTCGCGGTCTGAAACAGGGCGTCATCCGCGCGCATCCCACCGCCTTTTAAAGCCGCAGCGGCCAGAGCGGAAAATGTCTTCGAAAGAGGCTTGATTTCCGCAAGAGCAGGGCGGTTTTCTGCCATCTGTTGCAGTATGGCGTCGTTCGCCGCCCAGAGTTTCAGCCATTGATCGATCTGCGCGCGGACCTTCGGACTCTTTCCGCCATCGAAATATTGCTCCACCAGGGCATTGAACTGGCGGATGACGGGGCTGTCCGGGCGGGCCGTGTCGACGAAGCGGTCGAGCGGCGTCTGCTGTGTGTAATCCCTCTTCATACGGTGGCGAAGGCCGAGGTCACCCGGCGTCACCACATCCGCCAGATTCTTCAGCGCTGCCACATTGTTGGAGCCAGCCAGGCGCTCCAGCATCATCTGGTAATTCGTGTTGTGCTTCAGGCCGAAGCGGTCGAGATAGGTGCTGGTCCAATCCAGGCGGCGGTTCATATCAGCAATGTCTTTGGTGCCTTCCGGGGACCAGAAGCGCTCTGCGATGGCAGCAGTCCGGGGCCAGATGCGGGAATCCACGGTTTCGGGCGAAACGTATTCCACCCACATACAGACCTCGCCGCCGAGGATTCGTTTGCGTTGTTCCTCTGTCAACGGCGGGCTGGGGGGCGTCTTGGCCTCCGTGCTGCGCAGCATGCCGGAAGCGCGGCCTTTTTCATCCAGGGGGTCCACCAGATACATGGTGGCGGCGGTATCCATGTGGTCCAGGTAATAACCGGCGGAGAGGATGCCGGAGAAGCCGTTGCGCGCGGCTTCGAAGAGGGATTTCTGGCCGCGCCAGGATTGGATCACGATGTTGCGGGGCAGGGAATCACTGAGGATTTCATCCCAGCCCTCCATGCGCTTGCCATACTTGGCCACGATCTTTTGCAGCTTCTGGTTGAACCCGGCGTGCACTGCCTCAGTGTTCGTGAGGCCCTTGGCCTTCCACTGTTTGCCGTTCACCTCATCGCCGCCGATGTGGAAGTAAGCATCCGGGAAGAGTTTGGTCATTTCGCCGATGAAGCCATCGAGAAACTCATAGACTTTGGGGTTCGAGGGGTCGAGGGTAGGGTCAAAGATTCCCCAGGTGCGGATGATCTGGTAGGGCCCGGGAGCAGCGGCGAGTTCGGGATAGCCTGCGAGCCAACTGGCGGCATGGCCGGGAATATCGAATTCCGGCACGACGCGAATACCCCGCAGACGGGCATACTCCACGACATCTTTGATCTGGACCTGTGTGTAGTAGAGGCCATCGGAGCCCATTTCATGCAGCTTGGGGTAGACCTTCGATTCCACACGGAAACCCTGATCGTCTGACAGGTGCCAGTGGAAGACGTTGAGCTTCACGGCAGCCATGGCGTCGAGGTTGCGTTTGATGACGTCGACTGGCATGAAGTGCCGTGCGACATCGAGATGCAAGCCGCGCCAGGGGAAGCGTGGGCGGTCTTCGATATGTACCGCGGGCACGGCGCCTTTGACGCGCAGTTGCGCAAAGGTTGCCAGTCCGCGAAGTGCGCCCAGGCTGGTGGGTGCCTTCAGGCGGATGATGCCGGGATCGACATCGAGGGTGTACGACTCATCCTCGCCCAGTTGCTGCACTGCCGCGCCGGGTTGCAGGACCTGGATGGTGAAGTTGGGGGCGGTTGCATCACGCTGGCCGTATTCATCCACCGCCCGCTGCACCCGCATGTCGCCGCCTGTGATCTGGAATGAGAGCTTCGTGGCGTTGAAAGTGCCCTTTTTCGCTTCAATCACCGCGGGCAGCGGCATCAAATTCCATTGCGCGTGGGCGGCAAGTGCGGTCAAAACCAGCAGGGCGGGAAAGTTCTTCACCCCTACATCCTAAACTGAAGGCATGGCCCTTACAATCGCCGGCAGAACATTCGAATCGCGTCTGTTGATCGGCACAGGCAAATACAGAAGCTTTGCAGAGATGGCACGGTGCCATGTGGCATCGGGTGCCGAAGTGGTAACGGTGGCTGTCCGCCGCGTAAACCTGACAGACAGGAGCAAGGAATCCCTGCTGGATTACATCGACCGCAGCAAGCTCTTCATTCTTCCCAACACCGCGGCGTGTTACACGGCGGATGATGCCATCCGGACCGCGCGTCTGGGCCGCGAAGTTGGTCTTTCCAACTGGGTGAAACTCGAAGTCATCGGTGATGAGGAAACGCTCTTCCCGGATAACGAAGGCCTGGTGGAAGCCACGCGTGTTCTGGCAAAGGAAGGCTTCGTGGTGCTGCCCTACACGACCGATGACTTGATCAATGCCCGCAAGTTGATTGACGCTGGTGCGGCTGCCGTGATGCCGCTGGCAGCTCCCATTGGGTCCGGGCTGGGAATTCAGAATCTGACGAATCTGCGTATTCTGCGGGAGAAGATCACGTCGGTACCGTTAATTGTGGATGCCGGTGTGGGGACGGCGTCTGATGCTGCAATCGCGATGGAACTGGGCTACGACGGCATTCTCATGAATACCGCCATCTCGGCGGCGGAAGATGCGGAGAAGATGGCTGTGGCAATGAAGCTTGCGGTGCAGGCGGGGCGTTTGGCCTTCGAAGCAGGACGCATGCCGAAGAAGCTTTACGCCAGTGCTTCCAGTCCGTTGACCGGTGTTGTAGGCAGCTGAGCCATCCGCAGCGTTACATTCGGGCCGCTAGCCCGACCACAAGCATTGCTGTTCCTCCTGCGATCACCCACTTTACGCCGTTACTGAGTCCATCTGGCTTGATGGTGCGCACCTCGCTGAACTGAACTTCACGCGGGGTGGCTGGTGTGGCGCTGGGAATCACCTTGAATTGCTGCGGCGCCGACGTATCCAGTTTTCCTTTCAGCACCTCACCGGTGACCAGTTCTACTTTGATCCTCTGACCTGGTTTTAGTTTGGCAACTTGTTCAGCTATAGGCACCTCTGCGGCGAATGCGGGAGTGGCCGGTAGGAGGAGTGCAGCCAGGGCGAGCAATACGGGGATCTTCCGAAACATGGCACGTGAGCTTATCACAAGTACCGTTTTGTTTGAAGGTGAAGAGTTTGGTGGCGGCGCGCAGACTCGAACTGCGGACCTACGGATTATGAGACCGTCGCTCTAACCGGCTGAGCTACGCCGCCATGGGTGGAAGGGATGGTCCAATATGCGAACCATTTGTAAGTTTACCATGGGGGCATGAGACACTGAAAGAGCAGTTCGGACGGACGGTCGCTCGCGCAAGCGGGAGGAAAGTCCGGTCTCCATAGGGCGGCGTGCCGGCTAACGGCCGGGGGGGATCTCTCAAAGGGATCTTTACGGAAAGTGCCACAGAAAATGTACCACCGGAACTGGGGCAACTCAGGAACGGCCAGGGTGAAAAGGTGCGGTAAGAGCGCACCGCGGCGGGAGTAATTTCGCTGGCAGGGCAAACCCCACGCGGAGCAAGACCAAATAGGGGAGGAGGGGCGGCCCGCTCCGCTTTACTTCCGGGTAGGTCGCTGGAGCCGTGCAGTAATGTACGGCCAAGATGAATGGCTGTCGCCCGCAAGGGTACAAAAACCGGCTTATAGTCCGGGCTGCAGAAAATGAAAAAGGGCCGGTTCGGAGTTTCCTCCAAACCGGCCCTTTTTGTTTCAGGCTGTCGCCGTATTACGGGCGGTTGAGCAGTTCGTAGTGGGGCCGGGGCACATAGACCGGGGCCACATCCGTCTTGTTGTAGGTCTGCGGGCGGGGCATGCTGCCCCACTGCAAACCAACCGCGATGCGCATCTGGTTGCCGATGTTCTGGAACGTAGTGTTGTATTCGAACCCAGCGTAGACAGCGACTTCATCCGCGATGGGCGAGTAGAAGCGGACATCAGCAGAGGGCAGCTTCGAGGCACCGTTGATCAGGCGCTTCTTGAACGCGACTGCGCTTTCCAGCCAAAAGGTACGACCGAGAGCACCAACCGAGTGGAAGCCGATCTGATCGTCGAGCTTGAAGTACACGGGGACAGCAGAGAGTGAGGAACCCGCGATCTGCGTGCTCTTGAGACCATGGGAACCGAAGAGGCCGACACTGCCGCCCGCGAAGACGTAGTCGACGGTTGCAACGCCGGACAACATCGTGCCGCCGCCGTTGAAGTTGTTGAAGTTCGCGTAGTTACCCTGCGCGAAGGCACCCATCTGGAGGGCACCCCAGCGGCTGACCACACCAGCGCTCAGGATACCGTCCTGGTGACCGAGAACGCCCGGGTTCAGGCCGTGCCATGCGATCCACTCACCGTCGATCTGGAACGCATGCGTGCCAGCCTGTCCGGGGAGCTTGCCATTGCCAAACGGCTTGAAGATCTTGCCGTAGCCGCCGATGCTGTAGGTCGAGGTCTTGCCGGAGAGCAAGCTACCACCGAATTCACCACCTGCGAGAACATAACCTTTGTTTGCCAGCGCGAGGCCATTCACAACGCGGTCAGCAGCGGTGTTGGCTGCCGTGGTCGCGATTGCGGTGGTTTCGTCTGAGGTCAACGGAGCAGGACGTCCCACAAGTTCCGTAGTGTCCTTCTTCACAGCGGCCACAGCCGTCTTGATACTGCCCGTATCGCTCTTCACAGCCGCGATTCCAGCCGTGTCGCCCTTGATTGCCTGCAGTTCGCCTTCCATCTGGCGAAGCTGGCTCAGGAGCGTATCAATCTTGCTCAGCTGGCCGCGGGCATACTTTTCGAAATCGTTCACAACGGTGGCAATGCTGCCATCGCCGATCACGGTTCCATCCGGAGCGGTAACGGTAACAACCACGCGACGGTTGATAAACCGACCGTTCACGTCCTTGTTCGACGCTTCGGGATTCCGCTTGCCATCACCCTTCACAACGATCTGGCTGGAGCTTGCCCCATACTTCTGCAAAAACTGTGCGACAGCATTCGCGCGCTTGAGAGCGAGTGTGTCATTGTATTTCGCTCCACCGATGGAATCGGTGTTGCCGACCAGATTCACTTTGTAATCCGGGTGAGCCTTCAGCAAGTCAGCCAACCGCAGCATGGCCGGAAAGCCATCCACAATCACCGCCTGATTGAACTCAAAATTGATCTCTTCCCAGTCGGTCGCCTTGGCACGGGTATCGTTCCCCTGTGCGAAGAGTCCCTGGCTGGCCAATCCCGCCGCGATCACAGCCACGAGCAGTCTATTCATGTGCCTTACTCCTTCCGATAGATACAAAACTAATGATACAAGACCCGTAAATTGAACGCACTATATACGATGCTGTCCATCAGAATACCGCAGAGAACGCGCCAAGCACCAAGAATTTAATGTAAGTTCCATGTGCCGAATGGTTTGGAAGCGTCTGCCCGCTCACAAACCGTGCCTTTCCTTCCCCAATCCGCCAGTCCATAGAAGTGCTTTATCGGACACATAGCTGAAACCTCTGGGCGGAATGGAAATTGTAAGGATTTGACAGCGGTATCCGTTCACACCTCCCCGCCATGCTATATTTCCACGCATGCAGAAGTGCTTTGCCGGACTCCTGGTCCTCTCCACCTTCACTGCCAGCATGCCGCTCGCAGCCCAAGAAAAAGTTGACCTGTCGGTCATCAACAAGATTAAGAACGAAGCGTTCCAGAACTCCAAAGTCATGGATAGTGCCTTTTACCTGACCGATGTCTATGGTCCGCGTCTGACTGGCTCAAGCGGTCTGAAGGCTGCGGCGGAATGGGCCTCCAAGACGATGAATGAGTGGGGACTCTTCGGCGCCAAGCTGGAACCCTGGGGTTCTGAGTTCGGCCGCGGCTGGAACTGCACCCGTTTCTCCGCCATGATGAAGGAGCCGGAGTTTCAGCCCATCATCGGTGTGGCGCGCCCGTGGTCGCCCGGCACGAATGGCCCGGTGAGCGGGCAGGCGATCCTCGCCACCATCACTTCCGCCGCCGATTTTGACAAATACAAGGGCAAGCTGAAGGGCAAAATGGTGCTGGTCACCGCCCCCCGCATGTCAGAAATGCAGTTAGCCGCCCTCGGTCACCGTTACACGGAGGCCGAACTGGAAGCCGAAGCCGTGGCTCCGGACCCGGTGCTGCGCGGCGCGATGGCTTACCCCGGGCTCGCTCCGGGGGCTTCCCGCACCCAGGCGCCCGGCGGACCTGGTGCAGCCGGCGGACGCGGCGGCATGATGGCCTTCCGCAACGAACTCAACAAATTCCTGGTGGATGAAGGCGCTGCCGTTGTGATCAGCGCCAGCACGGGCACCGATGGCGGTACCGTATTCTCTTCCGCTGCCGGCTCCCAGGACCCGACCGCACAGTTGCCGCCTCCCTCGGTCACCATCTCCAACGAGCACTACAACCGCATCACCCGCCTGCTCGACAAGAACGTTCCTGTGACGCTGGAATTCGACATCGCCGCGAAGTTTACTGATCCGGCACCGCCCTTCAATGTGGTCGCCGAAATTCCCGGCACGAATCCCGAAAAGGGCATCGTTATGGTTGGCGCGCATTTGGACAGCTGGAGCTTTGGCACCGGTGCCACCGATAACGCTGCCGGTTCCGCGGTTGCGATGGAAGTGATGCGCATTCTGAAGGCGCTGGATCTCAAGATGCCCCGCACCGTGCGCATTGGACTCTGGACGGGCGAAGAGCAGGGCTTGCTGGGTTCCCGTGCCTACGTGAAAGAGCATTTTGCTGATCCTGCCGATATGAAGCTGAAGCCCGAACATGCGAAGCTCTCCGGCTACTTCAACCTCGATAACGGCACGGGCAAGATCCGCGGCGTCTATTTGCAGGGCAATGACATGATGCGCCCCATCTTTGAAACATGGCTTGCTCCCTTCAAAGACATGGGCGTGACCACGGTGACCATCCGCAATACCTCCGGCACGGATCACCTTTCCTTCGACGGTGTCGGTCTTCCCGGTTTCCAGTTCATTCAGGACCCCGACGAATACATGACCCGCACGCATCACTCGAACATGGACCTCTATGACCGCCTCCAACCCGGCGATCTGATGCAGGCTTCCGCTGTCATCGCGGCCATGGTTTACGACACTGCAGTGCGCGATGAACAACTTCCCCGCAAGCCGCTGCCGAAAGCCGGCCAGGGACGCGGCATGGGCGGCGGTGGCGGACGTCCCGCCCGCGCAGGGGCAGGGAACTAAGCAACGCTGGCGCTACGATGAGATTGTGATCATCGTTGGAGCCGGCATCATCGGGCTTTCCTGCGCCTGGCGGTTGGCGCAGAAGAGCATTCCGGTGACAGTGCTGGAAGCCGGGCGCGCAGCCCGGGAGGCAAGCTGGGCGGGGGCAGGCATGCTCGCGCCGGGCGGAGAAATCGAAAGTGATAACGAAGCCGCCAGACTGGCTGTCCGCAGTTTGGCGGCTTTTGCCGCGTTTGTGACGGAACTCCAGGCGGAGTCTGGCATCGCGATTGATTTCCAGCAGGATGGGGCCGTGGAATTGGCCTTTACTGAGCAGGAAGCCGCGGCGCTGGAACAGAAAGCCAAGGTGCAGGCTGGGCTGGGGATCCCCTCTGTGCCAATTGCGAGGGACGGGGCTCTGTATGCCAGGTTCTATCCCGAAGACGCACTGGTCAACCCGCGTGATGTTACCGCTGCTCTGCGTGTCGCCTGTGAGCGCCGCGGCGTGCAGTTCCTGGAAGACACCCCCGTCCTCGGGCTGCTTGACGATGGTACGGTCCAGATAGCTGCGGGCACTCTACAGGCGGACGAGGTTCTGGTGACGACGGGCGCATGGACCACGGCCTTGCTGCCGCAAGCAGGCGTCTTGCCCGTGCGCGGCCATTTGATCTCCTATGGCACCATCGCGCGACAGTTCGCCGGAATCCTGCGGCACGGGCATACCTATCTTCTGCAGCGAGACACCGGCGAGTTCCTCGCGGGAGCCACCCGCGAGGAAGTTGGCTTTAACCGTTCGCTGGACCCAGCTGCGATTTCCGACTTGCAGGCTAGAGCCGAGACTCTGCTGCCTTCGTTGACGGGACTCGATTTGAAAGAGTACTGGAACGGTTTCCGGCCGGGTATCGCGGGTGACATCCCTTGGATTGGCCGCATCCGCGGACGGATCTCCGGAGCGTTCGGCCACTATCGGAACGGAATCCTGCTCGCGCCGGAAACGGCACGGATAATCGCAGAACTGTTGGCCTAGCGCCAATTCGGAAACGGATTGCCATGCGCGGAGCGGGCGGCAACCAGCAGGTCGGCAACGCGGTTCCGCCGCCGCAGCAGCGCTTCAATCAGGCGGTGCAGGGCCGCTTCATCGTCGCCAATCCAATCGGGCGGAATTTGCCGCAGAGCTTTGTCCAGGACCTCAGGTGGAAAATTCCGGACGCGTTCCAGCCAGGGCTCGAAGCTTGCCAGCGAGCGGACATTGTCATACACCAGGCGGCGTGAGTAAAGTCCGGCGACAGGGGAATCCGGCAGCTCCCAATGCGGCCCGTGGAAGGCATAGCCGTGATCAATCATCTGGGCCAGAAAGCCCAGTTTGCGAGGCGGAATGCCGGGACGCAGAAGCCAGTCACTCAGCTGCGCACGGAAGAAGATGGCCTGTCTGCCGTCGGCATTTGCCACCCACTTGTCAAAGACCAGAATCGCGGTGAACTGCTCCAGGTTCGCGATTTGGGGCAGCATCGTATCCGGCAGAAAGTCGTAGACCGAAATCAAATCCGGGTTGCCGGGGAAGAGTGAGCCGAAATGCCAGCCTGGCTTGACCGGCGCGAACTGCTTGCCGGCCTGGATATAGACTTCCGGTGAGGCGGCGAGAAACTCCGGCGTGATGCGCACCAGCCGGTGTTCCGGTGCGGCAATGTCGAGATAGCTCAGGATTTCCGAGGCAAACACCTCATTGATCAGAATTCGCGGGTGTTGCGGGTTATTCTGAAATTTGACGACGTAGAACTCTCCGTCGTCGGCTTCCACCAGATGAGCCTGCGCCCCGCCGCGCATCCTTCGGATTGAGCGGCGCGCGGTTACCGGCACGGTGTTGGAGTCCTGAACTGCAATGTTTTGAGGGAAAAGGAGAGCATCAACTCATGGAAGAACAGACGAAACCCGCAGCAGCCACGGAGGCGGCCGGAGCGCAGTCGCGCAATCGTGACGAAGTTGCACTCGAAATGATGAAGTTTATCGCGGTGACCACAGGGTATGGCAAGGGAAGCACCTCCTCCGCCGGGTTTTCCGGGACGCCCACAAAGTCTTCGGAAGAGTACGCGGATGCACTGCTGCAACTCTTTGAAAAATGCCGTTCCGTAGTCGCGAAACCGGTAGCAGAGTAGTTCACTGGATGGTAGAAAAAGGCCCGCGGGTTGTCACACCCGCGGGCTTTGCGCTGTTTAGCGGCCTTTCTTGACGGCTTTCTTCACCGCCTTCTTCACTGCTGCCTTTTTCACTGCCTTTGCCGTGGCCTTCTTTGGAGCGGCTTTTGCGATCACCTTCTTGGCTGCTGCTTTCTTAGGTGCCGCCTTCTTGGGCGCGACCTTCACCGGAGCCTTCTTCAGAGCGACCTTCTTGACGGCGGCCTTTTTCGGCGCGGCCTTGGCTGCCACTTTCTTGGCTACAACCTTCTTGACGGCGGCTTTCTTCGCGACAGCTTTCTTCGCCACAGTCTTCTTGACGACAGCCGTCTTTACAGCTGGTTTCGCCACTGCGGTCTTCTTGGGCGCTGCCTTCTTCGCGGCAACCTTTTTCGCGACCGGAGCCGCCTTCTTAACAGCAGCTTTCTTCGCGGCCGGAGCCTTATTTGCCGCCGCCTTCTTCACTGCCGCCTTCTTCACGACGGGCTTCGGCGTCGAACTGCCGGAAGATCTGACCGGTTTCCGCGCGGAAACCGGCGGCCGGTCGGGAGGATCGGGCGGTGCCACGTTCGGCGGGTCCTGCGCTGCCGGATCACCTACACCGCTGTAAGACTCCGGGATCTCCGGCACTTCCAGGCTGATGGATTCCGTCACAACGACAACGATTTCTTCCCCGTCGTCATCCTCGTCCTCATCTTCAAACTCATCGAGCTTCGTATCGATGTCATCCAGCTCGTCTCCGTAGTCGCGGAAATCTTCCATTTCGTCTTCGTCTTTCGGAGCAAGCTTCCGGTCGTAGAACATTTCAGATCTCTCCTGTTTAAGGCGCGGTCAACACCAGAATAACCCCTTTTTCGAACCGTGCAAGGGCGCTTGTCAAGAGAAAGAAACAGAAGCAGCAAAACAAAAGCCCGGATTTTCGGGATCCGGGCAGGCATTGCACAAGGAAGGAGCGGACAGGACGGAAGAACTTAGCGGGCTGGAGCCCTTTTCGGCGACGCTTTGGCAACCAGCACGGTCGCCTTGGCTGGAGTCTTGCGGGTAACGGCGGCAGTGCGGAGCGGTTTCTTAGCCGAAGTACTGGCTGTGGTGCTGCGCGCTCCGCCGCGTGCGGCAGCTTTGCTTGCAGGCCGCTTCGCGACGGCGGTTTCCGGTGAAGCTACTGCGGGAATCAGAAGGCGGTCACCAACGACCGGGATCGCCGTGGCGCTGAGGTTGTTCACGGCAAGGAGAGTTGCGGGTGGGACGCGGAAGCGCTTGGAGATCGCCGGGAAATCTTCACCGGGTTCCACTTTGTGCATGCGCCAGGAGATACGCTTTGCATCCGGGACGGCATCCACTGCGGCTTGCACGGAGGTCCCCATCCCTTTCGGGACGTGAAGGGCATAACCTGCCGGTGCCAAGGGTTTCATCAATGCCGGATTCAATTGCTGCAACACGGTCACGGGCGTGTCCGTGATGTCGCCGATGAGTGCCATTTGTGTCGGCGCCGTCATCTTCACGGTGTCGTATTCGAGCGGTGCATCAGGAACAATACGATCCAACCCGTATTCCGAAGCATTCTTCGCCATGATCGTCATGGCCAGGATGATCGGCACATAATTCGTGGTTTCAGCGGGCAGCACCCGCCGGGCACGGAGTTCCCAGTAATCCGCATAGCCTGTGCGCTCCACGGCTTTCGCCACAGTGCCAGGTCCGCAGTTATACGCGGCAACCGCGAGATACCAGTCGTGGAATTCGTTATGCAGATCTTTCAGATGGCGGGCGGCTGCACGCGTGGCCATTTCGGGGTCCAGGCGGTCATCGGAGTAAGGCGTCTGGTGCAACCCGTATTCGTTGCCGCGGAACTTGACGAACTGCCACATTCCCATGGCGGCAGCCTTCGAAACAGCGCGCGGCAGGAAGCCGGATTCAGCCTGGGCCAAATGAATGAGTTCGACCGGCACGCCTTCTTCGGTGAAGATCCGCGTGATCATGTCACTGTACTTGCCAGCGCGGGTTAAGCCGCCTTCGATGGTCCGGCGTCCGCGTCCGCTGAAATAGTTGATGTATCCCAGGACCACGTCATTCAAGACCAGAGGCAGCGTGGACTGGGTCTTCGCGACTTCCGTCTTCACTTTGTCTTTGATCTTGGGGTCGACCGGGAAGGTCATCGTGAGAATGTCTTCGAGGGGAGCTTTGTCGAAGCGGGGGCCATCTTCGGGAACCGCTGCGCCCATGCTGGAGAGATCAAACTGGTGGATCGCTTCCACCATATCCTCAAACTTCGACTCGAAAATCTGCCGGGAGGTGGGATTGTCGGCAGCACGGAACATCAGATCAATCGCTGCGTCGAATTCCCTGCGGGAGGAGGCCGCATCGCCTTCCCTCAAAAATTGTTTGCCTTTCCGGTATCTTTCTTCGGCCTGTTGGATCAAAAGATCGGAAGAGTTGGGATGGAAGAAAGCGGGTCCAAGCTTGTTTTCCTGGGCAACGCGGCTGATGTAGGTCTGGCCATAATCGTCATCGCGTTCATCGCCGTTCACTGAGGTTTGGATTTGGCCCGAAACTTGCTGAGAGTAGAGCAGGTGGGTGGGTACTGCGAGTTGCAGAGTTAGCAGCGAAACGAGCAATACACGCGGTTTACAGGCCATTCCATCTCCTCGAGAGTAAGAAAATCCGGGTTACGAGGTCTCCCCGGGCGCTTGGCCCGTAAAGCGACTCCCTTCAGACTATCCCAGTGTGACGAATCAGTCAACCGGGTGTGTGTAACGATTCGTGTCGTTTTGACACACCCGGTCGCAAACCGCCTCACTCCTCGTCGGTTTCTTCGACTCCCCGGGCCGCCTGCGCGGCAGCCACAATCTTCTCCGCTTGCAACTGCGGGACGAAGTCATAGTGGTCGAAAGTCATTGAAAATGAGCCTCTTCCCTGCGTCAGCGAGGTGAGCTCACTCTGGTAGGTCAGCATCTCTGACATCGGCACCAAAGCATGCAGAACCTGCGTCCCGCCCTGGATATCGGTACCGGAGATTCTTCCCCGCCTTGAGTTCAAGTCGCCCATCAAATCGCCGGCAAATTCCGCGGGCGCGCTGATTTCCACGTTCATCACGGGTTCGAGCAGCGCCGGTTTTGCGGTCTGCATCGCTGCTTTGAAGGCTTTCCGCGCCGCGATCTTGAAGGCCATTTCGGAAGAATCCACATCGTGGTAAGACCCGTCGTAGACCGTGACCTTGAAATCCACCATGGGGAAACCTGCCAGATAGCCGCGCTCGGCTGCTTCGATGATTCCCTTTTCCACTGCTGGAATATAGTTCCTGGGAATCGCTCCGCCGAAAACCTCATTCGCGAAGGCGAAGTTGCCGCCCCTGGGCAGTGGCTCCATGCGAATCCAGCAATCGCCGAACTGTCCGTGTCCGCCGGTCTGCTTCTTGTGGCGTCCCTGCACATCCGCATTGCCGCGGATGGTTTCCCGGTAGGGAATCTTTGGCGCTTTCAGGGTCACATCCACGCCATAACGCTTCTTCAAGCGGCTGACCGCGATCTCCACATGCACCTGGCCTGTTCCGTAGAGCAGGAATTCCTTGGTCATGGGGTCCCGCTGGAACCGCAGCGACGTATCCTCTTCCAACAGTTTGTGGATCGCGTTGCTCATGCGGTCCTCATCCTGCCGGCTGCGCGCTTCCACGGCAAAGGCGAGCGCAGGTTCGGCCAGCGCCATGGGCGGCATGGTCACCGGGAAGGAGCGGTCTGTCAACGTATCTCCGGTGAGCGTGTCATGCAATTTCGCCACCGCACCAATGTCCCCTGCGTGCAGTTCATTCACAGGGACCAGCGTTTTCCCCACCGGAACCGACAAGTGCGCGAGCTTCTCATTCGTGCTTTTGAGCGGGTTGTAGAGGCTCATATCATTCCGCACAACGCCGGAACAGACCCGGAAGTAGCTGATGCGTCCGGCGAAGTTATCGGCCGCAGTCTTGAACACGTGGACCACCACCGGGCCATCGTCTTTCGCTTCGCGCTCCACTTCCGAGCCGTTCCACAGCAACTTCGCCGCCGGACGGTCCAGCGGTGACGGAAATGCTTCCACCATCAGATTGAGAATCAACTCTGAGCCGATGTTATGCAGGCCGGAACCGCACAGCACCGGGAAGATGCCATGTTCGCGCATCTCTTCGTCGAGCCCCGTGTGAATGTGTTCTTCGGGCAGTGTACCTTTTTCGAAGAACTCTTCCATCAAGGCATCTTTGCCTTCGGCCACCACTTCCACCAGTTCCTCATGTGCCAGTTTTGCTGCCTCGGCGTACTCTGGCGGAATCGGACCAACCTTCGACCTCCCGTTGCCATCGAACTCGAAAAGGTGCGCCTTCATGTGGATTAGATCGATAATCCCCTTGAAGTCCTTATCTGTGCCGATGGGCAGATGCACGGGAACGGCTTTGCGTCCGAAGCGTGCATGAATGCTCTCCATGGTGCGTTCGAAGCTGGCGCGGTCGCGGTCGAGCTTGTTGATGACAATGGCCCGCGGCAGTTCCAGTTCTCCGGCGTAGTTCCACATCTTCTCTGTCTGCGGTTCCACGCCACAGACTGCATCCACGATCATGAGGACGGAATCGCAAGCGGTCAGCGCCGAGCGTGCGTCATTCACGAAGAGGTTGGAGCCGGGAGTGTCGAGCAGGTTGATCTTCGTTTTGCTCCATTCCAGGGCGGCGATGGACGTCGAGATCGTCAGTTGACGGGCAATCTCCTCATCGTCATGGTCAGTTACTGTGTTGCCTTCTGAGACCTTGGTCAGACGCGACGTTGCACCTGCCGTAAAAAGCAAACCGGCCACTACGGAGGTCTTCCCCGAGTGGCCGTGTCCTACAACACCGACGTTGCGTATGTCTTTTGTCTTTGCGCACAGCGGGCTCGCCGGTCGCGCCCCGCTTTCCGGGCTTCGTTTGCCCTCGGCCACCGCAGTCGGCGGCCTGTGCGCTTCTGTTTCGTTTGTCTTCACGGAAACCTCCGCTTACGCCCGGATCGTATCACAACTGAAACATGGTGGCCAGGGGTACGAAAACGGGGTACGAAAACGGCTGCGCCATGCGGGATAAGGGGTGTCCTTAGAATGAAGAAAGATGCCCCAGTTCAATGTCACTACGCCGCAAACCAGCTACCCGGTTCTCGTGGAGCGCGGTGTGATCGCCCGAGTCAACGCGTTTCTACCCGCCAAATGCGGCAAAGTCTTCATCGTGACCAGTAGAGATGTCTGGCAGTTGCACGGCACCAAGCTCGAAGCCGCACTCACCGGGCGGGATTATGCGGTCCTCTTCTTCATCGGCGGCGAAGATAACAAGCGGCTTGCGCATGTGGAGCGAATGGCGGTGGAAATGTCGGAGGCAGGTGCAGACCGCACTTCCGTTGTCATCGCATGCGGCGGCGGCATTGTTGGTGATCTGGGCGGATTCCTCGCCGCTATCTTTATGCGGGGCATTCCGGTGATTCAGGTGCCGACTACGCTGCTCGCCCAGGTGGACGCTGCTGTGGGCGGCAAAACAGGAGCCAATCTCATTTCCGGCAAGAACCTGATTGGCAGTTTTCATCAGCCACTGGCCGTGTTGATTGATCCCGCCGTACTTTCCACCCTGCCGGAAAGGGAATACCGCGCCGGGCTCTACGAAATCATCAAACATGGTGTGATTGCAGATGCCCCTCTTTTCGATTTTCTGGAGGCCAACCGCGAAGACGTCTTCGCGCAGGTGCCCGATGCAGTGGACCGCATCATCGCCGATTCTGTCCGTCTCAAGGCCGAAGTGGTTTCGAATGACGAAAAAGAATCCGGCCTGCGTCGCATCTTGAACTTCGGGCACACCTTCGGGCACGCGCTGGAGTCAGAAACCCGTTACAGCAGATTCCTGCACGGAGAAGCCGTTAGCTGGGGCATGCGGGCGGCCACGCTGCTCGCCGCGGATACAGGGCTGCTCGATGCGCCTTCCGCCGCAAGGATCACAGGCGTCCTCAATAGCTATGGGCCGATACCCTCCACCACCGGAATTGACGCTGGCGCGCTGCAGAACAACCTCTTGAAGGACAAGAAAACGATCCAGAAGCAAGTTCATTTCGTGTTGCCAACCGCTATTGGTACGGTGACGGTGCAGAGCGGCGCACCGGAAGGTGCCGTCCGGGAAGCGATCCAGAAGGCACTTGTGGATTGCCAGTGAGCACGCTGACTCCAGGGAAGGGCACAACCCCGCAAGGCGCAGCCAGTGAGCAGGAAGCTTCGCGCTGGGTCAGGCACATGTTCGGGCGCGTCGCCGGGCGATATGACCTGGCGAACCACTTGCTTTCCGCAAATATTGACCGCAACTGGCGGCGTCATACGGTTTCGCGGGTGAGGGATATTCTGCACCGGCCCGGTTCGCGTGTGGTGGATCTTGCCTGTGGTACGGGCGATCTGCTGGTCGCCATGGAGCGCGAAGCTGGGAGGCCTCTGATTGGAAGTGACTTTTGCCACCCCATGCTGGCAGGCGCGCAATCAAAGCTGGCCCGCACACGGCTGCGGTCCGCACTGGTGGAGGCGGATGGTCTGGCGCTGCCCTTTCCCAACCAGTCACTGGACCTGATCACCATTGCCTTCGGCTTCCGCAATTTTGCGAATTATGAAGCCGGATTGGTGGAAATGCGGCGCACGTTGCGACCGGGCGGCGCTTTGGCGATTCTGGAATTCACCACACCTCCCAACGCAACATTCGCGGCTGTTTATAACTGGTACTCGCGCCGGATTCTGCCGGTGCTGGGCGGTGCGATTTCCGGCGCGCCTGAAGCCTACTCTTACCTGCCGGAATCTGTGCGCAAATTCCCCGGCGCTCCGGAACTGGCGGAGCTGATGCGCTCCACCGGTTTCCAGACCGTGACCTGGGAATACCTGACGTTCGGCATCACTGCCCTGCACATCGCCAGGACAGCCTGAGCCCTACTCGAACAAGTGCGGCACAAACCGGCTGAGGTTATTCGTAATTCCCTCCGCCTCGCGGATCCCCATACCCGCCGGACCCTGGTCCATGATGTACCAACTGCCGATCACTGGCGTTTGTCCGTTGAACACAGGTGCCGATGCCAGCTTCTGGTAGACGAACGGCCCACTATACGGCCCCGGCGTGGAAAAATCACCGCGCTGCGTGTGGAGCGTGACATTGGCTCCTTCGCGGCTGAGCAGGGGCTTGCGTGCATACTCGGGCATGTCGCGGGGGCCGTCCAGAAATGCCGGCAGAAGATTGGGATGGCCCGGGAACATCTCCCAAAGAATCGCGAGCAACCCTTTGTTGGACCACATCATTTTCCAGATCGGTTCAATCCAGTCCATCGCCTGTTGGCAGCGCAGAATCTCGTTGCCGAAGTCTTTGAGCAGCCACTCCCAGGGATACAGCGCGAAGAGGCTGTGAATGGTCTGGTTCTTCAGGTCTTTGAAGGAATGGTCAATGCTGTTCCAGCCCAGATCCCGCACGGCCAGGTGTTCGGTGCGGATGCCGGCCTGTTCCGCGGTGTCCCGCAGATAAGTGACTGTCATCCAGTCCTCGTTGTCCTTCATGCAGGTGAAGTGCAAGGGGTGGCTGGACTTCAGATAGGGCTTCAAATCTTTCCACTTCGCGATGAGTTTTTCGTGAAGAGAATTGAACTGGTCCGCTTTGGGGCGAACATCCTGCAACCACTGCCACTGGATGACGGAAGCTTCCAGCAGAGAAGTTGGTGTGTTGGCGTTGTATTCCAGCAGTTTGGGCGGCGATTGCCCGTCGTACATCAAATCGAAGCGCCCGTAGAGCGATGGCGGCTCTGCGTTCCAGGCCGCGATGATTGCCCCGCGGGCTTCGTAAGGAATCCCGAGGCTTTCAAAACGGTCATGGTCGATGATGTACTGGCCGGCCTCCAGGCACAGCCGGTGCAACTCTTCGGTGGCCGCTTCCAGCATGTCGACTTCCGCTGCTGAAAAGAGATAGCAGGCGGATTCATCCCAGTACGGCTGCCCATTGGGCGTGTGATAGATCAAGCCACCGGCTTCGACTTTCTTCTGCCAGTCGCGTCTGGGGTCTAACGGAATCCGTCTCATTTATTCACCGCCTCCGCCACCGGAACCAGATCCACCGCTGCCATGGGCTCCGCCGGAAGCAGCCTCGCCGGAACCGCCGACCACACCGCGCGTTGTGCCTGCGCCCGCTGAGGGTGCGGCTTGTGGCGAGAGGGAACCACCCGTCATCGGCGTGCCGAACGGGATATAACCGCGCGGCCCGCCGTAATACCAAACGAAGCCCCCCGTATGACCGGGAACACCACCGTTGCCCCCGCAGTATTTATCGTCGACGACGCGATTATTTGCATCGACGCAGTGCCTTGACGGCTTTTCGCTGCAACCCGCGAGCACAGCGGCTGCGGAGGCGACCAGAGTGAGTTGGATCGTACGGGAGCGTTTCATAGCGGACCTATTGAGGGATCGGGCGGCCCATCGACTTGTAAATGCCCTCGATGGTATCTACGTTGCTCTTCGCCTTCTTGTTCTGCGGATCGTACTTCAGCACTTCGCGGTAAGCCTTGAGTGCGGTGGTGTACTTCACGCGGGGCGGGACGCTGTCGTTGGCCATGAATTCATCGGCCTTCGACATGTTCGCGTCGATGAGCGCGGTCTTGAGAGCGGGCGTCGGTTTGGCCTTATAGGCCACTTCCAACTGGGTGATGCCTTCGTCGAATTTCTTTTCGGCGATCTTCTTCTTGGCTTCGGCGATGGTATCGGCTGCGAAGAGCCCTGTGGTCAGGGCGAGGAGCAAAAGGATTGTACGCATAATGACTATTCGATTCTATCCGCCTGTGCGGAATAGAATGTTTTCGATGCCACGCCTCTGCCTTGCTCTGTTATTCGCGGCCCTGTTGAACGCACAGGGAACGCCCGCGCGCCCGAAGCTCACCGGACTGGCGCACATCGCCCTGAGTGCGCATGATTTCGCGGCATCGAGAGCCTACTACCGGGATTTTCTCGGCTATGAGGAGTTCGCCACCCTGCCCAAGGCCGATGGCAGCGTCGGCACGGCATTCATCAAGATCAATGACCGCCAGTACATTGAACTTTCCCCGGAGAACCAGCCCGGCACGGACCGGCTGAAGCACATCGCGCTGGAGACCGAGAACGCGGAAGCCATGCGGCTTTACCTGAAGAGCAAAGGTGTTGCGGTGCCTGATGCCACCCCCAAGGGAAAAAGCGGCAATTCCAACTTCATGATTAAAGACCCAGAAGGCCATCAGGTGGAAATTGTGCAATACGAACCCGATGGCTGGAGCATGCGCGACAAGGGCAAGGCCATGCCCGCCACCCGGATCTCGACCCACATCCGCCACATGGGGCTCATTGTGACCAAGTTGGAGCCGATGAGGAAGTTCTATGAAGAGGTGCTGGGCTTCACGGAAACCTGGCGCGGCAGCAAAGACGGCAAGGTCCTTTCCTGGACCAACATGAAGCTGCCGGAGAGCGATGACTACATCGAGTTCATGCTCTACCCTGCTATTCCCGATCTTTCCGCACAAGGCACGGCGCACCATATCTGTCTCGAAGTGGAGAATGTGGCGGCACAAACGGCGATTCTGGAAGCCCGTCCCGCCCGCGCGCTGTATAAAAGGAAACTCGAACCCAAGACCGGGGTCAATGGTAAGAACCAGGTGAACATCTATGATCTGGACGGCACGCGCGCGGAGCTAATGGAGCCACGAACGGCCAACGGCAAGCCCGTGCCGCCGTCGCCCGCGCCGCCGCCGGGAATGTAGTTGCGGTCCCATTCCAGAACCAGACAGAACTGTTCGTGAACAGAGTTTGCATGCTTGTCTTGGCTTTGCGGTTGGGGCAGTCTTGCCCGTAACGGGGGCGGCATGCTCGAAAAGGGGGGACAGTCACGGCCAGGTGAGCGGCGGAGGAGCGGACAATCCGCAGGTATCGCTAACGCGACTCACTGACCATCCGGCGTTTGGGGTGAGGGCGGAGAAACGTCCTCCGCAAAAGGGCAGGCATGCCTGCCCTCTGCGGTTGAAGTTAAAACTTCGAAGGATCAATGCGCCACACGTTGTGCGCGCGCAGGTTGGAGAGCCAGACACTGCCGTGCGCCACACGGATGGAGTCGCCGCCGTCGCCGGTCCACTGGCGGACAACGGTGTTCGTCGCAGGGTCGATTTCCGTGATCGGAATCTGGAAGATCGTGGCCCACACGTGACCATTGCCGAAAGCGATTTCGCCGCCCGTGCCGGGAATACCGGCTTCAATCGTCGCGGTCACCTTGCGCGTCTTTGAATCCACGCGGCTCAACGTGCCATCGCCCTGGTTGAGAGTCCAGAGGGCACCTGCACCGAACGTAATGAAGCGCGGACCGGGGCCGACCGGGATCTCGTCGGTCACCTTGTTCGTCTTGGGGTCCACGCGGTTGACGACGCTCTTTTCCGGACTTGCCACCCAGATTGCGCCATCGCCGTAGTAGGCGGAAACGGAGCCGGGGGCAACGTCAATCGTGGCCGTGACTGTATTGGTCTTGGGGTCAATGCGTGCGAGCTTGCCCGCCTTGTCGCTCAGCAGCCACACGGCTTCCGGGCTCGCAGCGAGCAGGCCTTCGCTGTCCGCGATCGTGGTTGGAATCGTGGCCGTGATGGTGTTGGTCTTGATATCCACGCGGGACACGGTTTTGTCACCGCAATTCGGCACCCAGATGCTGCCGAAGCCCGCGGTCAAACCGGAACACGGCTTTGTGCCAACGGTGATATCGGCGGCAATTTTATTGGTCTTGATATCCAGCCGGTGAATTTGATTCTTGGGTCCATTGGCCACCCAGACGGCATCCTCGGTGACGACCTGCCAATCGGGCGTGCCACCTGTATCGAAGACCGCGACGGGCGTGATTGTGGTCATCTCACGTTTCACGCCGGGTGCGGAAACTCCCGGAGGCGGCGGGCGCTTCGTGCGCTTTTTCTTGGCGGCATCCGCCGGATCCTGTGCCCAAACGGCAATGGCTGCGACGGAAACGCAGAGCAGGGAAGTGGTGAAGGAACGGAAAGTCATTCGGAAAGTCCTTAATTATTCGGCCAGTGTGGCGGCGACGCGCTTGGGGTCGATGTGGAGAAGTTTGCCGGAGGCATCGGCGAGCCAAAGTGCTCCAGGGGAAGTCAGAATGGTGCCACCGCCCTCACCCAGGAACTGCTGAACAACGCGCTCCTTTTCCGCCAGCGGACTGATCCGCGTGATGGGTGCGCCGGATTGCGAAACCCACACGGAACCTTCGCCTACCGTGATGGCGCCATCCAGTCCCGGCGTTTCGATCGCGATGCTCTTGATCACCTTGTTGGTCTTCGGGTCTATGCGCTCGACCTTGCCTTCCTTCTTGCAGAAAGCCCAGATGGAGCCTTCGCCGGCAGCCACGGAAACGGGCGCATCGGAAACTTCAATGGTCTTTTCAATCAAGTTGGTGGCGGCATTGATCCGCAGCACCTGGTTGAGTGACGGGCAGGCAATCCAGAGAGCGGTTTCCGCGAAGATGAGGCTGCGGCAGCCGGAGGGCAAACGGAATTCGCCGACAATGGCGTTCTGGTCCGGGTCGATCCGGCTCAGTGTCGTCTTGCCATCGGTGAGGATCCAAATACTGTCAGTGCTTGCGGCAATGCCGCCGGGAACCGTAGGCGCTCCTCCGGCGATGGTAGCCGTGGGCTTGCCGGTCTTGGGATCCAGCCGAACCAGTGTCCCTTCCGCACAGGAAGGAACCCAAAGACTGGTGAAGGCGGAGACCATGCCGGAGCAGGGCTTCTTCACGGTTGCAATCGGCTCGCCGGGTTTATTCGTCTTGGCGTTGATCTTCTCGATGACGTCGTCTTTGAGGTTGATGAAGAGAGATTCGGAAAAGAAGAGCCAGTCGGGTTTTGCGGGTGCGGGCAACTCCGCCTCAGCCTTCAACTGCGCGTAAGGAATTACGACGCCGGGTGTCTTGACTCCGATGGCCGGCTTCACGACGGGCTTTTTCTCTGCGCCGTATGCGGCTGCGGACGCAAGTGTCAGTACTGCGATGAGATTACGCGTGGACAATCCGTTTTACCTCTAAGGTGTTGAAGATCAGAAACCAGACAGGGGGAGGTGGGATCGCGCGTCAGGGCGGATATGAGTCTTAGGATAGCCCGGGAGTAGATAGAATTGCACGGGAATCTAAAATTTTCTTTACGAATGTGTTGCCTGTAATGCAGGTGTAAGCTTGTTGACTGCGTGTAAGTTATTGATCTCATTTGACACCACACATAAGCCCGTGATAAACATTCGTTCACGGCGTGCTACGTTGATCCGCCCGAATTCCAACTACCGCCCCTGTCCCGGCGGCACCCCTCCCAGTCGCAGTTTTTCTTGTAAGATTGACCCATAAAGGGGCTTATGCGCCGAGCCACAGAATCTGCCTTCCGAAACGTTTTTCCGCGCCTGACCTGCATTGCAGCAATGCTGGGCGGTGCGATGCTCCACGGGCAGGATATGCCCGCCAATTCACCGGATTACTTTGAAAACAAAGTTCGCCCGATCCTCGCCAACAACTGCTTTGGTTGCCACACGAACTCCGCCATGGGTGGACTGCGTCTGGACAGCCTGGAGGCGATGAAGAAGGGTGGCAAGCGCGGTGTCGCTGTCGTGCCCGGTGATCCCGAAAACAGTCTGCTCGTGAAGTCCATCCGGCAGACCGATGAGAATTTCAAGATGCCGCTCGGTGGCAAGCTCAAGCCTGCCGAAGTGACGGTGCTGGAAGCGTGGATCAAAGCCGGGGCCGTTTGGCCCAAGGCTGCCGCTGCTCCTGTCACGGCCGGCAAGACCGACGGCAAGTACGTGATCACGAAGGAAATGCGCAACTTCTGGTCGCTGCGTCCGCTGGCTGAGCCCAAGGCTCCCGCGGTGAAGGATACCAAGTGGGCGAAGACGGAAATCGACCGCTTCATTCTGGCGAATCTGGAGAAGGAAGGCTTGCACCCGGTCAAGGCGGCGAGCCGCCGTGATCTGATCCGCCGCGCCTATCTGGATCTCACCGGACTGCCTCCCACGGCAGAAGAAATTACTGCGTTTGAGAACGATAAGGCAGCAGATGCGTTCGCGAAGGTGGTGGACCACTTGCTTGCCTCGCCTCATTACGGTGAGCGCTGGGGCCGTTACTGGCTTGACGTGGCCCGCTTCGGTGAAGATGATTACCGCAGCTTGAACCCCAACCCCAAGGGTTACCGTCCCTACCCGAATGCCTACGCTTACCGCGACTGGGTCATTCAGGCGTTCAACGACGATATGCCCTATGACCAGTTCGTGAAAGCGCAACTGGCGGGCGATCAGATGGACCCCAAGATCCGCTATAAGATGCTGCCTGCGACTGGCTTCCTTGGACTAGGCCCGTGGTACTACGACAATGGCTCTTTTGAAGTTACCCGCGCCGATGAGCGGCATGACCGTGTGGACGTGGTCACCCGCGGCTTCCTCGGTATGACGGCTGCCTGCGCGCGTTGCCACGATCATAAGTACGACCCGATTCCGCAGACCGATTACTACGCTCTCGCCGGTGTCTTCTGGAATACGCAGTATGAAGAGTATCCGATGGCTCCGAAGAAGGTCGTCGACGAATTCAAGAAGCTGGAAGAAGATCTCGATAAGAAGCAGAAGATCGCGCAGGAAGCGAACCAGGCCGTCTCGGCGGAACTGTCCCGCGCTTATGCGTTCCAGATTGCGAATTACCTGCAAGGCGTTTGGGATGTAAGTGCCGCCAAGCCGAAGAAGGAAATGGCGCAGGTAGTGGATCAGCGCAAGCTCGATTACGAAGTGCTGGACCGCTGGGTCAAGTACATGGCCAAGCCGACGGATAAGTATAAGAACAAAGCCGCCTGGCAGGAGATGGTCAAGAAGGGTACGGCTGGCAACGACGAGGTCAAGAAGGCTACCGAGAAATTCCAGGAAGAAGTCATCGCGGTCATGCTCGAAAAGAACGAGCTCGATGCCGAGAACAAAGTTATCGCGGCGAAGGATCTGGATGGCACCAAGCCCAAGAAGCGGACCGACAAACCCAGTAACTTCGTTTCCAACAAAGACTTCAACCCCGGCTCTGACCTTCGTCTGAAGGAGTTACCGGAAGAGCAGAATAACTTCTGGAGTGAAATCTTCCTGCGTGAAGTGAAGGATTCCGATGATCCCAACGCCATGGCTGGCGGCGGCCGACAGGGTAACCCCGGCGTTCTGCTGTTCCGCGGCTGGGCACTGGAATCCCGCATCGGCGCAGAAGCACAGGCCCGTTTGAAGGCAGTGCAGAATGACATTGACGAGGTACGCAAGAAGCTCGATCCTTACTATCCGTTCATTCACGGCGTGAAGGACAAAGAGCAGATCAGCGAACTCGAACTCGCCATTCGCGGCAATCCCGAAAATCTCGGCCCGAAAGTGCCGCGTCACTTCCTCAGCATGTTCTCTGAAGGCGACCCCGTGCCTCTGACCAAGGGCAGTGGCCGCATGCAACTCGCCGAAGAAATCGTCAAGCAGCCCATCGCAATGCGCGTGATGGTCAACCGTATCTGGAAGGGTCACTTCGGAACGGGTATTGTGGATACGCCTAGCAACTTCGGTTATGGCGGCGAACGCCCCACCAATCCGGAACTGCTCGAATATCTCGCGAGCGACTTCAAAAAGAACGGCATGTCGATCAAGAAGCTGCAGCGCGAAATTATGCTCAGCGCTGTCTACCAGCTCTCCACCGACATGGACCAGATCTCCTTCGACAAGGATTCCGGTAACCGTATGTACTGGCGGCAGAACCGCAAGCGCATGGACGCCGAACAGATCCGTGATTCCGTGCTCTATGTTTCGGGCAATCTGGAACCGGCCATGGGTGGTCCTTCGCAGGAACTGACCCCGGCCTTCAAGGAGCGCACGGTCTATGGGAAGGTTAGCCGTTACAAGCTGGATGCTTACCTCCAGATCTTCGACTTCCCGAGCCCGTCCATCAGCGCCGAAAAGCGCTTCACCACGACGGTGCCTCTGCAGCGTTTGTTCCTAATGAACAGCGACTTTATGCAGATCGAAGCCGAAGAACTTGCCAAGCGCGTGGCCAATGAACCGGATAACCGTTCGCGGATCAAGAAGGCCTATCAGTATGCGTACGGTCGCCTGCCGAGTGAAGAAGAGATCGCGATGGGTCTCGAATATCTGCACACGGAACCGATGCGGGAATACGAAGAAAACAAGAACAAACCGCAGGATGATGCGGCGGGTGGCCGTGGTGGCCGCCGGCGCGGCGGGCCCGGCGGCGGTGGACCTGGTGCTGGTGGACCTGGTGCTGGTGGACCTCCCACTGATGGCGCTGCCCCGAAAGAAGGCGCGCCCAAAGGTGAGAAAGTCATTTCTGAGGGTGGCAAACCCGCTGCGGATGGCGCTGGCAAACCGGGCGCACCCGTTGCGGCCAAACCGGAACCTGTAGTCACTGCGGCCGCGGAAGCGCCTGCCGGTGGTGGTGGTGGGTTCGCCGGTGGTGGCGGTGGCGGCGGTGGCATGGGTATGGGCATGATGGGCGGCATGGGTGGTTTCGGCGGCTTCGGTGGCGGATTTGGCCGCCGTGGCGGCGCGGCTGCTCCGGTGGAAGTGAAGTACGAACCGACGGCATGGGGCCGGTATGCAAAGATCCTGCTTACCGCTTCGGAATTCACGTTCATCAACTAGGCAAAAGGAACAGAGACCATGTCATTTCATAAATCCCGCAATCCGGTGACGCGCCGGGAAGCTCTCAAGAAAGTCGGCAACGGCTTTGGCATGATGGCCTTTGCCGGTATGTTGGGGCAGTCCCTGGCGAGGGCCGGGGCCATTACGCTGCCCGACGGCAGCATGGGCGTTGCGAAGCTTGACCATCCGCAAAAGGTCAAGCGGGTCATCTTCCTGTTCATGAACGGCGGCCTTTCCACGATCGATGCTTTCGATCCGAAGCCCGCGCTTGAGAAATACGATGGCCAGCCGATGCCCGGCGGTTCCATTAAGACGGAACGGCGCACCGGCGAGCTGATGAAGTCGCCCTATAAGTTCAAGAAGCACGGGCAGTGCGGCATGGATGTCAGCGATATGTGGCCGCACCTTGCTGAGTGCGTCGATGATATCTGCTGGGTTCGTTCCGTCTATACGGAAATCCCCAACCATGAGCCTTCCTGCCTCATGATGAACACCGGTGCGAACCAGGCAGGACGTCCCTCCATGGGTGCCTGGATGACTTATGGCCTCGGCACGGAGAATACGAATCTTCCCGGGTATGTCGTGCTGTGTCCGGATGTTCCCACCACGGTGGGTCCGCCGCTGTGGAGCAATGGCTTTCTGCCTGCGATCAACCAGGGCACCTTCATCGCCAACAAGGTCAGCACTGGCCGTGGCGGCATGGGTATGTCCGAAGACGAAGGCGATATGTCCGACATGGACATGCCCGCCGAGAAGGATAAGGACGGCAAGGAAAAGCCCAAGAAGGTCGTAATCGAAAAGAACTTCGATCCGAAGAAGGTGCTGGGTTACGTCAACAATCCGAAGTTCTCTTTGACGGAACAGCGCCGCGAACTTGACCTGCTTGAAAAGCTGGAAAAGATCCGCCGCGAAACGTCGGGGACAGACCAGCAGGTGGAAGCCGTCATCAAGTCGATGGAAACGGCCTACCGGATGCAGACCGAAGCTCCGGATGTCTTCGATATCCGCAAGGAATCACAGGCCACGCTGGATCTCTACGGGCCCGGCGATGTGGCACGCGGCGCGCTGATGGCTGTGCGTCTCGCCGAAAAGGGCGTCCGCATGACGCAGCTCTACTATTCCAAGGGCGATCCCTGGGATGCGCACGCGGACATCATGGCGCATAAGATCAACGCGAAGAACTCTGACCAGGCCTTCGCCGCAGTGATCAAAGATCTGAAGGGCCGCGGGCTCTGGAAAGATACCCTCGTCGTCTGCGGTTCTGAGTTTGGACGTACGCCGGTTCGCGAAGTCGGCGGCGGTGGCGGTGGCGGCATCAAGCGCGGCCGTGACCACAACCCGCACGGGTTTACCATGTGGCTCGCCGGCGGTGCGGTGAAGGGCGGCACGATCTACGGGGCGACCGATGACTTCGGCTTCCGCGCAGTGGAAAAGCCCGCTCACGTTCATGACATCCATGCCACAATCCTGTACCTGATGGGCATTGATCACCTCAAGCTAACCTACCGTTACAGCGGTCGCGATTTCCGTCTTACGGACGTCGCGGGTAATGTTCTGCACGAGTTGATCGCGTAGATTTCATACCAAAAAGCAGAGTAATTCCAGCCGGAAGATTCTAACTTCAGAATCTTCCGGCTTTCGTTTGTATTACGCCTTTTACCGTATCTGTCTCACAAAAGAAATCAATCGGTTTACCGTTGACTTACAGGTTCTTTATTCTGTAGCCTAAGACACCATAGGGTTATCTCAGTAGAAGAACCTTTCTCTGCCTTGTCGGCAGTCGATCCTCTGTCCCCACGTCGCGGGACCCCCACAGCACCAAAAACAGATAAGAGGAATACTGCCTTGAAACTTCACGTTGCAGCACTAGCTGCGGTTGCCTTTTTCGCCTGCTTACTGCCACTGTCCGCACAGAACAGCTCATTGCAAGGCTTGATCACGGATGATCACGGGGCGGGCATCCCCGGCGCGGTCGTCTCCATTGTGAACCTGGAGACGAAGACACCACGCAAGGAAGTCTCCACTGCTACCGGCGGTTACAGCTTCCAGCAGGTTCCCCCGGGACCTTACAGCATTGAAGTGCAGAAGCCGGGCTTCAAGACGCACCTGGGCAAGCTCACACTGCAAGTAAGTTCGCAGGAGACCCTGAACATCAAGCTCGACGTTGGCCAGGTTAGTGAATCGATCATGGTGACCGATGAAGTCGCCGCGGTCAATACACAGAACGCCTCCGTCGGGAATCCCTTCACAGAAACCCAGATCAAGCAATTGCCTTTGCAGACCCGCAATGTGGTGGATCTGCTCGGTCTTCAGTCCGGTGTGGCACCTACGGGCGAAGTGCTCGGCGCGCGCCGTGATCAAAACAACGTGACACTCGATGGCGTCGATGCCAATGACAACCAGACCGGCGTCAATGCCAGCGGCGTAGGTTTCAACGCTGCCCTGCCGGTGCCTCTCGATTCGATTCAGGAATTCCGTACCACCACCGCGGGTTTGACTGCTGACCAGGGCCGCTCCTCCGGTGGCCAGGTGGCACTGGTGACCAAGAGCGGTTCCAATCAGTATCACGGCACTCTCTATGAATTCAACCGCAACGCTGGCGCAGAGGCGAACAACTGGTTCAGCAACCGCGCGGGCCTGCCCCGTCAGGCGCTGGTTCGTAATCAGTACGGTGCATCCGCCGGGGGCCGTATCATCCGTGACCGTGTATTCTTCTTCGGTAACTGGGAAGACCGCAAAGACCGCAGCGCGACGGCTGTCGCCCGCACGGTGCCTTCGGAAACGCTGAAGCAGGGTCTGTTCCTATTCCACTACACCAACGGCAGCAGCGCCATCCAGACTGGCACGCTGAGCGCCGCGCAGATCAAGCAGGCTGACCCGCTTGGGCTGGGGCCGAACTCTTACATGATGAAGTACCTGCAGTCTTATCCGGCGGGCAATGATCCTCTCTCCAGCCCGGATGCAGGCTTGAACTTCTCCACGCTCCGCTTCAACGCACCGCAGCCCCTCAACAACCGCGTGTATGTCGCGAAGATGGATTTCAATATTGACCAATCCGGCAAGCATACCGTGTCTGTCCGCGGTACGCTGGCGAACCTTCGCAATACGCTGACGCCGGCGGAACTTCCCGGGCAGGCAGCGGCGCAGACGGCGATCGATAACTCCCGCGGTATTGCCGTGCGCTACACGGCAGTGGTTTCCTCCACGCAGGTCAATAACTTCAACTACGGACTGACCCGTCTTGGCAACCAGCAGACCGGTTCGGCTGACTCCTCCATCTCCTTCTATTTCTCGACTCCGGTGGCTTATCCCCGGGCGCTGACCCGCATTTCGCCAACGCATAACTTCGTTGACGATTACACATGGACCAAGGACAAACACACCTTCCAGTTCGGTGCCAACATGCGCATTGCATCCAACAACCGCACGCAGCTCGCGATTTCCCCCAGCTACAGCTACAGCAAGAACACCTTGCTCGGCCTTGGTGCGGATATTCAGGCTGACGTTCTCTCGGTTGCACAATCTGCCCTCGGCGGCGGCGTCAAGCTCACCGAAACCACCAACGTGACCAACGCGATGGGTGCTCTCCTGGGAATCATCAACTCCTACAGTGCAACGTTTAACTTCAACACGAAGGGCCAGGCGATCCCCTACGGTGCCCCGAACGTCCGCGCTTTCTCCACCCAGGAATACGAAGGCTACGCACAGGATACTTATAAGTTCAAGAAGAACATCACCCTGACTTACGGCTTGCGGTATGGTATTTCCCGGCCTCCCTATGAATCGAACGGCGTCGAAGTTACCACCAACTATGGCCTCGACAAGTACTTTGCGGACCGCAGCGGGGGCCAGGCTCTCGGTATTCCTGCATACGCCGATCAATCCGCACTCCTGACCTATAATCTGGCTGGCCCTGTAAATGGGAAGCCGGGTTGGTACAGCACGGATTACAAGAACTTCTCTCCCCGCTTCTCCATCGCCTATGCTCCCGAGGTCGACGGGCTGCTCGGCAAGGCACTCGGCAAGGGCAGCGCGTTCCGCGCCGGTGCCAGCATCGCGTATGACCGTTACGGAAATGCCATGGCCACCGCGTTTGCATCTTCCGGGTCCCCTGGTTTGGCAACGGCAGTCGCTCAGCCCGTCAATACGGATTTCACGACCAGCTTCCGCTACAACGGTGCCGGACTTCCCGCTCTCGCCGTGCCGTCTTCGAACGGCTTCCCTTACACGCCTCCGGTCATCGTCGGCGGCTTCACCTCGTTCACGGGCGTTTCTCCTGACCTGAAGGCACCGTATGCTTATTTGCTGAATGCCACTTACTCCCGGCCACTGCCCGGCAAGATGTCCCTCGAAATCGGTTATGTGGGCCGTTTGAGCCACCGCGGCTTGCTGCTGCAGGATTTCGGACAGCCGCTGACTGGTTTTAAGGACGTGAAGTCCGGCCAGACCTGGACGCAGGCAAGCGGTATCATCCGCGCGCTCTATGACCAGGGCATCACTCCGGCTCAGGTGAAGGCGAACCCGAACCTGATCCCAAAAGTGCCGTTCTTCGAAGATATCTTCCCTGGTGCCGCGAACACGAACTTCTCCGGCAGTGCAACCGCCAATTACTTCTATACGGTCTACGGGACTTATGCGGGTAGCGATCTGGATGGTCTGAACGCAATGGACCGTGTCCGTCAGCCCAATGGCTCCTGTATCTCGGTCTACGGCTGCAACACGTTCTTCCCGTTGCAGAATGCCGGCTATCAGAGCTATGTCAATGCGGGCAAGGGCGCCTTCCACGGCATGCAACTGGTGCTGCGCCGCCAGTTCCGCAACGGCTGGGGCTTTGACTTCAACTACACGATGGCTCACTCCATCGACAATGCTTCGGCTGCGGAATCCACCGCAACCGGTTCAGGCGGCACCGTCATCCAGGATTCCTTCAACCCGAATGCTTTCCGCGGACCCTCTGACTTCGACATCCGGCACAACGTGACGACGAACTTCGTCTATGCGCTGCCCGTCGGCAAAGGCCAGAAGTTCCTGAGCAACATACCCAAGTGGCTCGATTACGTAGTCGGCGGCTGGCAGATCACTGGTCTGGGCAGCTACCGCACCGGGACGCCGCTCAACCTTTCGAATGCGGGTCTCTATCCGACCAACTACCTGAACTCAGCGATCGCGATCCTCAAGCCCGGGGCCACCATGCCGGCAACGGGACTCTATACCAACCAGAATGGACAGCCCGCTCTGTTCTCCACCACGACGGCAGTGAACGCCTTTGAAGGGCAGTATCCCGGCCAAGTGGGCACGCGCGGTATCGTGCGCAACATCGGCTTCGTGAACACGGATCTTTCCGCCAGCAAGTTCTTTAAGCTGCCGTGGGAAGGTCACACGATTCAGATTCGTGCGGAAGCCTTCAACGCGCTCAACAACGTGAACTTCACCACGCCCGGCACCTCGATCCAGAGCCCGAGCACCTTCGGTCAGTTCACTGCCGCCACCGACCCGCGCGTCATGCAGTTCGCGCTCCGGTATTCTTTCTAACCTGATCTGTTTTCTCCCAGGGAAATGGGCTGTCGCTTCGGCGGCAGCCCTTTTCTTTTTTGCGATACAGCCGGGAAGCGTCCCTTAGCAGGCTTGTTATCAGAAGCCCGTTCACGATAAAGTAAACGGAAACGAAAGGATTCATCATGGCCTCCCGCCGTACCATTCTGAAGTCACTTGCCGCCCCCGTGGCCGCAGCCGGATTCCCCACTATCGTGCCAGCCACCGCGCTGGGCCTGCAGGGCACCATTGCGCCGTCGAACCGCGTCACTCTCGCCACCATCGGTGTGGGCTGGATGGGCGGAGGTCACGTCGATAACTTCCTCAAGGTTCCGGAAGCACAGTACGTCGCCCTGGCGGATCTGGATGATTCGCACGCTGCGGAGAACAAAGCCAAGATCGACAAGAAGTACGGCAACTCCGATTGCCTGGTCTACCGGGCGTTCGAAGAAGTGTTGAGCCGCAGGGATATTGATGCGGTTTCGATCGCCGTCCCCGACCATTGGCACGGCATTGTGGCCTACTGTGCCGCACGCGCCGGCAAGGATATCTACTGCGAAAAGCCGCTGGCGCACAACTTCACCGAAGGCCACGCGATGGTGCGGGAATCGGAAGCGAAGAAGGTCGTTTGGCAGACCGGTTCGTGGCAGCGCTCCACGGCAAACTTCCGTCAGGCGGCGGAACTGGTGCGCAACGGGCGCATCGGCAAGATCCGCCGGATTGAAGTTGGTTTGCCCGGTGGCTGGTCAGACTTTGCAAATACCAAGAACCAGACGCAAATCACGGCACCGCCCCCGGGTGTGAACTTTGACCGCTGGCTTGGACCCGCGCAGGAAGAGCCGTTCATCATGGCCCGCTTCCATAAGAACTGGCGCTGGAACCTCAACACCGGCGGCGGTCAGTTGATGGACTGGGTGGGCCACCATGTGGACATTGCGCACTGGGGCATGGATTGGGACAATACGTTCCCTCTTACCGTGGAAGGCGTGGGCGAATACCCGGCGCGCACGGAGATTTGGAACTCCGCAGGGAAGTACAAGATCACCGCGATGTACCCGGGCAACGTGGAGATGGTGATTGCGGGCGGCTACAAGGAGATTGAGGGCGGCACGAAGTGGATCGGTGACGATGGCTGGGTGTGGGTCACCCGCGGCAAGATCGATGCTTCGAACAAGGATTGGGTCAAGCCCGAGGCCGAGACCGGCAAATTGAAGCTCATGGTTTCGAACAATCACTACGCCCAGTTCATTGGTGCGGTGAAGACACGCGAGAAGACGCTCACCCCCGCGCGGACGGCATTCCACTCGGCGTGCCCGGGTTGGTTCGGCCAGATCTCCATGCTGACAGGCCGCAAGTTGACCTGGGACGCGCAGAAGATGGTGTTCACGGGCGATGAGGTGGCAACGAAGATGCTGAGCCGCGAACAGCGGATGCCCTGGCATTTGGCGTAAGGACAAAGATTGGCTCCCGGGTCAGGCTGACCCGGGAGCCAATCTTGGATTCACGGCTGCGAGCATCGCAGGTTTTCCCCGTCGGGTGATGAGGACGTGCTTGGGCTCAGACCAAGGTTCTGTCCTGTCTGGACCAATTACGTCCGATAGGTCAAATACCGGCACCCGGCAGGGTATCTCGGGGTAGCCTCTTCCGGCAAAGGCGTCGGCACCCAGTGCCGCTTCAAGACGAAGCAGTAGGTCGTCCGACTCCGTTAGCCCGGAATTCTCACCAATATTAGGCAAAAGGCCGTCTGATCTGGCATAACTGGTTTGTCTAGAACGAGTTGAGTCAGAGAGGAGAACGGCCTTTGCTATGACAGAGTGTATCCA
>CAIXXM010000154.1 GCA_903923395.1 uncultured Acidobacteriia bacterium
AAGGGTATTCAATGACCAGGGTTTGACTGGCCTGCATCATACGGTCAGCACCGCTTCGTCCCGGCGAGGACCGATATCTGGTTCTCCCAGGTTCCGTATCGCCAGAGTGTGAATGTGGGGGGCCTTCGGCGTGCCCGCCATCTCATCGGCGTCGCGGGAGTCGGTCATGGACTCCTGCGATGCCGGCTTGCTGCGCGATTCCAAACTCCACTTCCACAGGGCGGTCGAGGGCAATGGCAGAACCAGAAGCCAATGCTCGACGATCGCCAAGATCAGCATCGCTGCGGTGAACGTATATGCGGTCTGCTCGAACAGGCTCGCTTCGGCGGCCCCCGCCCGCTGCACCAGCAGAACCGCGACAATGGTCGCAGCCGTTACCGCCAGCGGGAAAAACAGGTTCATGGGTTTGCGGGAGAGAAAGCTCTTCAGGAACGCCAGATGATCCGGCAGGAATTCTTCGCTGAGGTTGGGGACGCCGAGGAAAACATTCAGCTTCGCACTCAGCCGCATCACCCACAGCGTCACGAACAGCCATGTGCCAACCTGATTGGGGGCTCCCCATGTCAGGGCGATCACGACAGCGCCGGAAACAGCGATGGCAAGTTCGTGATACAGTATCGTCTGAATCGCATGAATGAAATGCGGCCACCCCGAGCACCCCGCATGGCAACGCTGTTTGCGGGGGCCGGTCACTCCGCCCATCAGGAAGCTGACCTCTTGCCACGCCCAGACCAACAATCCGCTGGTGAAGGAAATATAGGCGCCGGTGATGCTGGTATCAGCTGAACTCACAAACAAACCGCAGATACCTACGGCGAATAACACCGTAGCGGCCAACAGGCTCCAGCGAAAACTGGATTTCGGCAGTCCGTCCAGATACACGATCACTCCGGTGCTGAACCACCAGGTGAACAATGCATACAAGACCGGGAATGCGAACTGGGCCATCGCGCGGGGTCTGCCTTTACCAGGCCGGTGCCAGGCGTATCTGCGGGGGCAGCTCGTTCTGCTGGGGCGGGAGCAGATAGAGCCGAACGATCGTCGCCCCCGCAGCCACGCCGAGAAGAACCCGCTTCAGACGGCCGCCGAGACCGCCCTGGGTCTTCGCCCTTCCCATCGACCGGGAGATGCGCAGCAACCGTTCCAACCCGGCCTGGAAAGCCGGATGATCCACATCCAGGGTCACGGGGAATACCTGCTTGCAGATTTCTGTCGTGATACGGAACACCTGCATGTCGTATTGCGACGGGTCCAGACCCAACGCCTCATGGAAAACCGGCCGGGCGTGATCACGCACGAACATCGTCGCGAACACCGCCAGTTGGAAGAAGCGAATCCAGAGCCGGTTGACGCCTGTCAGCAGCTGCGGATTGGCCCGCATCACCAGGGCGAAGGCCTCGCCATGGCGAAACTCGTCATTACACCATTCCTTGAACCATTTGAAGATCGGATGAAACCGCTTGTCCGGATTCCGCTCCAACTGGCGGTATATCGCGATATAGCGGGCATAGCCGATCTTTTCAGACAGGTAGACGGCATAGAATATGAATTTGGGTTTGAAGAAGGTGTATTTCTTCGCCTTCGTCAGGAATCCAAGGTCCACCCCGACACCGAAATCCTTCAGCGTGTCGTTGATGAAGCCGGCATGGCGGGCCTCGTCGCGGCTCATGAAAGTAAAGAGCTCGCGAAGGTCCTTGTTCTTGGCGCGCTTCTTCATCTCGGCATAGAGCACGCAGCCGGAGAATTCGGCGGTGATGGAGGAGATGAGAAA
>CAIXXM010000155.1 GCA_903923395.1 uncultured Acidobacteriia bacterium
GAGAGGAAGGCGACACCCGCCACGAAGTCCGGCTGAGCGCCTATTACATCGGCAAGTATCTGGTGACCAACGCCAACTACAAAGCCTTCTGCGATGCCGAAGGCGCGCAGTTCAAACCCGGCGGAAAACAGCGCAGCAGTTATTGGGATCACCCCCTCTTTGACTGGAAAACCAAGGCCGACCACCCAGTACTTTGGGTTGGCTACAACCAGGCAACCGCCTACTGCCAGTGGATCTCTGAAAAAACCGGCTGGAAAGTCAGTCTTCCCAGCGAGGCCCAGTGGGAACGCGCCGCCCGCGGAGCCACTAAAACGGGGGACGAATTCGAATATCCCTGGGGAAACACCACCGCCCCCGACGACTACAAAACCCGGCTCAACTTCAACGTCCGCTGCGCAGTGGAAAACGGTATCGCCAAAGGAGCCTATCCCCATTGGCCCTTCGTACTGCAAGCGCGGGCCAACAGCACGATGGCAAGCAATTTCAAAGCGGTGGTCTACGGCGAAGAAGATTCACGCACTCCAGATATTCAGGAATCAAGCAACGAAGTGAAATCGGTCTGGAAAGCCATCATGGACAGGGGCGGCCACACCACCTCCGTTGGCACTTACCCGGCAGGACCGGAAGGCTACTTCGACATGGCGGGGAATGCCTTTGAGTGGACTCGGGATTTCTACACGGTCTCGGCGTACCGGAGTCTGGCCGAAAGATCCATCGACCCCTGCGTGGAAGATCCGGCACAACTGACCGCTGAAGACCGCAATGGTGGTTCCGACGGCACCCGTTTCGGCGGACGACCCACCAAAATCATCCGCGGCGGTTCCTGGTACGCCAATGAAAGCTCCTGCCAAACCCACCGCAGGACCGAAACCCGCGCGCCGGGCCAAGGCGGCTTCCACTCCGTTGGCTTCCGGATCGTGATGACCCGTCCGTGAGCGGTGCGGGGAAAATCGTATTGATCAGCTTGTTCGCGCGCTTCCAGGTTGATCGCAATCGGCAAGGCAATTGGGCGTCTGGGCAAGAATCCCAGCAGCGGGCAAAGCGTCTTGGGAATCGCCCCGGATCTGCATTGAGCGCCGTCAACTAGAACGCGCGAGGCCATACTACCCATAGAAATTTCATAAAGAAATGGTGACAGGCACCGATTCTTTATGGAATCAAGAGTTTCCCCACCCAACACCCGGGCGAGTTCGGCTCACCCATTCATCAAATAGAAATTTGACAACCACCCGCCGCCATCCCTACACTCAAAGCTAAGCAGGACGCCGAGGCAACTATGCCCCCAGGGATCGCATCTCCGCGATTTGGCACCACAAGCCGGATACAAAACGGCACTGCTCATTCCTGCGCCAATTCAGCCGATCGAATACAATCCAACGGCAGCATCGGAGGTGGACTTTCTCAAGTCGCCTAACCAGATCTGCCCTACTCAATCCCCTGCTTGGGATTCCCCACGGCCTCTTCACGCTCTTTTTCCCCGATGACTGCCGCGTCTGCGAGCGCCCGCTCGCCAGATGGACGCGCGTCCCGGTCTGCCACGACTGCCTCACTGCCCCCGCCCCACTCGAAGCCGAATACTTCTGCCGCACCTGCCACACCCCGTTCGCCAATGACTTCCCGCTCGATGACTTCGGGATATGCAAGGCCTGCCGGGCCGGTTTGCGCGGGTTCGACAAGGCCGCCACCTTCGGGTTCTACGAGAGCACACTCCGTTCCCTCATCCACCTCTTCAAATACCGCGGCATGACGCCCCTCGCGAAGCCGCTTTCCACCTTCCTCGAATTCGCAATCCCCCATGACGACCATTTCGATGCCGTCGTCCCCGTGCCGCTGCACTGGAAAAAACAATGGTCCCGCGGTTTCAACCAGGCCGAACTGCTCGCGAGACCAATAGCGAAGCGCCGTAACATTCCCGTTTTAAAAGCCCTGCGCCGTTCCAAACCAACGGACGTGCAGGCATCTTTGACCATGGCCGCCCGCCGCAAGAACGTGCAGGGCGCCTTCAGCACCCGCAAGGGAGCAGACCTGAAAGGCAAGAAGATTTTATTGATTGATGACGTGATGACTACAGGTGCCACTGCCGGTGCCTGTGCGATGGCATTGAAACGCGCGGGTGCAGCGTCTGTCACCCTGGCGGTTCTGGCGAGAGTAGACAAGCGATTTTAAGCAACACAGCAATACTTAGCACACCGATGATCCAGAAGAGGAGCGACATGCCGACTTACAGCCGACTGCAGAAACCCGTCCTTGTGCTCAACGCGAGCTTCGAACCGATCAATATTTGTGCCGCCCGGCGCGCTCTCGTGCTGGTGCTCAAGGGGATTGCCTCCGCCGAGGAAGTCTCCGCGAACTCCGTCCACTCGAACCGCCGCTCGATGCGCGTCCCCAGCGTCATCCGGCTGCTCGAATACCGCCGGATTCCGCACCAGACCCGCGCTCTCTCCCGCAAGAACATCCTCATGCGGGACCGCTACACGTGCCAGTATTGCCACAAAGTGCTGCCCGCCTCGGAACTTACTTTGGACCATGTCATCCCGCGTTCCCGCGCCGGTGAGTCGGCCTGGGAGAACCTGGTCGCCTGCTGCAACCCATGCAATAACCGCAAAGGCAGCCGTACGCCTGAGGAAGCGGGCATGAAGCTCGCCCGTCAGCCCAAACCCTTCAGCCTGCACACCAGCCGCCACCTCATGCGCCTGCTGGGCAAGGGCGACGAACAGTGGCGCAAATACCTTTTCTACTGAGCACCGCAGGCCGTATGCTTTCCTGAGGAAAGCAATGTCACGCATTTTTATCTATTCGGATTCCCTCTCCTGGGGTTTGATCCCGGGTACGCGGCAGCGCCTGCCCTTCGACCAACGCTGGCCCGGCGTCCTGGAAGATACACTGTGCGGCAGCGGCCAGAGCGTTCGCGTTCTTGAGGATTGCCTCAACGGCCGCCGTACGGTTTGGGAAGATCCCTTCAAGCCGGGCCGCAACGGACAAGCCGGCCTCGCGCAGCGCATCGAAAGCCAGTCTCCACTGGATCTGGTGATTCTCATGCTCGGCACGAATGACTTCCAGTATTCACAGCCTTTCGTCGAAGCCTGGACCGCCGCGCAGGGCATCGCGGCCCTGGCACAAACCGTCCGCCAGGCACCCATCGAACCGGGTCTTCCTGTGCCTGCGATTCTCATCGTCTGCCCGCCGCGTATTCGTGCCCCGCGCGGTCCGCTCGCAACGAAATTCGCTGGAGCGGAAGAGCGCTCCGCCGGCTTGGGCGAGGCTTATCAGGCCATTGCCGCCGAACTCAACTGCCACTACTTCGACGCCGAAACCGCCACTTCGGTCAGTCCGGTCGACGGCATCCATCTCGACGTTGCCGAACACCGCAAACTCGGGTTCGCCATGGCCGGCGTCGTGCAGTCCATTCTTACTTCAGAAAGCCACTGACACCTGACCCGGCAAGGCTCAGTTCATCGTTGCGCGCGTCATCCAAAGCCAGAATCTTGCGCGCCAGAGGACTGAGCCCGCGCTGCACTTCCGGCCGCAGTAACTGCTTCTGGTATTGCTGCTGCGGCTTATCCCCGCGCGTGTAATAAACATGCATCGCACGCCGTGGATGATCGGTGCGGTTATCGGTTCCGCCGTGCCACATGTGGGCATTCATGATCACCACCGTTCCCGCCGGACCCGTGACCAGCATCTCGCTCTCCAGCTTCACGCCCGGTTCAGGCAGAGAGCCCCAGCGGTGCGAACCAGGAACAATCCGCAATGCTCCATTGTTGGGCGTAAAATCATCCAGAATCCAAACGGAGTTGCAGACCCAGTAGCCCTTTTCGTCCGCCAGTGCGCCGGAATCGGCATGCAAGGGCTGGCCGCTCGCACTATTCGGATTCGCACTGCGCACGTTCAGGCTGGAGAGCTTGAAATCCGCACCCAGCACCGCCGCCATGCACTCCAGCACCACAGGGTTCTGTATGGCTTCCACGAAGAGTTCGCCTTTATCCACGCAGTTCGCCAGGCGGCGCGTGTTGGGCTCCATCTTGAACTCGGACCCGGCATCTTCACCTTCTTCCGCGAAGCACTTTTCCACCAGTTCGAGATAGGCCGCGACCTTCTCCTTCGGGATGAGACCCGGCAACACCAAATAGCCCTGTTTTTCCAGGAACTGCCGATTAAAATCCGAGAGCATAACGTTTCTCCAGAGCGAGCAGCTCGCGCTTCCGTTCCAGCCCGCCGCCATATCCGCCAAGTGATCCGTCATGATTGATCACCCGATGGCACGGTATCACAACTGCGAGGGGGTTGGCAGTATTGGCCTGCCCGATGGCTTGAAAGCCCTGTGGACGGCCCACAGCAACGGCGATGTCGCGATAGCTGCGGGTCTCGCCATAGGGGATGGCCAACAGCGCCTTCCAGACTTCGAGTTGAAAGGGAGTGCCGGCAGGTTCAAGCGGCACGTTGAATTCCGAACGTTCGCGGGCGAAGTATTCGCGCAGTTGCTCTTCCGCGGCATCGAGAATCGCATTCGACTCGTGCGTTTCCCCAGTACCGAATTGAACGGATCGAAGTCCGGTTTCGCTGGCGGTCAGGCAGATGCCGCCGAATAAGTCGGGCAGCCAGCGGGAGTATTGCACTCCGGCCATTCTACGCCGCCAGTTCCTGATCTTTGTACTGTAACTGGTACAAACGCCAGTACAGGCCACGCAGAGAGAGTAACTCCTGGTGTGTGCCGGACTCCCGCAACTGCCCCTTGTGCATGACAAAAATCCGGTTCGCCCGCTGCACTGTGGATAAGCGGTGGGCGATGATGATCGCCGTTCTGCCCTCCACCATCCGGTTCAAAGCGTCGCGAACCTTCATCTCCGTATCGGTATCCACGCTTGAAGTCGCTTCATCCAGAATCAGATACCTCGGACTGTGCGCCAGTGCTCTCGCGAAGCCCACCAACTGCTTCTGGCCAGTGGAAAGCCCAGCGCCACGTTCCCGCACGGGGTGGTCAAAACCGCCCTCCAGACCGCGGATGAAATCGAGTAAGTTCACCTGTCCGGCGGCCTGTTCCATCACCGCGTCGGTGATCCCTTCCGTCCCGAGACGGATGTTATCGCCCAGTGTTCCGGAGAATAAGTGCGGGTCCTGCAAAACGACACCAAAGCTCTTGCGCAAGGCCACGGGGTCTATGTCACGTATATCCACGCCACCGATGCGGATGGTCCCCTTCTGGACCTCATAGAAACGAAGTACCAGGCTGATGATGGTGGTCTTCCCTGCACCGGTGTGCCCAACAATGGCGACCGTCTCACCCGGCGCGATGCGGAAGCTCACGCCGCGGAGAATCCAATCCCCGGGCTTGTAAGCAAACCAGACATCTTCGAACTCAATACCGCCAAATGCCGGTACCGCACCTGGCCTGGTAATCATGGAAGGCTCTGTATCGAGTAACTTGAAGATACGCTCCGCTGCCGCCATAGCCGCCTGCAGTATGTTGTACTTCTCACTTAAATCCTGAATAGGCCGGAAGAAACGCATTCCATACTGCAGGAACGCCACGACGATCCCCAGCGTTAAGCCGCCGCCCGCATGAAAACCGCCATAAGCGAGCACGGAAGCCAGTGATAAGTAGGAAAGAAACTCCACCGCGGGGTAGAACCAGCCGTAAGCCACAATAGTGCCCTTGTAAGCTTCCATGTGGCTGCGGTTGATGGCTTCGAACTCATCCCGGCTCTTCTGTTCACGGTTGAATAGTTGCAGCACTGAGATACCAGCCACATGCTCCTGTAGATAGGAGTTGATCTTTGCGAGCGCCGCCCGGATCTTGCGGTAGTTCTGGCTCACCACACGCCGGAAGAGCCACGTCACGGCAATCACCAGCGGCATCACCGCCAGCATGAAGCCAGTCAGAGGAACGCTCAAGCGCAGCATGGAGATCACGATGAAAGACAGCGTCAGCACATCTGCCGCAATGGTCACCAGGCCGGAAGCGAAGAGATCATTCAAAGCGTCGACATCCGAAGTGACACGAGTTACCAGACGGCCCACGGGATTGGTGTCGTAGTAAGCCAGATCCAGCTTCTGCAGATGCGCCATCAGATCGCGGCGCAGGTCAAACATGGCCCACTGCCCGGTCTTCTGCATGAGCATGGTCTGGCCGAAATCCGCAAGGAACGTGCCGACCAGAGTTGCCAGGAAGAGGAGCGATATCTGGGCCAGACCAACATAGGGCTCCGTGGCCAGCCAGGGTGAAATCCACGAAGGCGCGGCGTTGGATGGCGAGAGGTACTTATCGATCGCGATCTTGGTCAGCAGCGGCCCGGAAGCCTGAAAAACGGCGTAACAGAAAAGGCAACCGAGCGCACCCGCGATATTCCGCAGATATGGCCGCATATAGCGCAACAGGCGGCCCATGAGCCGCCCGTCGTAGACTTTACCAAGAATTTCGTCGTCGTTCTGCGCCACTTACCGCTCCGCGTCGATATGTGTTCCCTTGAGTGCCGAGCGGACAGCCGTATTCATCTGTGCTTCCGCCAGAGACATGGTGGCCTGGTTCAAGGCCTCCACCTTCTCGCGGATGAGCAAATGATCAGTGGAATTATACACCGCCTGCAATTGAATGACTGCAGCGCTGATCGCCTGACGCTCTTCTTCCGATAACTCCCCGTAAGCAGCGTTCTTCTTCGCGCGCTCCAATGCGATGAGAATCGTATCGGCGTCCACACGGGCTTCTGCCGCCTGGCGGGCATTCAAATCCTCTTCCGCATGATCAATGGACGCTTCAATCATTGCTTCGACCTGCTCATCCGTCAGGCCATAAGAAGGCTTTACTTCCACCGACTGTTCATTGCCGGTCCGCGCATCACGGGCCATCACATTGAGAATGCCGTTCGCGTCAATCAGGAACCGCACTTCAATCCGCGCAAAGCCCGCCGGCATTGGTGCAATGCCCTTTAGATCAAAGCGCGCCAGACTGCGGTTATCCTTCACCAGTTCGCGCTCGCCCTGCAGTACGTGAATCAAGACATTGCTTTGCCCATCCACCGCTGTGGTGAACGTCTCACTGGCGGACGCAGGAATGGTGGAGTTGCGGTGGATGATCTTCGTCACCACGCCGCCATAGGTCTCGATACCCAGCGAAAGAGGTGTGACATCGAGCAGCAGTTGGTTTTCCACGGTGCCAGCGAGAATCCCTGCCTGGACCGCGGCACCCAGAGCCACTACTTCATCGGGATTCAGTTCGGTATGTGGCTTGGCGCGGAACAGAACCTCGACGGCGCTGCGCACCAAAGGAATCCGGGTGGAACCACCCACAAGCACCACTTCATCAATCTGCTCGGGAGTTACCCCGGCGTCTTTCATGCAATCGCGGCAGGGGCCCAGCGTGCGGTCCACAATGCCGCGGATCAAGTTCTCGAAGAGCTCGCGGGTCAGTTCGCGCTTGTAGCTCTTACCGTGCCATGCGAATTCGATCGAAGTTACCGGAACAAAGGAAAGTTCTTCTTTGGCGCGGATCACCGCCTGGCGCAAAGTCTGCACTGCTTCGCCCACATGCGAGATATCTTCGCCCCACTCCGACTGCACATCTTCAAGCGCAATCCGGATCAATAGGTTATCGATATCATCGCCGCCCAGGTGAGTATCGCCATTCGTCGCAAGGACTTCAAAAATCCCGTCATGCAACTTCAGGATGGAGATATCAAACGTGCCGCCGCCCATATCGTAGACAGCAACAATGCCTTCTTTGCGCTTGTCCAGACCATAGGCCAGCGCCGCGGCGGTAGGTTCGTTCACCAGCCGCAATACTTCGAGCCCGGCAATGCGGCCCGCATCCCGCGTGGCTTGCCGCTGCGCATCATTGAAATACGCGGGCACAGTGATTACCGCCCTAGTCACCGGACCACCCAGTGCCTCTTCTGCATTCAGCTTCAACTGCCGCAGAATCAGAGCGGAGATCTCCGGCGGGGTCATCTTACGGTCCCCCAGCATCACCTGAATGACGGACTCACTGCCCTCCGCGATGCGGAACGGAAAGAGCTTCAACTCTTCCTGCACATCGTCCACGCCACGCCCCATCAGACGCTTCACCGAGTAAATGGAGCGTTCCGGATGATCAATCAGTTCCTGCCGCGCGGCATTGCCAATGATGAAGCCGCCGTTATCGCCAAGCGAAACCACGCTCGGGACGATCTTCCCGTCGTGACCTTCGAGAACCCGCGGGCTCCCCAGGGTCATATGCGCCACAAGGCTGTTGGTGGTGCCGAGGTCAATACCGACAATCCGCTCTTCCGGCACATTGTCGAATTCGATTTGGAACATTTGGCTCATGCCGTTTCCGTTTGTTTGATCAGATTGGTGATGTATTTGCGGCGGTTCAGCAAGCCCCGGATTTCCGTCAGCACTTCCGCGTCATGACCGGCATCCCAGGCGGCAAAGAGCTTCTTCAGCTCACCGTCAATCTCTTTGCACATGCCTTCGAAGCGTTCGCGGGCACCCAGAATCTGCGTGCGGGCCTCTTCATCACCGAACTTCATTTCTTCGAGCGCCATGTTGAGGTCAAAGACCTCTTCGAGCAACTCGGGGGGAACATCCCTGGTACCCTGCTCACCAATATCGAGCCCCTGCTTCTTGAGCACATACATCGCCCGCTGAATAGGATCACGCAGCACACGGAAGCCGTCATTTAAGACAGCGGTGGCTTCGAGCGAATACTCACGTTCCCGCTGGGATTTACGCGCAAAGATATCGGGGTGTAACTGGCGGCTGAGCGCGTAGAATTGCTTCTCCAGTTCCTTGCCATCGAGCGAAAGCTGCGCGGGCAGGCCGAAGAAGACAAAGTAATCTGCCGGGGGTGGCTGCAGTGCCTTGCAGTCCGCGCAAAAGCGTTCCGGCGCAGAGGCACCGCAGTTCCAACAGTTCGATTCCATGAGTTCAGGCAGTGAAGGAAGTTCCGCAACCGCAGCTCTTCTTGGCGTTCGGATTTTCGAACACAAAGCCGGACTGCATCAGGCTCTCTTTATAATCGAGCGTCATGCCCCGCAAATAGAGCAGACTCTTCGGATCGACAAACACCTGGACGCCGTCAAAGTCGAAGACCTTGTCCTTCGTCCGGGGCGCTGTGTCGAACTTGAACTGGTAACTCAAACCGGAGCAACCGCCGCCAAGCACGCCGAGGCGCAGACCGCCCTGCACGCCCATCTTTTCGAAGGTCTTGCGGATGCGGTCTACAGCCTTGGGAGTAACTTCAATCTCCGCGGCAACCTGAGGAAGTTCGGCCGTCATGTTTATGCCACCGCTTCAGCAACGGGCACGCGCTTGGTCTGCTTCGTGCGGTAATCGTTAATCGCCGCTTTGATCGCATCTTCCGCGAGCACGGAGCAGTGAATCTTCACCGGCGGCAGGCTCAGCTCATTCACGATTTCCGTGTTGCTGATCTGCAGAGCTTCATCCACCGTCTTGCCCTTGAGCCATTCGGTGGCGAGCGACGAACTTGCAATCGCCGAACCGCAGCCGAAGGTCTTGAACTTCGCGTCGGAAATAATGCCAGTGGTGTCATCCACCTGGATCTGCAGCTTCATGACGTCGCCGCATTCGGGCGCGCCAACCATACCGGTGCCGACGTTGTCAGCATTCTTGTCGAGCGAACCCACGTTGCGCGGGTTGTTGTAGTGATCGAGAACCTTATCGGAATATGCCATGATTTTGACTCCTTGAAATCTTCTAGAACAGAGCGCAAAGCCCGTACCCGACGGGCGTTTTGCGCGGTTATGCAGGGCTTAGTGGGCGGCCCATTCGATCTTGCTCAGATCGATGCCTTCTTTCACCATTTCGTACAGCGGCGAAAGTTCGCGCAGCTTCTTCACCACGTCGATGAGCTTGTCCGCCACATAGTCAATCTCTTCCACCGTGTTGAAACGGCCGATGCCGAAGCGGATCGAGCTGTGCGCAATGTCATCGCCCACGCCCAGAGCTTTCAGCACATAGCTCGGTTCCAGGGTCGCCGAGGTGCAGGCCGAACCGCTCGAAACCGCGATGTCATTGATCCCCATCAACAGGGATTCGCCTTCCACATAAGCAAAGCTCATGTTCAGATTGTGCGGCAGGCGGTGCTCCATCGAACCATTGATGAACACTTCATCGAGTTCGGCTTCAAGCTTGTTGCGCAGACGGTCACGCAGCGCGCGCAGCTTGGCGGATTCCTCGGCCATTTCGGCATGGCAAATCGCACAAGCTTCGCCGAGACCCACGATGCCCGGGACATTCAGCGTGCCCGAACGCATACCGCGCTCATGACCGCCGCCATCCATCTGTGCCGTCAACTGCACACGGGGACCCTTGCGGCGCACATACAGCGCACCCACACCCTTCGGGCCATAGAGCTTGTGTGCGGTGATCGACATCACATCGATGTTGTCCGCATTCACGTTCACAGGGATCTTACCCACGGCCTGCACGCCATCGGTATGGAACAACACACCGCGCTCGCGGCACATCGCACCAATCTCCTTCACCGGCTGAATCACACCCAGCTCGTTGTTGGCGTACATGATGGAGACCAGGATCGTCTTGTCCGTGAACGCTTCCTTCAGCATTTCCAGATCAATCAAACCATCGGCCATCACAGGCAGATAGGTGATCCGGAAGCCCAGCTTTTCCAGCTTCTTGCAGGTATCGAGAACAGCCTTGTGCTCGGTTGCTTCCGTGATGATGTGGTTGCCCTTTTCGGCATACATCTCCGCGATGCCCTTGATGGCAAGGTTGTTCGATTCCGTGGCACCGCTCGTGAAGATGATTTCGCGGGGCGTGGCACCGATCAGATCCGCGATCTGCTTGCGTGCCTTGTCGACAGCCTGTTCGGCGGCCCATCCAAATTCATGATTGCGGCTCGCAGCATTGCCGTAGATGTCCGTGAAATACGGCAGCATGGCGCTCAGTACGCGCGGGTCCATCTGCGTAGTGGCGTGATTGTCGAGATAAATTGGCGTCTTCATGTTCAACCCTGTTCAATGGCTACTGAGGAGGATGCACCGCCGGACCCTGCAGATGCATAGGAACCGGGGATGCAGTGAGATTGATTTGGATCACGGGCGAATCCGTGAGATCCGTAATCTTGAAATTGTTCAAAAGGTCCAGAATCGCCTCATGCACTTTGCGCAGAGGCTCCCGGACGGTGCAACTGTCGGTCTGTCCGCAGGTACCGTGGGAGGTAAAACAGTTCGTCAGAATCACCGGGCCGTCAATGGCATGCACCACTTCGAGCGCCGAAATCTTTTGCGGATCGCGCGACAGCTTGTAGCCGCCGTGCGTACCCGGCACGGAGATCAGCAGACGCGCCTTCGTCAACTGCTGCAAAACCTTCGCCAGCAGCGGGACCGGCAAATGATAGGTATCCGCAATATCCTTTGTGCTCGACATCAAACCCGGACTCGTCGCCAGATGGCGTAGAGCAATCAGACCGTAATCGGCTTTCTTCGTGAGCTTGAGCATGCGGTGGAAGGACTATCCCGGACCAAACTAGTCCTGAATCCAGTGTAACGTTCTGCCCCTTTATCGTCAACACTTTAAATTCCGACAAATTTTGTCCGGGTTCTTCCGGGAAACTGCCGCACGACGGACGACTTCAGGCCGCAAAAACAGTGCTGCGGTTCCTGGCAAGATTGGCGGCGCGGTCCTCGCGTCTGTGCGGCTTCCGCCGAACCCGTTCATAATGAGGGAGAACGATGCGACTCCGCCCCTGCCTCCTGCTGTTCCTGCTCCTCTGCGCATCTCTCACCGGCGCCCCGAAGAAGACTGCGCGCACGGATCCGCCCCCGGCGAAAGTGCGCCCGGAAGACGTGATTGCCCACCTCGAAGAATCGATCGCCTGGTACCGCGGGGTGGTTGCGGCCGAACAACTCACTGGCATCCCGTCTGACCTGGTCGTCCGCGACGCCACCCTGCAGCGCTCCCTGCAAGCGCTGCAACTCGCCTTCGATTTCGCCCGCGCGGAAGCCGCCTTCCTCGCCGCGGAAAAGCAAGCCGCCAACCCGGACCTTGCCCCGGACGCTTCTTCCGGCCGCACCCTGGCCACAGCCGCTCAAAGAACAGACCAATCCGTCACCCAGCTGGAAGATCAGCTCAAAGCCATCGCAGTGGACCTCACGAAGTCCACTGCGAAGAACCACGCCCTGCTCGCCGCAAGGCAGAAGGAACTGCAGGCCGAACTCGCCCTCGCCAAACAGGCCCAGACCACCATACGGGGCATGCTCGCCGTCACGGGAGACACCACCGGCCAGAACGCCGCCACCGGACTGCTGGGCGAAATCGAAACCCTGGAACGATCCGTGCCCGAAGCACGCCACAATTCCGAGCAACTCGCGCACAACGGACTCGCCGCCCGCGTTGAAGCCTGCGGGTCACTTGACGCGATTCGTGCCGCGAACGGCGGCCTGTGCGCGACTAAGGAAACCGCTGCCGCAAAACCCGTTGCCACACCACCCGGCACCATGGAACTCTTCCACCCGGAGAGCGCCGGCTTCGTTCTGCTGGTGACCGAGGTGACAGCACTGACCCGCGCCCGCGTCCAACTCGATGGACTGCTGGCCTCGACCGAAACCCTGCTCCGCGATATTGACCGTCTAAAAAATCCGCTAGCTACGGCGCTGAAGAACTCCATACAGCGCGGACAAACCCTCGCCGCCAACGTCAACACCGCTGATATTGACAATCTCGAAGCTGGACGCAGGGAAATCGAACAACTGACCGCCCGATTCCAGCAGATCGCCACCGCGACAGTACCCATCGGCGAACAGCAAATTCTGATGGAAACCGTGCGCACCAACCTGAGCGGCTGGCGCAACTCCATCGCGCGGCAGGCGTCGGAGACGTGGAAATTCCTCTTCCTGCGCAGCGGCTTCATGGTCTTCGCCATTCTGGTCGTCTTCGGTCTTTCGGAAGTCTGGCGCCGCGCCACCCTCCGCTATGTCACAGACCAAAGCAAGCGCCGCCAGTTCGTGGTGCTGCGCCGCGCGGGGCTTACCATCGCCATCCTCGCCATTCTCACGCTCGGCTTCGCCACCGATTTCAGTTCGCTCGCCACCTATGCGGGCTTCCTCACTGCCGGTGTTGCCCTCGGCTTGCAGAACGTCATCCTGTCAGTCGTCGCCTACTTCTTCCTCATTGGCAAATACGGCATCAAAGCCGGCGACCGCGTCACCATCTCCGGCGTCACAGGTGACGTCATCGACGTGGGTCTGGTCCGGCTGTACATGATGGAACTTGGGCCGGATCACCGTCCCACAGGCCGCACGGTCGTCTATGCGAATTCCATCGCCTTTCAGCCCTCCGCGCTGTTCAAGCAGGTGCCCGGTGCCGATTACACCTGGCACAAAGCCGCCATCACGCTAAGCGCAGCCACGGATTACGAAGCGGCGAAGGCGGCACTCACTGCCGCTGTACACCATGTCTATGAGGACTTCCGCGTGGATATCACGCAACAACACAACCGCTTCGAAGCTTCGCTGGAGATCGCTCTGACGGCACCCGAACCAGCCTGCACCTGCGCCTTCACCACCGCCGGGCTGGAATTCCAGGTCCATTACCCGGCCGACCTCAAACGTGCCGCCGAGATGGATGAGCGCATCCTCAAAGCTTTGCGGGATGCTGCCGCGCCCTTCGAGATTGTCTCCGCACCCAGATTCCTCTAAGTCCGCATGGAATCCTATGGCGTTTCTTATAACTTTCTTACGGGTCCCTACTTACCCTGAGTACGGGTGTTGTTCCACTGGGAACAACGCCCGGAAAGCTCTCAGGTTATTTCTTTGCGCCCTGCTTACTCCGTTGCCCTTGCGGCACTCGCTCTCTTCCCTGCCCTTGCCAGTTGCGATGAACCGGTAACCAATGTTGCCGCCGGCAATTTCTTCCAGCGCCTCAGCAAGGCCTACCATGATGACTGGCATCCCACGCCTTCCACGGACCCCGCGCCTGCCTACCGTGGATACGCCGCGCCCGTCTCCAACCCGCCCTTCCCGTTTACCGTCTGGCCGATGGGCGGCACAGTTACCATCGGCCAGCCCTTTCCGATCACCACACCCCTGATGACCGCGCTCTACGGCGGCACAAACGGCGATTGGTGGAAGAAAAGCAAGATCACCATCTACGGCTGGGTGGACCCCGGCTTTAACATCTCCACAAGTAGTGATACTTCCAAGGGGAAGTATGCCAACGCCCCGGCGGCTTACGGACAAATCCCGAACAGCCTGCAGTTGGACCAGGTCGCGCTTTATGTGGAACGCCAGCCTGACACTGTGCAGAAAGACCACTTCGACTGGGGCTTCCGCCTCACACAGATCTACGGTCTCGATTACCGCTTCACTACGGCGAAGGGTTACTTCAGCCAGCAATTGCTCAATAATCCCCAGAAAGACGGCACAACGGGCCACAAGTATGGCTATGATCCAGTAATGGCCTATGTGGATCTCTATGTGCCGCAAGTTGCCGAAGGGCTAAATATACGCATTGGCCGCTATATCTCCCTGCCGGACATCGAAGCCCAGCTGGCCCCGAATAACTACACTTATACGCACTCCCTCACTTACACGTATGACTGTTATACGCAAACCGGCGTGAATACCACCTGGAAGCTCAGTGACCACTGGATGGTACAGGGCGGACTCTCCGCAGGCTGCGAAGCCGCTCCCTGGGTGAAGCCCGATGCCCGCCTCACCGGCAATGCCTGCGTCGCCTACACCTGGGCACAGGGCGGTGACAATATCTACCTCTGCGCGAACTCCATCAACAACGGGAAATACGCTTACAACAACCTCGCCGCTTACTATGCCACCTGGTATCACAAGATCAATGCGAAGTGGCACACCGCCACGGAAGCCTGGTATCAATACGAGAGCAAAACGCCCAACACGTTAAACGCGGCGGGGTCGGCCATGATCCAGACCAATACGAACGGTGCCGCTTGCAACACCACAACACAGGTCACATGTTATGCCCCCAGTTTCGCCATCCTGAATTACACGAACCGCCAATTCGGACCGCATGACTTCATCAGTTTCCGCAATGAGTTCTTTGATGATATGCGCGGCCAGCGCACAGGCTACCGCACACGCTACGTGGAAGACGGTGTGAGTTGGAATCACTGGTGGGGCTCGACCGTAGTCTTCCGCCCGGAACTGCGCTTCGAACGTTCGCTTGATGTCGCGGCTTACCAGAATGGCACAAAGAAGAGCCAGTTCATGTTCGCCGGCGACTTCATCTTCTTTTTCTAACTATTTGCCCGGCTTCCACTTTTCCAAAAAGGCCCGAACATCCTTCGGGCCAATCTTTTCGGTAGCCTCAAACTCGCCGTTCTTCTGCGCGTAGACCACGGTGCCATTGGCTTCCAGCACGCCCAGACTCGGCACCCCCTTATCGAGCGCCACACCCAGCCGCGCCCCGAGCGCCTTGTTTTCGCTGCCATCATCGCCCACATTGATGTGGACGACCACGAAGTTGGCATCCACTAGCGGCGCGAAAGCCTTCGAGTGGAACGTGGTATCGAGCACATGGCAGTCATAACACCAGTTGCCGCCGAAGACCACTATGACCCGCTTCTTCTCTTTGCCCGCCTTCGCCAGTGCCGCCTGCAATTCTGCTTCGGCCTCTTTAGGATCGGAATAGAGGTCCACGTTGGGCGCGGCTGGCTGCGGCAGTGTGCGCACTGCTTCTTCATCAAACGCAACTGCGCGGGTGGATCCCACCACTTTCCATGCCCCGCCCGTCTGTGCCCACGTCAAACGCACGGACCCGTAGAGAGGCTTGCCGCCCGTCGTGATCGAAAGCCGGATCACGGAAAGCTTCCTGCCACCGGGCAACGACTCCATTTCGAGCAAGCGCGCAAGAAATTTCGTGATGCCACCCTTCTGGTAGCCCATCCAGTAGGACACTTCGTCCGCAAGTGCCACCTTGCCCTTGCCTGCCATCAGCGAGGCATCGGCCTGATAGAACTTCGTGAAGCCCGCGGCATCTCCCGTCTTGACCGCACTCTCCCACGCCGCCACGGGTGGCAGGCCCTTCTGCGCCAGCGCAACATCAGCCAGCAACAAGCCGGCGAAGCAAACCAGGAACCAGTTCTTCATCTTCCATACCTTAGCGCGGCTTGCCCAATTCCAAATGCAGAGGGGAATCACGGTCCACCGTCAGACGACCTTCCGCAAAGCCCAGTTCGGCCGCCTGCAGCACCGTTCTTTGTGCGGAATGCGGCAGGGTATTCACCTCGTCCGGACCCTCCTGATGCGTGAAGTAGAACAAAAACGCCCGTCCGCCGCGCACCACAACATCACAGTGATGCCCAAAGGTCCGGTCCGTGGGCGTGTTACCCGGCGCATCCAGCAACCGCTCCTTTTGCGCCTCCCAACGGACGCCATCGGTGGAGTGATAGACGGCCAGGCCCTTCCACATATCCACGATCATCCAGTATTGGCCGTGCCATGAAAACACCTTCGGCCCCTCGCTGTTGCGGTCTGTGATCGCGGCCCCTTTGGGCTCCCAATGCTCCAGGTCGGGGCTCTCTGCAACATGTATGTGACTGTGGACGCGCTCATCTTTGTACCAAAGCCGCCAGGTGCCATCGGGAAATTTATATAGCGAAGGGTCAATCACGCGGTTAGAACCGAGCGCGAGCTGGCCTGCGAACTTCCAGTTCTCCAAGTCATTCGAGGTCAGCCGGATGATCTCCCGTGGAGCATTCCAATTCTCAAACGTCCCGGGCACGATGGTCAGGAACATGTGATACGTGCCGTTCTCATAAATAATGTCCGGTGCCCAGTGCGTGTACTCTTCGGTGCCGTACGGAATCTTCGCAATGCCTTGGTACGTCCAAGAAGTGCCGCCGTCTTTCGAAACCGCGATTCCGAGCCGCGTCTGGTGTACCCACGCCACGTTCTTCGGATCATCTGCCGCCAGATCCGCGCGCCGGTTGGTGTAGAACATCCACCATTCCTGTTTGGCCCGGTTCCAGATCACAACAGGGTCAGCGGCACCGTCATGGATGGGGTCGCGGAAGAGCGGTTTGGGAGCGGTGGCAGCGGTGCAAAAGAAAGCGAACAGGATGAGGAAGAGCGGGAAAAAGCGCCGCGGCATGGTGCCAGATAGAGTAGCGCGGCCGCTGTTGTGTGGCTGAAGTGACACATCGCCACGGTCGAACTGGAAAATCTATTTCTTTCAGAATCAATTATTTACGGCGGAATATGGAAAAGCGTAACGCGACAAACACAGCTTTTCTATGTCATACTCATGAACAGAAACGGTAACCCCAACCCAATGACGCAGTTGGACGAGGCAATCGCCCGCTACCACCGGATCCTCGAATCCGAACCCTATCGCGATATGCGGTGGGTCAAAACATTACAAGAACAGATGGAAGCCCAGCAGCTTTCCGCCGGCGGACGACTCCTGTGCCCGTTCTTGCGCCCGAACTTTGTCACACAGAAACAGTATGACACTCTGGTGAAGACGGGTGAGGCTCTCATCTCCGCGGTGGACCGTATGCTCCACTTGGCCCTCGGTTCTCCGCACCTGTTGAACCGGATGCAACTCTTCCCCGCGGAGAAGATGTTGGCCGCTATTGACCCCGGCTATGAGATGTCGGAGGTCTCGGCGCAACTGGACCTGCAGATTCAGAACGGCTCTTTGCATATTCTGCAATACAACGCCGATGCGATCTCCGGTGCTGCTTATGCCGAAGGCCTGTCTGATCTCTTCTTTGATTGCCCTCCCGTGAAGGAATTCCGGCGCCGCTACAATCTCACCCGTGTTGGCGGCAAGACGCCATTCCTAGAAGCGCTGCTCAAGGCGTATGGAATGTTCAAGTCCACCGCGGGCAAGAAGACGAATAAACCGAACATTGCGATTCTCGAATTCCGCAACCCCACCGGACGCAGCGAATATGAAATCTTCCGGGATTTCTTCCGCGCGGAAGGTTATCCCACGGAATTGGTTTCGCCGGAAAACCTGGAATACCGCAACGGTGTGCTGCGCAGCAATGGCTTTGACATTGATCTGATTTACCGCCGCGTCAGTGCCCGTGAGTTTCTGGTGCGCTTTACGCTCGATCATCCTCTGGTGCAGGCCTACCGGGATAAGAACGTTTGCATCGTAAACAGCTTCCGCTCTGAGTTATCTCATAAGAAAGCCATGTTTGCGCTGCTGACCGATGAAGCCCTCGTCGCGAAATTCCCGCTCGCGGAACGCAAGGCTATCCGCGAACATGTGCCCTGGACTCGTGTCGTCAAGGCTGGCAAGACCACTTATCACGAAGATGCCGTGGATCTGCTCGAACACATCAAAGAAAACCGCGAGAAGTTAGTGCTCCGGCCCAATGATGAGTACGGCGATCTGCAGACCTTCGTCGGTTCCGAACATGATGCTCCCTCCTGGGAACGTGCCCTGCGCGAAGCCCAGCGGTCGCCCTATGTGGTACAGGAAATTGCCAAGGCAGCCCGCACTCTGTTCCCGATGATGACTTACGGCCATCTTGAGTTCAAAGAGATGCAGGTCGATGTCCAGCCCCAGGCCTTCTTAGGCAAGGTGGCCGGCTGTTCGAGTTATCTGTCAGCCTCCGGGATGGGCAGTTACTCGCCCGCCTCCGGTATCGCACCGACGTTCATCATCAACGACGCGAAGAGCTAACTTACTCGAGCGCCGAGTAGACCATCGCCTTAAACGGCTTCTCCACACCCAGCGGGGGAAGTGTGTTCACCATGAAGATGGTGATCATCTTCTCCAGCGGATCAATCCAGAACCTTGTACCCGCAGCGCCGGACCAGAAGTATTCTCCCTTGGAGCCAGCCAGTCCCGTGGCAGCGGGATGCAGGGTGATCGCAAACGTCAACCCGAAGCCAGTGCCAGGCCCCGGTTGACTCGCACCAGCGCGCGGCATATCCACCAGATAATCCGTACTCATCATCTCCACGGTTTTGCGGCCAAGATAGCGCTTGCCCTCAAAGACCCCGCCATTCAATAACATCTGGCAAAAACGGCTGTAATCCGTCGCCGTGGAAACCAGGCCCTGTCCACCCAGAAAGGCAGCGGGCTTGGTGGCGTAAGAGTCCTGACCATACCCCTTGGAACGAATCACCTTTCCATCGGGCCCCGGCTCATCCAACACCACCAACCGGTCTAACTTCTCCTTCGGCACATAGAACCCGGTATCTTTCATCCCCAGCGGCTGCAGCAAACGCTCTTGAAAGAACTGCTCCAGCGTCTTGCCGGAGATCACTTCCACCAGCCGTCCCAGGACATCCACGGAGTAACCATAGTGGAACGTCGTTCCGGGCGTGTGCAGCAGCGGGATCTTCGCAATCCGCCGCACCACTTCCGCCAGATCAATCTTCGGGTCCACGATCACTGGATAATCCGGATGTTCTTTGTAGAACGCCGGTGTGACTGCCGAGTAATCAATCACTCCGGACGTATGCCGGAACAGATCCACCACACGGATCGGCTGCTTCGGACTCACTGCCGCAAACTCCGGCAGATACTTCGAGATGGGGTCGCCCAACTGAAAGCGTCCTTCCTCCCACAGCATCATCGCCGACACAGCCGTAACTGCCTTGGTCATCGAATAAATCCGGAAGATGGCATCCTTCCGCATCACCTTCCCGGCGGACTTATCCATGTAACCGTAACTCTCAAAGTAGGCCACCTTGCCATTCCGGATCACGAGGCCCACGCCGCCGGACATCTTTCCGGCTTCGACCTGCTCCTTCATCGCAGGGGCAATCTTCGCAAGCCGTTCGGGAACAAAGCCACTCTGCGCTTGCAGCAGGGAAATCGTGAGAAAACCGGCGAGGAGGCGCATAAGTTATTCCTTGTGGCCGTTGATCCACTCTGACATGATCTGCAGAACCTCAGGAGAGAAAGTCTCTTCGATGTCTGCGTATTCCTTCGGCGACCCCGTCTTGCAGTGCTGGAAGAGGTGGTTCAGGCCGGGCATCTTCATGATCTTGAAGTCGGTATTATGGGCCTCGGCCAGTTTCTTCGCAAACACCGGCAGGTTCTGTTCGGCGGAGACTTGCAAGTCCAGCGTGCCGTTGAAGACCAGCGCGGGCTGCTGCAAGCGCTGCAGGGCTGTGCCTGGATCGTACGCCAGCATCCAGCGGAACCAGGGCGAATTCAAAGTGTCAATCTGCGATTTTGCCTGCGGTTCGGGAAATGCCTCTGTGGCCTTTTCGGCAGCCACCTTGGGGTCTGCGTTGCTGGTGATGATGTCGTAGAGTTTCTTGACGCGCGCCAGCGTCGCCGTGGTTTCAATAAGACCGGAGTTCACCATCAACAGCCGGTTCTGCTCCAGCAGTAATTCATCGCCCCGCACCGAGGTTCCCGCCAGCAGCACCACGAACCCCACGCGCGGATTCCGGTTGGCGATCATCGGCGCGATCATGCCGCCTTCGCTGTGTCCAATCAGTCCGATCTTGCCGATTTCTTTGCGCGCTGCCAGGAACTTTACGCCGCCTTCCGCATCATCGGCAAAGTCGGCTGAGGTGGATTTCGCGAAGCTGCCGGTCGACTTCGCCGTACCCCGGTCATCCGCCCGCAGCACCGCAATGCCATGGCGCGAAAGGTAATCCGCAATCACCCAGAAGGGCTTGTGCCCCAGCAGCGTTTCGTCACGGTCCTGCGCGCCGGAGCCGGTGATCATCACCACCGCCGGAAAAGGTCCTTTGCCCTGCGGGATGGTCAACGTGGCCGCGAGTTGGACCGACGGATTCACGCTGGGGTAGCTGACCTCTTCCGAGGTGTAAGGGAATGGCGGCTGCGGGGTCTGCGGGCGCTTCACTTCCGGCAGTGACGCCGACCGCACCAGCACGAGCGGCAGCGGCGTGCCCTGCTTCCAGATGCCCTGCAGGCGTTTGCCACCATCCAACAGTTCCGCTTCGTACGTGCCGCCGACTTTCCTGGAGGTAATCGAAACGTGCGTGCCTTCGAGTTTCACGGAATCGAGCGGTATTCCCTTGGCACCCTGGTCGAGGCTGTCAAAAGTACCCGCACCTTTGCCATCCAGATGGAAGGCGAGGCGGAGTTTCACCGCGCCCACTTCGAGCGACCCGACCCAGAGTCCTTCCACGGAGAGTTGTTGAGCGAAGAGAGGGGCGGCGCATAGAAACGCCGCGAGAATACGCATGACTTACAGTGTAGGGCTACGCCGTTGGTATTGTCTTCGTGGCTTCTTTCTTGGCAATGCGAAGGCAGTTGCTCCCGAAAAAGACGGCAAACATGGAAGGGATCATCACGGCTAGTGCGACCGGCGCGAAGGAAACTGTCGTCGCCTTATGGCCCTCCTTCGCCGCCTTCTCCTGCTTTCCTGTCTGGTAAGACATGTTCAGCACGGAGATCACCATCAGGGTCAAACCCGCAGCGATAAGGAAGTACCCGATGGTACGGAGATTCCGGATTCGCTTGGCAGGATCCTTGGAGTGTTCCATAAGTTCGCGTCTACGAATACTATCGAAGACTAGTCTTCGACGCCGACGTAGGCTTCGTAATCCGCCGCAGTCATCAGCGCGTTGAACTCCGCATTCGTCGGTCCGGTGATCTTGATCAGCCAGGCCGCTTCGTGCGGGTCTTCGTTCAGCTTCTCTGGCGCGCTCGAAAGCCCGTCATTGATCTCACTGACTTCCCCGCTCAACGGCGCATAGATATCGGAAACCGCCTTCACCGACTCCACGCTGCCGAAGCTCTTGCCCGCCTCAATCGATGACCCTACCCGCGGCAGATCGACGTAGACAATATCGCCCAGTTCCTTCTGCGCATGGTAGGTGATGCCGATGGTTGCAATCTCACCATCCAGGCTGACCCATTCGTGTTCCTTCGTGTAGCGATACGTATCGGGATATGTCATTTCGACCTCTTATAGAAAGGAGTTGGGACGATCTCGGCTTCCACCGGTTGATTGCGGACAATCACTTCAATCTTGTTTCCAGGCACCGCGTGCCCGGATGGAATGATACACAAGCCGATGTTCTTATTCAACGTTGGCGCGGGCGAGCCGCTGGTCACCCAACCCGCGGGCTTGCCATCCACATGAACATCATAGCCGTCACGGCCAATGCCGCGGCCGCGCATTTCAAAACCTGCAAGCTTCCGCGAAAGCCCGCGTTCCTTTGCCGCCGCAAGAGCCGCACGCCCATGGAAATCGCCCTTGTCCAGCTTCACAATCCAGTTGAGATCTGCCTCAAACGGATTGATCGACGGGCCGATTTCATGACCATACAGCGCCATCTTGCTTTCCAGACGCAGCGTATTGCGCGCACCCAGCCCAGCCGGTTTGATGCCAGCTTCCTGCCCGGCTGCCAGAATCTGATTCCACACGGATTCCGCATGCTCCGGTGCCACGTAGACCTCAAAGCCATCTTCACCGGTATACCCGGTGCGTGCAATCCGCGCGGGAACGCCAGCGAACTCACCATCCACAAACCAGTAATACTTGATGGGAGCCAGTTCGGTTACCGACAGCTTCTGCGCCACGGACAATGCTTTCGGACCCTGAATCGCCAGCTGCGCGTACCTCTCACTGGCGTAAATCACTTCACAATCGAACTTCTTCTCAGACAGCAGGCCCTGCAGATGTTCGAAGTCCTTTTCCTGATTCCCCGCATTCACACACAGGAAAAACGAATCGGCGGCCACCTTGTGCACCAGAATGTCGTCCACAAATCCGCCGTGTTCATACAGAAGCCCCGCATAGTGGACCTGTCCGACATTCAACTTCGCCACCGCATTCGTCGTGGCGTAATCCACAAACTCCAGCGCCTGCGGACCCTTGACCTCAATCTCTCCCATGTGGCTGACATCGAAGAGCCCCACGGCATTGCGGACGGTGTTGTGTTCATCCACCAGTCCGCTGTATTGCACGGGCATGTCCCAGCCGCCAAAATCCACCATCTTCGCTTTCAAGGCGAGATGCGCCGCGTGGAGCGGCGTGCGCTTCAATTCCGAAGTATTCTCCATGTGAGATCTATTTCGCGGCCGCCATTGAGGTGACCTGCAACACGTTCTTCGCGTCAATCGACCCGTTGACGGTGACCTTCTTGCCCACGAAATTCGCGGCGCTCAACTGGTCGCTCAGCACATAGTAAACCGGATGGACCGGATCAGCCTTCACCAGGATCGCGTACTTCGCCCCCATCGTCTTGATGCACTCATTGGTGCACTTCACCGGGTCTTTGCCGCCCATGGCAGCATGATTTCCCGCACACATGTCGTCGGTGACGATGCCGGTGTAGGTCTTGGGCGCATCCGCTGCGAAGCACATTGCGGCAGCCAGGAACGCGGGCAGAATGTTTTTCATTTCGCTTTATTGTAGCCCCGTGGAAACAACGGTGTCCGCTTTCCGCCACCAACTTCGCTTTGATCAACAGGAGCCGACATGTCTACATTCCATCGAACCTTGCTGCTTGCTCTCGCCGTCGTGACAACGTCCCAGGCAGAGATTCTGATCTACACCAACCGGGCTGCGTTCCTCGCGGCGGCGGCGGGAAACACATCCACGTTAACCTTCGAAGGCCTTGCGCCTGCCGGGAGCACATATTACTACGGTGCCACGGGCTACACCCAGAACGGCATCACCATACAGTCATCCGGCGGACAACTGTTTGCCATGAGCGCCACAACCGAACCACAAAACGTCTATGCGGGCTTGAACAGCGGGGACTATATGGAGGGCACCTGTCCCGATTGCGGCGGAAGCCCCTCAAACACTACCTTCACGCTTGCTGCGGGGACCACCGCCTTCGGCATTGACTACCGGGCCTACAACCAGTCGGCAACCCTTGGCGGTTCCTTCGACTTCATTTTGCTGGGCAACACCTACGTCGTCCCGTCCCCGGGTGTATCCAACTTTGCCGGTTTCATTTCCACCACAGACATCGGTACCGTCACCGTGGTTCCCCTGGGAAATAACCCCAACACCGGCTACGACGAATTCTTCCACTTCGACAACGTCACAACAAACACAGCGGCCACACCGGAACCTGCGTCGCTGGCACTTTGTGCGGCAGGAATTGCGGGCTTGTATTTCCGCTCCCGAAAGCGCCCGCAGAACGGTCTTCGCTGACAGCCGCCTACGGCTTCGGAGCAGGAGGCAACGCCTCCACAGTCACGTCTGAAAAGAGGACCGTTGTCTCTGCTTTGTCATCATGGGCACAAACGCCCAAACCGGCGTAAATCGGAGCAAAAGCCGCCATTTCCGTGCTGCCCAACTCCACCAGCGGTCCACCGGCCTTGCCGGCGAAAAGGATGACGTTGTTCTTGCGGCGCTCCAGACGCAGCCGCGTTGGCCCGTCCAGCGGAAAGTGGATGGTACGGGTGACATCGTCGGCCCTTTCCCGCCATTGGAGCGCCGTCAAACCGGAACCATGCACCACAGCGTCCGCATACACGCCGCCGGGTTCCAGATCCTTGCGGATCAACAACACCGCCTTCCTGTGCGGCGCGCCCTCGGAGACAATCTTGATGTTTGCCGTAATCGCGACATCCCCGGTGACTTTCTTCCAGACGAAGAAGAAGTCGTCCCGGGCAGCCCACATGTTATTCCCGCCCCCGGTAATGCGGTATTCATTGCGCGCGGCATCATAAGTGACGGAACCCTTGTGCGACGGCGTTCCTACATCCGTTGCTCCTTCAAAGATCCCAATCTGTGCATTGGCGGCGAACGCGAAAATAAGGCCAACAAAGGCGAGTCGAGTGGTCATGCGGATGAGTTTATCGAACTATCGGCTAGCTTGGAGTAATGCAAGCAGCAGTATTTCGCGGCACAGGAATGCCCTTGTCCCTGGAATCATTCCCGCTCCCGGAACTCCAACCCGGAGAAGCGCTCGTCCGGATTACCTGCGCCACCATATGCGGCAGTGATTTACACACCCTGGCCGGACGCAGAACCGCTCCAGTGCCCACTGTGCTGGGCCACGAAATGGTCGGCATCATCGCGGCTGCGGGGGAAGGTCTCCAGTTCCAAACAGGCGAGCGCGTCACGTGGTCTGTAATTCTCCACTGCGGGGAGTGTTTCTACTGCCAAAGGGGTCTGGAACCGAAGTGCGAACGGCTCCTGAAGTTTGGCCACCAGCGCCTCGAACCGGGTCGCGAACTGCTGGGCGGCATGGCGGAATACTGCTGGCTGCCCAAGGGCACCTCGATCTTCCGGGTTCCGCCACAGGTGCCGGATATCGTCGCCAGCCCCGCCAACTGCGCCACTGCGACGGTCGCGGCGGTCCTGCGACAAGCCGGTCCACTGAATGGGCAAACGGTGACCATACATGGAGCCGGAATGCTGGGCCTGACCGCCTGTGCCATGGCAAAAACGAGAGGTGCTGCACAAGTCATCGCGATCGAACCAACTGCGGAACGGCGCGCGATGGCCTCGCGCTTCGGGGCCACAGCTACCCTTGCTCCAGACAGCAAGCTCCGCGACAGCGTACTGCATCTCAGCGGCGGCCGCGGCTCTGATCTTGCTCTCGATTTCGCAGGCCATCCCGATGTGCTCGAAACCGGACTCAGCCTCTTGCGCACAGGCGGGCATTTTGTTCTGGCTGGAGCCGTCTTCCCCGCAGGTGCCGCCAACATCGCACCGGAGCAGATCGTGCGGCGCATGCTGCGGATCACCGGCGTCCATAACTACTCCCCGCAGGACCTCGGCGCAGCCTTGGAATTTCTTGGTGCAGCAGGCATGCAGTACCCCTTCGCGGAACTCGTCCCGGTTGCGTTTCCTTTGCCGGAAGTCAATGCGGCCGTTGAATACGCCAACCGTGTCCGGCCACCCCGCGTGGCATTGTTACCGTGAGCGCTGCGGCACAATGGTCTAGATGACAGCGCTCTTCGGCGCGGCGATTCTGCTGAGCGCTTTTCTCCTGTTCCAGATCCAACCGATGATCGCGAAAGCGATTCTCCCCTGGTTCGGCGGCACCGCTGCCGTCTGGACCACCTGCCTGCTGTTCTTCCAGGTTGTGCTGCTGGGTGGTTACGCTTACGTCCACTGGCTCACGAAGCGCCCCGTGAAGAGGCAGGTTCAGATCCACACCGCCCTGTTGGCCCTCAGCCTGGTTACGATTCAATTGCTGCCGAAGCGGCCAGGCACCATCACTGAACCCGTTTTCGGAATACTGGGACTGCTCACACTGCATGTCGGCCTGCCCTATTTCCTGCTGTCGGCAACCAGTCCGCTCCTCCAAAGCTGGTATGCCCGCTGCAACAGTACGGGCGTACCCTGGCGGTTCTTTGCACTGTCGAACGCAGGTTCGCTGGGTGGCTTGCTCGCCTATCCGTTGCTGGTGGAACGTTTCGCGCCTTTGCGGCTGCAGGGACTGGGATGGATGGCAGGATACGCCATCGCCGCCACGACCATTGCAGCCATTGGCCTGCGCCTGCGGAATCCCGACCTCCCGGCGACCGGCCACCCTGCGAAAACGGAGTTCCGCTGGCTCTGGCCCGCCCTGGCTGCCTGCGGCTCTGCCCTCCTCCTCGCCGGCACCAATGAGCTCTCTGAGAACATCGCCGCCATACCGCTGCTTTGGATCGTTCCGCTCAGTCTCTATCTGGTCAGCTTCATTCTCTGCTTTGAGAGTACCCGCTGGTATCTTCGGTGGCTATGGCTCCCTCTGGGCATCGTGTCCGCCTTTGTCCTCGGCCTTCAAAACGGCCTCCCCGGAATCACTGTGTTTTGTGCAGCCCTGTTTGCATTGATGATGGTCTGCCACGGAGAACTCGCACGGCTTCGCCCGGGTCCTGAACAGTTAACCGCCTTCTATCTCGCCGTCTCCGCCGGGGGCGCACTCGGCGGCCTTTTTGTTGCTGTGATCGCGCCGAATGTTTTCTCCTCCCAGCTCGATTTGAAAGCCGTCCTCGCGGCAACGGCCGTGCTCTCCATGGTGATCGCACGCTACAACTACCGCCGGGGAGCAACCGCCTTCGCAGTTGTCCTCGTGATCCTGATGGTGCGCGACACTCTGAACAGCGCCGGAACAACAAGACGCACCGTCCGTAATTTCTACGGCGCACTTTCCGTCATTGACCTGGACCGGAAACCCTACCCCGGCATGGTGCGCAAGCTCGGCCACGGCATCATTGAGCACGGTCGGCAATGGTTGCCTCCTCTCAATGAGCGCCACCCCACTGCCTACTACGCGCTCCGCTCCGGCGTGGGCCGGGCGATCACGACGCTCATGGATGAAGGCCCGGTCAAAGCAGGCCTCATCGGACTCGGCACCGGAACGCTCTCCGCCTATGCCCGCCCCGGGGACAGCTACCGCTTCTACGAAATCAATCCGCTGGTCACACAACTGGCCCGCACCGAATTCACGTTCCTCGCTCTCTGCGGCGAGCCCTGCCAGGTCGTGCAGGGCGACGCCCGCCTGCAGCTGGAATCTGAACCACCACAGAATTTCGACATCCTGACCGTCGATGCCTTCTCCGGCGATGCCATACCTGTGCACCTGCTGACGCGCGAGGCCTTCACACTCTACTTCCGGCACCTCAAACCCGATGGTGTCCTGGCGGTGCATGTCTCAAACATCCACGTGGATCTGGAACCCGTTGTGGATCTTGCTGCCAGGGAAGCCGGTCGCAAAGCGGTTGCCATGCACTATAGGGGCAACGCTGCCGGCGACGAATCCGAATCCAACTGGGTCCTGGTCACCAACCGCTCCGGTTTCTTCGAACGGGACCGAATCAAAAGGATTTCGAGCCCAGTCGAACCGAAACCGGGCTTGCGGCTCTGGACCGATGAGTACTCCGATCTGACCAGCGTCCTCAAGTAGCCCCAAAGGTGGTATTCTCGCGTGAGATGAAACGTTTCGCGCTCCTATTCGCCATCGCCGGACTCGCCCTTTCGCAGGATGGACCGTACAAGATTCTGAAGTCCGTCAAGGTCGGCGGCGAAGGCGGCTTCGATTACGTCAATGCCGACGAAGCAGGCCGCAAGCTCTACGTTGCCCGCTCTGGACCCAAAGCCCGCCTCACGGTCTACAACCTCGACACACTCGCAGCGGAAGGCGTGATCGAAGGCGTGGCATCCCATGGAGCCGTCGTGTCCGCCAAGTCCGGCCACGGTTTCGCCTCCAGCAAGCCGGTTACGATGTTTGATTCCAAGACCCTTGCCGTGATCAAGAAGATCGACGTCGAAGGCAATCCTGACGGCTTGATGTATGACCCGTTCAATGACCGCGTCTACGTGCTGAGCCACCGCGCGCCGAACGTCACAGTCATCAATGCGGCGGATGGCACAGTGGCCGGCACGATTGACCTGGGCGGCGCTCCCGAACAGGGCGCAACCGATGGCAAAGGCAAGATCTATATCGACGTGGAAGACAAAGAAAATATCGCCGTCATCGATGCCAAAACCATGACCTTCACCGCACACTACGACGTCACTGGCAAGGGTGGCACCTGCGCCGGTCTGGCGCTCGATGCCAAGACCGCCGTACTCTTCGCGATGTGCCGCAACCCGGCGAACGCCGTCATGTTGAATGCGAAGACAGGCAATGTCATCTCCACCCTGCCCATCGGTGCCAGCACAGACGGCGCGGCTTTCAACCCCAAAACCAGTGAGGCCTTCAGTTCCAACGCAGACGGCACATTGAACGTGATCAAGGTGACGGGCCCCGCCAGCTTCGTTATGGAACAGACCTTGAAAACCATGCCCGGAGCCAAGACCATGGTTCTCGACGGCAAGACTGGACACCTCTTCCTGATTGCCGCAGAATTCGGACCCGCACCGGCCCCCGCCCAACCTGGCGGACGCCCGGCCCGTGGACCCATGGTGCCCGATTCGTTCACCATTCTCGAAGTCGGCAAGTAAGCCCGGACGGCCACGCACACGAGCGGAAAGAAAATCCAGCCCGCCAAATCGCGCGTATCCTCAGGGAAAGCACCCATGCACCTGCTCTTCTCCTGCCTGCCTCTCACGGGGCACCTCAACCCCATGACGGCTCTCGGCCGCACGCTCCACGCCCGGGGCCACCGCGTCACGTTTCTCTCCATCCTGGACGCTGAACCAGCCATCCGCGCCGCCGGACTCGATTTCCTCCCTCTGGCCCAAACCGAATTCCCGCTGGGGGAGGTCGCCCGGACACAGCGCGAACTCGCCAAACTCTCCGGCCTGGCCGCCGTCCGCTACACGCTGCAGGAAATCAACCGCACCACCCAGATGAACTGCAAATACGGGCCGGATCCTCTCCGTGAGCTCCATCCTGACGCGTGTATTCTCGACGAAGCCAGCCCCGGCATGCCGCTGGTCGCCCGCCATCTTGGACTGCCCTACGTGCATGTGGCCGCCGCGCTTCACTTCGACTGGTCCACGCACACGCCGATGCCGCTTTTCCACTGGACGCATGGTTCCAGCCCCTGGCACCGGCTGCGCAACCTCGCCGGCGTCGCACTGTTCCGGCACCTTTTGCAGCCGGTGATTCGCACCATGAAGCAGGAAGCGGCAAGGCTCAACGTCACCGTCGACTGGTCAGACGAATCCAGCGTGCTTTCGAACCTGGCGCACATCAGCCAAACACCGCCGGAGTTCGATTTCCCCCACCCCGCGCGCCCCGCACACTTCCACCAGACGGGACCCTTCTCTGATCATTCAGCCCGCATTCCCAGCAGCTTCCCCTGGGAGAAACTCACGGGGGAACCGTTGCTCTACGCGTCGATGGGGACCTTGCAAAACGGCATGGAGCACGTTTTCCAAACCATCGCTGCGGCGGCGGAAGCACCGGGACGACAACTGGTTCTTGCACTTGGCGGCAATCTGGATCCGGCACGCCTTGGCCCCCTCGCGCCCAATACCATCGCCGTGAAATTCGCACCGCAATTGGAACTGCTGCAACGCGCGCGCCTCTGCATCACACACGCCGGACTCAACACCGCCCTCGAGTGTCTGGCGCATGGCGTCCCGATGGTCGCGCTGCCCGTGACGAATGACCAACCCGGCGTCGCGGCGCGGATTTTGTATACAAAGACCGGAGTCGCGCTGCCGTTCCACAAACTGGCAACTGGCAAACTTCGTTCCTTGATTGGGGAAGTTTGGAATAACCCCGGCTACGCGGAAAATGCCAGGCGCATCCAGCAAAGTCTTTCGCAGCGCAACCACCTGCAAGACGCCGCGGAGATTGTGGAACGGGCACTTAACGCTTCCCGCGCAGTATCTCCCAGCCAGTAGCGCCCAACCGGTAAATCGCAGGGTCCGCTGCAGGTAATGCGGAGGATGCCCCGTTGGTTACAGAGACCGGCACATTGAAAGGGCCGAAGCCCTGCACTTTGATTTGGATGAGATTGTCACCCACTGCGACATTGGAAAACTTGAAGCAGCCAAACCCAAGATAGACATCGCTCGTGTAATCAGAGGGCACACAACTCCTGGCAGTTCCGCTGCCCCGAACAAACGTGGCCGTGGGCCCGTAGATTCCGAAGGATATGCCGATGGGGTCCGTCACCCGAAAGTTCACCGCAAAGTCAATACCGGCCGGCACAGTCAAGGATTGCGGAAAGTAGAAGAGATACGCCGGGTTATACCAGAAATGCGCGGTAGCATCCCAGTCCCAGTAGGGAACCAGGGCCAGGGAACCAGTGATCCTACCCCGGATTGCCACCATCCCTTCGTAATCTGAACCCACGTAGGGACGGTCATTCCAGATCATGGTCACGATCACCGACTGCTTTGGCGTCAGCGTGAGTTGCAGAGTCTTTACCGGCGTCCCCGCCAGTATTGTTCCCGTCCCATTCGTCGAGAAGAGAGGCACAGCCTGACTATCAAACGGGATGGAACTTACCGTAAAGACTTCGGTCATACTGCCCACATTTGTCACCGTAAACTTATGGTCATGAAAGACGGTTGTGGAATAGTCAAAGGAAAACCCAATCGAAGCGGGATAAACAGCAATGCTGCTGGCCATTGCGCTGTTCAGGTCCAGGCTTCCATTGCCGGAATGCTGCACCCTTTCCACCACTCCCCGGGCAGAGACTAATGGGTCTGCGCTGTTGATGAGAAGAGAACGGTATTGCTCGACAGTCAGCCCAGGACGTGCAGCTTTCAACACAGCGGCAGCCCCTGCCACCAAAGGCGCCGCGAAACTGGTACCGTTCACTGCCAGATAGCCGTTGGAACTATAACCGGCACCGGCGGGATAAGTGGACTGTGTTGCCGCGTAGACATTGGTGCCGGCGGCGATAAGGTCCGGCTTTACTCTGAAACTCTCAGTCGGTCCCTGGCTGGAGAATGTTGCAAGGATATTCGGATCCTGCGGCAGGCTCAGACCTTCGAAGGTTACCTTCACTGCCGTTGCACTTGCTGCAAGCGACTTGAGAGCAGGGGTATAGGTATTGGTAACTGTCATGCCAGGCAGCGTTGCATTGCCGGGAGACCAATCTGCACTTCCAACAGAGTTGAATGGCAGGAGACCATAAAAGATGGCGGCCTCGGCACCAGCGGCCTGTAAGTTGTTCAACTGTATTTGATAGCCGCAAGGTGCCGCCGGCAGTACTGGCTCCGCACTCACGCTGGCCACCGTCACAGGGAATACTTTGACCACGCCCTGCAAACCAGCCAACTGGCCGGCAGCCTCCTGCGGCACCTCCACCACCAGTGCGTTCATCAAGTTCTGCATCCGTGAGATCACGCGTCCACGAACGAGGCTGACACCAACCTCCACGCTCTGCTGCAACTTTCGGATCGCAGCGAGCTTTGTCCTGCCGCCTTCCGAAAGTACCGCAGCACGCGCCTCCTGCCGCAGAGGTTGCCCCTCCAGTTCCAGAACATATCTGCCCGGTATGACCTGCGATAATCCCGGCACGGCAAGTAACAGCAGACATAGAAAGCGAAGGGTCATCACTTATCTCTCCCCGGCTTTCCGCTGCACGGGAGTTACGCTGGGGGCTTCCACGCTGCCGGGAGGCGGATCGGATGCCGTCACCCTGATGTTGGCGTAAAAGGCAGGAAAGCCGGGAAAATTGAGCAGTAGACTGTTTGACCCTACCGGCATGCCATAGAGAGAAAACGAATACCAATTCACCAAGACATAACTCTGCGAAACCTGAATCGGGAAGAAACTCCAGGAACCTTGTGCCGTAAGCGTCCATGGGATATAGGAGAGACCATTCTGATCCGTTTGCCGCACGAACAACTGGTAAGATGAGCTTGTCGTCGCGGTGCCGGATAACACCGGAATCGTAAGATATGCCGGTTGATCCGCACCACCGCAGCTCCAATACGGCAAGAGTGCGGCGGACCCCGTAACATTCCCCCGAATTGTAAGAAGGCCGTGGTACTCAGAGCCCGGCAACTCCAGCGTTTGCTCCAGTTGCATACTGACCACCTGGAACTGTCCGGGCTGCAGAGTCAGTTGCAGCGTTCGCGCAGCAGAAGCACTGGGAAGCGAATCAGCCCCCGGTGAGAACGTGGGTACAGCGTCACCATCAAACGGAATCGAACCGACAGTAAATGTTTCCGCAACCCGGCCGACGTTCGTGATGGTGATGTTGTGGTAAGGACTATGCATCCGGGCATAAGTGCTTCCGAAAGAAATCGCCGTTGGACTCACCGCGACTCTGCTCTTCAGCGCCGCATTCAAATCCAAAGTCCCCGCCCCGACATGCTGCACCTTCTCCACATCCCCAGCCGGTGAGACCAGAGGACTCGCACTGTTAATCAACAGCGACTTATACTGAGCTGCCGTCAACCCCGGCCGTGCCGCCTTCAATACAGCCGCTGCCCCTGCCACGATTGCGGCCGCATAACTGGTGCCATCCGCCGTAATGTAACCTGACGCATCATAACCGGGGCCGTTCTGGTCAACCGATTGTGTCGCCATCGTCAAACCCACTCCTGGAGCGGCCAAATCCGGTTTAATGCCGAAAAAGTCCGTCGGTCCGCGGCCTGAAAATGAGGCCAGCGCTTTTGCTCCCGGGGGAATCGCGGTCCCAGTGAAATCCATTGTCCCCACGGGCAGCGCCGGCGCTGCGGCAACTAGCGCAGCCGCATCCGCGTCATTGACGAACATGGCTGGCAGAGTGGCAGCGCCCACCGACCAGACCAAGCCGTTTCCATACACAACTGCCCCCCGCGCGCCCGCAGCCTGCGCATTGTTCAACTTATCCCCGATGGTGCAAATCCCCTGGGGAAGCAAGGCGATCTGCCCCGTTAAGCTCCCTGCCGGCAGCGTCGAACAACCGAGTTGCGGATCCCAGGCGCTCACGTCATTCAGTGCTCCAGCCAGTAAGGCCGGACGCCTGGGATACAACCCGGCAGTCCCGGAAACCGGCGGCAACCCGGGCACTGTCAGCGTTGCGCCGAACGTGCGGTTCTCAGATACAGCACCCACAGTGATCGTATTCGCTGTATCTGCACCATCGAAAACGACAGCCGGCGCGGGGCCGGAATCACCCGCTGAATGTACGATGATCAAACCCTCCGCAGCGGCCGCGTCCTGGTAGTAATTGATTACGGACAAATTCAGACTTGCCATGCTGCTGAGACTTACATTCACCACGTCCATGCCATCTCCGAAGGCATCATCAATCGCCTGCGCAATGGCCGCTGCATTAGCGGTGCCGGAGTTAGACGGCGTGACCTTGTAGATCCCCAGATAAGCTTTCGGCGCAACGCCCACCCCGGAAAGCCCCGCCGCACAATCTGCCACGCTGGTTCCATGTCCATTCTTATCCAGAGCGGAATCTCCGGAATCTGCCGTGTAAAACTGCTGATAATCCCGCGCCACAATGATCTTGTTATTCACCATGGCCTGATTCTGCGGACCACTTACCATCGGATAACCTGGCGGCACAGGCAGTGAAGGGTCATGAAAAGAAGGATGCCGGGGAGTTATGCCGGTGTCGATTATCCCAATCTTCATCCCCAGCCCGGCATTGGTTGTTGAAACTATCTGCGTCCGTGGCTGCTGCCCTGCGGAAACCGAACTCACGCCAGCCGGTGAAGTTTGAACCACCGTGACGGGAAATACTTTCCGCACTCCTGGCAAGCCGGACAATTGTGCCGCATTCTCCTCCGGCACTTCGACAGATACCGCATTGACGAGATTCTGCATCCGTGAAACGACACGCCCGCGCAAACCAACCAGCGCGGCTTCTGCCCTCTGCTGAGAAGCCCGGATGGCTTCCAGTCTTGCCACGCCAGAGGAGGACATCACCCGCACCCGCGATTCCTGCCGCAATGGAGCAGCATCGAGTTCCAGAACATACTTCCCAGGCAATACCTGCCCGAATCCTGGAATTGTTACCAGCAACACAACGATTAGCCGCAACCGCATAATTGCGACAGTGTACCGCAAATTTTTTACGCGAAAATACAGGGCGTTGCCGATTGCCGTCAACCAGCCAAGCGCCGCAGTGCCTCCGCTGGAAGCTCCACCCACAGAGGACCTTCCAGCAGCGTATCCCGCGGTGCATCCACCAGCAGGCCATCCCCAAAGTTGAGCCGCAGACTTTGCGGACGGTCCAGGCGGCTCAAAATATCCGCCCGCACGCGGTTCGCCCCCGGGCGGTTCTGGACACGCAGTTCTTCCGGCCGTGCGCAAACGCGGATCTTGTCCCCCAGAAAGCAGCCCGGGAAATATGGCGCCTGCATCTCCTCCCCCAGCAGGCGGATGCGGCTGGTTTGACGGCCGGGGTCGAGCGCGAGCACTTCCGCATCGAATAAATTGAAATCGCCCAGTAATTTCGCAACAGCTTCGGAACCGGGATTGCGCAATAACTCAAGCGGAGTGGCCCGGTGAATCATCCGCCCGGGTTCATAAAGCAGCACGTGATCCCCGAGAGCGAAAACCTCCTCCACGCCGTGTGTCACCAACAATACGGGAATTTTGAGTGATTTCCGCAACTCGCCGATCACGGAATAGAGATCCTGTTTCAGGTGCAGATCCAGCCCGCGCGCGGGTTCGTCCAGCAGAAGAATTTCCGGCTCCGTCATCAATGCACGGGCAATGGAGCCGCGCTGTTTCTGCCCCCCGGAAAGCTCCATTGGCAGGCGACCGGCCAGCGCAGCCAGGCCGAACCGCTCCAGCAGTTCCCCAATCTTGCGGTGCCGCTCCAAACGTGCCAAATCCGGGGCCGCGAATGCCAGGTTCTCCCACAAAGTCATGTGCGGAAACAGCGCGTAATTCTGGAAGACATACCCGCAGCGCCGCGCTCTGGCAGGCAGGCTCACGTGCGCTCCGGAATCGTAGAGAATGCGGTCATTCAGCAAAATACGGCCGGAATCGGGCTGCATCATCCCTGCGATCGAATCCAGCGTCAGCGTTTTGCCCGCACCCGAAGGCCCGAACAGCACGGTCACGCCAGGGCCCGCCTCGAACTCCACTTCCAGCAGGAATGAGGGAAAAGCCTTGCTGATCCGCACCTGAATCATGACGGCCTCCTGCGGCTCTCCAGCCAGTTCGCCAAATAAACCACCGCGGCGGTCAACACGGAGACTGCGAGCACCAAGACCCTTGCCAGCGTCGTGTTCCCGGAGTTCACGGCATCGAAAATCGCCACCGACGCCGTCTGCGTGCGGCCCGGAATGTCGCCGGCAATCATGAGGGTCGTACCGAAATCCCCCAGCGAACGGGCAAACGCCAGTGCTGCTGCAGCCGCGATAGGACGGCGCGCCAGCGGCAGGCTGATCCGCCAGAACACACGCCACTCATCGGCACCCAAACTGCGCGCCGCCTGTTCGTACCCGCGGTCAATGTTCTCAAGAGATGCCCTCGCTGACTTGACCAGCAGCGGCAGGGAATGGAGCATCGCCGCCAAAACCGCCGCCTTTGCGGTGAACAGCAGGGGAAAGATCACACCCAGGCCCGTAGAACGGCTCAGCACCACCAGCAGGTAATAGCCCAGCACCGTCGGCGGCAGCGCGAGCGGCAGGGTAATCAGAGCATCCAGCATGTCGCGGCCGGGAAAGCGTTTGTTCACGAAAAGCCACGCGAGTGCAAGACCCGCCACCAGGGACAGTACAGTGGCGGTGCAGGCAACTTCCAAACTCAGCCAGAGGGGAAACCAGTCAATCGGCATAAACCGTTCGCTGTCAGTGTGCCACAATCGTCACTTCGGATGATTGCACTCAAGAACCTGGGCCTCACCGCGCCGGACGGCTGCGTGATCGGAATATTGACGGATGATCCTTCGCGGATCGACGCGGATGCACCCCGCATCGGTCCCGGCGGAACCATTCCGGGCAATGTTCCGGCCGTCATTTTGGACCACACCTTCTCCCAAACTGACGCCGTCGGGAAATTGCGGGCTATGTCCTTGCTGCATTCCCTGCGGAATGCGAACATCACGCTTTTGCTGATTTCCCACGATGAGGCGCTGCTCGCGAACATCGCTGATGAACTCTGGGTCATCCGCTCCGGGAAGCTCATCGAGCGCGGGGACCCGGCGGAAGTTCTCGCGAATTACCGCAAGCTGGTGGCTGCTGCATTCCGGCAGCTCGGTGAGGGCGAAGTGACTCCGCTGCGGCCTGTGCTGACCAAAGGTGACGGGCGGGCCAAGCTAACTTCCATAGAGTTACTCGGAGAAACCGGTCATCCGACCAGTGTCTGGCGGAGCGGTGAACAGGCTTCCATCCGGGTCACAGTGGAGTATCATGGCCACGCGGCTGACCCGGTCGTCGGAATCCTCATCCGCACCCGCGTGGGACTCAACGTCTATGGGACCAACACGGAGCTCGAAGGTATCCACTTTGGTCCGGTGACGGCGGGAGACGTGCGGACAGTAATGTATCACTTCCCGTGTGACTTATGTCCGGGCGATTACACACTGACCGCAGCCTCCCATGATCCCGATGGCTTGTGGCATGAGTGGCTGGAAGATGCCGTCGCCTTCTCTGTAAGTGATTCCCGTTATACCGCGGGCGTTGCCAATCTGCGCGCGAAGGTCACACTTATTTCATAGTGGATTTCCAGTCCCCCCAGGGACTGACCATAGTGCCCGTTTTCATTGTCACTTCGTTGTAATGACCCACACCAGCGCGGCGGATATATTCTGAAGCAGGCAGAAAAGCATCTTTGCGCTTGCGCAGTTCTTCATTGAGCTGGATATCAAGCTTCGACTGCAGTTCTTTGTCCTCAATCAGATTGTGTTTCTGGTAGGGGTCCGCCTGATTATCATAGAGCAGCCAGGGTCCGTGGATCGAACGGACATAGGTGTAACGCTCCGTGCGGATGCCGCGGTACTCCGCGAAGCCATGTTTGCGAGCCTCAGTAACAGGCACGGGCAAACTAATGAACGATATGTGATCGCGGGTGGAGAAAGCATCCTTCCCTTCCACCGTTTCGGGGATCGGAAGTCCTGCGAGAGTCAGCAGAGTCGGGAAGATATCAGGGGAATTCAAAGGCTGCGCAAGGTCCCTTCCGGTCTTGCCCAGTTTGCGGGGATAGCGGACGAAGAACGGCACCCTGAGCGATTCCTCCCAGGGATAAAGCTTGGTCGTCAACCCCTGCGAGTACATCATGTCACCATGATCGGAAGTGAAGACCACAATGGTATCTTCTGCAATCTGATGGCGGTCCAAAGTCGCGAGTAACTGGCCGATACATTGGTCAACGGCCTCCATGTGCGCATAATAGCCGCGCAGATCCGCAGTGGCTTTCTCCCGCAGTTCGTCTGGAACATTGGGACGCAGCGTCACCGCCCGATCTTTGTACTTCTCCCGAAACTCTGCGGGAGCGTTATTCAAGGGGAAATGCGGCGGCCCCAGTGACAGGATTAAACAGAACGGTTCCTTCGCCCTGGCGCGGTCCGAGATATAACTGCAGGCGTCCTCAGTTTGCGCGAAGGCATCATAACCCTTCCAATACTTTGGCGCGGGGTCATCGCCATCATAGTAGAGCGAATGCTGATAATCGTGCGTACACTCGCAGGCCTTCCAGTAGGCAAACCCGAAGCGCTTCTCTTTTGGAACCGGTGCGAGACGGCGTCCATACTTTCCGTCAGGACTGCCGTAAACATGCCACTTCCCGATGAAGCCCGTCTGATAACCAGCTCTTTGGAAACTCCCGCCGAGCGTTACGCCGTTGGGTTTGAGTTCGACATCATTGATGAATACCCCGTGGGTCAGCGGGTATTGGCCAGTCAACAGACTGGCGCGGAAGGGGCAGCAGACCGGAGTGCCGGAAATCGCATTTCGAAACCGGACACTTTCCGCTTCGAACTTATCCAGCGCCGGAGTAACTACATTGGGATCCCCTTGTGATTTGAAGGCCTGTGCGCGCCACTCATCCGCCAGAATGAAGAGTACGTTCGGCTTGCGGTCTGCCGCGAACAACGGGGCAGCGGCGGAACTGAGAAAGGTGCGGCGGGTGAGGCTCATCTCTTGAGGTCCTGAATCATCCGGGCAGAAGCCCAGTACGCGATCGCCTGGATCGTCAGCGAAGGATTGAAGCCCCCGTTGTTCACGTGGACACTGCCATCCACCACATAGATGTTATCCACATCATGGACCCGGCAGTACTTATCCACCACGGAGGTCTTCGAGTCATTGCCCATGCGGCAGGTGCCTGCCTGGTGCTGGCCACCGCTCAAGCTGAGACTGGGCGGAGTCCTCCAGGTCTTGATCGCCCCGGCTGCCTTCAACCACTCTTCGCAACGTTCCGCAAGATAGGCTCCAGCCTTGCCGTCTTTTTCATGACGGTGGCCGCTAAGACGGAGTGTGGGAATGCCCCAGGCATCTTTCACATCCGGAGATAACTCGACGCGGCTCTCAAAAACCGGCACTTCCTGGACAGGGCTCTTCACGCCGACGGACCGTTTGTAATACTGGCGGACGTATTTCTTATGGTCCAAACCCCAACGCGGAGTACCCGGCGGCAAGGCCGAGCGCGAGAAAAGATACGGCAGGCGGATGAACTCATTTGCCATCACACCACCCCAGCCAATGCCATCCGGCAGACCATGGCTGAAGTCGCTGGCGGCGATGCGTGCGGCGGGTCCAGTACCGTCAAAAACATCATGATCAAACAGGCCGAACGCACCGGAGTAAGCATGCCCCTGTAAGTTACGGCCCACCCAGTCATGACGGTTGCCGATGCCGTTGGGATGCAGCTTCGATAAGGAGTTCAACAGCAGCCGGGGGGATTCCGTCGCGGAACAGGATACGACCACGGTCTTGCAGGGCTGCACCATCAGTTCCCTGCCCTGAAAGTATTCCACGGCAGTCGCATTGCCTTTGTCATCGGTAACAATGCGCCGGGCAATGGCTTCCGTTCGGAGATCGCAATTGCCAGTTTTGATGGCGCGCGGGACCACCGTCACCGCCGTGGAACTCTTGGCATTTACTTCGCAAGCGAAGCCCACGCAGTGCGGGCAGCCAATACAACCGGGCCTTCCGCCATAGGCCACCGAATTGATCGCCATGGGAATGGGAAAGGGATGCCAGCCGAGCTTCTTCGCTGCCGGGAGGAGTAAGTTGGCCTCGCTGTTGAAAGGCAGCGGCGGCATGGGATAAGGTTTGCTGCGCGGTGGTTCGAAGGGATTCGCGCCGGCCTTGCCGGAGACGCCGATCTCCCATTCCGCTTTGGCGTAGAAAGGTTCCAGGTCCTGGTAAGTGATCGGCCAGTCTTCGAGAGAACTGTTCGCTGGCGCACCATAAGTGGACTTCAGCTTGAAATCCTTCTCCATGTAACGCCAGGCCATCGCGCCATAACTCAGAGTGCCGCCGCCCACAACCGCGGCGACGTTGTTATAGGCGCCCTCGCTGGGAGGAACATTTCTCCACTTGCTGCCGCCGGAGGGCACCTGCCGCACATAGCGTTCATCATCCGGCCCGAAGGCATTGCCGAGCACCGTTGTGCGCTGGCTGCGGAGTTCATCATGCCCGGTCTCCGCGAAGTTCTGCCTGCGCCCGCGCTCCAGCAGTGCCACATGAAAACCGGCACTGGAGAGCTGTTCCGCAACGATGCCGCCGCCAGCCCCGGCACCAATCACCACCACATCCACAGGACTAAGTGTCAATGCTTGTGCCCTCCCATCACGCCTGTAATCCCGAGCATCTTCCAACTGGCCTCATCCAGGTTGCCGCCATGTTCCGGGCTGCCATAGAAGCCCTGCATCGTATGTTCCACAACGGTGGAGAAGAATCCCGCCAGTTCACCCTTTTCAATGGACTTCAGGAAGGTGGTCTGTTGCTCAAAACTCATCGCAAGATAGCCTTTGGCACGAAACTCCGCCAGGCCCTTATCGTAAGTGGGGCGGAAGCGCTTCAAGGGTCCGGCGAGTTGTTTGTCGATGTAGTAAACCACTCCAGCCGCGGAAGCACCGGGAGTGTCATCCGCTGGAATGATCTGGTTGCAAATGGCATCCAGCAGCTTGATGTCTTCGTTGCCGAAAGTGACCGGCGGCCCGGCATAGAGCGGGACGGCGGCAGCGGCGAGCAGAAATGACCGGCGGTTGAGTTCCATGTTGTGCTGCGGACAGTTTATCGCCATGACCAGGGTTTTGGCGGAACAATCGCTATGACTCTGCCGTAGTTGTTATCGTGAAATACATGTCTCTTGAGAAACACGCCGCACAGCTGACGCCTTCAAGCCCTAACGCCCGTGCAGCTTTCCGTTTCTGTCTGGGTTTAGCGCTGGCTGCTGCGTGTTTCGCGCAGAGTGCGCCGGAGTTTGAGGTTGCCAGCGTCAAGCTTGCACCGCCCATGGATATTGCGGCGATGGCCCAGGGCAAGGGGTTGCCGGGCGTCCGCATGGATGCCGGGCGTCTGGAAATTGCCAACCTGGGGCTGCGTGAAGTTGTGATGGCGGCCTACGGCGTGAAACAGTACCAGCTTGCCTGCCCGGACTGGCTGAAGACAGTGCGCGTCAATATTGTGGCGAAACTGCCCGAAGGTTCCTCCCAGAAGCAAATTCCAGAAATGCTGCAGAAGTTGCTCGCGGAACGCTTTGCGCTGGTGATGCACAAGGAACCACGGGACCTGCCGGTGTACGGCCTGATGGTGGGAAAAAATGGTGCGAAATTGAAGGATTCCGTGCCAGATCCCGACAATCCCCCCACGGAGACGAAGGACGAGAAGCCTTCCGGACTCGAAATGTTGTCGCGCCTGGCCAACGTCAAGATGAGCGGCGACCCGAGGAAGGGTCTGACGGTCAGTGGCCTGCCGCAAGGGGGCAAGATTCAGGTCACGCTGGGTTCCGGCGGCATCCACATGGAAAGTTCGGCTCTGACGATGGAGGCGCTGTCTGAACAACTGGGCCAGTACATGGACCGGCCGGTTCTGGACCAGACCGGATTGAAGGGGACGTATCAGGTGGGACTCGATATCTCCATGGAAGATATCCGGGCCATGATGAGCAAGATGAATCTGCCGGTTGGGGCAATGCCTGCGGGTGGTCCCAATGCGGGCGGCGCGGCGGCGGAACCATCGGGCACGTCGATTCTGGAATCCGTTGGGAAGCTCGGCCTGAAGATCGAGAAGGTCAAGAGCAAGATGGATTTTGTGGTGGTGGATTCGATGGCGAAGACCCCCGTGGAGAATTAGGCGCGGGGCACCGCGATAGAATCCAAAAGTGCCGTTTTCCCTGAACCCGCAAATCTCAACACGTCGCGCCTTTTTGATGGGAGCGACCGCTGCGCCCTTTATCCCGAATCTGCTTTCGGCCCCGCCCAGTGACCGTGTCCGCATGGCCAGCTTCGGCGCCGGCAATATGGCCTTCGTGACGCTGCGCATGCTCGCTGCGCACCCCAAGGTCAAATTCACCTGCATCGCTGAAGTCGATACGGCCCGTTTGGGGGAAATCAAAGGCAAGTTTGACGACGCGAAGATCTACGAAGACTGGCGCAAGATGCTCGATAAGGAGCACAAAAATCTCGACGCCGTCTGTGTCGGCACGCCGGACCATATGCATGCGCCCATGGGCATGTCCTCCATGCACCATGGCCTTCACGTCTACGGCCAGAAGCCGCTGGCACACGACATTTTTGAAGTCCGGCGCATGACCGAGTTTGCCGCGAAGAAGAATCTGGTCACGCAGATGGGCATCCAGATTCACTCGCACCTGGCATACAAGACCGCGATACAGGTGGTGCAGGCGGGGACCATCGGCAAGATCAAAGAGGTCCACGCGTGGAGCGAGAAGACCTGGGGCGATATGACCCCGTTCCCCGAAAAGACTGACCCCGTGCCGGAGGGTTTCAATTGGGATCTCTGGCTGGGTGTTTGCGCACCGCGGCCCTTCGTGGGTGACAAGTTTTACCACCCGGTAAACTGGCGCAAACGAACGGATTTCGGCACGGCAACTTTTGGCGATATGGGCTGCCACATCTTCGACCCCGTGTTTGGTGCGCTGGCGCTGACGGCACCGCTCTCGGTCCGTTCGGAAGGCCCAGCGCCGTCTGCTCACAACTGGGCGACGAACACGATCATCCACTATGTTTTCCCGGGCACGGCATACACGGAAGCCAAAACGGTTCCGGTTACCTGGTATGACGGTGATGAGCGCCCGCCACAGGCGATTCAAGACCTCGTGGGGCCGAAGAAGATCCCCGGGCAGGGTTCGATCTTTGTCGGGACCAAAGGTGCCATGCTGCTGCCCCACTACTCCGTCCCGCAGCTTTTCCCCACCGGTGATTTCGCAAGCTACAAAATGCCGGAGTTGAAGACGGATAACCACTACGACCAATTTGTGGATGCCGTTCTGGGTAAAGCAAAAACCTCCGCGCCCTTCTCTTATGCAGGACCACTGACGGAAAGCGTTCTGCTCGGCCCGATCGCCACGCGTTTCCCGAAGACGACCCTCAACTGGAACGCAGCGAAGCTGAAGTTCACCAACTCGAAGGAAGCGACGCAGTGGGTCCGGAAGACTTACCGGGATGGCTGGAAAGTGAAGGGGCTCTAAGGTCTTGAAGCCAGGCGTCAAACCGGTCCAGATCTTCGGGACGAAAAGCTCACAGGCATCGCGCGCGGCCGAACGGTTCTTCAAAGAGCGCAATATTCCTCTGCAGGTGATCGACCTCAAGCAGAAAGCCATGGCGCCTGGTGAGATCAAGCGGTTCAGCGATAAGTTCACGCTGCGGGGTCTGCTGGATACGGAAAGCTCCGCGTATCAGGACTCCGGCCTGAAGTACCTCAAAGTGACCGACGCCGAGTTGCTGCTCAAGATTGAGAAGGACCCCCGGCTGCTCAAGCTGCCGCTCGTGCGGGCGCAGCATCTGGTGAGTTTAGGCAATGACCCGGAAGCCTGGAAGGCCATGGCGGCGTTATAGGGTATCTACAACGATCAGCAACTACGCCGGTATGCCCCGCATGACGAGAGTCTGACGGACGTTGCCGCCGGGCATGTCATGGCTCCGTTGGATAGTGACGACTGAACTGCCTTCATCCAGCGTCCAGCGGTCTTCAATCCGGCGGCCATTGCCGCTCACTTCGGAGGCTGTTTCTACCACCAGCACGTCGCCCTCCCACCAGCCGCGAAGCTTCCTGGGACGGTTCCGGATGATGACCTCCACTTCTGGGCCGCCGATTACAAACCGCCGCTCCACCTGCGTCTTTCCGTTGGTATCGGTCTGCTGTGTAACGATGCGGATGGCATCGCCTTCCTGCATAATCTCATCGACACGCCGGGTTGCCGGTGCGAGGAAGCCGAAATCGCTGGCCTCCCGGTCCAAGACCCAATGCCCGCTGAAGTTCGGTTTCACGCTATCCTCGTTCTTTCCATGCCTATCCAGCTATTGACGCGCACCATTCTGGAGGAGACGGCCCAGCGTGCCGCTGCCTCACCCCGCCGCCGCAGCAATCACAATTTCCACAGCGGCCCTGCCGACAATCCCCACCGCTTCTTCAATGTATTGCTGGAAGGAACGTACGTGCGGCCGCACCGGCACAGTGATCCGCCGAAGTCTGAAACTTTTCTGATTCTGGAAGGTGCGGCCGCGATCTTCTTCTTTGACGATGATGGCAATCTCACACAGCGTGTGGACCTCTCGGCGGACGGCGAGACCTTCGGCATCGACCTGCTACCGAACACCTGGCATTCGCTGGCCGCGCTCACGCCGAAGGTGCTCTGTTTCGAAGTGAAGCCCGGCCCCTGGGAACCTGCTACGGACAAAGAGTTCGCCACCTGGGCACCGGCGGAAGGGGATCCGGCAGCGCCTTCCTATCTGGAAGGGCTACTGCGATTCGAAGCCAACGCGGGGCCTACTGACTGAGCGTGTAATTGATATCAATCACAGTGACGACGTCCACCGGCTCGCCATTCAACAACGTTGGTTGATACTGCCACTGCTGCACGGCCTGCATGGCGGATTGAACCAACAAGGGCGGTCCACTCATCAATTGCAAGCTCTGCACCCTGCCGTCTTTGCCGATCAGCGCCAGGAACTCCACGGTTCCGGTGACCCGTGCGGCCTGCGCAAGAGGCGGATAAACGGGCTTCGGCTGCTGGATGAGTTTGGCTTGCACCACCGCGCTGCCGAGCCGCAACGGTCCCCGGCCTGAAGATGAGAGGGCAGCTTCCGCAACCAACCCCACAGGCAGAGGACGGCCCGCTTCCGCAGCTTCCCTGGCAATGCCGGGCAGGGGATAATTCGATGGCGAAAGGGTCAGCACGCGCTGGTGCTGTTCATCATCCTGATACGGTTCCCGCACTTGCACCGCATGCCAGTTGTCCTGCAGCACTTTCGCGGTTTCCGGGTTCATCCGGAACCAATATTCTTTGCCCAGGGAGAGGACTGGAAGCCGCTGCTGCTCCGCATCATAGGCCTGCAGTTTGGGGCTGGGGTCGCTGACATATTTCGCACTTCGCAGCGCATCACGCCGGGCGGTGAGAATTTGGAGGACCGCTGGCTTGACGCCGGAGGTGACGGAGCGAAGTTCGTTGATCCGGCGTTCCAGCGCGATCACTTCGCCCCGGCCCTGGGCAAGGCTCATCCGGTTGAGCGTATCGCGGTTTAGGACATCGATCACCGCGGGCCATTCCGGGTTCGCGGCGAGGGTCTCCAACTGGCTGGGATCAGGCACGAAGCCCACATGACAAACCAGAATTTGTTGCGCCACCTTCCAGGCCGGCACCGATTCTTTAGGGTTTCTTGAGGGTTAGAAGGTGCGCCGGATACCCACGCGGACTTGGAAAGGTTCTACGGGGTGGAAGACCCTGGAGAACACCGAATCGGCAGTGGGTGTGATTTGAGAATCGTAGGCGTAATCAATATCGTGGTCGCGGCGGTTCAACAGATTGAGGAATTCGACTACGACATGCGTTTTCGGATTGAGTTCATAGCTGGTCTGAGCGTTCAGCAGTACAGTCGCGTTGGAGCGGTAGATGCCGTCTGAGGTTAAATCCCGCGGGCCGAAGTTGCGGAGGCGCAGGCTGGCCGAGAACTTCTTGTAGTCATGGAAGGTGATGCCGGACGAGATCACCAGTCCAACCGCTTCGGGGACGCGCTTGCCGCCAGGGCTGCCCGGCGCAGCGTCGCCATCGTCAAGAGTCGTGAAGCGGGCGCGCGAATTTGCGATGTCGAAGTCGAACGAGAGATGTTCAAATGGCGTGTAAAAATTCGCCAGTTCGATGCCGTAGCGGTGACTGGGAGACTGGGAAGCGACGGTCCCGCCGGTATCCCCGCTCTGCTGGAGTTCTGAAGCGCTGTGAAGATACCAGAGGGAAACGGTGCTCTGCAGGTGGGGCAAGAGCGACGTGCGGATGCCGGCTTCAGCTCCTTTGGTGGGAATGAGCAACGGGATTCTGGCGGAGGGCGTGTTGGAGTAGGGGTTATCTGCCGAGACGGGAGCGATGTTCTGGGTGGCACCCCGTGCATCATTGCTGTGAAAGCCAAACCCGCCCTGGAGATAGAACTCTGTTTTTGCCCAGGGACCGAAGATCAGGCTCAATTTGGGGCTGGGCAGGAACTTCGACGCGGTGCCCGAGTTGGCGGGAGTCACAACGCTGGTGACGTTGACGTGATCAAGATCTGCGCGGAATGCAGCAACGGAACGGAACTTCTCCGCCCACTGGACGCGGTTCTCAAAGTACACGTCGGCCTGCGTATCGGAAAAGCGGTCCTGCTGCGCGGTGGCGGGCAGAGTGGTGCCGGTATCGGCATCGGTCTTCGCTGTGCGTACCCGGTTTTCGGTTTGGAACAGTCCGTTATGAACTAGATCGCTGCGGAGTTGCACGCCGAAAGTATTTTCGACACGGCGGCCGAACCACTGGCCCGAGATGGTGTGGTGAGCGTCAAGGCCGCTGACGAAACGCCTGTCCTGCTGTTCGAACTGGTCGCCGCGGGCGGGGTCGGTCTGATAGTAGGTGAAATTGGAGAAGAGATCAAGATCGTAGTAGAAGGTGTAGAGAGTGATTTTGGTTCTGGAATTGGCGCGCTGGCGGTGCCATTCGGTCTGCAAACTATAGCGCTGCGATTTGCCGCCATCGGAAGGATCGAGCGCCCCAAAGATGCCGACAAGCGGAGTCGCACCGGTGGCGATTTGGTCACTGGAATTCCATGCGCCGTGGTAGCCACGGGCCGTAAAGCTGAAGCCTTTGGCATCATCACCCTGGCTGTAGGTGACGATGCCGTTGAACTTCTTGAAATTATCGGGATGTTGCCAGGGACCATCATCATGATAGATTTCGCCGCCAAAGAGCAAATTTCCCGAGGCGAGCTTTTGAGACACGCCGAAAACAGCGCGGGCGAAGCCGTACATCCCGCCTTCAAGTTGGACGAAGTTCTCGGGCAGGGTCTTCATAAACTCCAGATGAGCGGCACCAGCGGAGCCATAGTTGCCGATGCCTGCGTAGTAAGGACCCTTTTCGAAGTTCACGCGCTGCACGAATTCCGGGATTACAGTATTCATGTCCGAATACCCCTCGCCGTGGGCGTGGGAGGGGAGGTTCAGCGGCATGTCGTCGAGAAACACAGCAAAATCAGTACCGTGGTCGAGATTGAAGCCGCGGAGGAAGTACTGATTGGCTTTGCCGCCGCCTGCGTGCTGCGTGATGATGAGGCCGGGAACCGCTTCAAGGACCTCGCCGGAGCGCAGGAATGGCCGAAATTTGAGATCGGCAGCACCGATGGTGCCCTGGGAACCGGAATCCGCGATGCCGGTAAGGTCATCGGCGCGGCTTTGAATGTTGAGAGTGGTGGTGAGGGTGCGGATCGCGAGAACAATCCACAGCGGCGCGGGGGCTTTGCTGGCAGCGACGGAAAGGGGAATTTCCCGGATTTCAAAATCGGCCTGGGAGACGAGAAGCCTGTAATTCCCGGGAGGCAGTGCAACGAAGGAGAATTCACCGGAGGAATCAGAGACCGTAGTCTTGAGGACGGTGCGGTCCGGGCGCTGGGCTTGGACTTCGGCACCTGCGATGGCGGTACCAGAGGCGTCAACGACCTTGCCGGAGACCGGGAAATCCGCAGCACCTCCCCAAAGAGTTGAGCAGGAAAGAGCTAGAGCGGTGAGGGTGAGGCGAAACATATGGCTCCATAATCCGTGATACGAATTTTCCAATCGTGCTACCGAGAGTAGCACAAATCGTTCATCCGTAATACGCTGGTGCCTGAGGTTCGGATTGCGCGGTCAACTAACGCAGGAAGTTCATGAATGCGTTGAGGTCTTCATATTGATCTGAGGCAATCAGGTCGACGCCAGCCTCGATGGCCGCCTTCCAGCGGAGCCGCACGGCTTCCTCTGAGCCGAAGTTATAACTGTTGCCCCAGCCCTTATCGTCCTCTTTGTTGAAACCATCGAGCGTGTAGAAACGAATCCAGAAGCCAAGAGAGTGCGCGTAATCCACAAGGGACTTGAGGCGGGCGTTTTCTTCGGGAGTCCAGTCACCGGCGCGGGGTTGGCCGCCCTCTTCCACTTCGTACCAGGAATTGTTCCACCAGCGGCGGTAGTTGGAGGGCTGCTCCGCGAGCAGCTTGGCAGGAGGCAAGGTCGCAGCCAGGTGCATACGTTCCTGCGCGTTCGCGGCTTTCGGGAGTGAAGTGTGTGCAGAACCGAAGAGACGCAGCTTCTGGCCGGGCTTCACGTCCGTGAAGAAGACCTTCTCCTGCTCATCGGAATCTTCCGTCATCACGAGCAGCGGCTTTGGATCGAAGGGCGCTAGCTTGGAGGAATCCGTGCCCTTGACTGCAGTGGTCATCCAGGGCTCATACTCCCCCAGCAGATCCCACACAGCGCGGAGCAGCGGCTCCTGATTGTCTTTGAAATCAAAGTGGACAATGATCAGCGGCCAGGTGGAGCGCTGGTTCTCTTTGAGAGCGGCTTCGATTTGCGGACGGACACGTTCGAAGAAGTGTTGGCGCAGAGTCGGCTCCGCACCGGTGGTCTTCATGGAATGGGAGACGACGACGCGGCCCTGATGCGTGACGGGGTCCACGTACCAGGCGAGATCCTGTTCGATCCCGATGGGGCGGCCGAGGCTCAGCGCGCGCTCAATGCGGTCATTCCACTGGCCCTTATAGGGGTAACAGTTGTGGGCATCCAGAACTGGCTTGCCGTGATTCAGAAAATCAAGCTGTTGTCCGAAGACAGAGACAACCGCTGAGAAGAGGAGAAGTGCAACTTGGCCCGACCGCATCTACAGCAACGTTACTTCTTTCCGATCATCCGTTTCAATTCCGGAGTAAACTCTTTGAGAATATTTACGGCAACGTGGGCACCCATCTGAATATTGCCCGTGCGAACGCCATCGTGCATGGGTGAATACCGGCCCGGGAACCAGAGAGAAGAGATCATGCCGCTGCCATAAGCGCCTGCCACCACCGGAGCATCGAACCGGATATGGCGGTGTTCATCGTAAGTCAGGAAACTCCACGCGATGGCATGGACGAAGCGTTTGGGGAAGCCTTTGTTGCCGGAATGAATGTAGCGGGGGTCATAACCAAGGGCTGCGGAACCGCCGTTATTGATGGTCCGGCTGATGGCGAAGAGACTGAACTCCGAACCGACGCGGTGGAAATAGCCTTTGGCGCCCTGCCCCCACTCGGGCGGTTTGTTGTTCTTCTGCTCGCCGAGAGCGGCACCGAACGAGGCAAAGTACATGCCGGGGCTGGCAACGGTTTCTTTGAGGTAATAGTGCGCGCGCTCTTTCCCGGTGAGCGGGGTGTAGTCTTTATCGGATGTCGAAGGGTCCTGGTCTTTGGCAGCTTGGCCGAAGAGGGGGAGTGCGAGCGCGAAAAGGAGGGTAAGGCGGAGTTTCCGCATACCCTCCAGTATGACTAGAAACCGGGAGTGGGTGCCGTTTTTTGTTGCCGTTCGACCTTCTCGCGGTGGCGGCGGACATAGTAATTCTTCACGTCCGGCCAGAACTCCTTGAGAACGTTGGAGATAGAGTCCGTCCCAATCTGGGTCCACATGCGCTGCATCGTATCCCGGAATCCGCGGGAATCCGGGTAGTAAAGGTTCCCGACCGAGCCGACGATGCCGTTGCCAACAATTTCCGAGGCGTTGAAGGTGTTCTTGCCGTTATCGTTGCGGCAGATCAGAACCCGGCTGGCCGCATAGAGGAGGCGTCCCTTCTTTGAGCCGGAACCCTTGCGGAAGAAGCGGGGATCTTCGTGGAAGGCCAGCGGCAGAAAGCTCTCCGTGAGCATGTTGCCAATCACCTGATCCGCAAAAGAGGTCGAGTAGCGGTGCGCAAAGCCCTTCACACCCTGTCCAAATGAGGGATTGCTGTTGGTGAGTTGCGAAATGCCCGTGAAGAACGCAGCCAGGGGATATGCTGCACCATCAAACGAATCCTTCACACCGATCATGATGGTTTGGTGCGCGGTAATCGGGGCGTAGGGGACGGCGGCCTCCGCAGTGCGGTAGTTCGGAAGAACGCCATAGGCGCGCTTGTCTTCCTTAATGGGGACAATGTTCTTGGAATCCGTGGCGGGCGCAGTGGATGCCGAGTCCTGTGCCGGCTGCGTTTGCGGCACTTCTTCCGCAACTGCGGGGGACAACACCGGAGCGGCGTCATTGGTTTGCGCGAAGGTTGCCGCGGCGAACACAATTCCAGCCACAACGGTCATTTGGACAGCATAAAGCTTCATATAGTACGGTTGAGACTCGTTTCCAGGGTTGTTCTAAGGGTTGATTTATCCGATGCTCGATTGGTTCGCTTGGTTACGCTTTTTCGTCAGGATAGCCGGAGAGAGGTTCAACCGGGCGACTGTTCAGCGTCAAAAAGGTTAAGATCAGGAGAATCCATGCGACACCAACTGGCTGCATTGATCTTCAGCGTTTGTCTGCCGGCAGCGGCGGAATATGGGCCCGACCAGGCGCAATTGCTGCTCAAGAAATACTGCGCGGGATGCCATATGGGGAAGGCTCCGGCAGGAGGGTTCCGGGTGGATCAACTTGCTGCAGCACATGTGGATGCCGAGACCCCGGCCTGGACGCGGCTTGTCGCGCGGGTCAAGAATGGCGAGATGCCGCCGAAGGGTGTGCCTGCTCCGGCGATGGGGGATCGGGAAGAGTTTACCGGCTGGGTGGAGAAGACCGTGCGCACCGCTGTATGCGCGGGAGGTACAGTTCCAGGTCCCTATCCCATGCGGCGTTTGAACCGGGAAGAATACGCGGCAACGATGCGGGATCTGCTCAATATCCACTTCAACGCCGCCCATGCGTTGCCTGCCGATGGCGCCGGTGGTGAGGGCTTTGACAATGCCGCCGAAACACTCTTCTTTTCTCCGCTGCACAGCGAAAAGTATCTCGAAGCGGCAAAGGAAGCCGTGGAGGCTGCAGCCAAGGATACGGACTCACGGAAAGCATTTCTCATCGCAGAACCGGGCAAAGATCTGACACCACCCGACGCCGCGCGGAAGGTGCTGGAGGCATTCGTGCCCAGAGCGTTCCGCCGTCCGGCGAGGCCCGGAGAAGCGGAGAAATACCTCGCGCTGTTCCAGAAGGCGATGATGCAGAACGGGACTTATGAACGTTCCATTCTGCAGGCCGTGGAAGCGGTGCTGGTGAGTCCGAATTTCCTGTTCCGCTCTGAACCGGTAAATCCCTCGAAGCAACCGGAACTGGTGGAGGAGTATGCCATGGCTTCGCGGCTCTCCTATTTCCTCTGGGGCACCATGCCGGACCGGAAGCTTTTCGAACTGGCGAAAGCGAAGAAGCTGAACAGACCCGAAGAACTGCAGGCGCAGATCAAGCGCATGTTGCAGGACGGCAAGTCCCGGGACTTTGCGGAGCGTTTTGTGGAGCAGTGGCTCGGGACACGGGAACTGGGTCGCGATATCAAGCCCGATGAGAAGCTTTTCCCGAAATATTACGATGCGGAACTGCAATCTGCAATCCGGTATGAGCCGATTCTTTTCTTCCAGGAAGTGCTGGCCAAAGATCTGGCCCTCACCGCGCTGATTGATTCGGATTTCACGGTGCTCACCGACAGGCTGGCCAAGTATTACGGCTTGAAAGTACAGGGGGCGAAGCAGCAGCCGTTGCCTCTACCCTTGCCTGCCGGCAGCAATCGGGGTGGCGTATTGACGATGGCCGCAACGCTCGCGGTCTCGTCTTATCCGCAGAGGACGAGTCCGGTGCTGCGCGGTAAATGGATTCTGGAGAATATTCTCGGCACGCCTCCGCCACCTCCGCCGCCGGACGTCCCCGCGTTGACGGAGAACAAGGCGGGCGAGGCCCCGAAGACTCTGCGGGAACGGCTGGAGAGGCACCGGGCGAACGCGGTTTGTGCGAGTTGTCACAGCCGGATTGATCCCATGGGCTTTGCGCTCGAAAACTATGATCCGGTGGGTGTCTGGCGTAACGATGACGCGGGAAAAGTCATCGATACAGTAGGCGAGTTGCCGGATGGCACGAAATTCGAGGGCGCAGCGGGGCTGAAGAAGATCCTGCTGGAGCGCAAGGACGTAGTGCTGCGGAATCTGACGTCGAAGATGTTGGGCTATGCGCTGGGACGCGGGTTAACTGTGCAGGATTCCTGTACAGTGGACGCGATCCTGGAGGACTTGCGGGCGAATGGCTACCGCGCGCAGGTGCTGGTGCAGGACATCGTGATGAGCAAGCCGTTCCGGTACAAAGAGGGAAGCGGAAAATGAAGCGCATTTCAAGACGGTCCGTGTTGCGTGGTGCAGGAGCAGCGATTGCGCTGCCGTGGCTCGAAATCATGCTGCCCGCGGCACCGGTAAAGCCGGCGGCAGCGCCGAAGCGTCTGGCCGTTTTGTGGATGCCGAATGGTGTGCGGGAAGACATGTGGACGCCGAAAGGCACCGGCACGGAATTTGAACTTTCCCCCACGCTGTCTCCGCTCAAGGATTTCCAGAAAGATCTTTTCATCCCCACGAATCTCTGGAACGCGGCGGCGAAGGCGGGCGACGGCCATTACGTGAAGGCTTCCGGCTTCCTCACCTGCACAACGATTTCAAAGTCACTGGGTGTGGATATCAACTGCAACGGCGTTTCGATGGACCAGTTGGCTGCGCAGAAGTTGAATGGCGTCACACCGCTGCCCTCGCTGGAACTGGGCACGGCCCCGGTGACGACGGGCGTGGATACCAACGTGGGATACACGCGGGTTTACGGTTCTCATATCGCGTGGAGCGGCCCGACGAGTCCTGTGGCGAAAGAGATTGATCCGAGGCTGGTGTACGAGCGTTTGTTCCGTGCAGCGAATCCGCAGAAGGCCGGGATGCGCGAAGAAGTGATGCTGCTCGATCAGGTGCTGGATGACGCGAAGCAACTGCGGCAGGAGTTGGGTGCCACGGACCAGAAGCGGCTCGATGAGTATCTGGACACCGTGCGCTCGCTCGAAGTGCGTTTGGCAAAGGCGAAGACGCCGGTTGCATCGGGTTGGAAGCCTCGCGCCGCTCTGGACCCCAAAGCGAAACCCGGGGGGATGCCGAAAGAACATGCCGAAGAAGTCCGGCTGATGCTGGACATGATTGCTCTGGCGTTTCAAACCGATTCGACGCGGGTCTGCACCTTCATGTTCAGCAACGCAGTGAGTAATGAGAACTTCGGTTTTCTGCCGGGGGTTTCGGGCTCACACCATTCGATTTCACATCACCAGAACGATGCGGATAAGTTGCGGCAGTATCAGTTGATCAATCAGTGGCATGTGGAGCAGTACGCTTATCTACTCAACAAGCTGCGATCAATGAAAGAAGGCGAAAAGAGCGTATTGGATAACTCGGCCATCGTGCTGGGTGCGGCACTGCGGGACGGGAACAAGCATGATCCGCATAACTTGCCGATTGTGGTGGCAGGGTCGGCTGGCGGCAGGATTCGAACGGGGCAGCATGTGGTGTATGAGAAAGATACCCAGTTATCGAATTTGTGGGTAAGTTTGCTGGATGCGTTCGGTACACCCGTGCCGCGCTTCGCGGACAGCACGGGGCCGTTGAGTGGTGTGTTGCAGAGTTAGTCGAAGGGCATTACAACCGGTACGACGGATCCTTCTTATCGAGCAACCGCATCATGGCTTCGAATTCCGGGTTGGCCTTGCGGCTGTAACCTTTGCCGCCTTCCGTTGACATAAAGTCATCGGCAAGCCGGGCGGAGCGTTCGCGCACTTCGAGCGGCGGCACGATGAGTTTCTGCCCTGTGGAAAGTGCCGCGATTTGGACTTCACAGACCCTCTGCAAACGATACATACGGACGAAAGTCTGGGCTACCGTGGCGCCGCAGGTAAGCAGGCCATGATTGCGCAGGACAAGGATGTTGTGTTTTCCAAGATTCGCCCCCAGGCGGACGCGTTCATCCATTTCAAGACTGGGCCCTTCGAAATCGTGATAAGCGACGCGTTCGTGATAGCCCAAAGCAGTCATGTTGATGGGAAGAATGCCGCACTCCAGTGCAGCCACGGCCATGCCGGCGATGGTATGCGTGTGGATGATGCACTGCACATCCGGCCGGAACAGGTGCACTGCGCTGTGGATGACGAAACCGGCGGGGTTGATCTCCTGGTTTTGGTCGCCAATGATGTTGCCGTGCCGGTCAATCTTCACCAGGTTCGACGCGCAGACTTCATCGAAGCGCAGGGTGTAGGGGTTGATCAGAAAATGGTCAGTGCCCGGTATCCGGACCGTGCTGTGAGTCTGCAACAGTTCGTCCCAGCCATAGTGAACAACCAGGCGGTAAACGGCGGCGAGTTGGACGCGGAGTTCCTGTTCTTCCGGAGAGATGTTGGTCATGGAGTTCCAGATCATTCTATGCGAATGGGATGGCTCCTGCGGGGTGGGCGCCTACTTTCCATCCCAGGGGATGGAGTGATCTCCCACAACAGCCAGCGTTTGCGGCGGCGAATCGATTTGAAAGATCGACCAGGGGCCGGGAAGCCAGGGGTATTTTTCGATCACCGCTTCATTGACTTCGACCCCCAGACCGGGCTCGCGGGAAACCACTAACTCGCCGCGTTCGATGCGCAGAGGATCTCGCAAGATTTCCTGCGCAAGCGGGAAGGGATACATGCCTGCCTTGCCTGGGCTGGAGTAACAGGGGTATTCGAGCCATTCGACGACCGTCTCCGGCCAGCAGATCCCCAACTGGGCGGCTGCGGCGATTTCAAGGTCGGTGCCCCAGGCGTGGAAGGCAAAGCGGAGTCCGGCGCGGGAAATGTCGCTGAAGAGCCGCTGGGCCATGGTGTATCCGCCCTGGCAGCAGACATCCATCTGGATGTATTCCACGGCCATGGTCGAGATGAGATTTTCATAACCGGCGAGGTCGGGTTCATGCTCTCCGGAGGCGAGGGTCACGAGATCTTTCGCGTGCAGTGCTTCGTATGCCGCGTGATCGAGCGGCGGCAGCGGTTCTTCGAGCCAGAGGGGATTGTAAGTTGAGATCGCAGCGGCGACGCGGGCCACGGTTTCCGGAGAATAACTGCGGTCTCCCATGCGCCACCAGGTGTGGCCATCCACCATGAGATCGTAGTTTTCCCCGACGGCTTTGCGCATGAGTTCGATGGCGCGGATATCTTTGTCGGGTCCGATGCCCGGGCGCATCTTGTAGCCGCGGAAACCCATCGCTTGTACAGCGGCGGCTTCTTCGGCATAGCCTTCGGGCGATTGATACATGCCAGCGGAACCATAGAGCCAGATGCGGTCACGAACGCGGCCACCCAGCATCTCAGAAACGGGGACGCCAAGGCCCTTGCCCATCAGATCCCAGAGCGCGACTTCGACGGCACAATAAGCCTTGCTTAACTCGCGGTTGCCCTTGCCTGGGCCATTTTCGAATTGCACGCGAAGGGCATCGGGATCAGCAAGGGTGCGGCCGTCGAGCCAGGGGGCGATGGTGTCTTGAATCAGCCGGTGAACGGCTTCACTGCCGGGGCCGGGCGCGTAGCCAATGAGTCCAAGATCAGATTCGACGCGGATCAGCATGGCATCCCGTTTCAGGATGGTGCGTTCGCCGCCGTAGAATGGAAGCCGGACTGGTTCCGCGAACGGGAAGCTGAGGAGAAACGCTTGGATCGATTTGAGGCGCATGGACGAATTCAACATAGCAGGCGGCGCGGATGAGCGGCATTGACTGGCATTTGCTGCTGATTATCTTCGGCAAGATCGCCACCTGCTACGGCCTGGTAATGCCAACGGCCTGGGTGCGGGAACAGGAAGGGCACAGTGTGGGAGTGCGCACGTTTCCCATTGTGGCGATGGCGAGTTGCGGTTACCTGCTGATCATTCCGCAAAGTGGGGATCTGGCGGCCTCTTCGCGCGTGCTGCAAGGGCTGGTCGCCGGCATTGGTTTCGTGGGTGGCGGAGCGATTTTGAAGCAGGGCGCGAATATCCACGGGACGTCCGCCGCGGCCAGCATCTGGAACACCGGCGCGATTGGCGCGGCAGTGGCGCTGGATAAATACGAAGTGGCGATTGCGCTGGCGGTGTTCAATGCCTTCACCATGTGGGCGCTCGTGCCTTTGAAGCACAAGCTGGATGAGCGGGCGGGAAAGAGAAGCAAATGAAACGTGCCGCGTTAACAGTTTGGGATTACCGGGTGAAGCATTCCGATAAATTGGAGCCCTATTTGGAGGCCCTGAGGTATTGCGGCCTGGAACCGGTCTTATTCATCGCAGGCGAGCCGTGGAGCCTGGACGGCATCGACGCCGTGATGCTGGCGGGCGGCAGCGACATTGAACCGTCTCTGTATGGGGAGCCGCGCGATCCGCTGACGCAGGCACCGGACCATGCGCGGGACGAGATGGAGTTGGGCGTGCTTCGCGGGGCGCTGGCGAACAAGCTCCCTGTGCTGGGAATCTGCCGCGGCATGCAATTGATGAACGTCGCCTTCGGCGGCACCATGCACCAGGATATTGCGGGGCATAAAGAAGGGCTGCATCCTGTGGAAGTCACCTCCCGGCTCGCTGCGATCTTCGGGGCCGGGACCGTGCTGACGAACTCCCGGCATCACCAGGCGGTAAAGCGGGTGGGCGATGGGTTGCTTCTTTCCGGGCGGGCTGCGGACGGCACGGTCGAGGGAATCGAATTGCCGGGAGAGTCCTTCGTTGTGGGGGTGCAGTGGCATCCGGAAGACATGCTCGATGACGCGGTTCAGTTACGGCTCTTCGATGCCTTCGTAGAATCGATATAAGTGCCTATCGATCCCTCCGCCATCATTGCCTCCACGGCCCGCATCCACCCGGATGCCGTCATCGGTCCGCGTACCCGCATCAGTGACTTCTGCATTGTGGAAGCCGATGTAACAATCGGCGCGGATTGTCTGCTGGAACCATACGTGTTCGTGAAGCGCTGGACCACGCTGGGGGACCGCAACGAGATCTCCGCAGGCACGGCACTCGGAACGGACCCGCTTGACAAGGGCTTCACGGGCGCGCGGAGTTATCTACGGATCGGCAATGACAACAAGATCCGGGAGCATTACACGATCTCGCGCGGGACACAGCCGGAGTCGGTGACGAAGATTGGCGACGGGAATTACATCATGACGTCGGGGCATATCGCGCATAACTCGACGATCGGCAACAACACCGTGATTGCGAGTTGCGCTCTGGTGGCTGGGCATGTGGAAGTGGAAGACCGCGCTTTTCTTTCGGGCGGCGTGGTGGTGCACCAGTATTCGAAGATCGGGACGCTGGCCATGATCGGCGGGAACACGCGGGTCAACCTGGATGTGCCACCGTATTTTCTGTATTCGGGCTTCAACGTGGAACCAGTGGGGCTGAATATCGTGGGTCTGCGGCGGGCGGGGTTCACGGCGGAGGAAGTGCGTGTGTTGAAGAAGGCTTACCAACTGCTGTACCGGGCGGGGTTGTTGCTGGAGGATGCGCTGGAGAAGATTGCGGTGCTGCCGGGCAAACATGCGGCGCATCTGGTGGAGTTCATCAACGGGAGCAAGCGGGGCATTTGCCGGCCGTAAATGAAAAAAGGCCGGTCACCCTGGTGAGGTGACCGGCCCTTTTTTCGGGGAAGACTATTCGGTCTTCTTGAGTTTTTCGCGCTGTTCGCGCAACACGGCTTTGCGGCTCAGCTTGATCTTGTTGCCCTCGATGCCGAGGACCTTGACCAGAATCTGATCGCCTTCCTTCAGTTCGTCGCGAACTTCCTTGATCCGGTTTTCCGCGATTTCACTGATGTGCAGGAGGCCGTCGGTGCCGGGGAAGATTTCGACGAACGCGCCGAAGTCCACCAAGCGAACAACTTTGCCGAGGTAGGTCTTGCCGATTTCGGCGGTAGCGGTGAGGTCCGCGATGATCTGCAGTGCCTTCTTCGCTGCTTCCGGATCGTTCGAAGCCACGTGGATAGTGCCATCATCCTCAACATCGATCTTGACGCCAGTCTGTTCGATGATGCCGCGAATGACTTTGCCGCCCGGTCCAATGACGTCGCGGATCTTATCCTGCGGAATCTTGGTGGTGTAAATGCGCGGCGCGTAGGCCGACATTTCGGCTTTCGCTTCAGAAAGGGCTTCGTTCATGATGCCCAGGATGTGCAGGCGGCCCTGTTTGGCCTGTGCGAGCGCTTCCTTCATCAGTTCCGTGGTGACGTTGGGAACCTTGATGTCCATCTGGAGGGCAGTGATGCCATCCTTGGTACCGGCCACCTTGAAGTCCATGTCGCCATAGTGATCTTCGGCACCGGCAATGTCGGTCAGGATGGCGTACTTGTCGCCTTCCTTCACCAGACCCATCGCGACACCGCTGACCGGGGCCTTGAGGGGTACACCGGCATCCATCAGCGCCAGGCTGGCGCCGCAGACAGAGGCCATGGAGCTCGAACCGTTCGATTCGAGAATGTCACTGACCACGCGGAGGGTGTAGGGGAACTTGGTTTCATCGGGAACCACGGCGATGACGGCGCGTTCCGCGAGGGCACCGTGACCGATTTCGCGGCGGCCGGGACCACGCATGAAGCCCACTTCGCCGACGCTGAACGGCGGGAAGTTGTAGTGGAGCATGAAGCGCTTGAAGGATTCGCCCGCTTCGAGCAGTTCCACCCGCTGTTCATCATCTTTGGTGCCGAGGGTAACGGTGACCAGAGCCTGCGTCTCACCGCGTGTGAAGATGGCAGAACCGTGGGTACGGGGCAGAACACCGGTTTCAACCCAGATGTCCCGCACTTCGTCAAACGCGCGTCCATCGGGACGGCGGCGCTTTTCGAGCATTTCGTCGCGGAAGATCTTTTCCTTGAGAGCGTCGAGGAGCTTGGAGGCTTCCGACTTCTTCTCATCACCGGCTTCGGCGAGGCAGGCGGCCTTGATGGCATCAATCTTGGCGTAGCTGTCGAGCTTGGAGTACTTCTTGGTATCGAGAGCGTCCGTAAGATCAGCGCGATAGGTGGCTTCGATCTTGGCGGCGAGTTCTTCGTCGATGGGAGCGGGGGTGTAGACCTTCTTGGTCTTGCCGGCAACGGCAACCAGCTGGCGGACCACAGCGGCGATCTGCTTGCAGCAGGCCAGACCATGTTCCAAAGCGCCGATCACTTCATCTTCGGAAGCTTCGGTAGCAGCGGCTTCCACCATCACAATGCCTTCTTCCGTGGCAGCGACGACGATGTTGAGCTTGGATTCGCGGCCTTCGGTGTAGGTGGGGTTGGCCACATACTTGCCGTTCACCATGCCGACGCGAACAGCGGATGCGATGTGGTGGAACGGAACGTCAGAAATTGCAAGCGCGGCACCGGCACCAATAATGCCGAGAACGCCGGGATCATATTCCGGATCTGCCGAGAGCACCATGGCGATGATCTGGGTTTCACAGAGGAAGCCTTCCGGAAAAAGGGGGCGCAGCGGACGGTCAATCATCCGGCTGGTCAGCACTTCCTTTTCCGAGGGTCTGCCCTCGCGCTTGATATAGCCGCCGGGAATCTTGCCGGCTGCATACGTGTACTCGCGGTAATCGCAAGTCAGCGGGAAGAAGCCCTGGCCCGGCTTCGGGTTATTGGCGGAGGTGGCGGTCACCAGAACCACCGAATCCCCCTGGCGCACGACGACGGATCCGCCCGCCTGCTTGGCAATCTTGCCTGTCTCAATCGTCAGCTTGCGCCCGTCGAGATCTACTTCGAATGTATGTACGTTCATATGAGATGTACCGGGTTACGTTCCCCGGAGTTCCTTAATCTGCCGGCGGGCCGGCTGGGGGCTTGATACAGTTCGGGCCAACGGTGTAAACCGTCGGCCCTGAGGAAATACGATTGGTGAAAAAAGGAGGGGCAAGCTTGAACTTGACTCATATGGACAGAGTCCAAGCCGCTGTTTCTCCGCGCTTGTGCGCACGGAGAAAAAACACTTCGGGTTACGGATCTGGATCTACACGAGGCCACAGCTTCGCGAGTACCTACCCCAGGGACGGATTAGTGGCGGATCGAGAGTTTGGTGAGCACACTCTTGTAGCGTTCCGGCGAGTTGACCTTCAGATAGGTCAACAAGCGACGGCGCTTGGCAACCAGGATCAGGAGACCCCGGCGCGAAGAGTGATCTTTCTTGTGTGTCTTGAAATGCTCGGTCAACTGCAGGATACGAGTACTCAGCAGCGCAATCTGCACTTCCGGAGACCCTGTGTCCGACTTGTGTACTTGGTTTCCGGCTACTATCTGCCGCTTTGCTTCTGCTGCCAATGCCATCGAGGGGTTGCTACTCCTTGTCTTCTCTTTCTCTATTTATCTCAGGACCAGATTAACACAGTCGGAACAGAAATAGTGAATGGGGCCGATAGATCATCGATATCGGCACCCGCCTACACCGCACTGAGACGTTCCCCCAGCCACGTTGCGAGGCGCGGATCTTGAAAATCCGGGACCAGCAGGGAGACGCCCGGCATCTCGGCATGGGTGGTGCTCAACCCGACAACAGTCATGCCCGCGGTAAGGGCTGCCTTGACCCCGGAATGGGAATCTTCGAACACAACGCAATGGGCGGGGTCGACACCCAGCAGCGCGGCTACCTTCAAGTAGATTCCGGGATGCGGCTTGGCGTGTTCCACCTGGTGGCCATCCACAACGGCGCGGAAATAGGGCCGGAGCTGGGCCCCATCGAGAACGAAGTTCACGTTGGGGGGCTCGGCGTTGGTGCCCACGCCTTTGGGCCTTGCGGCATGCAATTGCAGGAATTCGCGAATCCCGGGCACAAGCATCTGTTCCAGCCGGTCACCTGTCATTTCGCGGTAGAGGGCTTCTTTGGCCGCGCCGTGGGCGAAGACCTCGTCTGGCGTCAGGTGATCTCCAAAGAACGCGCGGACAAGTTCGTCATTGCGCTTGCCAAACATGCGCTGCTGCATCGCTTCATCCATGCCAATGCCAAAGCGGCTGTTGTAGACCTTCCAGGCCTCCACATGCAGCGGGTTGGAATTGACGATGACGCCATCCATATCAAAGATCAGCGCCCGAATTTCAGTCATGCCGTTTGAGTTCCCCTTCCATCCAGCGAAGATAGTTCTCCGCTCCTTCCAGTATCGGCATCGCGATCACTTCGGGGACTTCATAGGAGTGCACTGCCGTGATCGCGGATTTCAATTCGCCGAATAGTTCCGCCGAGGACTTGATGACAAGCAGCCACTCCTCAGACGTTTCGACCGCGCCCTGCCAGCGGTAATAACTCTTCACCGGCACGACAACAGTCACACAGGCAGCCAGGCGGAGATCCACTAAGTGCCGCGCGATCTTACCGGCCTCCTCAGCCGAGCCGCAGGTGCTGTGAATAAGAATTTTACCGGTCATTTCATTTCATGTTACGCTGGCGTCAAGGCTGTTTTTCCATGAGGACCCCAGTAGTTAAGATGACTTGCGGAGCCGTTGTGCTCGCCGCAGTCTGTTATGCATTTATTGCATTACGCGGCCCGGGCGGGATTCCCTCCGTGCTGGAGAAGCAGCGCGTGCTGCGTGAACTGGAGCGGGAAAACGCCCAGTTGACCCGGGAAGTAGATGCGGAAACCAAACGCGTCCATGAACTTCGCAATGACCCGCAGGTTATTGAGAAGGAAATCCGGGATAAGTTGAAGTTGACACGCCCGGACGAAACCACTTACATCATCAAACAACAGCCGTAACTTGAGTTATGCAGACTGCAGTGCTGCCCTGGCACGCTTCCGCATCATAGACTCAAACGAGTTTCTGGAAACATCCAGCTTCTTCCGCATCGTTGCGTCTTTTAACAGACGCTGCGGACCATTCGACATACGCTTCGCGGCGCGGTCAAACTCTCCCGGTGATGCCTCGCGCATGCCGGCAAGCGCACGGTAGTACCCTTCCTGCCCTTCCACTTTCTGGCAACCGGTGATGAGGGCTTCCATTACTTCATGGCGTTCGTCGAGGCGCATGACCGTGCGGCCCCAGTCATCGAGAAAAGGGCACAACGGCAACAGCGTTTCGGGCGTTTGGCGGAGCGCCTTCACGGGGCGCAACGGATAATGGCGGTGGCCTTCGGCAGAGATGCCGGTTTGCTGGTAGATCTTGATGGCAGCCGGGAATTCGCCTCGCTTGGTGAGGTGTGCGCGGGCGGAGGCGGATTCCGGACGGTTCTTCCAGAACCCCATGCCCTGTTCGAGATCGCCGTGGTTGTGGGCCATGGTCATGGAAAGCCGCAGGAGATCCAGTTCCCCACCCTGCTCGCGCGAGACCTTGGCAAAGACGGCGAGTTCGCGGTCGATTTCGCGCTCCACTGCGGCCATGGCTTCGTCTGCAATGGCGGTTTCACCGCGCTCGAGTGCCCACCCGAGTCCGCCGGTGATGGCGCTCCAGTGTTCGCCGTCATGGCCGCTGACGCCGCGCACGTTGCGGGTGGAAATGCCTTCGTCGGTCCACTGCTGGGAGAGAATGGCGACCTTCATCATGGCGCGGATGGTTTCGGGATCACGCGTTTCGCGCCAGGCGAGGCCGCGGATCTTGGTGTCGACGTCCGTGGGGACGAAGGTGGCGACGGTGGCCTGGTGACAGGCGAGGCAGAGCGCGAAATAATCGGCGAGTTGCTCTTCGCGGTTGAGCGGACGGAGAATGTTTTCCCAGTTGGCGAGGATACGCAGGAAGCCTGCAGGCGTGTCGGCAAGTTCCGCAAGGCGGCCCGTCTCCGGCGGTGGCATGCGGGCGCGGAGGAAGGGCGCGGCGTTGTAGACCTGCGACAGGAGAGTTTCGGGGGCGATCCAGGAAGCCCACGCGTCGCGGGGCGGTTCGAGGGGCAAGGTTTCGGGGGCGAGATTTTCTGTCAACTTCCAGTATCGCGGAGAGGGGGTGCGTGGGTTATACTGCAAATGAGGACGCCACCCTAGCTCAGTTGGTAGAGCGACTGATTCGTAATCAGTAGGTCGCCGGTTCAAGCCCGGCGGGTGGCTCCAGCAGTTCCTTCGTTAGCCCCAAACCCCATCCAAGTCGAAAACGAACCCTGCCACTGGTCCTTCTCCGGCGACCGCGTGCGCGTCCAAGCTGACCTCAGGCTCTTCTCCCGGCCGGAAGATTGTTACGATGCCGCCGCTCCGCTGAAAACACAGGACGAAGTCCCGTACGGGTCATTCGGGCTTGATCGCACGTCATTCTGACGTGCGTGCTTCTGTACCCGGAAAACGCGCGCCAGAATGGCGCACGAACGATCACATTCGAGCCAACCCGTTGAAAGCATGGGGCGATCCGTCAGGCACCTGGAAGCAGATCTCGAGGTTGCGGGCGCTCGTCAATCAAAAGCAATTCGCCTTCCGCCATCGGGAGAGCTTCGACCATCAAATTTCCCCTCAAAACGGAATCCGCACAACTGAGTCCCGCCAGTCTTCCGGGCGGTCATCCATCCAGATCAGGACCAATGCATCGGCAACTTCGCGAATCGGAGCGTGCTGCGGAATGACCAGGATCAAACCTGGGCTGGTGCCTCCCGAAGCAACAAATTTTGCCAGCGCTTGCGGCATAGTCCGATTGTCGTGACTTACAAGGATCCTGCCTTGGTCCGCCGCTAGCGCCACAACTGCCTCGTCATCGACGGAGGCAAGTTGTGGCGAATCGTCTCGGGAGACTCTCCGGCATTGAAACATGACACGATGGAATCCAGGGAAACACGGGTGCCGGCCACATAAAAGCCACCATTCCGCTGCTCAACGTATTCGCGGTGCTCCAGGAGTTTGAGTATAGAACTTTCGAGAAGCGGTTTCCGCCGCATCATTCCACCCGCCGCCCGGACCACAAATCCTCAACGCGAGACCCTCTTGCGGAGGTTGCGCAAGCTCTCCCGCAATCCCTTTAGCAGGAAATGTGTGAAGACCCGGCGGCTTTGACTCAGCACCAGGCCGGGATCGTTCCACGGCGCATTGGCCCAGGTCCGCAGGAACTCCAGGGGACGCTTTTCGTCGATGGCCCAATAGAGGTTTTGCGGGAAGAGCCGGAACAGTGGCTGCTCCTGTTCGAGCGGGCGCTGGACGGCGCCACTGCCTCCCGCAAGCAGGCCGGCGATGGCGCGGGGAAACGAAACGCCTGCGAGGCCGCCTGCGGTTAAGCCCGGCGTTGGGCGGGGATTCAGTTCCAGCACCAGCGTCTTGCCGGTGGCAGGATCAGAAACCCAGTCGATGCCGCAGATGCCGTGGAATTGCGTCATCTCCCCAAGTTTTATGAGAATTTCCTCGATATCCGCTCGGTAAGTGATGGTTATTGCACTCGCGGAAGCCACCGCGGTCGGCCAACAACGTTCCAAAAAGTACGAAAACCAGCACGTGGGGCGGCCATGATGAAAGACGACAGCCGTGGCACCAACACGGCCGGGAACAAAATCCTGCTGGAGCACAGGCCCGGTGATAAGTCCGCAGACACGGTTCAAATCGGCAGCACTGCGGATGATGTGAACGCCGGAACCGGACATGGTTTCATCCAGCTTGAGCATGAACGGCATTCCCTGCCAGTCGTCGGGCCCCAATTGGCCGGCTTGAGGCAGAATTCGGGCGGAAGGAACGGGAATGCCGTGCCTTGTGGCATCGTCATGGAAGGCCAGCTTCGAGAGCATACGGCCGAGGATTACCGGGTTTCCGACCACAGGATCGAGTCGCGCGAGTGCATCTGAAGGCGGGCGTTCAAGAAAGGTCCGCTGCGGTGGTTCATCGACAATCAGCACCCGGGCTTAGCGGTCAGGATAGGCGGCAACGTGTTCCTCCAAACCGGTGTGCACTGCGGCAATATCGGGGCCGGCTGGAATGTGGCGGGTCACATAGCGCGACGAAAGTGCCGCGCGGTTTGCCGGACAAACCAGAGTCACTTCCAGTCCAGCAGCTGCCAAAACCTCTGGAATGCGGGCGGCACCGACCGCATCGATGCTAAGCGCGACTAGTACGCGAACAGGCAAAAGAATTTCCTGTGGAGGACTGCGGCGGACCTGGCCGGCATTCTGGATTTCTGTCTGTCCATTCGGGGATAAAAGGAAGAGAATACGGAGTCTGCCTCCGGGTTACCCGGCGGCAGAATATTTATCCCGCTACTGGTGAAATTCCGGGCCAGTTTCAAGGGTGAAGCTGAAGGAATGATGAAAGCGCCAGGAACTTGGGCGAAGTGGCGGGGTCTTGATCCTGATACTCCAGCGAACCCCAACTGCCGTATTTCGTATAGGCCCCGACATCGTTGAAATGGACGATCAAATCGCCGCCGGAACTCACCCAATTATTCAGGTACTGTGTGTAGATTGCTCCCATACGGGCGTTCCGGTTGGCTGCCTTGAATAGACCATCCATCACCCCGTCATTCTCCGCGCCATTGTAGCCGACCAGCGACTGCCCGGCTTCGTAGGCCACCATCGCCAGTCCGTATTTTGCCGCCACGGCGCTGTTGCTCTGCATCTGCTGCAACGCACAGCCATTAACGTGCTGCAGCGCGATATCCAAAATCTGATCGACAGACATCACATCGACCTGAGCGGCAGTCGAGGGGTCGCCCAGCATCCCGAAACCGGCGGGTTCACTGCAGTTGAAGTACGGCGCAATGGCCAGTGCATCGGCCTGGGCGAAGGCATTCTGGAACATGACGGTCTGCTCAGAGAGCCAGGAGTTTGCGGCCTGCGACGCGATCACCCGAACCATCGGCGAGGCCGTGCCCACCACGGAAGTGAAGAGCGTGAAGATCTGCGTGGATCGAAGTGCAGTGTAGTAAGCAGCCGCGAGAACGGGGTCCGTGGAGAGCCCGCCTGCCAGTCCCTTCGAACGAATGTAAGCATTCTGCGAAAATGCGCCATTCCACGTTTCGTTCGAATACTCCACATAAAACTTCAGCCCGGACTTCAACTGACTGTGCACCGTGGCCGCGAACTGCAGCACATAACTGTCCGTCGCCTGCGCCGGAATATTGAACCAGGGCGCGGCACCCAGAGTATTCGCAAGCGAGATCATCACTTCCAATGGCACACCGCGCGACGTGTAAGTGTAATCGGCAGGCTGAGCGCGGTCAGACCAATTCGTCACCGTAGAGCCGTTGATTCTTGCCCATTCCATGAACCGGAGCGCCTTATAGCCCTGCAAACGGCTCAAAAAGAGCGGGTGAAAGGGCTGCTTTAGATAGGTGCTCTCAAAACCCGGCATGATGAAGCGGATGTTGCGAAGCGGGTTGGCGGGGTCCGTGGTCAGCAGGCGCAGGAAAATGCCATTGCCCTTGGGCACATTCACCACCATGCGGCCCGGCGTCTGGCTCACGATCGAGGCGCTGTTGAGATCGAAATCGAGCGTACCTGTGCCGTCATAAAGCAGGGTGTAGTTGCCGGTCGGGTAGCTGGCGGTTGCATCTTCGAGCGAATTATCAAACAGGATAGTCTCCGCGTACTGACCGGGCTGGAGTTTGGTGACCCAGCCATTGGCATCCAGTTGGAGCGCGGGACCGGTACCCCAGGCCGCACCTTGCTGCTGCGGAATCCAGGGCCGCGCAATCTTGAAGGCATCGACAAATGGCCACTCCCGGCTCCAGTCCGCCAGCGCGGAAAGGTTACTGCCCAACACCGCTTTCGAAACTGGCGCGGGGCGGCGCGGAACAACGACGGCACAGGGGGACGAGGGACCTTCCACGCTGCCACTCACCGCGGTTACGCAGTAGCTGTAGCTGGTGCCGTTCACGAGACCGGTGACATTCAAGTTCGAGGCAGTGGCAGTTCCCTCCAACTTCGCGACGGAAGAGCCAATGCTCTGGTAAACCCGGTAAGACGAGGCACCCGTGACAGGGCTCCACACCAGAGAAGCGCTGCCATTGCCCGGTGTGGCAGTCAGATTTTGTGGAGCCGCGGGAGGGGCGATGCTTTGCAGCGCCAGGCTGCTGTAATTCGGGGCGAAACGAATCTCATCGAGAGAACCCAGCCCTGGTCCCGAGCCGCCGTACCAAGCAAAACTGCAGAAGGTGAAGGGTGCCGTGGAAACGGCAACATTCGCGGTCGAAGGAATCGAAGCACCGGTCGGGTTGACGAAGAGCGAAACGGTGGTGGTGGCACCGAAATCGAGGCGCAGAACCAGCAAGGCAGCCTGGCCCGGCACCACGGCCACCTTGGAAGGGTAGGCCACGCCGTTCACCCGCAGAGCCCAATACCGCGAGGAACCGAAGACGCCCGCCGAAATGTTGGTGGAAGGAATCCACCACGGCGCTCCCGACTGGTTGTGCAGCGCCGCAAAAACGTCATCCCCCGTAGCTTTGTCTTCACGGAGTAGAAAGCTCACCAGAATGCTCTTGCCGGAAAGCCCGATGGAACCGCTGGCCAGATAGGATGCGAAAGGCCCTGTGGACGAAGTATCCAGCAGGCGGCCCGCGGATTGGTAATTCAGCCCGCCGGTAGCATAACCGCCTGATTGCGCGACGCCCGAGGATTGCAGCGGCGCTGCATTTGTGACGCTGTAGCCGGGCACCGTGGCCGCGCCATTCTGGACTTGCCACGCGCCACCCCAGCCCGAACCACCCACCAATCCCTGCAGAGGAACTCCCACAGAGAGGAATGGCTCATCCGCCAGCAATCCGGTCGCACCGGATGCAGTACCGGCAGTGACCAGAAGGAGGACGGCGAACAGAGCTTTCGTGCCAGACATCACCTTTTGAACGTACCAGAAAGGTACCAGTACCGACAAGCGCTCCAGCCCGGCAAGAATAGAACTTTTGGACTTGACTTTTGCGAAACACTGATGGTTGCACCCAAGACCCAAAGAGCCTTGCGTTGCCTTGGAGCTCTCCGAAACTTGGCGCAAACCTGGCGCGTCGAACGGGGTTGTCCTGTTTCAGAACCCGGGTGCGCGCTGCCAAGGCCGCATGGGGTTTAATAGTATGAGACTCCTTTGGAAAGAAGCATCGACCGCCACCTTATGAATTCCACCCGATTCGCCGCCAGGCTGGGCCTTGTAGCCCTGAGTTTCGCGGCCCTCGCGCAGGCCCAGCAGTACACCATCACCACCGTCGCTGGCATCGGCCAGGTGAGGGGCTACTTCGGTGACACTGGCCCCGCCACACTGGGGGAACTTTCCAGTCCCACGGGCGTGACGGTAGATTCCAAGGGCAACCTCTACATCATTGACTACCTGAACTACGCCATCCGGAAGGTGGATACCTCCGGCAATATCAGTACGATCATTGGCACGGGCAGTCCCGGTGAGACGGGCGACGGCGCGGTGGCCACCAGCGCGACCATCGGTCAGGTCCATGGCGTTGCTGTGAACAGTTCCGGGGATGTTTTCTTCGCGGACACTTCCAACAACCTGATTCGCAAGATTTCAGCCTCGACCGGCAACGTGACGATCTTCGCGGGCACGGGCGAAGGCAATTACGGCGGAGACGGTGGCCCCGCAACCAAGGCGCAGTTGTTCTTCCCCATGAACATCGCCTTTGATCCCTCCGGCAATCTCTTCATCACGGATAACTACAACAACGTGATCCGCAAGATTGATACCAGTGGAAACATCTCAACGGTTTGCGGCCAGCAGTATGTGTTTGCCTATGGCGGTGACGGCGGTCCGGCGGCGAAGGCTGCGATTAACAGCCCCTATGCGCTGGCCTTTGACACAGCGGGCAACATGTACTTCTCTGAAATCGGCAACCAGACCATCCGCAAGGTGGATAAGAACGGTACAATTTCGACTTTCGCCACCAATGTGCTGACGCAGAGCATCACCGTGGATGCGGCAGGCTCTGTCTACTATGTGGACAATGCCACCGCGCGCATCTGGAAGATCCAGGCGAACGGCGTGCGCTACGTTGTGGCGGGAACGGGCAAGCCCGGCTTCGGCGGCGATTCCGGTCCGGCGGATCTGGCGCAGTTGAATCAGCCGAACGGCGTGACGATTGACTCCAAGGGCAATTTGTATGTCGCGGATACTTCCAACTATGTGATCCGTCAAATGACGCCGAATCCGTTCTCCGTCATCGCTGCCACAAACTCTGCCAGCAACGTGCAGACCCAGATCGCGCCGGGAGAAATCGTTACCATCTACGGCGCTGGCATTGGGCCCGCCAAACTGACTTCGTATCAGATTTCGAACGGCACCATTCCTTCCACGCTCGCGCAGACCCAGGTCTACATCGGCGGTTACAGTGTGCCGCTGCTCTATGTTTCGGCCACGCAAATTGCCGCGATCGTCCCGTATGAGATCAGTGGCTCCAGCACGAACATCACTGTGGTTTACCAAGGCCAGATTGCTTCCACGCTGCAGGTTCCGGTCGCTCCGGCGGCACCGGGAATCTTCACCTCTGATTCCACGGGTTCCGGGCAGGCTGCCGCGGTGAATGCGAATGGCACAGTGAACAGCGCGTCGAATCCGGCCAAGATCGGCAGCTACATCAGCCTGTACATGACGGGTGACGGCACGGTTTCTCCTCTGGCCGTGGACGGTGCACTCATCGGGAAGCAACTGCCACAGACCGTGCTGCCGGTTACCGCGACGATTGGCGGGAAGACGGCAACAGTTACTTACTCGGGCGGTGTGCCGGGTGTGGTGGCTGGCTTGACGCAGGTCAACGTAACCATCCCGGCTGGTGTTACGGCGGGCAGTTCAGTTCCGGTCGTGCTCACTGTGGGCGGCGTGGCGACCCAGGCTGGGGTAACGCTGGCGATCTCGAACTAAGTCCCTAACCTGACTTAATTTCCGTCCATATCCTGTCGCGCAAGCGTTGCGCGGCGCTATCCAGCGCGGGCGGCCAGATACCGCGCTGCATCGCCTGCAGCGGGGGATAGAGGACATCATCTGATGGCAGCAGCACCCTTGCCGCTGCATTGGCAGTCGCAGTCTCCGCAACTTTTGCGTTTGCGGCCGCGACGCCGGGCTGCAGAAGATAGTCGAGAAACTCATGCGCTAATTCCTGGCGCGGACTTTCCCGCAGAATTGCGGCGCAATCGCAGTACAGCGGAAAGCCCTCCTGCGGATAGATAAAGCCGAGCTTCGCCCCGCCGTGGACCGCCTGTGCCGCCGTTGTGGACCATAACTGGGCAGCAAGAACATCACCGGACACGAGTTGATCCCGCACGTCCGCATTGAGATAGGCTCGAAGGAGTTTCTTTTGCGCGAGAGCCTCCACTTTTGCTTTCCCCAGCTGTGCTTCGTTAATCGAAGAGAACGGGTAACCCAGCTTCAAAAGACAAATCCCCAGGACATCTTCAGGATCATCCAGCATGGTCAGTCTTCCAGACAGCGCTGGAGACCATAAGTCGGCCCAACGTGCCGGGGCACTTACCTGCGCCTTGTTATAGACAATTCCGGTCGCATTCCACATATAGGGAACACCCTGCCGCAGCGAAGGGTCCCACTCGGGGCTCTGGAAGCGTGCTTCCAGGTTGTGGAGCGAAGGAAGCCGTTTGTGGTCAAGCGTGGCAAGAAGACCATTCCGCCACATAGGAGCCAGACGGCTGTGTGTGGGGAAAACAATATCCCACCCGGAGTTGCCAGTTACTGCCTTCGCCAACATCTCCTCATTGCTTTCGTAAGTGCCGTAGCGGATACGGACGCTGCGTTGCCGCTCGAAAGCCTTTACCATCTCCGGATCAATGTAAGTGGACCAGTTCCAAACATTCAAACGGGGCCTGTGGTCTTTGCCACAGGAAGCGGCTGCCAGAGCACCGAAAAGGAAGATACGCCGGTTCATCGCCGCTGCAACCTTTCCGAGACCAGGACCAATGCCCCGAAGATCACCACGACGCAGGAAGACACCGCGTTCACTACTGGACTAACACCTTTGCGGGCCATCGAGTAAATCACCATCGGCAAAGTCTCCGAGTCCACGCCGGCGACCAGGCTGGTGATCACATAGTCATCAAAGGAAACCGCCAGTGCCAGCAGTGCGGCGGCAGCGATGGCCGGGGCGAGATATGGCACCGTGACACGAAAGAACGCGCGCCATTCGGTGGCACCGAGATCCATGGCGGCTTCTTCCTGGGAACGGTCATAGCCGCGGAGTCTGGCGGAGACCACAATCGAAACATACGCGATGCTGAAAGCCACGTGGGCCGCTATGACGGTGTGCATGCCCAACTGGAGGTGAAGAAAGCGGAAGCTCCACTGGAAGAGCGCCAGCAGCGAAACACCTGTTACGATTTCCGGCGTGATCAGAGAAACATAGAGCCCGGCGGAGAGTACCGGCGCGGCTTTCCGCCACATGCCGTAGGCCGCCAGTGTGCCGGTAAGAGTCGCCAGAGCGGCGGAAGCGAAGGCGATGAGCAGGCTGTTCCAGAGTCCATCAATCAGTTGTGAATCGCGGGCCGCAGCGGCATACCAGCGCAGGGAAAAGCCTTCCCAGGCAGTGAACTTGCCACTGTTGAAACTGAAGACAATCAGCACCAGTAACGGCGCATGTAAGAAGAGCAGAGCCAGTGTGGCATAGAGACGCAGTTTCACAACACGCTCCGGATCTGCCGGTTCCGCAGCAAGAGCGCGGCCAGCAGGGCGCAAACACCCAGCAAAGCAAAAGAAGCAGCGGCACCAAAGGGCCAATCCCGCGCGCTGGTGAACTGATTCTGCACCAGATTCCCCAGCATTACCGTCTTGCCCCCGCCCAAAAGATCCGGCACCAGATAAGACCCCAGGCAGGGGATGAAGACGAGAACTGTGCCTGCCACAATTCCCGGCATGGAAACTGGCACCGTCACACGCCAGAGCGCGCGCCAGCCGGTTGCGCCAAGATCGGCAGCGGCTTCGAGCAGTGCCGGGTCCATCTTTTCGAGCGAGGCAAAGACCGGCAGGACGAAGAATGGCAGGAAGTTATAGACCAACCCGGCCAGTACGGCACCGTCGTTATACAGCAGAGGCAGTGGTTTCGAGATGAGATGCAGGGCCTGGAGAACCGTATTGATCAGACCGGTATCCCGCAGCAGAAAGATCCAGGCATAAGTGCGGATCAAAAAGCTGGTCCAGAACGGCAGTAACACGAGTTGCAGATAGAACACTTTGCGCTTGCCGGATTTCGCGATGAAGAGCGCGAGCGGAAAACCAAGCAGTGTACAGAGCAAGGAAGAAACTGCGGCTACCCAGACGGAGCGCCAGAGGATGCCGAGATAGACAGGATCGGCGAGGCGCAGATAGGATTCGGTGGTCCAGGGAAGTTCCACGCCCCCGTAGTCGCCTCGGGTGAGGAAACTGTATGCGAGAACAATACAGAGCGGGATCGCGAAAAACAGCCCCGTCCACAGGCGGGCCGGCAACAGGAACCATTGCCTCACGGGAACCTCATTTCATCCGCGGGCGCCCAGCGGACTTTCACCGCATCACCGGCCCGCAACGCACCTTGCGCCGGGAGTTCGCTGATGACCGTTGATCCATCAAAGAGGCGCACCGTGACATGCATGCAATTTCCCAGGAAAACCGCGTCTTCCACCGTGCCTGCCAGCCCTTCTCCGCCGCGGGCGGCAACTGTATTTTCAGGGCGTACACCGACCGGGCCAAACCAGTTCACCAAACCTAGAAACTCCGCCACAAAGCGCGTTGCCGGGCGCAGATAAACCTCCTCCGGCGTCCCAAATTGCTCCACCTTGCCGGCGTTCATCACCGCCACTTGGTCCGCCATGCTGAGCGCTTCTTCCTGATCGTGGGTTACGAACAGGAAAGTGATGCCGGTCTGGCGCTGCATGCGCTTCAATTCCGTGCGCATCTGCTTGCGAAGCTTGGGGTCGAGAGCAGCGAGAGGCTCATCGAGCAGAAGCAGTTCGGGTTGCAGAACCAAAGAGCGGGCCAGTGCCACGCGCTGCTTTTCACCGCCGGAAAGTTGCGCGGGCATCCGGCTGGCTTTATCGGCAAGCTCCACCATCTGCAGAGCACGCAGCGCCTGCGCCGCACAATCCTTGAGGCGGCGTTCCCGCAAGCCAAATTCCACGTTGCCCTGCGCCGTGAGGTGTGGGAACAAAGCATAGTTCTGGAATACGGTGCTGACGTTGCGCTCATACGGGCGCAAGCCATTGACCACGCGTCCATTCAACCGCACTTCACCGGACTCTGGATTTTCAAACCCGCCCACCATCCTCAAAGTAGTGGTCTTGCCGCAACCGGAGGGCCCCAACAGGCAATAGAAACCGCCACGCCCCAGGGTGAGTGAGATGCCATCCACCACACGGCGGCCGTCATAGGCTTTGTGGACATCCCGCAATTCGAGCAGTGGCTCCGAAATCATTTCTACTCAAGATACGATGAGCACTGTGAAAGCTGCTGCATTGCTCTTCGCCACACTCTCCGCCGCTGCGGCGCAAACGCAGATCACGCGCGTGCTGGATGTCGCTCCAGTCTGGTCCGGCCACCCGGTCGCCTTCGATTTACAGACCAGGGGCAACCGGCAGTTCATCGCCTTTTATGATGCCGGCCGCCACATGACAATGGCCCAGCGCAGGCTCGATTCCACCAAGTGGACCTTCGTCCGACTGGCCTCTGATCTGGTCTGGGACAGCCACAATTCCGTGACAATGGCGTTTGATGCGGAGGGATATCTGCATGTTGCCGGGAACATGCATGTGGTCCCGCTGGTCTATTTCCGCAGTACGCGGCCCTATGACATTACTTCGCTTGAGCCGGTGCACAGAATGACCGGCCTGCAGGAGGCGAAATGCACTTACCCGCGCTTTCTGAATGGACCGAATGACGAACTGATCTTCACTTACCGCGATGGCAGATCTGGCAATGGCGATCAAATTTATAACATCTACGATCTCCGCACGAAGACCTGGAAGCGGCTGCTGGATACTCCACTTACCGATGGGGAGAGCAAACGGAATGCCTATCTGCAAGGCCCGTTCCGCGGTCCGGATGGCTACTTCCATCTGGTTTGGGTCTGGCGCGAATCGCCCGACGCCAGCACGAACCATGACTTGAGTTACGCGCGGTCAAAAGATTTGCTGCACTGGGAAACCAGCACAGGAAAGCCACTGCACTTGCCGATGCGTTTGCAGACTGCGGAAATCGTCGATCCGATTCCGATGCAGGGTGGCACGCTGAACGGGGGCTCGCGCACAGTGTTCGATTCCGCGGGACGCCTGATCATTGCGTACTATAAGTTCGACGCCCACGGCAACACGCAGATCTATGCGGCGCGCCTCGAAGCAGGCAAGTGGGTCATCCGGCAGATCAGTGACTGGGATTACCGCTGGGAACCAAAGGGCGGCGGGTCCATCATCAATGATTTGAATTTCGATGGTTTCTCCGCGGAACCGGGAGGAATGCTGCAGCTGCAGTACTGGCACCGCAAGTATGGTTTCGGCGCCTGGCTGTTACAGGAAAGCGATTTGCAAGTGAAGTCCGGGACGGAATACCGGCGGCGGTGGCCGGAATCGCTGGAGAAGCCGGAGTCCAGCTTCCCAGGGATAAAGGTGCGCTTTCTCTCCAGCGGACGTTATCTGCTGCGCTGGGAGACATTGGAACCGAACCGTGACCGGCCAAGGGAGGGTCCGCTGCCCGGGCCTTCGATGTTACGGCTTTACGAGCTTGGACGCTAAATAAGTGCCGTGCGTCAACACTAACCTAATCCGGGATTAAGTAGTCTTTCCCAGAAAGACATTGGCAATCCCTTTGCGGAAGGCCTCCACGCCCACTTCGCAACGGCGGGCCCAGAGTGCTTTCGCGTCGGCACCCGCAACGTACGTGACTTGGTCTTTGCCATCCGTCGCGGCCTCGTAGACGACGGCCGCAATCTGTTCGGCAGTGGAATGATTCGCCGCGCGGGCCGGATCTGAGAATGCGGCCCAGACCTTTTGGATCATCGAATCATAGGCGGGATGCGTGGCCTGCACCAGCGAACGGCTGACGAAATCGGTCTTGATGCCCCCTGGTGCCACGGTCTTCACGCGAATGCCGAACTCCGCCAGTTCGTAGGCGGCACTTTCGCTCCAACCTTCCAGCGCCCATTTCGTGGCATGGTAAGCGGAGTTGAACGGGAATGCCACCAGCCCACCGATGGATGTAGTGGCGATGAAGGTGCCGGAACCGCGCTCGCGGAACGCGGGAATGAAGGCTTTCGTGGTGCGGATCACGCCGAGCAGGTTGGTGTCGATTTGCGCCACCAGTTGCTCATCGCTAATCCCTTCCACCGGACCCACCAAGCCGTAGCCCGCATTGTTAAAAACCACGTCGACCGGACCCAGGGCAAGCGCGGCGTTGGCTGCAGCTTCGATCTGGGCGGGCTTGGTGACATCGAGTTCGAGGAGCGTGATGCCCGCCACACCGGTGAGTTCGGTCTCATTCGCCGGATTCCGCATTGTTGCGATGACGGTCCAGCCCTTTTGCGCGAACAGAAGGGCGGTGGCGCGGCCGAGTCCGGTGGAACTGCCGGTGATAAAGATCGTTTGTGGCATAGTCCCACGGATGCATGGGAGTTGCATGGGGATGCCGGGCATATAATCACGGCGAGATGAAACTCACCTTTTACGGAGCAGCCAGGACGGTCACAGGCTCCATGCATCTGCTCGAATCCAGGGGCGAACGAATTCTGCTCGATTGCGGCATGTACCAGGGACGCCGCAAGGAAGCCGAGCGCATCAACCGCGAGCTTCCCTTCCCCGCCCGGTCCATCAATGCCGTGGTGCTTTCCCACGCACATATCGATCACAGCGGGAACCTGCCACTGCTGGTAAAGAATGGCTTCCATGGGCCGATCTACACGAATCCGGCAACGATTGATCTCTGTGATTCCATGCTGAAGGACACCGCGCACATTGCCGGGAGCGATGCGCGGTTCGTCAACCGCAAGCACAAGGAAGAGAATCCGGTGGAACCGCTCTACACGCTGGAAGACGTGGAAGCGACGATGCCGCTGTTCAGCCCCGTCCGTTACCGGAAGCCGAAATCGATCGAAGGCGGGCTGACGCTGGAAACGTTCGACGCCGGTCACATGCTGGGGTCGGCTTCTGTTCTGCTGACGGACGGGAAGACACGCCTGATCTTTTCGGGCGATGTCGGGCGTCCCGGGTTGCCGATCATCCGGGACCCGGCAGTGATGCCCCCGGCCGATTACCTGATCATGGAGAGCACTTACGGCTCGCGTCTACATCCAAAACAGAAGGACGCAGCGCCGGATCTGGAAGCCGTGGTGAACAGGACCATCCGGCGTGGCGGCAAGGTCATCATTCCGGCGTTTGCGGTGGGCCGGGCACAGCAGATTGTGCTGATTCTGCATGAACTCATCAACGCGGGCCGGATTCCCAACGTGCCGGTTTATGTGGATAGTCCGCTGGCGGTGAACGTGACGAAGGTTTTCCGGGAACATACGGAGTGCTTCGATGAGGAAACCGGGGCCTACCTGCGGAATCATGAAGATCCGTTTGGATTCAAGCGTTTGCAGTATGTGCGGGAGGCTTCGGAATCAAAGAAGTTGAATGAGATCAAGACGCCGTTCATTGTGATTTCCGCCTCCGGGATGTGCGAGGCCGGGCGGATTCTGCATCACCTGCGGAATAACATCGATGACCCGCGCAACACGGTGCTGATCACCGGGTATCAGGCCGAATATACGCTGGGCCGCAGGTTGAAGGATGGCTGGAAGGACGTCAAGATTTTCGGGATTCCGGAGCACGTGAGCGCGGAGGTAGCGTCGTTGGAAGAACTCTCCGGCCATGCGGATTCCGAAGAGTTGCTGCAATGGATGGCACCGATCGCAAGCACACTGAAGAAGGTGTTTCTGGTGCATGGGGAGACGGTGGAATCGTCGGTGCTGGCGGAATCGATCAAGGAACGGTTCCAGATCGAGGCGATCCCCGTGGAACGCGGCCAGAGCTTCTCACTGGATTAACGCCCCATAAAGAATCGGTGCCAGGCACCGATTCTTTAGGTTTTTTTGATGGAATGTGATTGATGAAACGTGCAGCAGTGGTGGCGCGATCTATATACTCGAAAGAATAGACATGAGTTCACCTCAATACATGTATCCGCCACCCCCGCCACCACACGACCCGAACCAGGGTTCCACGGTGAAAACTGCCATCGCGGCGGGCGCTATTGTGGCCTCCCTCGCCGCCAACGTGTTCCTGTTCCTCCAAATGAAGGACATGCGAACCGAAGACGGCAAGACCCGCGAACTGCTCCAGGCGCAGATTGAGACGCTCAAAGAAAACAGCGCCTCCATGACAGCCGCACAGCGCGAACGAATGGAAGCTCTGCGGGGCGAACTCTCCAACAGCAAACGCGAACTGAGCGCGGAGGCAAGCCGTGCCCGCAAGGACGCGCTGTAGTATGCCGATGAGCAGGCGAAGAAGCTCGAAAGCGAACAGCAACAGACCGCACAGAAGCTTTCCACGGACATCAGCGGCGTGAAGCAGGACGTCCGCCAGACAGCGGAAAATGCGAACGCCCGGATTGCGGACGTCGGCAATGAAGTGTCCACTGTCAAGAAGGATGTTGCCAAGACCACCGGTGAATTGAACAACACCATCTCCGAACTGAAGAAGGTGGCGGGCGATCTCGGTGTGACCAGCGGCTATGTCGCCACCAATTCCAAGGAACTGGCCGAACTCAAGAAGCGCGGTGAACGCAACTACTTTGAGTTCAAGATCGCCAAGAGCAAGGACTTCCAGAAGGTTGGCGACATCGGCATTCTCATCAAGCGAACGGACATGAAGCACAACAAGTTCACGATTGAAGTGCGCGCCGATGACAAGGTGACGGAGAAGAAGGACCGGTATATCAATGAACCGCTCCAGTTCTATGTTTCGAAGTCGCTCTACGAACTGGTGGTAAACACCGTCGGCAAAGACATCATCTCGGGTTATCTCGCAACGCCGAAATACGGCAACGGACGCTAGTCGATCTCACCCCTGGGGAATCGCGCACATCGTGCCGGTTCCCCGCTTTGGCCCCCGCTCCACTTCCCCCGGCCAAATCAATTCCATGAGAATTTTCCCCTCCACGCCCCACTCACTCTAAGGAAGAAGCCCGCCAGCGGGTTTGTTCCAGGAGGTCAGGTCAGCGTTCATGGCAAAGAAATCACCCGTCAGCCGGTACTCGGGCAGCACTGCTGTCGCCGAGCCTGAGATGCCTTCGTCCCGTCCCGCCGCGGTCGCGCACGAAGTAGAAGACGAACAGCGGTTGTCCACCCGCTACGGCATCGACGAAGAAAACGTAAGAATGCGGCGCAAGTTCATCCGTCTGGATGAAGCGCAGCGGAAAAAGCTCGCCGAACTGGCCC
>CAIXXM010000156.1 GCA_903923395.1 uncultured Acidobacteriia bacterium
CAGCCCCAACCCAACAAACGCACTTTATCCCGCAAAGCTGCTGTCGGGACTCACATACGGCCCTCGATCCCATGAACGCCTTTAAGCGCCAAGCACTGATTAAATCCACGGGCAGCTAAGACAATTGCGGTTTGGGGCGGGGCGGGGAGTACAATTCCGGTAATGCCTTTGCGAAATCAAGCTGCGGTCCGCGCATCATGGCAGCGGACGCTGGAAGGAATTCCCACGGTGATCGGCCGCCTGGCGTACCTGGCTTCTTTGCGCGATCTCAACACGGGGGCCTACCAGCACTTCGGCCTGGCGCAGCGCATGGGTGAGCCGGAAACCGATGCTTTACTGCGGCAGTGCCATTCCACGGTGTTTCTAGAGTGGCTCGGACTCAACTACGCGGCGCAGAGGGAGGATCTCACGGCCTATCTGGAGAGCCTGGATGGCGTACCGGGGGATATTTTTGCCAACTGGCTGCGTCTCGAACCGTATCAGCGCTGGCTGCCGGCGGAATCCCGCGAGACCGAACGGATGCTGTTCCTGACGGATTTGGCGGCGGTTTCGGAGTTGATTAGAGCCGGCTACGGTGTCGCTTCTCCAAATCCAGATTAGTGGCAACTCCCACCACCTGGCCGTGAATATCGATCTCGCTCTGCGGGAAATGCAGTACCGGTGCGTCGGAAGAAGGGTGCGGCAAAAGGCTGAGAATTCCGTCTTTCAAACTGCACCAGCGGCAGAAAAAACCGTCTCTGTGTTCGAGAAAGTAGATGGGCCGTTCGGATAGTCTGGTCCAGCCGCTGGCTTGAATTTTCCTTTTTCCATCGTCAATCACCAGCAATGCGCCGGGGGAAAGCACGGGGTGCATGCTCCAGTCTTCCAGTCCAATGAAGCCGTAGCGGTATTCGCGGACGTCCACGCCGCCGAACAGTGCGAGGGGCAGTTTTCCCCAGCGCTGGACGACCTCGCTGACGAAGAAGGTCTTTCTCAGGTCGAGGCCGGGGTCGAGTGCGATCGGCACGTAGGCGGCGGCATTGTCGTATTTGTGAATGCCGAGCTCGTGGGTTTTTTCCAGTTGAAACAGAGCGGCATCGGTCAGAATTTCATTGACAGGAACTCCATACCAGCCGAGCACCTCGTTCAAGTCGAGCCGGTAGATCGCGCAGAGGGAATAGAGCCTGAAGATGGAGGGCAGCGTTCCCTGGTTTTCGATATCAGAGAGCCTGCTCAGGTTGATGACGAATTCCGGGTTCTTGTGTTTTTCGGCGATGAGTTGGCTGGCCTGCTCGACTTCACGGAACTTGAGTCCGAGTCTTTCCCGCCTCCGCTTGAGCCGCTGACCTGCTTCTTCCATGCTATGATCCTGTCTCGGGAAGCTACTGCCGCAGGTCGGCGGTGCGTTGGCTGTTCATTTGAGGATTATACCCGCCACTTTGTTCTCCCTACAATATGAAGAGGTTGGGATTGTTCCGAATTCAGAACAAGATCTTCCCAGGAGGCAGTCTTGAGAGTTGTGATTGGTGTGAGCGGGGCCAGTGGATCGATTTATCCGGTCCGTTTGCTCGAGCGGTTGAGCCGGAATAAGGAAGTTGAGACCCACCTGATCCTCAGCCGGGCTGCGGAAAAGACCCTGTATCTGGAAACGGGCCGGAAGGCGGCGGATCTGAAAGCCCTGGCGAGCTTCTCGTATCCGGTGGAGGATATTGCGGCTCCGATTGCGAGCGGAAGTTTTCATACGCAAGGCATGGTGGTTGCGCCCTGCTCCATACACACTATGTCCGCCATCGCGTACGGGATCAGTTCCAATCTGCTGGTCCGGGCGGCGGATGTCACATTAAAGGAGCGGCGCCGGTTGATCTTGATGGTGCGTGAGAGTCCATTCCACACCGGGCATCTGCGGACGATGACCGCGTTGTCTGAGATGGGGGCCATCATCGCTCCGCCGATCCCCGGGTTCTACAACAATCCGAAGACGGTGGAGGATCTGGTGGATTCCTCTGTCGACCGTGTGCTCGATCTGCTGCAACTTCCGGATGGGGAAATCAAGCGCTGGGAAGGCCCGCCCCGGGCGGATGCAAAATAACGTATGAAAAAATCCCAAAAGGTAGCATTTCAAGGGGAATTAGGGGCATTCAGCCAGGTCGCTGCGTTGCAGATGGCGGGCAGTGCGATGGAACCCATTCCTTTTCAAACATTTGAGGAAGCTTTCCGTTCCGTGGTAAACGGAAAAACTCAGGCGGCTGCGATCCCTATAGAGAACACTCTTCATGGTTCTGTTCATGAAAATTACGATCACCTGCTGAAATACGGACTGGAAATTCACGGAGAAACGTTTGTACGAATTGTACATAACCTGATCGCACCTCCAGATGTGAAACTCCGGGAAATTTCCACAGTGTACTCCCATCCGGTGGCGCTCAACCAGTGCCGCACGTTTTTTGAACAGAATCCGCAAATCACCAAGACCCCGTTCTACGACACGGCGGGCAGTGTGAAGATGCTGATGGAGAAGCGCTTGCCTGCTTCAGCGGCTATTGCGTCCGCGACCGCGGCTGAGATTTACGGGGCGAAGATTCTCAAACGTTCCATTGAAGACGACCGCGAAAACTTCACCCGCTTTTTTCTGCTGAAGAAACCGGCTGCGGGCAAGCGGGCTGCGAAACTACCCGCCGTGCAGCGCTGGAAGACCTCGATCGCTTTCACAATCAAGAATGCGCCGGGCGGGTTATTCCGCTCGCTCAGTGCTTTCTCGCTCCGGGACATCAACCTGACGAAGATCGAATCCCGCCCCTTGCGCGGCAAGCCCTGGGAATACATGTTCTATCTGGATTTCCACGGTCACTTGACTGACCCGGTGATTGGGAAAGCAATGGGGCATCTTGCGGAACTGACCGATGCACTCCACGTCTTCGGCAGTTATCCAGCCGCTGCCTGAGGCGCGGCGTACCAGTACGGAAAGGCGGGCGGGGCAATATCGCCGGGGCCACTGGAGCCCCAAGAATATGAAAGTGCCCCGCGCAGCCATTCTTCTCATCTTTTTTTTCGCACTGTCTCTAATGGCGGAGGATAACCCCGGGGATGCCCCTGCGTCTTCCGCGAAAAAGCCAGCCTGCGGCTCGTCCACCCGCGGACTCTACTGGCCGGAGGATGCGAACCGTGACTCCCGTGCCCTGCAGAAGTACGCTCGCGATGGCGTCTTGGAGCGCTGTGTTTCCGGGCCCTGGCGTCACCGCTGGCAAACCATGACGGTTTCCGCAAAAACGGCCGCGTCCAAGCCGGGCGCGCGCATTTCTTCGGCTAAGAAGTGAGCGATTCTTCGTAGACCCTCTGGACCGCGGCAACGCCTTTGCCGAGTTCCACCGGAACTCCATTCGCGCGCAGAATCAATTCCAGGCCAGCGATGACGCCGAACATATCCGTGATATCGAAGTAACCGAGATGCGCCAGGCGGAAGATTTGACCCTTCATCGAACCCTGGCCGTTGGTGATGATGGAGTTGAACTTCTCGCGGAAGCCCTTCACGATCTTGCCGGAATCCAAGCCCGCCGGCGGACAAAGCGCGGTCACCGAACTGCCCGGTCGTTCCGCGAAAACCTTCAAGTCCAACTCCGCCGCTGCCGCCCGCGTGGCCTTCGCCAGCATCTGCGCGTTCGAAACCAGGGTCTTGATGCCCATTCCATTGACGTACTTCAGTGCTTCGTCGAGCGCCAGAATCAATGCGGTGGACGGCGTCCAGGCCGATTCACCCAGATCTCCGTTCTTCTTCTCCTTCGCCATGTCGAAATAGAAGTGGGGCAGGGTCGCCGTTTTGGCCCGTTCCCAGGCTTTTGGACTCACGCTCATAAAAGCCAGGCCCGGCGGAATCATAAAGCTCTTCTGCGAGCCGCCAATCACGATGTCGAGGCCCCAGGCTTCAATTTCCAGAGGCATGGTGCCGAGCCCTGTGATCGCATCCACCACAAACAGTGCTTCCGGATACTGCTGTACGATCTTCCCGATCGACTCAACGTCGTGTTCGGCCCCGGTCGAAGTTTCGCTGGCCTGAAGGAACACGCCCTTTACGCCGGGTTCCGCACGCAGTGCCACTTCCACACGCTCCGGCGCAATGGTGCCGCCGTAACCGTGTTCAATCAGCGTCATTTGCAAGCCGTAAGCCTTGGCGATCTGTCCCCAGCGCTCCCCGAATTTGCCGGCGGAGCAGACAATCACCTTGTCGCCGTGGGAAAACAGGTTCGTGACGGAAGCTTCCATGGCTCCTGTGCCGGAAGCGGTGAAGCAGAGTACGTCATTCGAAGTCCCCATGACTTCTTTCAAGCCGGCCAGTGCCGACTTGTAAATCTTGCGGAAATCCTCCGTCCGGTGGTGGATATCAGACGCCATCATGGCGTGCAGGGCAGGGGGATAGAGCGGGGTCGGGCCGGGGGTGAGCAGACGTTGCTTGCGAATATACATGCGAAGATTTACAGTTCTTAGTTACGCGACCGTTTCCGGAAATCCGGGCCGGTCTTCCAAGAATATCAACCGTATGCCAATCCTCGACCAGTTACAGAAGGACATCGTCGCCGCCATGAAGGCCAAAGCGGAGGCCCGTTTGTCGGCGCTCCGGATGATGAAGTCCGCATTACAGAAGGCGCACGTGGATGCCAACAAGCCCATGGACGACGCCGCAGACATGCAGGTTTTGAAGAGCCTGGTGAAGCAACGCCTGGATTCCGCGGAAATGTTCCGCAAGGGCGGGCGGGAAGACATGGCGGAAAAAGAGGATGCCGAGCGGCTGCTCATCGAAAGCTACCTGCCTGCAGCTGCCAGCGACGAAGACCTCGACGCCGCGGTTGAGCAAGCCATCGCTTCACTCGGCGAAAAGCCGCAAATGGGGCCGGTGATCAAGGCCGCGCAGGCGATTCTCGCAGGCAAGACCGTGGATGGCCGCAAACTCAGTGAGAAAGTGAAGGCCAAACTCGCATGAGCCAACAGCCGGAGTACAAACCGTTCGTTCCCGCCACCGTCCAGATGAAGGAGTTCACGCTCCGTGCGGTGCTGCTCGGTCTCGTGATGTGCGTCGTTCTGGGCGCTGCCAACGCCTACCTGGGCTTGAAGGCGGGCCAGACGATCGCCGCGACGTATCCCGCGGCCGTGATCGGCATGGCTGTACTCCGGATCTTCAAGGGTTCCATTCTTGAAGAAAACATCGCGCGGACCGCCGGGTCCATCGGCGAATCCGTAGCCGCGGGCGCGGTATTCACGATTCCGGCTTTCGTTCTGACCAAGGCCTGGCCGAATTTCGCCAGCCCGGAGGCGTATTGGAAGTCGACGGCGCTCATGCTGGTCGGCAGCATCCTGGGTGTGCTCTTCGTTTCGCTGGTGCGCCGGGTGCTGGTGGAAGATCCCGACCTGCCGTTCCCGGAATCTGTTGCGGCTTCTCAGATTCACATTGCCGGACAATCCGGCGCGCAGGCGGCCAAGCACCTCTTCTCCGCCATGTTCTATGGTTCGGTGGCGTTCCTGGCTGGCGCTTTTGGTGTCTTCAATCCGGATCTCGATTTCGACATCAACCTTCCCGCAGGCAAAGTGAAGCTGCTCGGGAAGTTAAAGACCACATTGACCACGGGCGGCGTTACGCAAGGCTCGGGGCCCAGCGTTTCGCCTGCCTATATCGGTGTTGGTTATGTGATCGGACCGAAACTGGCGGCGCTCAACTTCTCCGGTACGGTGCTGGCTTGGGGCCTGCTGATTCCTGCCCTGATCTATTTCCTGGGGCCGCAACTGCAGGCCGAGCACCCCGGCCAGCCGATGAACTGGCCCGCCGTGGCAGAACGCTTCTGGCGCGATATCGTGCGGCCAATCGCTGTGGGCGGCATGATGGTCGGCGCGGCGTACACCATGTTCCGGATGCGCAAGAACCTGCTGCTGGGTCTCACACGGGCCTTCGCGGAATTGGGCGGTGGTGCAAAGGGCTCGATTGAGCAACTCGGACGCACCAGCCGCTACATGAGTTCGAAGCTCGTCCTGGGCGGGATCTTTGTGGTGTTTCTTGCGATGATTGCGATCTACACTTACTTCTCGGGCAGCTTGAAGGCAGGCATCATTTCGGGCGTCGTCATGCTGTTGGTTGGGTTCTGTTTTGCGACGGTGTCGGGCTATCTGGTGGGCGTGATCGGAAGTTCCAACAATCCGATCTCCGGGTTGACGCTCTCGACGCTTATCATCGCGGCCTTGTTGCTGGTGGCTCTTGGCGTGAATGGTGTTTCCGGTGTCATCGCGGTGTTGGGCGTGGCGGCGGTGGTGTGCGTATCCTCCGCTGTCGCGGGTGAGTTGCTGCAGGATTTCAAAGTAGGCTACATCCTGGGCGGAACACCCCGAACGATTCAGATTGTGGAACTGGTGGCCGTTGTTTGCGCGAGCCTTGCGATGTACTTTCCATTGCTCCTTCTGCACCAGGGCAATATCAACGCGGGTGGTGTTGGGTTCGGTGATGCGAAACTCTCCGCACCGCAGGCTGGCTTGATGGCCTCGCTGGCGCAAGGCATCGTAGGCGGGGATATGCCGTGGCCGCTGATCATTGTCGGGATCTTTCTCGGGATCACGATGATTCTGGTGCAAGTGAAAAGCCCGATGCTGGTCGCAATTGGCATGTATCTTCCCTTTGGAACAACGGCGGCGATTTTCATCGGTGGCATGGTGCGCTGGTTCTCGGACACGATGGCCGAAAAGCGCGGTTATAACGAAGGCCAGCGCGCGAGAGTGGAAAATGTCGGGGTGCTTGTGGCTTCCGGTTTAATTGCCGGCGAGGCTCTGATGGGCCTGGTCACCGCGGGCTTCAACTTATGGAAGGGCAAGCTGCCTTCCATGTTCGATGACCCAAGCTACCTTGCCGGACTGGGCGTGCTCACACTGCTCTGTCTGCTTCTGATCTTCGTGCCTCTGAACAATGCAGGGAACCCGGAAGATCCAGCGCCGCCCTCGGCGATTATGTAAGGCTCTGCGCGTTCGTCTGGCTGCCTCTCTGTCGCGTTTGCCACCATGCGGCAGAGAGGTTTGCCAGGATGATCACTGCGCCCCCCGCCAGCGTCGCGGGGCCGGGCCGTTCGTTGTGGATGATCCAGCTCCAGAGCGGATTGAAGACCGGTTCCACCAGCAGAATTGTGGAAGATTCCAGTCCCGGCACATGCTTTAAACCTCTGGTCAGTGCCAGGTAGGCAATGCCAATTTGAAAGATCCCCAGGTAGAGCAGGACAAGAAGATCCGCGCCGTGGATCGCGACAACCGGCAAGGCCATCGGCAGAGCGATCAGAAAGGCCGTGAAGTTGCCTGTGATCACCGTGGCGGCACCTGTTTCAGCGTCGGGGTTCTCCTTGCCGGTGAGACGCAGGCACGTGATGGTCAGCGCCCAGGTGAATCCGGAGATCGCGGCGAGGGCGTTACCCAGCGCGGGGTTCGGCGTCGTGATGCCCGTCGGACTGGGCCCGGAGAACAGCAACGCAGCACCCATTCCGATGGCTGCGACGGTGAAGAGGTCAAGGGCGCGCAGGCGTTCGTTGAGAATCAGCGGCCCCAGGAACAGCATGTAGATGGGTCCCGTGGATTGCAGGAAGATCGCATTGGCTGAAGTGGTGAGTTTGTTCGCTGCAACGAAGAGTATGAGGGTCGCGGCATAGGCCAAGGCTGCAATCAGAGTGCGGAGGGTCCAATGTTCACGGGAAGTCCAGTAGCGCCTGGCTTCCGGAAAGATGGCCAGGAGTGCGATGGCTGCGATGCCGGACCGCAGACTCCCCACTTGCCAGGCGTTCAGAGAACAGGACTTGATGGCCGCGCCGCCGGTCGAGAACAAAAAGGCAGCCAGCACCAGCAGCCAGCGGTGTTTGGATGAGGAGGTCAATAAAGGTTGTGGTGCGAACGGGGAGGGTCGAACTCCCACGCCTTGCGGCGCTGGAACCTAAATCTAAGGATAGCCCGCAACAGACCAAAGCGAAAGGCATTTTTGTTGGGTTTTCGCGATTCGTCTATACGCCGAGACGTGCCGAGCCTTCCGGTTTCCGTCACAGAAACCGTCACAATCTGACTTTTTCGGAGGTTGCGTAAATGGGCCTCAACAGCAAGATTGAATGGACCGATCACACCTTCAACCCTTGGTGGGGGTGCGTGAAAGTTTCTCCCGGCTGCGACAACTGTTACGCCGAGTCTTTCTCAAAGCGCACAGGGAACTCGGTATGGGGGAAGGATGCGCCGCGCCGATTCTTCGGTGATGCGCACTGGAACGAACCCCTCAAATGGGACAGGGACGCCGAGCGGGACGGCGTGCGTCGCCGGGTGTTTTGCGCCTCGATGGCCGACGTGATGGAAGATCGTCGCGACCTTGATGACAGCCGGACTCGGCTCTATTCTCTGATCCAGCATACGCCGCATCTCGACTGGCTACTACTCACCAAGCGTCCGCAGAACTTCCGGCGGCTGTTACCTGCCACATGGGTCGAGAGTCCGCAGCCGAACGTCTGGCTGATGACCACGGTTGAATCAGATGAGTACATTTGGCGCGTGAAGGAACTCTTGACTGTCCCGGCGGTGGTTCGCGGCGTTAGTTATGAGCCCGCAGTTGGTCCGCTGAACCTGGACGGCTACCCAGTTGACTGGGTTATTGCAGGCGGCGAAAGCGGTCACAAAGCCAGACCAGCGCAAGCCGACTGGTTCCGCTCGATGCGAGATCAGTGCGCCAACCGTGGCATCTCCTTCTTCCTGAAGCAGTGGGGTGAATGGCTTCCCTCTCTCTGCGATGGTGCTGTTTTTGACGGCAAGTCACAGCAGATCAACTCTTCGGACGAACCCATCCGGATCGGCAAGAAAGCCGCTGGCGCTCTGCTTGATGGCAGAGAGCACAAAGAGTTTCCAATACCCCGCACGGTGACTGCAATTACCGCGTAGGGGCAACAACCAAACCCGGCACTTGCAGGGCCGACGTGCGCCTGCGGTGCGCCCGGATTGTCGAATCCGCCAACAGTGACAAACCGAAGGAGAGAAACAGAATGCAACAAGACACCATCGACGAAGGCAAGGAGGAATAGATGGCGACAGCGACCAAAGACACCATTCCCGCCCACGGCGTCGATTTCCGCGCCGTGACGCAGAGCGCGCCGCATTTCTCTGTTGACCGAGACGCGCTCGTTCGTGAACTCAGCCTCGCCATTGGAGCGGTTGAGCGCCGGACGACGATCCCGATTCTCGGCAACGTGAAACTGGAGGCCAGCGATTTCGGGCACCTCAGTATCACGGCGACCGACCTCGAAATCTGTCTGTATTGCCGGTGTGATGCCGAGGTGAAGAAACCGGGGGCGGCAACGCTCCCGGCAAAGCGCCTGCTCGATTACGTGCGCCTGCTTCCCGCCGGATCGCTCGACATCAAGTTCGGCGACACGCAATGGGCCTCGATCACCGCCGGGCGCTCGAAGATGCGCATCGCTGGAATGAGCGTGGAGAGCTACCCGTATGTTCCGACTTCCGGTAACGCCATCTGCTCCGTTCCGCTGAAGGCGCTCGCCCGGCTCATCGGGCGCGTGTCTTACGCGATTTCGATGCAGGAGAGCCGATTCACACTGAACGGCGCGCTCCTCGAAACCGGCGACACAGGCCTGAAGATGGTCGCGACCGACGGGCACCGCCTGACGCTGGCCGAGATGGGCGGCTCCGGAATACCCGCCAAGAACCTGATTCCCCGCAAGGCTCTGGTTGAACTCAACCGTCTCGCGGGCGCGGTTCCGCTCGACGCGGTGGTTGAGATCGCGACCGACGACAATCACCTGTTCTTCACGGTCGGCGACCGCATACTCGCCGCCCGGCGGCTCATCGGCAATTTCCCCGAATACGAGCGCGTTATCCCGAAGGGATTCACCGGGTGCGCCATTTTTAACCGGCTGGCTCTCCGTGATGGACTCCAGCGGGTTCGCGGGTTCGCCGACGAACGGTCGCGCGCGATCAAGGTCGCCATCGGCAACGGTCAGGTGTCGGCATCAGCTCAGGCGCTCGAAACCGGCGAGGCCGAGGATGTCGTCTCAGCCGAAACCTCGGGCGAGGTGACCATCGGCTTCAACGCGGAATATCTGATCGACTTCCTTGGATCGACGGAAGCCGAAAAGGTGGCGTTATCGTTCGCCGATGAGAAGTCGGCTATGCAATTGAGTCCGGTCGGTGACGGCGACAGCCGGTACGTTTGCGTCGTCATGCCTTTGAGGATATGAAGCCGCTTTGTATCGACCTCTGCTGTGGGTCCGGCGGTTGGACTGCCGGATTCATGGCCGAGGATTACGACGTGATCGGCTTCGATATCGAGCCGCTCGCCGCGTACCCGGCTCAACTGGTTCTTCAGGACGTGCGGACTCTGATCGGGAGCCAGTTCGCGCGGGCGACGGTGATTGTAGCCTCCCCGCCATGTGAGCAGTTCTCGCGCCACGCGATGCCGTGGACGCGCAAGCGCAACCCGCCGGAGCCGGACCTGACCATCGTCGAGGCGTGCTGGCGAATCGCGCGCGAGGCTGGTGTTCCGATGATCGTCGAGAACGTCCGGGCGGCTCAGGCATGGCTCGGCACCGCACGCGCTCACGTTGGACCGTTCTATCTCTGGGGCGATGTTCCGGCCATACTGCCGGTCGTGATCCCCGAGCGCAAGAAAGAGAGTTTCGGAAGTAAGCAACGGCTGGAGCGGGCGCGCGTGCCACTGGAACTGGCGCGGTATATCGCACGGACCTTCAGGCCGGAATCAAAGGAGAACGCGGCTTGAGAATCATCTATCCGAACCGACTGCCTGACCCGCGCGAAGATCGCCCGAGGCCCAACCCCAACCGGAACCCTATCGAGTGGGTTGTGAGCGTGGAAGACCTTCCGAAGGCAAAGAGCAAGGGCAAACAGAAGCGGCGCGCGAGTCGTGAGAGTGAAGCACAGAGGAAGGATGGCGGCATAGTGCACGTACAAGAACCCGGCTTTGCGCCGAGCGCTCATTTCGGCGAGATGCTGAAGGCGAAGAAAAACGCCTCAGCCTGGATTCAGACCTTCAGCGGTGTTGCGTTTTATCCGCTCGAACCCCGGATCGAAGATATCCGAATCGAGGACATCGCCCACGGGCTGGCTGGAGACAATCGCTTCGGGTGCCAGATGCGCCAGCGCTACAACACCGCGCAACATTCGGTGATGGTCTCAATACTCTGCCCAGAGCATGCACTTCATGCGCTCTTGCACGACGCCAGCGAAGCCTACCTACGGGATATTCCGAGGCCGATCAAGCATACTCCAGTCATGGCGGGATATCGGGAAGCGGAACATCGATTGCAGTCAATGATCTACGAGCGCTTCGGGCTTTCGTCGGTCGAACCGCCGGAGGTGAAGAAGGCCGACAACTGGATGTTGGGGATCGAGGCCCGCGACCTGATGCAGCCCCTTGTCCGTCCCGAAGAGTGGGAATGGGCTATCGGTCCGATCCGAGACAACCCGGTGCACATTGGCCGCTGCTGGTCACCGGAAGAGGCAGAGGTCCGGTTCTTGGAGCGCTTCGACGAATTGACGATCCTTCCACCTGCGAGCGTAATGTCTGGACCGATCTCGGTAAGCAATGCGTCCTCGGTCCTCGGACGTCGTGCGGCAGATGCGCGGCGGATCGCTCGGCAGTCGCTTCACCAAGCGGGCGGTCTGTTTGAGGAGGTAGCATGAGCGCGGAGGAACGCCAGCTGCTACTCAAGGACGCCGAGACCTGGCTTCCGGAGGACCTGCGGCAGGCGGTGAACTCCCTGTCGCCCCAGCAACGAGAAGCCGTGTTGCTGCTCCACGTCCTTGGGTACAGCGAAGAAGAGGCGGCGGAACTACTGGGAATTCCTATAAAAATCCACATCTGGAGAGGAATTGCCCGATTAAGATTAGCCTTAGATGAGCCTCATTTGCAATAAATCTTCAAAACAATGTAGGGTAAAAATGTTTCTCGTGGTCCATTAATATATAGGAGCACTGAGATTGACGAACGGCACGGTTTCCCGCGATGCGCTCATTGAGCGTCACACAAATGTGGCCGAGATAGTTGCCTGCCGTTTCTTGGCATCTCACTCCGACGTAGACGGCGACGAAGTTCGGCAAGATGCTTATCTGGCCATGATTCGCGCCGTCGATGATTTTACGGATTCGGAATCCAAGCCAATAGGCATATTCATTTATCAGCGCGTGAATGATGCTCTTTTGATTGGTTATCGCAAGTTAGTGCGCCGTGCGCGAATCGCTCCGATGGAATCCTTAGGTGTCATCGGCCTCTCTGACGGCGAGCCTCTGCATTCCATCCGCGATCTCCGCGCAGCGTCCAGCCTCAACCCGCGAGCCGACTGCAATAACGGAATGCGCGAAGGCCTCGGGCAGGTCCGCAGTGCGTCGCACGTGCAGAACTCACCCGGTAAAGTGTTCCGTTCAAGTGCTTTACCTTCATCTCGGGATTACTACCCAGTCAAGAACGGCAGTGCGTCTGACAAGCGCTTCTATGATCACCAAGCGGCGAAATCGCGTGAGCGCGTGGCGGATATCACTCAGCGCTTCGAAGCCATGCGGGTCCGACGAAACGCGCGAGCCGCTGAGAATACAGCAGCTTAACAAGATTCGGCTTGAGGCTGGCCAATTGAATGGCCGCAACCCTCTGCCGCGCCTAACTCGCGAGATGGCGTGACGCGATACGTTCCCCGGTGAGAGCGGAAACCGGGACAAACTCATCCTCTTATGCCTGCCGGACGACCTACCTCTCTTACCCCGGCTGTTCATCGCGCGATTGTCGAGGCGCTGAAGGCGGGCAACTACATTGACACCGCCTGCAAGATTGCTGGTGTCCGGCGATCCACCTTCTACAACTGGTACGAGCGCGGTAAGGCTGGAGAGCAGCCGTTTGTTGAATTTTTGGACGCCTGTGAAAAGGCGATAGCAGAGGCTGAATCGGGTGCGGTGAAGAGTATCCAGGGTGCTGGCAAACGGAATTGGCAGGCTCTGGCTTGGTGGCTGGAGAGACGACACAGGGCACGATGGGCGAAGAACTCGGACCTTGGAGCAGCGACCTCGACCAGTGGACCCAGCAGTACGAAGCTGAGCAGCGAGCCGGAGAAGTAGCAACCGGCGAGCCTTGGCGTCGGTGCTATTCCCCGTTTCCTTCTCAGCGACTCTTCCATGAAGCGCCCGAACGCTTCAAGGGCTTTAGCGGTCCGGTCGGTTCCGGGAAGTCACGGGCGCTGGCAGGCGAAGTGATTCGGCTGGCCTACGGTAATCCGGGTTTACCTGGCGTTCTGGCGGCTCCGACGTATCGGATGCTGGAGGATGTTACCCGGCAGGCCGTCATGGAGGCGCTGGAAGAAGGCAATATCCCGCACGTTCCACGCAAGTGGGACATATTGCTGACGGAGCCACAGTCTGTTATCCGGCTCCGATCGATGGATAAGCCCACTCGACTGGTGGGGTCGAATCTGGCATGGTTCGCAGTAGACGAGCTAACGTACTGCAAAGAGGACGCCTGGAAGCGCCTCGAAGCTCGACTTCGGCACCCAAAAGCGCAGGCCCTCGAAGGCTGCGCAGTCTGGACGCCAAAGGGATTCGATTGGGTTCACGGGCGGTTCCTCAGTGATTCCCGGGTGGATGGATATTCCGCGATCATCGCGGCACCTGGCGAGAACACGGCGCTGCCGCCCGATTTCTATGACCGGCTGAAAGCCAGTTACGACGACAAGTTCTATCAACAGGAAGTGTTGGGGAAGTATCTCAGCATCTTCGCCGGTCAAGCCTATTATGCTTTTGATCGCGCTTATAATCTTCGGGCTGCACAGTTTGATCCACGGCACCCAATCTGCTGGGCGATGGACTTCAACGTCAATCCGATGGCCTCGGTGTTGTGCCAGATCATCGGTGGCTCTGTCTATGTGCTGGAAGAGATAGTACTTCCCAACTCGAACACTCCGGAATCATGCCGGGTGTTTCGTGAGCGAGTACAGCGGTATCTGGATATCCTCCAGGGCGATCACTACGGAGTTGTGCCTCTGCAGCTGAAGGTTTACGGGGACGCCGCGGGCAATCAGCGCAAGACGTCTGCCGACCGCACTGACTGGAAGATCGTCCAAGACTTCCTGAGCAAGGAGCCGGCATTACAGCCAATGTTCTTGGGCGGTATATCGAACCCGACCGTTAAGGGACGGGTGAATGCGATGAACGCGCTGCTCTGCAATGCGGGCGGCGAGCGGCGGTTGGTCGTTGATCCTTCGTGCCGCGAACTTACGGCCGATCTGGAGCAGGTGGCCTGGAAGACGGACACCGCGGGCAATTCGATATCGGAACTCGATAAGAGCAACCCGAAGCGCACGCACGTAAGTGACGCGCTGGGATATCTCGTTGAGAAGGAATTTGGGCTGCGGGCAACCAGTGGGCCGCGATCAGAGTACCTGGGAGTTTAGATGATACAGATCAACGGGATAGATTACCTACACGTCAGCCAAGCGGCCAAACAGTTCGGTCCTGCAATCGTAAGTCGGCATACTCTCGGGCAGGGCCGTGTAATCGTCAAGGGCCAGCAATACATCCGGCGGGGCGCCTTGGAGTCCCCGTTAGTTGTCCCGTTCCGGTCGGAAGAATTCCATACTCGCATGCTGTTCAAGGAGATGCGTCCCCGCTCGGTCCAAGTGAGGCGTCGCAGGTCGGAGGTTGTCCAGTGAACTGGGGTGCCGTTGCGGCTGTAACTGCCGTGGTCTGTGCACTCGGCACCTTGATTTCCTCTTGGTCGGCGCTGGCGGTAAAAGCGTCCATGGATAGGATGCGGGCCGACATGGCCGAAGCGCGCGCGAAAGACCGCGATGAGCTTCGGGAATGGATAAACGGCTCTTTCATGAGAGCGGCGGTTGCGGAATCGGAATTACGGGCGATTGTTATTCGCATCGATCACATTGAGCGGAACTTAGACCGTCGAGCGGTAAATTAATGACCCCTGAATCCACGTTTCCAGACTCGATGCCCGTCAAGAGTCTTGACGCCAAGCACGCGGATTACATCCTCTACAACAGCGGATGGTCGGATATCGAGATCCTTTGTCAGGGCGGCATCCTGCTCAAGAAGAAGGCCGAAAGCTTCCTTGCCAAACGCCCGAAGGAGTTGGCGGAGGTCTACGCTCAGCGGGTACGAAATTTCACTCACCAAGACGTCCTCGGTACCGCGCTCGGCTGGTATGTCGCCGCAATGTTCAAGGATGATCCCGATATCCATTCTATGGATGCGGCTGGGGCTGACGTACATGCCGATCCCAAAGACTTCTATATCCGATTCCAGTCGAATTGCGACCGAGCCGGTACCACTTACGCAAACTTCTTCCGGCGCGTGTTCCCGAAGCTTCTGAAGTTCGGTAAGGCCTATATCCTGATCGATCTTCCAAAGTCAGGCGATGCACCTGCAACACTGGCCGACCAGAAGGCCTCGGGAGCACTAGACCCGTATTTAGTGTTGTATGACCCCCGATCAGCGATCAACTGGGAAACCGACTCCTACGGTAACCTGACTTGGATCGTCTTCGCGGTCACCACCGAGCAACGCGAATTCGGCAAGGGTCGCACGATTTTGGACCGCTGGTATTACTTCGACCGCACGCAGTATGCGGTCTACGAAGCCGCTCGCGTTGAGCCTTCAAACGGCCAGAAGGTTAGCGTCACCAATCCCGACGCCGTCTATGTGGATGCGGAGAAGCCGCAGGTAGCAAAGCTGGTTGATTCTGGCCCGCACGCTCTGGCTGATGCTGGCCGGGTGCCGGTCCGGTGCGTCCAGGTGCCGGAGGATATGTGGCTTGGCAATCGCGTGTACCTCAACGCGATGAGCCACTTGAACATGCAGAATGCCCTCTTCTGGGGCCTCCTCATGGGCTGCCTACCGGTGCTGTACGTCAAGGGCCTGTTCCAGACTCCGCCGACCATTACGGAGACCGGGTACCTGGAAATCGCCGAGGGCGGCGACATTGGGTACGTCGAGCCTTCCGGCGTCTCCTACAAGATCGCGTCCGAGAATATCGACAAGCTCCGTGAGGAGATGTACCGGCAGCTGTACCTTCAGGCTCAAGGGCGCTCGACCTCAGCGACGGCTTCCAGTAGTTCTGGCTATTCGAAGGAGATGGACATGGCACCATCTCGCGACGTCCTGAACGGCCTGGGGGACATCCTCCGCGCGGCGATGAAGGATGTGTTGGTAGATGTCGCTGCGATCCGTGGCGATGACCGCCAGTTCGATGTGCGCGGGCTGTCCTTCGATGATGACGACGAGGCGGGGGAGCTGGCGACGGCGCAGTTGGCTACCGACCTCGGCATTCCATCCGACACGTTGGAGAAGGAAATTCAGAAGCGCGTCGCCCGATCCATCTTGAAGGACGCCAGACCCGAAACCATTCAGAAGGTAGAGGCCGAGATTGAGGCGGCTCCCACGAAATCAGAACGAGCTTTGACCGCGAAAGCTGACCAGCAATCGCGGATGTCCCAAGCCCTGCAGAATGGCTTGGATAAGTTCACCACCCGTACTGGTGTGGCTGGACTCGCGGCGTAACACACAACGGTTGAAGCGGCATCAGTATGTCGCACAGAGACGCACGACCTGATCCCCTCGAAAGGCAGTGTCGAAGCTACCCGACTGGGAACAGCGAGTAGTCATCCGGTTTAGCCGGGTGGGATTTTGGACCCTACGGGCCAGCCTGGGCGGATCTGTTGGCGGCGATTCTGCTTCATCGGCACCATCAGCAAGGAGGATTCATGGCAGCAACTACATCCGGAACGAAGACGGTAACCACGGCAGTGGCTCCGCATTTGTCGGCTTCCACACTCTCGACCCTACTGGCGATACCGCTGGAAAACCTGACAGTGGCCCAGTTTGATCAGATCAGGGATGCCCTGACACGGGTGCCAAAGGGTACCGCTCCAGGCTCCGTGATCGGCTCAATCCTGACATGAACGGTAAGTCTTTGGTAAGTGACCTTACAATTCACTTACCGATACCCCATAGGGTCACTTAACAGAACCTTATAAGCACCTTATCTAAACCTTAGTAAGGTTACTGTAAGTCTTGGGTAACACTCCAATCTCCATACTCCATAACTATCCCCCTACCCCCTTTCGACCAGAACGGATGACCAGAAAATGAGAGCACTACCGCTAGGCAAAATTACCGTTGCCACTGCTGGCACTCCCGTGCCGATCACGAACGCCATGCTCACCACCGCCGGAGACGGCAGGGGTCCCAATGGCGGCGTGATGTGTCTGGAGTTCTGGCCAGTGTTTGGCAACACGGGGCGGGTGCTGGTGAAGGACCTCAGCACTGGCAACGTCATCGCTGAGCTTCCGACGCCAGCCAACGGGAAGGCGCAGAAGTACCGCATCTGCGGACCGGATGGCGGGAATGTGGTTTACCCCACGAGCTTCCAGGTGGATGTCACAACCAGCGGTGACGCTGCCTACGTGACGGCGTGGGTGGAGTGATGTATCAGCCAAGATTGAACCCTCAACCGTTTGGGCCGGTCAATGTCTCGACTCCCGGTACGCCCGTGGCGCTGACCACCAAGCTCGTGGCGCTCGGCCTTGCATTGGTCGGCGATCCCGTACCGGTGAATAAGGTCAGTGTCATCGCATTCCCAAACAACTCTGGCACTGTATACCTCGGCCTCTCGACGATGAGCAAGGCAACGATGCAAGGAGTGCTCGCAGCGTTATTGCCGGGTGGCTCTTGGCAAATCAATAACGAGGTGGCGGTCAACACGTATCGCGCCGACATGCTGTATGTGGATGCCGACGTTGCTGGCGATGGTGTGTACGGCGGATTGGATCAAGTGTGATCAATCAAATCGTGCAGGTTGCTGCGAATATCTCACTCTGCTTGGTGCTCTTCTGGGGTATCTGCTGTGCACTGCTGCGGCAGCGATCAGCGGAGTACGAACGCCAAGAACGGGAGAACGTCAGATGAGCCGATCACTCAACCGCTGTACCCTGCTCGGCGTCTTGGGGAAAGACGCTGAGGTCAAGCATACTTCCGGCGGTTCTTCCGTCGCCAGCATGAGCGTCGCTACGGAGCGCAGCTGGAAGGACAAGCAATCCGGCGAGTGGAAGAAAGAAACCGACTGGCACCGCATCACGGCTTGGAACGTCGAGAACCTGGCGCAATACCTGACCAAGGGCCAGCGGATCTACGTCGAGGGTCGATTGCAGACCCGTAGCTATGAGTCAAACGGGGAAACGAAGTACGTTACCGAGGTCATCGCGGAAAACATCATCCTCGCTGGCGGAGGGAATAGCGGCTCCAGCGATTCCGGCGGGCAGCAACGAGCCGCCGGGCCTCGGCAGGATCAACGGGGCCAGCCAGACGACGACATACCGTTCTAGCGCGGCTCTCGCTGATGCGCTGATGAGTATCTTCGGCTACGACAGAGTAGCCGAGCAGGAGCAAAACAAAACATGAAGCCTTTGTGGTGGATGCGCGGGCCGCTGCGCGACGAGAAGAGCGGCGATGAGGGCGGTGGTGGAGGCGGTGGCGCTCCAACGTTTGACCCGGCGGCGTTCAAGGCTGAGCTGCTCGGCGAGATTCGCAAGATGATCCCCAAGCCCGAACCGCAGGCAAAGACCGAGCAGAAAACAGAGCCTGAGCCCGAACCGGACGCCGCAGGCAAAAAGACACCCGCAGAACTCAAGTTCGAGCGCGAGCTACAGAAGCTCCGCGGCGAACTCGACAACGAGAAGAAGGCTCGAAACGAGGCGACAGAAGCCGCTCGTAAAGAGAAGCGGACCACGACCCTGACGAATGAACTCGGCAAGCTCGGTGTTGCTCCCGAGCGCATCAAGTCGGCGCTTCGCGCTGTCGATCCAGACGTCAAATTCGCGGAAGACGGCTCTCTTGTCGGCGATGATGACACACCGCTCTCCGAATACCTCGCGACATGGATCAAGGGGAATGAGCACTTTCTTCCGGCCAAACCGGTAGGCGGTGCAGGTGCGACCTCCGGCATGAGTCGTGGTGCCGCAAAGATCGACATCGACAGTATTCGTCCAGGTATGAAGGCGGAAGAACTTGCAGCCGTTCGCGCGGAAATCGCGAGCGTACTGAAGGGCCAGTAAGCAGTAACCAATCTCACAGAAAAGGAAAATAGATGCCAGCAATTACCTCGGCCAATGTGGCCAATGCAATCGTGAAACTGGTTGCTGCCGATGCGCTCCCCGCACTGGTCGGCAACCTTGTGATGGGTAACCTCGTCAACCGAGATTACGAACCTACACTCGCTCAAGCGGGGGATACGATCAACGTACCTATCGCGCCTCAGTTAGTGGCGAACAACATCGCTGAAGGCGGTTCGGTGACGACGCAGAACCCGCAGCTGGGTAACGCGCAGATCGTCCTCAACACCCACGCTGAAGCGACGTTCCAGATTCCGGACGTGACGAAGGTTCTCGCGGTGCCGGACCTTCTGAAGATCTACATGCAGCCTGCCGTGGTGGCAATCGCGGAGAAGATCGAAAGCGATCTGCTCAGTCTGTATGCAGCGTTCACCGCCAACGCTCCGGTCGGCACGGCGGGCACGCCGATCACAGAAGCGGTGTTGGATAGCGCCGAAACCGCTCTCTTCAACGCCAAGCTTCCGGCTAACCAGAAGAAGTATCTCGTGGTGGACAGTGCTACTTACTCCGCACTCCGTCAGATTCCGCGTTTCACCACTTACCTGAACACTGGACAGGCAGGTATTGACGCGATCATCAACGGCGAGATCGGCAAGCTGAAGGATTTCTTCATCTTCCGGTCGCAGTACATCCAGAAGACTGGCGTTGGCACCATCAACACTCACAATCTGGCGTTCGCCAAGGATGCTATCGGCCTGGTGATTCGTCGCCTGCCTCAACCCCTGCCCGGTACCGGCGCGATTGCTGAGTACGCGGAACTCGGTAACTTCGGTATGCGAGTCACCATGAGCTACCAGCCGAACACGCTGTCTCAGCAGTTCACTGTGGACGTGCTGTACGGCGTCGGTGTCCTCCGCAACCCGTTTGCTGTCCAGGTCAACAGCTAAGGAGCCACTAACCCATGACTCAGAACGTCAGGGACTTCTACGCCGAACTCCGGCGTCAGGAGTCCCAACTTACTGAGCCGTTCTATTTCATGATGAGCCTCGAAGACAAGCGCCACGGATATCACGGTGGCGTCGTCGTCGAGGTCACCAGGGCCAATGCTGCGCAGCTTCTCACGAAGCGCTCGCATCGGATCGCGACCCCGGAAGAGGTCGAGGCCTGGAAGGCACATGAAGAAGAGCGGCGCAAAGAGAGCGCTCAGACCGAGTATCAGCGCATTCTCAATGCCAACCCGTTGCTGCAGCAGGCCGAAGCGGCTCGCTCGCAACTTGACAAGACAAATCCGGCAAAGCCCGGGAAGGAGAAATAGACCTTGAAGACACTCAGAATTACAGTAATCGCATTGCTGGCTGCAGTAATGAGCTTTGCCGCGGTGCCTTATGCGGTGGAGTCGAGCCGCTCGCACGCTGCTGCCGGAAACTACGGCTGCACTGTATCCGGTGCCACGGTGGCGACCCCATCCGTTGTCACTTGCTCTGCCGCTCACGGCTTGATCGACGGAGACCCGATCCGGATTACTGGCGTGGTCGGAACGACCACAATCAACACGGTCGGCTATGCCAAGATCACCGGGTACTCCACCACGACCTTTGGCTTTTACGCCGACGCTGCATTGTCCACTGGCATCACTGGCACTGGCACTTACTCCTCTGGTGGTGTCGTGACCCAGAACTACCTGGTGTCGAGTATCACTGGCGACTGGACGCTTCACTTTCGACTTGAGAGCCTCACCGCGACCAAGAACGTACTGGTATCGGTCCAGGAGTCGCAAGACGGTTTTGTCTCTGACATTCGAACGCTCTGGGTGAATTCGTTCACTGGCAGCGCACAAGGCACGACCACCAACCAGCCGTTCATTGACGTCAACCTTCGAAAATACCAGCTACCTATGAATAGGTTTGGCTCGGCAAATACCGCGTTGCGGGTCTATGTCCAAGCGATTGACAGTTCGACCACAATGGTGAACTCCTTTTTCGTCGAATACTAACCCGGTCCGATCGGGTTGCACTCGGGGCGCGATACGAAACCGCGCTCCGGGCCCCTTTCCAAAGGCCTTCTTATGTCCCTACTCATTGACGACGACTTCGTAACGCTGGCTGACCTGGCCGCAATTGACCCAGAGATTGCGGACGTCGCTTCCACGGAGGGCGTCACGGTGGCCGGGGATAACAGTATCGTTCGGCAGGCTTGGGACGAATGCGCCGATGCTCTGACCGATGCCATGCAGGCCTTCGGTGGCGATATCATCGCATGGCCTGGGTCGATCACAACTTACGGAGCTTTCGGGGTCAGTCGCCCGAGGGTTCGGCTGAATCAGATTGTCATCTCACCCGTCTATGGTCGGCGCGACTCCACGCTGAAGCGCTGGATGATCTACAACGCGATTACCTTGTTCTACCGGGCGGCGTCCAACCGCACTGTCAAAGATCGGTACGCGCAGAAGCACGATAACTTTCTTATTGAGGTCGGCCGCATTTGGTCGAGGCTGTTTTCTACGGGCCTCCCGATGGTGGCAATCCCTCTCGCGGCTCCTGGCGCACTGCACGATTACTGCGCCGGATACTGGACCGCTGCAAATCTCGCCTATGTGGCTGGAGGTTCTGCGGCTGCCGCGAATTACAACGTCGCCATTACTTGGGTGGACCAGACGAGCGGATACGTTACCCCACTGAGCAAGGGTAACGCCGAATCTGGTCCGAGCGTGATCCTGCCAGCAACGATCCCGGCAAGTAATAAACTTCAGGTCACCATCACTGGTCTGAATCCTCCAAGCAGCTCCCAGCAGCCGACCAGGGGAATGGCTGAGGGCCCGTATGTGACCCGCACGGCTACCGGCTGGAATATCTATGCCGGAGACCCGACGGACCCGAACGGAATCATGTACCTCCAGAACGCGACACCGATTCCGGTAGGTACGCAGACCTATACGCTCTCCGGACCTCCGACACTGAGCGGTTATCAGTTGCAGCCCGGGCAAGTTCCAGACGTCAACTACGCTTTCCAGAAGACACTCCAGCGAGCCTAATCCAATGAAGAGACTCTATCTATTCCTTCTACGGGATCGACGCCACCGGCTGCTCGGCGAGATCTCCCATGGTGGTGAGTCTAACTCGCGACAACACGGTGGGCAGTAATTCGGCTACTACCGTCGCGGCTGGATTCATCGTGCTTTACTACACGGCTGTCCAATGAGGGGGCAAAGCGGTCCGGTTTTGCGACGCCTCGCCGCTGAAGCTGGCCAGAGGCAATACGACTCAGTCGTTTGATTTCTGGAGGAGGCGGACAAGGAGGGAAGATATGGACCCGAGCAAGAAACCACATGCCTGAGAATCTTCTGACTATCCAGCGCGCGCATAACGGCTGGGTGGATTCGCTCTTGCAGAACTTCCAGAGTGAGTTGTCTGGCATCCTCGCAGCAGCGCAGGCCCGAACGGTGGCCCAGCTTCGAGAGCAACTGACGACCGAAGACGGAAAGATTATCCGGTCTGTGAAGAATGCCAAGGCGCTGCGCAAGTTTGATCAGTTATTCCTGGATAACTTGGACAGGGCTGGCTATCAGCACCTCCTGAACGAACTGGTTAACCAGTTTCCCGGCCAGCTTCAGTACTTTCAAGACACGCTGAATGTGATCTCGGAGGGAATGAAGAATCCGCTTCCAACGGTGAAGTTCGGGCCGCGCGATCTGCAGGTCTTCACTGATCAGGGGCTGAGCGCGAAGGACAGCCTACAGTCCGTCATGGAATCGGTCGCCGCGCAGGCCCAAAACCGGATTCTGATGTCGGTCGGTGGGTTGCCGTTCGCCGATCTGGCCGAATCGCTCGCGGGGTACCTGCAGAAGGCATTGCCTGAAGCCGTTGGACTGGCCGAGACAGCGACAGCGACCTATTACCGGATCATCGCGGATCGCGGCTACCAGATCATTGAGCAGGACCTTCCTTCTCAGGAGGTGCGGTACAAGTACGCGGGGCCAGATGACAAGCTGACTCGCCCCTTCTGTCGTCACCTCGTGGAAGCCGGGAAGAGCTACACCCGGGCCGAGATTGACGAGATGGACAACGGGCAAATCCCGAACGTCTTTATCTCGGCCGGCGGCTGGCGCTGTCGGCATCAGTGGTTGATTGCGCTGGAAGCCAAGCACCAGGCTCAACCGGAAGCCCGACCGCCAAGTGGGTCCGAAATTCGCGAGTCAGTAATCAAGGCCGGAGAAGCCTTTGAAGGTGAGTTGAATGCGCTGAAGGCCAAGCTGTCAAAGGCCTACGGTATCGGCGACAAACATGATAGGTTGGCTGAGGTAAGCCGCCTGAATCTTCAGATTGATTCCCTTGCAAAGCAGCGCGATGCTGCCGTCAAATCGTTGCTCTACCAGGGCGAATCAGCTAAACCGAAAATCTCCTATTCTTCCAAGCCTGTTCCGGCGGGTTGGTCTGATGGCGTCAGTGAATTCGCAAGGTTGATCGGTCCAGGCAAAGTTGATGGCCTTCCGATATCAATTAAGGGGACATCTGGAGGTCGAGCCAACTACCAGTCATTTAAGGGAATCGTCAAGGCGTCTAAGAAAACCCGCGCGAGCATTATCGTTCATGAACTCGGCCATTGGTTGGAAGAAGCTGTTCCCGATATCGGACGCAAAGCTCAGGAATTCCTAGTTCGACGAACCACAACAAACGGGGCCAGAGACAACCTGGTGAAGCTCAACAGCTTCAACCCGGCATACAGGCCTCAAGAGGTGACTCGTCCGGATAAGTTCGAGAATGAATACACAGGAAAGAGCTATTCTGCCAATGGGAAGGTTTACGCGACAGAGATCATGTCTATGGGATTGCAGGCATTGTCAGAACGTCCAGTTTCATTTGCAAAAGCAGATCCAGACTTTTTTGAGTTTGTTTTGGATACAATAAGGGCGAAGTAACAATGGCTGCCATCATTCAACTACCGACGGGAGAAAAGCTGACGTATGACGGGGAATGGTCTCCGGCGTCAAGCCAAACCGCGCGTGCTCTGAATTCCATGGGCCAATTCTTTCGTGATTATGCTCCCGATATGGTCCTCGCTGAGGCTCAAGCGGTAGCAAGAGTTTACGAGGGATCGGTGATTTACTCCGATCCATTGCAGTCCGACGAAGCAGCTGGACTCGTCTACTGAGTTTTCTTCACATCTTCCGTTAGCGTCAAAGCCCCGCCACCGCGCTGGGCTTCGTATTTCTACCCACATGAACTGGCATTCGCTCTCTGAGCAGATCATCCAACTGGCTGAGACGGCCATGCTGTGTCTGTTTGCGGTCGAAGTGGTCGCGAGAACGGTCATGCTCACAATCACCGAGGTCCGCAGGGCTTGGACAATCATGAGGCGCGAAACCGATGAGTAGCGCGACATTCGTGTCTCCTGGCGGCATTGAACCAGAGCAATTCATCCTCCAGGTCGGAAACAACGCCAAGCCGACGGAGGGAGATGCGCTCTGGGCCGCGCAAAGGCAGCGGACTCGGATCGTCGAGCGCACGCTGGCGGGGGTGGATGTGGACGGCGCTCCGTTCGAGCCGTATAGCCAGAACGGGCCTTACTATTACTATCCGAATGGCCGGGTGGGGCGCACGAAGTTCGAGAAGAAAAAGAACCGCTCGGCTGTCAAACGGTTACTCGGTCGCCTGAATGCTGATTCTGATCGCGCCAGTGCCGTTGGGGTAACGCTGGGGACCGGTGGAAAGGCAACCCGAGGCGGCGAAGGTATTCGGTTTGAGTCGTATGACGACTTCAAGCGGTCACTCGGCAGGACCCGGCCAGACCTGATGGGGCCGCGGGCACCGCACATGCTCCAGGCCATCGCGGTGGGAGCGAACATTGAGCGCAATGTAGCTGAGCAGTCGCTTTCTCTGACCGACAGGCCGCAGCCTGCGCGAGAAATCCGGATCGGTATTTACGGCGAAGAAGCGGGTCGGGCATTGGGGCACAACACTGGCGAGAATCCGCGATGGAGAGGCAGGCACCAGCGGCGCTTCCTCGGCCTATCGGATTCCGATGTCCAAGCGATGCTGGATGACATCTTGGGTCGCTGTGTCGCTAGGACAAACCAATTCAAATGAGGCCGCGATTGACGAGGCGATGAAACGACAATGAGCCTAATATCAAAATCAGTCCGCGCTGCGGTGGCGACTCGGTTATCCAGCGCATTCAATGCCTCGCTGGCGTCGGCTATCGCAACTGGTTCCTATGGGAGCGCGGCGGCTTTCACCGTGGATTGGTCGGATAACTCAAAACAGTTCTTCCAAGGCCAGTTACACCCTGATGACCTGGATGAGAGCACGCCATCGATTTACCCGATGGTCATGCTCTACTCGACCAGCAGCCAGAACCAGAACACACAGAAATACACCGCGTTTTCTGGAGTGGTATCGCTCGGCTTGGACTTCCATCTGTCTTGGAAGAGCGCCAAAGTACTTCCCGCTTTCGATGACCTGGTGGATGCGGTCGAAGATGCTGTATTCGCAACGCTCAACGCGGCGAGTTACCAGAACTGGGCGATGCCGGTTATTTACAACGGCGATATCACCTCTCAGCGTAGACCGCTCGACATGGCCGGAGAACACTGGCGGCAGACGATCAGTTTCCGCTTGGTGTTCGAAGTGGTCACCAACTAAGTTTTATTACGGACCCGATCATCTAAACGGCAAAGAGCGTGCGGATAGTAAGCGCACGGAATGCGGGTTCAACCCCCGCTCGGGTACCTCTCAATTTCACAACCCAAAAAGGAGAACGTATGGCCGTATATCATTTCGTCGGGTCGTACTGCGAGATCGACGCCGGACGCATCAAGCTGGATAAGTTCGGCCAGCGGATCGAACTGGACGACAAGCTCGCAGAAATCGTCATCAAAGGGGGCGGGGCAATCCTGCCCGAAGACAAGTTCAAGGCAATCAGCTTCACCGATGAAGAGCTGAAAGACTTTGCCTATCCTGGCGCTCGCGAGAATGCACCCGAGTCCTTCAAGGCCCGGGTGAAAGCTGCTCATATCGCGTTCTGCGATCACAAACAGGCGCTGGAAGCCACCGAGGAGGTGTCTGAGTAATGCCGAATTATACATTTAGTCGCAACGAGCGGCTCTACCTGCAGAAGGAATCTACCTTCGGCACAATCCCGAATACCACGGGTACCGCAACACTGGCCGGGTCGAATGCCTGTCGTCACGTCAAGGCGATGCTGAAGCCGGACGTGGCCATACTGAAGCGTCCCGACAAGACTGGTACGCGGTCTACCTCCGTGGGTGTTCCAGGGCGCAAGACTGGGACTTGGTCGGCGGAAATGTCGCTCGTTGCCAATGGCACCGCGGGCGTCGTGCCAGATTGTGACCCGATCCTCTATGCGCTCTTCGGGCAGGCTGCTTCGATCTCATCTGGTGTAAGTTGCACTTACTCGCTGACTGATGCGGTGACCAGCTTCGACATGTGGCTTTTCCGTCAGCCATCCACAGTCATGCAGCGCGTCGGCCTTGGCTGCGTAGTCACAGAGGCCACGTTCCAACTTGGTCCAGATATCGCCACACTCTCGACTTCCGGCGATTGTCAATGGGTCCAAGACTCAACCAATTTCAGTTCTTCCGACACCATTGGCAAAGGCGGGTTGACCGCATTTCCGTCGGAACCCGGCAGCCCGGTGACTAACGGCAATATCATCGCCGGATTCACCGGACAGGCGACCTTCGACGGGAACGTCCTGGCGAACCTCAAGAACGCCACGCTGAAAATCAGTACCGGCAATGACATCAACCGCGATGTCTTCGGCAGCTACTACGGAGATGCGCCGGAAGGTGATGAACGGGCGGTGTCGATCTCGTTCGATATCTGGGATACCGACGGCAGCGATACCCAGAACCTGGACGCGAAGGCGCTTTCGAAAGCCGGAATTACCATCGTGCTCCAGATCGGCACTGTAACTGCCAACAAGTGGACCTTTACGCTGAGTAACGTGCAGTTGGCGACACCGGACCGCACGGACGGCCAGCGGCGTTGGGTGGCCAGCTTCTCTGATTCCATGGCGCACGGTGCCGGTTCTTCACTGTCGGAAGTTTCCCTCGTGATCTCGTAAGCTTTTCTACCTGGGCGGGTCACACAGCTTTACTCGTGGCCCGCTATTTTTCAAAAGGACTTATCGCATGAATTTCGACTCCAGAATTACGCTGCCATCCAGCCTGCCAGAATTCGCAGGCGTGAAGTTTACGTTCAATAAGATGACGGAAGGTCGTAGGATTAAACTGCGACTGGCCATGGCCGACTATCACGCTAAGCTGCGAGAGATCACCGATCAGGCATCAAAAATTATGGAAGACACGCCAGAGGATGCTTTGAAGGCCTTCGTCTTGCACCAGAAAGTCAGCGAGATCGTATCCGACCAGATCAACCCAATGTGGGTGCGCTGGGGTCTGAAGTCCATCGACGGACTAACCATCGACGGCGAACCTGCGACTGTCGAGAGCCTGATTGAGAGCGGGCCGCCGGAACTATACGCCGAGATTGCTGACGCGATCAAGAGCGCGAGTGGGCTCAACGAGCAACAGCGGGGGGAATCCGGACCGCTTACCACTTCTGGCGCACAGGCGGATGGGCGGATGAGCGATACCAGTGCGGCTCCTGTCGTCAATTAGGTCACTACCTCAAGCGCAACTGTAAGAAGGCGTATCCCGGGCATGATCAGTTTATTGTGATCCATGACCCGGGATACCGCTGGTCCGCGACCTACACCACCGACGACGGCCAGTATGAAGTAACGGACACCGAGATAGATGAGTGTCCCGTGTCCTTCATCACACCGAAGGCCTCCGAGATCGTCCAGATACTCAATCGCACCCGACACGCCAAAGAAAACAGCGGTGCCGGACTATTCGGGCATGACCTGAGTAAGTGGCCTGCTTGGGCGGTTGACGCAGTTGTGGTGATTGAGCAGGAACGCATCAAAGCAGAGAACGCGCGCTTCGAAGCCGAGAGAGAACAATAATGGCCAGTACAGCAGCCGAACTCGTAATCAAAATCTCCGCGCAGGGAACTGCCGAACTCGACAAGGTCGCGGCTGCGACCAAGAGCGTTGGCGAGGGTACTCGCCTGGCTGGAATGCAGCTTCGAACCTTCGACGCTACCCTGCAATCCCTCGTTGCGTCGGGTAAGTCGTTCAAGGGCGCACTGGAGGAAATGGCCGCGTCTCAGGGCGTGCTGTCTCAGTCCATCCGAGGGACCGCGCAAGACCTTTTGCTGCAGATGAAAGCAGCAGACGGCGATGCGGAAGCTATCCGCAAGCTGAACGGGCAACTGCGGGATGCTCACCAGATCAGCGAGCAGGCGGCAGCGTCCGGCACGATTCGGGTAGCCGAAGGCAATCAGGCCATTCGCGCGGCGGAATCCTTCCTTGTGAAGATTCTCGGGCTGGGTCCAGCCTTGCAGGCCATCTTCCCTATTGTCGGCGCTATTGCGTTGGGGGAGATGGTCGCGAAGGCCGCTGGCGAAGTGAAGCATCTGGCCGAAGAGTGGGACCCGGTTCTCGCAGCCGAGAAACGCGCGAAGGATGCTCTGGAGGACTACGGGAATACCGTCGCGAAGGTCAAGGCGGAACTGCGGGCGCTGGATGAGGCAGCGTTCCGGCGGGCCGCTGGACCGGTGGCAGGGGCGGCGAACGAAGCTACGGGTCTGGCGGGTGATGAGCAAACCTTCCGGCTGCAGGCGAAGAATTTGCAAGTGGAAGTGGATAAGCTGCGGGGGGATATTGTATCCGCGCAGGCGGAAGCTGATGCGGCTCCCCGCAACTCCCGCACTGGTAAGAAAGAGGACCGGGAGCCGCTGCTGCGGATTCGGGAAGACAAAGCCTCGATTCAGGCACTCACTACAGAGATTTCAAGGCTGACCAACGAAGCCGACAAAATAGGGAAAAAAGTCACTGCCAAATCTGGCGATTCACTGGATGCACAGCAGGACATCACCGACAAGAAGAAGGCCGATGCTGATGCGCGGGCGAAGTCCATCAGGGACGGAGAGTTTGCAGCCAGACAAGAATTGCAAAGCCTGCAAGCGCGCGAACTGGATGGGGTAGCTCGGATCAACGAGTTACTGCGGATCAAGCTGGAACTCCTGAAGCAGCAGGGCGTTCTCAGCCCGAAGCGCGAAGAAGAAGAGCGGGAGATCGCGGTGGAGCAAATCCGCTTGGGCCTAGCAAAGGCGCTCGCTACCGCACGGAAGGAAGCATACGCCGGAGCGACACGCGATGCCAACACCGAAGGCCGCGACGAGCAGCGGGGCGATAAATTCGCCGAACGGCAGTATTTCGCAGGGCTGAAAAAGAAGATTGCTGACGGCACGAAGGACGTCACCGCGGATCTGCAGATCATCAAGCGCGGAGATGAGATCGACACTGATCAGGTAAAGCGACAGCTCCAAGCTCAGTTGTATGGCATTCATCGCAGCGTCCAGTCTGGCAGCATGTCGGGTCAGGATGCGGCGGGTACTGAGTATCAAGCCGCACTCAAGGCCGCGCAGGAAATCTTCCGCATTGACACGCAGCACTTGGACCTGATCACCGATCAGGACAAGCGGGACGAAGCCTATTGGGCGGCCAGGAAAAAACGGGCGGATCAGGAGTATCAAGCCGAGGCGAAGTATCAGGAAGAACTCGACAACCTTCGCGCTAAGGACCTGGAGAAATACCGCAGCGAAGCAGGTAAGCTCTTCGACGCCTTGACAAACCGGCAGCGCGGCGCTGGCTTCGAGATCACGCAGATGTTGCGGGGCATGGGCGTCAGCACTGCTCGGACGATCTTCCAAAACGTCGCAACCAAGCCGTTGCAGGCCATCGGGCAAACCATTGCCAGAGCGGTACCGGAAAGCCTGGGGCTGGGTGGAATACTTCGTGGCACGATCTTTGACAGCGCCAACAAGGGCGTCGAAGGAAAGATCGAAGCGAACACTAAGGATACTGTCGGCTGGCTGAAAAGCATCTACAATCGGCTGTCTGGACAGAATGCTGCTGACCCTTCGGCGGCGAACCCGAACACTGCACCTGGCCTGTCAGCCGGTAGTACTCCGCTCAGCGAGACACTCGGCATTCCGGCGGGCATGACCTTCCCTGCTGGCGGCGATCTCGCGAAGGTGCTCGGCGGTTCTTCCTCGGCAGGCGGCTACGTGGCGGCGCTCGGCAAAGTCCTCGGAATCGGTGGCTTCGGTGCTGGTGCGTCATCAGTACTGAACGGCAATGCCCTCAGCATCCTGCTCGGACAGAATTCCACCGGACCAACAACACTCTCGGCGCAGATCGGCGCAGGCGTTGGGCTGGCTGGTGCTGTCGGTGCCGGTGCTTACGGCATCGCATCTGGCATCGGTCAGGGCGGAGTCGGCGGCGATCTGAAGGCGGCTGGTTCCGCTGCTGGGCTTGTCGGTGGGCTGGTGGGCAACGTCTCGAAGTTGTTGGGCGCGGCAAGTCCGTTGCTGTCAGCCATTCCGATTGTCGGTTCCATCGCGGCCATCGCATTGCCTTTGCTAGGTGGCCTGTTTAGTCAAGGCCCGGAACAGCGGGCTAAACAGATCCAAAAGGAACTCACGCAGGGACAGTACATTGCACCTATCGCAATCAACGAGACCCGGGATACCAAGGGAAACTACGTCAGTTACGACAAGTTTGGACGGCTGGAGCAAACCGGCTTCTCCGCCACTCCGCAGATTTCGGAGCCGTATCTGGAATACAAGCGAGTTAACGGGAACCCCGGCTATTACAACGCACCTGGCGGGGTCATCTCGCCTTACGGTGGACCTTCGGGTCCAGCAAGTCCTGCACCCGCTCCGGTCATTCAGCATATCTATCAGGCGGGAGCAATCCAGACTATGGACGCCTCCAGCTTTCACGATTTCGTGACCAAAAATCATGAAGCCATTGGCGCGGCGGCGGCTAAGAATCTGAACACCGGAGATGGTCCGCTGGCCACCACCATCGATTGGGCGAAGAGCGGCCGCGGGTAACTCATGTCCTCATTCCCGATCACTCGCGGCTCTTCGCAAGCCCTGTATCCGTGCACGCAAACCCTGTCTTTCTTGACGGAGGTTTGCGAGTTCCGCGATGGGTCGAGCCAGCGTTGGGCACGGCGTCCAGGCGGCTGCATCGTCACTTGGGACTTTCCGTATGAGCGGATCTCTAAGACGAAGAAAGACGCCATCAAAACAGCGGTCCTCGCGGCGAAGGGGCAGCAGTCCACCAGCATCTCGTTGAGCGTGGCCGGGATCACCTTCCCGACCATGTCACTTGCGTCGGACACGTTCCAGGTGACGGAGAAGGTAACCACGCTTTACGGGATGACTCTGCGGTTCGTCGGCACAGCGGCGCAGGCTCTCACTGCTGGCTCTGGCGGTGCGTTCCCGGCACTGGCAAGCGGGGCGGCGTCTCAGTTGCCGTTCTCGCAGGGGCATCGCTGGGCGACCGAAGAGAAAACCGTAGATAGCGGCAGCAAGTACACTTACGCCTTCTGGAGTGCTCAGTTACAGCAGTGGCAACTTGGGTTTACATCTATCTCAGATGCCGATCTGGCTGCGATCATGCAGCATTTTGTCTGGGCGCAGGGTCGATATCGCGCCTTCACCTTCACGGACCCGGAAGACTCGACAGCCTACACCAAGGCGCACTATGCCAGCGATGACCTGGTGATCACCTACAACGGCCCAAATCAGACCAGCCTTACCGTTTCACTCGAAGTAACCCGATAGCCAATGTCCTTCACAATTCTGAATGGGAAAGAGCAATCCCTTGCTCCGTCGCCGCTGTTGCTGGTGGATATCACCGATGCGGACGGCAACACGCGGCATTTCGCGACGCAGGCCGTGACCTATGGCGGCAACGTCTACAGTGATCGCCTGGTTGACCAGAACATCCAAGCGATTCAGGGGATGACTGCGCAGGGCTTCGCGTCGATTCCGTCATTGTCTATCCAGATCGCGGACCCGGACGCCTTTGTGTGGTCGAATTACATCACACCGCACCGCTGGAAGGGCGGGACGATGGTGGTTACGTTCGTCATGTACTATGCCTCGACCGATGGCACTGGATTTTCGACTGATTCGTATAAGTGGAAGTTCATCACCGGCAACCCTGTCTTTGCCGATGGGATTGTCACGGTGGAGGGCGCGAATAAGTTGAACTTTGCGCGGATCAAGCTGCCGACGGTGGCGATTCAGCGGCTCTGCCCTTGGATCTTCCCGGCGACTGCAGCGCAACGGCAAGACGCGGCACAAAACAAGATCAGCCCGTATTACCAGTGCGGCTACTCGCCGGATGCCACCGGCAGCGGCTCCGATTGGCCGCGAGGCAATAACGACAGCGGCACGGGCTTGCCCTACACCGAATGTCAGAAGACCCGCGAAGCCTGTACGGCGCGCGGCATGTTCGCGAAGGATTCCGCCAACCGGGACAGCTATCGGTTTGGCGGGATTACCTGGAGCCCACCCACCACTTACGGCGGGCGCAAGTACACCAGCGGCGAGAAGGTGTACGGGTTTAACCCGTTCAACGATGCTAGGTTCCAGCAGGTTCACAGTTTGGGCTACGGTACGCATTGGGTCAATGCGAAAGTTATGGTCCCGGCGGCAGACCCGAACAGCGTGCGGTTCGAGGCCTCGGTGGAATTGGCATGTTACGGCGGTATCAATGGTGCTCCTGGCAGTGCTCCAAAGGTACTGTGCAATGGCGTCGAGATACCTCTGTACAACCCAAACGGGAAGAACGACTTCTCCTTTATCTGGTATTTTGTGAACGCCGGTGGTCGAACTGGCCATATCACTACGGACGCAATCTTCGACACCCAAGGCGACCCCTACGGCTCCATCGCATCCATCGAAGTCGTAGTGCCGACTGAGTTGGCTCAAGCTGGATCTATTCCGCAGTGCCGCGTGCTTTGCACTGCCGGCCCGATCATGGTGCCCACCACGCCGAGTGGCGATTACGGCTTACTCCCCTTGGTGACGCATAACCCGGCGTGGATCGCGCTCGATATGGCTACCTGGTGCGACTACACCTATGACGACGTGGACATTCAGAGCGTCATGGATGCCTCTGTGATCTGTGGATACAAGGGTTCCGTCACAGTCTCCGGTGCCACGGTAACTTATGTCTCTGGGTCGGGCGATCCATTCTGTCTATCCTTCGCGGGCCGGAAGATCGTCATCAACGGCTCTGTTTTTACGGTCGCATCCGTCGCCAGTGCCACCGAATTGACGCTCACCACCAGTGGCGCTTCATCCGGCAGCTACAGTGTCAGCAATATCAGTTACACCGACCTCAACGGGAATACCTCGACTCACGAGCGGTACCGGGCGTCTTTCGCCCTGGAAGACCGTAAGGTAGCGGCGGCAGTCTTCACCGCGTTCTGTAATGCTCACAATCTGATCCTGGGGCAGAATCCAGTTACCGGGAAATTGCAGATGGCGGTGAAGCAGACACTAGCAGAGCAGCAGCCTAGCGCGGTGGACGGAAGCAACTACAGCACGGCGGTTTCTTCGAAACTGGCAGACGGCACAACGGCTAACGGATATGCGGCTTATCTTTTCGATGAGACCAGCATCCAGCCGAAAACATTTAAGGTCACAGCGCGATCCATCGCAGAAACGCCGAATAAGGTGGTGATCCAGTTTCAGGATGCGGAAAACCAGTATCAAGGCGACTCGGTATCTATCATCGACCCGGACGCCTACACGGCAGCGGGACAGCAGGAAATTGCGCTCCAATCCGACTTCCTCGGCACGGAGAGCTTTGACCAATCCAGCCGGATTGGAAATCTGGGTTTAGCTGAAGCTAATCGGGGCAATCCGCGAGATGACGCCGGGGGAACGCTGCAATTCGAGTTTCGAACAAGTATGAAAGCAATACACCTAACAGCACGAGCGGGCTTGATATGCCTCTTGAGTTGGGCGCAACTGGGCCTGTCTCAGCAGCCCATCCGCATTTTGAGCGTGAAGCCCTCCACGGATGGGCGCTACTGGGACATCAAAGCTCAATGGCATAACGACGACTGGTACCTGGACGCCTACGGCCAAGACCCGACGCCTCTCTACCACAACCCCTATACGGACACTCCGGCATCGGTGCCTCTGCCGTGGAGGCCGTCATTCTCTTCCTACTCCTCGCAAGACGCGCTCTACAACGGTGATGGCACTTTCCAAGCTGAAGTGAATAACCGGCCTAACCAGGATGGCAGCAACACGCCAGTAATATCCATCAGCGGTTTCGGAGTCGTGAATAAGTTATCCACGACTGTCCAGGCTCCTCTTGTCCCACTGCAGGGGCAAGCCGCCTCCACTGGCGGGCATCTCGCGGCGGGTAACTGGTATGCGAAGATAGCGGCGCTGGATTCCTCGGGCGGCTTGTCCTCCCCTTCCCAAACCATCCTGACCGTGATTCCGGCGGGAGTAACGACAGGGACACTGACAATCCCAAATCTGAGTTGGTCCGCAAACACAACAGGCTTCGTGGTATGGATCGGAAATTCTGTCTTTGACCTCGAACCAGGGCTTATTAACAGTGGCACGCCAGCTTACATTGGCACAGGAACGCCAACATCCATCACGATTCAGGACCGGGCAAGCAACACGCTCGGCGGCGTACCTGACCTCAACGCGCAATCCATGCTTATTCAGGCAGCCCGCGAAACGGTAAGCGGCATCTGGGAGGGCGCGGCGCTTACGCTTCCTGCGGCGGATCAAGTACAGGTCGCCGGGGCCCCAGGCTGGACAGCTAACCAATGGGTAGGGCGCGTGGTTTCCGTGATGGGAAATTCGGCTACGGGAATCCAAACGGCCAGTAATTACATTGTGACTGCGAACACGGCCGACACGTTGACGCTGGATCATACCTACGGACCAGATATTAGCGTGGGCGACTGGCTAGCAATTCGCATGACAGTATCCTCAGCCACTTCGTCTACGGTGGCAGATACTGCGCTATCCATGACCACGAACGCACACAGAGGCGAGCGAGCGGTTATCATCGCCGGGACGGGATCGGGGTATCCACCCCAAACCATCGCCGCGAACGACGCAACGTCTATTACGCTAGCCGGATCATGGCCTGTGACGCCAGATTCCACGAGTGTCTGGATTATTATCGAGGCCTCATGGAGCTATGAGCAATCGGCGGGATTGCAGACTACTGCTGCGCTTTCAAGCTTCCGCAAGATCGCGGATGTTGATGTGACTAACTACGCTGGACAGAACGTTTTCGTCCAGGCCGTGACGCAGGACTCGCAGGGGAATAGCTCTGTCAGTTACTACGCTCCTTTTCGAGAGCTTCATATTTTTGGCGCGACTGCTGTCGGCCAAATCACAGGGGCAGGGACACCATACTAATGTCACTCTTTTCCGTAGTACGCAACATTTGGGACAAGCACGGTGAACGGCCCTCCCTGCTTGACGGGGGCGCTGACCCCACTGGAGTGACGGATATTACGGCCAAGATTACAGCAGCGTCTGCTGTATCTCGCTGGTCTGACGGGGTTACCTTAGACGTGCCAATCGGTACTTATGCGGTGACTACGAACTATACGGTCCCCTCCAACATCTCGCTGCGCTTTGCGCACGGGGCCAAGATCAGCGTGTCTAGCGGGACGACCCTGACGATTGCGGGACGCATCGAAGCACCAATCACACAAATCTTCTCCGGTGTTGGCAACGTCTTGTTTTCTGGTGCGATGAACTTGGTGTATCCGCAATGGTGGGGCGCGGTTGGTGACGGCCAGGAATTTACGCTGACCGGCACGGATGACACAATACCTATCCAGAAGGCTGTGCATTCGCTTTCGGTGACGGGTGGAATCGTGTTTTTTCCCCAGACTGTAACGTCGTATTATCTGGTGACCGGGACCATTGCGCTGACTTCCGGTGTGGTGTTGCAGGGTGCGTTTGTTGGGGTAACGATCAAGCGCAAGAGTGGCACTGATTACGTGGCAAAAGTGGAGGGCGCGAGCGTATCTGTGCGCACCTTCAACGCGGGCTTCAGGTCAATCATTCTGGACGGGGGTGGACTTGGTGGAGATATCCTGTATTGTTCACGGACTTCGCTGCTTGTGTTTGACCACTTGCGAGTGATCAACGGAACGGGCCGGGGCATCCTGTTTGAATCCGTGTGGGATTCGACGTTGACTGAAGTGTACGTGGGGTATGTGGGCACGGCTGGGGACGGGGAAGCTGCTTTTGAGATCACAGGCAGGGGCGTTTTGGCCGACGATGAAAACTCGAATTCCCTGCACTTTGGACGGCTTACGGTGGAGGGTTTCGCGTCGCAGGGATTGTGGCTCAACGGGCTGAATACGAACAATATTTCGATCAGTCATTTGAAGGTTGAGTCTGTGAATTCGCATTATTACTGTCTGCGGATCTCGGGCACGAACGTGGCGCATATTTCCTTTGCGCAGCTAGCTGTGTTTTCTTCGGCAGGAGCATCCAACGGTGTTGTTCTTTTGGAAGATTCGTTCAATTTAGACTTGGCACTGACCACAGAAGTAAATGGCAGTTCGCCTATGCCGACCTATATGGGGCGCATCCATAGCTGTAGCTCGACTCGGGTCGTGTCGATTGGTGCTGTGTTTGACGTCACGCATTACGCAAGTGTCGCCCAGTGGGAGATCACAGGTGATCCGAATACTGTAAGTATTGACGGGGTCAGCAGTAACGCGATCCCGCTAGCGGCTGATGTGGATGCCACTCGATCCGAAGGCATGCGGATGATCCGCGAGGGAGAAACCGCTCTTAGTTTTATTAATACGGCGGTGGGCGGGGCGAAGTGGACGTTTGGGAGAACAATCGCTGATGGTGCGACGCCCAACACTAAGATGCGCTGGATTTACGATCCCGGGACTGGGGAGATTGTGCAGCTGGAGCTCCGCGCGGATGGCACGCTGTATATCCCGAATTCTCTGGTGGCTGTTGGGCCAGCATTGTTAAGTGACGCGACCATTGCAACGGATGGTGGGGCGGAACCAGCTGTACATCTGCGCAATAATTCAGCGGTCCCTAGCTGCTAC
>CAIXXM010000157.1 GCA_903923395.1 uncultured Acidobacteriia bacterium
GTAGCAGCTAGGGACCGCTGAATTATTGCGCAGATGTACAGCTGGTTCCGCCCCACCATCCGTTGCAATGGTCGCGTCACTTAACAATGCTGGCCCAACAGCCACCAGAGAATTCGGGATATACAGCGTGCCATCCGCGCGCAACTCAAGCTGGACAACCTCCCCAGTTCCGGGATCATAGATCCAGCGCATTTTAGTGTTTGGGGATGCGCCATCGGCGATAGTGCGACCAAAAGTCCATTTTGCCCCGCCAACACTGGTATTAATGAAACTCAGAGCCGATTCACCCTCACGGATCATGCGCATCCCCTCAGACCGCGTGGCGTCGACGTTGGAACTCAGCGGGATAGCGTTGCTTGACACACCGTCAATACTCACAGTGTTCGGGTCGCCGGTAATTTCCCATTGAGAAGAGCTCGAATAATGCGAGACGTCAAAACTTGCCCCAATCGAGACCACGCGCGTTGAGCTGCAGGAATGGATGCGCCCCATATAGGTCGGCATAGGCGACGTCCCATTGCACTCCGTAGTCAGCGCAAGGTCCAAATTGAAACAATCCTCCAACAAAACCACGCCGTCCGATGCCCCAGCAGACGCGAACACAGCCAGCTGCGCAAAGGAAATGTGTGCCACGTTGGTTCCCGAAATCCGCAGGCAGTAATCGTGAGAATTTACGCTCTCGACCTTTAAGTGACTGACGCTGATGTTATTTGTGTTGAGCCCGTTGAGCCAGAACCCAGCCGAGCAGAAACCCTCAACCGTGAGCCGCCCAAAATGCAGCGAGTTACTGTTTTCATCGTCCGTCAAGACGCCGCGACCCGTAATTTCGAACGCCGCCTGCCCGTCTCCAGCCGTGCCGACATATCCGACGTACGTCTCGGTAAACGTGGAATCCCAAACGCTCTCGAAAAGGATTCCGCGCGATGTGCCATTCACTACGCGCAAATGATCGAACACCAGCAGCGAAGTCCGCGAACAGTACAGGATGTCTCCAGCAAGACCGCCTCCGTCCAGAATGATCGACCGGAAGCCCGCGTTGAAGGTCCGCACAGATACGCTCGCGCCCTCCACTTTTGCCACGTAATCGGTGCCACTCTTGCGCTTGATCGTCACCCCGACGTGAGCGCCTTGCAGAACCACTCCGGAACTGAGCGCGATGGTGCCAGAGACCAGATATGTCGAGTGAAGTGTTTGCGGAAAGTGTACGATTCCACCCGTCGCCGAAAGCGAATGCACAGCCTTCTGGATAGCTACTGTGTCATCCGTGCCGGTCAGCATAAATTCCTGGCCGTCGCCAACCGCGCCGAACCATTGGGGATACACCAAATACACCGCCGAACCGGAAAAAACAACCGACCCAGGGCCACTGAAAATATGGTAGATGCCCGCAAGGAGTCGCCCCGCGATAGTCAACGTCTTACCCGCTGATATATTCAGCACCCCGCCATGCGAAAACCGCAGCGTCACATGTTCCGGAATCGTCAGATTACTCTTCACCGCATAAGTGCCGATTGGAACGTCGAGAGTCACGCCAGCAGCGAATCCAGCGGCGGCAGCAGCAGCCGCAATAATCGGCGCGATGTCTGTGGCTCCAGTCGCATCAGCACCACCATCGAGCAGCGAAGGCCGCTCTCCATGCTTCGTCCAATTGTCGACGGGAACAGAAAATGACATCCTAGTACACCTCCCCTGCCGCATCAGCGATTTGCCCAGGCCCAAGCGCACCGGATGGAATCAGGAGATCCGAAGATGGCGGATTCGCCTGCTGGTAACCCTGGACGCTGAGCTCATCTGAAGTACTCCACTCATAGATCGACGGCGAAGTCTCCTGCACGTCAATCTCGACCCCCAGACAAGTCGCTTCGAGGCCATTGCCTGTGTCCTGCTTATCCAACTTCAATCGATGCGCCGTGACTTCCAGCAGCTTATTCGTCCAGCCGAGAAAAGGCAGAGTCATCGAGAGCACATCGAGCGACGACAACTGGTAGCCGCGCATATCGAGCAGGAAGGTCCCGGTACCGAAATGCCGCCTCCGGACCAGCTCGATCTTCGCCAGACGCTGCGCGGCCGCCGCGGAGATCGTGAAGGGCAACTGGATATCGAGCCACCGGCGATCGCCACCGTCTGCCGTGAGATTCGCATCGGAACCATACCCATGCAAAACGTCTTGCGCGTAGGGCGGAAAGTCACTTGGCTGCCATCGATTTCCAGGTGAGACATAGACACCCTTGACGCCGTTGTACAGATCACGGATCGGCACCGTGGTCTTCCATCGGAACGCGCCGGCGAAACTATCTACACCGGAGAGATTGAGAGCCACATAACTCGAAGGAGCGCTCACCAGGTACGCATGCGCGGTAGCGTCGGAGTTGTCGTAGGCCGCGCCAGTCGCCCAGGTGCCATCCGGAGAGAATATCTGCACCTTCAACTCATGACCAGGCGCAGGCGGAGTGAACGAGACAGGGCCAGCCCCCGCCGTTGCACCGACAAGAGCCACACCCCCGACGCCGAAGTTATTGGCGTTGGTGGTAGTACCGGTCGTGCCTAGATACGACATGGTTGCGCCGCCAGCACCGTCGAAATGGATCGATACGCGCCCGTTTTGGTATTGCAGGTCTCCACCGTTGACCTGATCCTTGAAATCGAACACGAAGGTTCCAGCGGCCGCCGGCACAATCAACGGCGCACCGAGCCGGTATCCGACCCCAATCCAGGCCGCTGGCCAGATGACGAACTGCCCGCCGTTGTAGGTAATGCGCCCGCCGCAGGCCGTCAACAGGTTCTGCAGCACCTCACCACGCTTTGTGGACAGCGGGAACGTTCCGTTGACTGCATAGCGCGGCTCCGTGCCACCTGCGGCCAGGTCGACGGGCTCGTCACAAATATTCGCGGCCGCTATGAGCTGCGCAATCGGGATTTCAGTGCCGTAGGTCGCGCGGAAACCCCAAGTCGTGTTGGCGAGATAGTCAGCAATGCACAGCGCGGCATTTTCGGTATACGCGGTGGTGCCAGCGTCCCCGAACGCACCGAGCCGCGGATCATAGATATCACTCTTCCCCCGGACAATGAAGCTGATCTGAGGAATGCCACCGGCAAAAATCTTGTCGTTGTAGTGCAGCCGGAGAAACACTACGGTCTTGCCGAGCGCTTTGTGTGCCGCCGTCCAGGGATTCGAGCCATCCTGAATCAAGTCGCCAGTATCGCCGTCATTTGGCGTGCCGGACAGCATGCCCTCGAAGGTAGCGGTGTGATCGCCAAGCAAGGCCTCACAGTAGACCTTGCGACCATAGTCCGGCCAGGCGGTTCTAACTTGACCCTGACCACTGAAAGTATCTGCCGTGCCACCCACCAGATAAGTGAATGTGATTGAGCCCGCGCCGGAGGTAGTCCTCGACACAACCTGCTCTACTGGCCACTTTCCATTCATCGTTTGGTCGCCAGTCACGTCCTCGACATACACATAATCGCCGGCCATCAGATAGGGAATATTGTTGGCAAGGTCGACCGTGACGACGTTATTGGCACGAGTAATCGTGGAGATAGCAATGGCCTGTTGCGTCGGAGTGAAGCTGGTCTTATCGCTTTCGTCGATCTGGACCCGCTGACCATCAAAGAGCAGAGCATCTATACCCTGGCAGGCGTGACAAGCCAGGACCATCACCAGGTCGAGATACTTATCGGAATCCCCGAACGAATGAATATGGATGATAGTGCCGCCGACCTTAGCCCGACCGTAAATGACATTCCATGGCGCAACGGCGTTGCGAGTCGCTTGTGCGAGACCCGCGGCGCCATTCGCATTGCCGCCTGGCCCACCACCAGCCAATAGCGTGCCCAGGCCCGACAGAACCATACCTGCACCCGCCGTCACTAGAGCGCTTGACAGCGGGCCCCACACGGCAGCGCCCAGGAGCGGTGCGAGTGTACCAGCACTGGCGATCACTCCGACGACCAAAGCCACACCGACAATAATCCCGACGAACTTAGACATGCCAGGCCCTCAACGCCTCAGAGATCGGAATCCGCCACAGGCCTTTACGCGATGCAACGATTACATCCTTGCCATTCATCGCCACCAGCCCCAGCGACACCCGGCACCCACGCCGCACTAACACGACATCGCCCCTCCGCGCCTGCAGCACCCCACACATGGTCATCTGATTCGCCCTGGTAATTTCCCGGACCACCGCCAACAAGGAGGCCTTGCCGCAGAACTCCCGCAGTCGCCGGACAGCGCCCGGGCGATTCGAATAAGTCCCGCGGAACCATTCCGCGACGTCGACGCCAGTCATCACCTGGATCGCATCGCAGACGAAGAGACAGCAGTCCCACTGGCCATACTCGAATTTCCGATATTGATTGAGGCTCAGGAAGGCCGATAAATCGGCCTGCCAAGCTACAGAACGCGTCATACGTTGTTAGTGGAGTTTGGGGTCCGACCCCAGTAGATGGTGATTTCCTGCAGCGAATTCACGAACTCAAACGCGCGATCGCCAGGATGATCGATCTGCTGATCTTCATTGTTGTAGCGCCGGTAAACCAAGGTGTTCATATCGAGCAGTCGGTTCTCGCAGTTGATGCTAATTTCGGCTGCAGTCTGCGAAACGTCGATGACAGGCTGATCAATCCGACCGGCCCATGCCACCACAGGAGTCCCGATCAGCTGATTGGACTGATCCATGACACCCAGATAAACCAACACGGGTAAGCCCAGCCGGAAGTGACCGACTACATCCGCGAGGAGAGCGGCATCAAAACCACTGAGCGTCAGAGTAATGCCTTTGGCTTCGACGGTACCGGCTTCCTCGATCACCGAGATCCCGCCGAGCGACCCGACACCTGCCCAACTATGCCCATTCCAGGAGAAGTAGTTATAGCCACTCCAGAGGTACACGGTTTCATTTGCCATCGTGATTTCCACGAATAGGACAGGGCGGAGGATTGCTTTGTTCAGCTCCGCCAGCATGCTGGAGCTGAGATTGCGTGGCACCTACAAGGCCTCCCGGAGCGAGAAACTTAGACCATAAACTAAGGTCTGATCGACAGACCATTTGCGCTGATTGGCCGCCAGTCGGAAGAGACCCTTCGTGTTGGCAATGGTGATTCCGTCGCCGTTTGCCGGAGATTCACGCAAGGGCGGCCAGATATCGAGAGTGGCTATGCCGCTGCCATCAGGCGTTTGCCAACTAAGAGACCGGTAGAGGCGATAGCCGATCTGGATCCAGTCCCCCGGAGCGATGGAGTAACTATCCCCACTGATATCCCAGCCTGCGGTGATTAGCTGCCTGCCAGTCTGATTGGCACCATGGACCACAGGAGATCCAGAAGCGACTTTCGGAGCCGTCACCAGGGGATCGCCGAACTGGAAGACGTTCGCCATACCCTGTGCCTGCATCAGGAACGCAATCCATTCCTGCGCCTGGTCATTCGTGAGCGGCGGCATCGTAATCTGACATTCGAGCCAGGCTGCCTGCCAGTCATAGAACTGCTGGCCACCGGTGAACGGATTGGTATTCGCCGCCACCACATCCTGCGCGTTCCACTCGATGGAGCGTGGCGAGGGAGAAGCCGGCATCGAGATGATATTCCAGCCTTTGAACGTTGACATTACTGCGGAGTCCTCTTCATACGTTCCATATTGACAACCACCGAGCCACCGATCGCGGACTTATGCGCAGCGACGACGGCTGAATACACCCGCCGATAGATTGCGGCTTCATCGGCGCCGCGAGCGTCAATCGCAAGGTTGTAGACATGGCCGCCCGCGCCCTGCAGCATCTTACTGGATTGCGGATTTGAGAAAACTCGACCACTTACCCCGGCGAGAATCTCCGGACCGTTCTCACCGACCAGGTACGCACCGCTCGGATCGACGTCACCACCGGAAGCGCGCATGCCGGAAAGACTTGGACTACCGCCGCCCCAGCCAGCGAAACCGCTAAAGCCACCCCCGATGCCGGACGCCAGGGAACCCAACACAGACGCGGCCGTGCCCAGCTGCGTACCCATCAGAGCGCCAGGTGAGGCCATCGTGACCCAAATCGGATCAGCCTCTGTACCCAAGGGCCCATCTCGCTTAGTCCAGATCGGGTCTGTCTGGGCTCCCGTGGGTGCCGTTTTTCCGATCCCGAGTTTACGACCGATGGAAGTATTTCCGATTGCCTTGATTCCAGCCTGGATGCCCTGTTTGATCACAGCGCTAATCAGGCCCTCACCGATACTCTGGAAGAGCTTGCCGAATGAGGATTTCTGGCCAGTCAACAGCCGCGCGAAGTTATCGGCCACGCCATTGAAGGCCTGATCCATGGCATCGTGGATTGCACGCGCTACGCGATCGCTCTGCTGCTGCATTTCGAGGAAAAAGGCCCGCATCGCATTTCGATAGCCACCCATAGCCAGCAACTGATTGGCAAGCGTCTTCAGCCGCTCATTTTCAAGATTCCGGAGTGAGATTGCTACCGCAAGGTTGCCGCGGCCAGCATCCTGTTCAGCCTTCAGCGCAGCGATCTGCTGATCAAGGGATTCCAACTGATCCTGGTACTGGATGCCGGTTCGGACCGCCTCCTGCAGGATGGCCCGCTGGTGCTCGACGGCATTCAACTGTTTCTGCTTCTCGATTTCCGCGTCGACACCTGGACCACCGCGCCGGCGGATGGCAGCAATCTGATTAGCCTCTTGCGCCCTGCGCTGCGCTTCCGCACCCCCAAGCACCGCGGCAGTGAGTCGCTGGACACCCGCGATCTCTTGATCCAGATCCGACAGCCGCTTTGCACCGGAATTCTTCGATGACGCCACATACTCATCCATTGCCCGCTGCAATTCAGCCTGACTCGCGTCCCGCGCATACAACTCACGGAGCTTATACGCCAGAGCAACCCGCCTGACCGCCTCTTCGCCCTGCGACTGCACTCGCGCGAGTTGGCGCTCCATCTCGATTTGCAGCTCCAGCGCCTGCACAGAGGCTTTTACCTGCGCCTCATGTTGGGCTTCGAACTCAGCGGCTTTCTTTGCGCGAATTCCATCAAAATCGGATTCCGGACGGTCCGGATAAGCCTTGCGAACCTCCAACATCTGCGAATCGACATAGGCTCTTTTCGTGGCTTCATACCCCTGCCCGATTGCTGCAGTTAGCAACTGCTGCGCTTTAATTCTTTCGTCAATTGTCTCGACCGTGGAATGGATTTTGCCAGCGAATGCCGTCTCACCCTTGATATGGTCGACAGTGGCAACGGCGGAAATGATCTCACCTTCCTGCTCTGCAGTGAGTTTTTGCTTGTGAATGTCCAGGGCCTTGTTGACTTCTTGGATCACCTTCACCGCATTGGCATACGAATCCAGAGATCGAGCTTCATACTCCGAAAGCCCAACCGCCTTACTCCTCAACCCGGCCTCTTCTGCCTGAGCCTGCAGTTCGCGCATTTTGTCGCGGAAGGGACGATCCAGGTTGGCATTATTGCGACCAGCAATCAATTCCTCTTTGCGGTCTGTCAGCGTTGAGTTTTGGCTTGTCAATTGCACCTTCTCACGCTCTGCTTCCAGATTTCGCGCCAAAGCATCAAGCTTCTCGATGCGCGGACTAGTAGTTGAGGATTGACCGGGCAGAAGAAGCCCCTCCCCTGCCATGGAAGCCAAGGAGTCCCGTGATTTCTGAGCAGCAGCCTTGACGGCCTTTATCTGCCCGTCGTACAAAGCCAGAATTTGCTGATTACTTTGCTGGAAGATCGCATCTTTCTGCTCTTTTGTGGTTGCCTTTGAAAGCTTCTGCTGCTCCTCCTGAAAGGCTTTCGCCACCTGCGCACGAAATCCACCAAAACCAGATACGCCGCCGAGATTCTCCTCGATATCCGAAGTTCCGAAAATCGTTTTCTCTCGGAACAGCTTCACCACCGCATCCATGTCTTTTTCGAGCGATGCGGCTAACTTATCAGCCGCTACCTTCGCTTCATCCAATGCCAGCTTCAGAGTGTTCTGCCGCCGCCCTTCGAGCTTGGCAATATCATTCTCCAGGCGATCATTCGCCACCTTCAACTCATCATTAGTGAGTCGCAACGGAGCATTCAAGTCAGCATACGCAGCCCGCATGATTTCCGCACCATAGCGGACATCCTCGACATACTTCTTGAACTTCTCTCCCATTTCTACAACCAACGCGCCAAAAGCGATCGCGCCGACCATTGGGAACGCCGCCTGCAGAGCTGGCCCGAGACCAAGCGTGGTTGCAAGGAATCGCTCCACCGCACGAATATTGTTATTGAAGTTACCTTCAAGCTCACGAATAGCCGCGCTGGAGGCCTGCATGGACGAGACCATATGCTTATTGGCTTCCGCACCCTGAACGCCAAATTTTCGCAAGCCCGCATTGGCCTTATCCATATCCGCCAGGAACTGCGCCGTCCCCGCAGACAAATTAATCACTACCTGGCCGGCCTTCTTAGCCATTCGGATACTCCTGCTTCACCGTTCGCAAAATGGATTCCTGAATTGCCGCGATTGCCGCGTCACCGGATTGCTCAAATGCAGGCCGCATGAAGGGATGCGGTGGCACAAAGCCCACTTCTTTCTTGCCCTGATCCTGATGAGTAACCATCACATGTCCGTACTCGACCATATTGGCCTTGTAACCCTGCGATCCATAACCCACTTCGGCGTAACCACCCCGGCCATCTGAATCGACCTGCACATCGATCACAAGCGAATCGACTAGATGCTTTCCGCCGTCTCGGTCCAAATCAGACTCCGGAGTCATCACCTGCAGGGTTTGCTCAATGATATCCGCGCCCGCCTTTAGCGCCCTTGCAAAACCGGACACCACTACATACCTGGGCATCTCAGAAAGCATCTTTTGAACGTCATCAAGTCCGACAATTGACACCAGGGCTTGAGGCAAGTTTTAGGCCTCGAAGATCTCGCGAAATGCCCCAGTCCAAATGCCGATATTCTTCGGCGTGACCAACACACCCACCTGGAACAAAGTAATTTCAGGCTGCCGAGGTTTCAACAGCGCATAAATCGCCGCACGAAACAGGATCATAGAGAGACCCTGATTCAGCGAGGAAAACAGATTCAACTGCGTTTCTTTCTCCACCTCACAGAATGCGTTGAGATCATATTCGAGCTGGTACGTCGCCCCGTTACATTCCACCGTCATAAAGCCTTTTCCTCTTTCGCCGCGCCTGGCGGCAGATTTCGTAACTTATTCAACAAAGCTTCGCCCATGGATTGCGATTTCCGCTCGAATGGGTGAAGCATGAAATCTTCGGGCTTGATAGGCTTCTTTGGCCTTGCCATGCCAGAATTCGTGATCGCCGCAGCCAAGATGCCCATCAGCAGCTCTTCTCGCTGCAGAGAGTGCATTCGCTGGACCTGCAGCGCCGCCAGTTGCCGCGGGGTCATGTCGAGCCATTCGTCGTCGGTGAGTCGGAGAGCATGGCGAGCGATGGCCCAGGTTTCGAGGAAATTGATATCCTCACCGCCAGCCGGCCCCTCTTCCTTGGGATCCGGAAGAGAAGCGCGGAAGGCATCGAGCACAGCGGCATGAATCACCGCGGCCTCGATCCGCTTAACAGCGCCGCCTACATCGAGCAGCGAGGTATTACTTCCGGCGCGTTGCAGCAACAGCCAAACAACGCGCCGGAAACCAACTGCGGAGATCCCAGCCAGATCCCGCAGTAGCTCCTCACAGCTGAGCAGCACCCGGTAGGTGAACACCAAGCGCCAGGCGCGACCCAATAGATGGATCTCGACCGGCCTGGTGAAATGCTCAGCCAGAGTCATTTAGGCAACAGCGTAAGTCAGCACGCCAGAGACCTTGACCGTCGCCTTGAACTCAGTCTTCTTGTTGGGTTCGATCGGACCCTTCTGCATCTTGATGAAGAATCCGGTCCCGGTGACCGTGAGGGTCGTACTGCCAGAGGCAGGCGTCGTGACCTTGAACGGAAATACGGTCCGACCGACCGCCAAGCTGTCCAGATTTTGCTGCGTCGAATCGCCGATGTAATTCCCCATGATGTCGATCGTTCCGGTTTTGATCAGACCAGGAATCACTTCTTCGGTCGAAGATGGAGACGTCAGATGCGTGGCGTCGATCTCGGACACGGTATAGTCCTGAAGGTCAATCTGATTGACTTCAGCCACAGCCGTATACGCGATGGGCGAACCAGCCACCCCCGTCCAGAATTTACTGTTATAGCCGATTACGGCTTGCGTTGCGGACATACTTACTCCTTAGTTGTGAAAAATCTGGTACTCCAACATGCGCCGGTACGTCCGGCTGGCGTCGTCGAAAAAGTCTTTCTTGTCGGTCTGAAAACAGCCATTGACATAGACCGCGTCCGAATCAGTGAGTGCGCCCTGATATCCCGAGAGCACGCTATTGATTACCCGCGCGAGCTGCAGGCACACTGCAGGAGTTTGCGCGAATACATCGATCTGGATCGTGGTATTGCCAAGATCCACCGGACCAGTAAGACTGTAGTCCGAAGGATCTGTCACGATAGACATCGTCCAAGTAGGCCCGAGATCCAATTGCCCCTTCGGGAGCTGGCCCAGGAAGCCACCGCCGGCCGTCGCGATCGCAGCCACCGCCGCGGTGCCCTGCACTAGCTTTGCGATTCCCTGCTCAATCACAGCGCGGTCCAGCTATCTCCAGTGAGCGTGCGTGGCGATGTATTACCCGCGTGAATCGAGGCATGCATCAAATCACCGGCCGGCACGGAATCCATTACTCGCGCGCGGATTGCGCGCGACACAAATTCCTCATCCTGCCCGACATTGAGCGGCTCGAATCGGTTTTCCTGCCACCACGCGCGACGGTAACAAAGCGACGTGCCGAGGCCGAAGAGACCACCCTCCGAATAGAGCCACCACTTTTCACCATCCGTGAACTTCATAGACCCGAACCCAGTCACAGACTTACCGCTCTCCTGCAGCCGCGAGACCTGGAACACGATCCGCTCCGGAGACGAGAAATCATCATCATCCCAATGTACGATTACTTCGCCAGCAGCATGAGCACACGCGAAGTTTCGCTTGACGCCCACCACCTCCGGCAGCACCAGGAGTTGGATGCGATGATCGCCCTCGACCAATGACGCGGCGGAGTCATCATCGCCGACAATGATCAATTCCAAGTCTGGATAAGTCTGGGCCCGGAAGCACTCCAGGGCAGCCGCGAGCCAGGTCAAACGGCTGGCAGTTGTAGGGCAGATACAGGTGACTTTCATTTAGCCATTACTCCCGATGCCGATGCAGGTCAGCAGCAAAACGACATCTTGCTCCATCACATTTTCGACATTCTGAATCAGATACATCGAGCCATTGCTGACATTAACAACGCGCATGTTTGGCAGAATACCCGCTTGGAACCAGATGCCAATGGTCAGAAACAACTGCGCAGTGGTTTGTCCGGCACGGATTACATCGGTGCCACGAACAGGCTCAATCGCCGCCTGCACGTCAGTAAGGAAATCACTCCAGGCCACCGTCTGCCCGCCGGCGTCGAAACCACTGACAGCCTGCTGCTGGATCGTGACGGTGTGCCTCATGCGGCCGACGTCGATTACCGGAAAGTTATTGCGAATCTGTACTAAGGCTGGCATGTTATCCGCGAATGGGAGCGAAATCAATTACAGCCTGCGAGAGAAAGAGCTTCTCGATCGCCGGCGGAACATCGGAGGCCCCGCGGTTCTGAAACCAATAGGCGACCAGGTTAAGAATCCCCATTCGAATGAGCTGAGGCACTCCGCTCACAATCTTCGAGGTCGTCTGCTGGTTTGTACCGGTCGAGGTATGCGAATCCGTGGCCGCCGGATCGGCTGTATATCCGGCAGTGAAAGTAATCTGTAGAGCGTTCGCCACATACAGATCCGGAGGCCAAAACCTACCAGGAAGAGGGAAGATCCGCGCGGGTTCCGAAATCCGGTCCAACACGAAATCCACGTCTTGATTCATCGTTGTGATGCTGCCATCCGGCGCAACGGAAGCCATCGCGTCGACCGAGATCACCGGCGAGAACGGCAACTTGATCATCTGCGAGTAGTTCCAAAGAGTCGTGCTGAAGCGCGGCAGGCTGTAGTAACTCGGAGGATATGCAAGCTGGCTTCCGATGGTGTCCGTATAGTACGGATGCGAGTCCAGGACCATCACGAATTGGCGTTTTGCGAGGGCTCGATTCGTAAGAATCTCTGCCATCTCGCGGGCGGCCTGAATCGAGCCCAAGATGAAGTCATCCTGACCGCTCGAATTAGAGGGTAGATACAGGAACGACTTAGCCTCCTCTACACTGACAGGCTCAGTCGTCGGCAGCGCAATCTGACGGCAATATCCCATCTATCTGACCTCGATTCGCTTGCCGCGCGGGCGGGGAGCTGGCTTCATGGCAGTTTGAGGTACAGGCTTGACAGCGACTTCACGCACATTTTGGAGTCCACAGTTCAGGCAGATCGCTGGAACTTCGGCTTGACGGCCAAAGTCGCGGAAACAGTAATCACAGGTATCGTGAATCATTGGGAGAAAACCCCGGGCCCCAAAGGACCCGGGAAAGCGGTGAAGGACTGCGACTTATCCCTGCACCAGGTACTTCACCGGGTTTGTGCCGGCGTCCACCAGGTTGCCATCGTACCGGGCGAACCCGATAAACGCGACCTGACCGAAATCCGCATACCGTTCGTCCAGGCGCATAACAGACAGCTCCTTGACCTGGCGGATGACGTATTTCTTGAGATTTCCGAAAGCGACGGTTTTCTTGGTGGTGGCGATGGTGTCCATGTCGTTATTCACGGCATAGCCATAGCCATTGATTGTGTCCGGCTCACGAACAGCGAGACCCGGAAGCCACAACGGACGGCCGTACTTGTCCTTGAGCTTCTTCAGGAACTTGAGCGTGGAATCATGCATCATGTACTTGGCATCGCGGCGATACATGATGTCGATGGAGTGCTCCAGCTCGATGAGGTCATCGGAACCGATGGAGTTTGCCGCCGTGCCAGATCCGCCATCGTTGGTAGACGAACCAACTGCCATAGGACCAGCCGCGGCAGCAGTAATGATGCCGTTGATCGTACCCGATCCGGAGCCCGCCCCGATGGTCGTTTTCGTGTTAACAATGCGACCCAGGCGGACTGCAAATTTCTCTTTGAGATAGGACTCGATATCGAAGGCGCTGTCCTGCAACAGCTCCAAGGACACCTTGATCATCTTGGTAGAAAACTTGTAGGCGCCGAACTGCACCGCACTAATGGTGACATCCTGCGCGGTCACCTGTACATTTTCGCCAATTTGCTCACCAGAATTACTGGTGTCGTTATCAGTCGGATACGGCATCGGCTGACCCGAAGCAGTGGGCATGACAGTTGCGACGTCCAGCATGGGCCCGAAGTACTTCATGGCCTGCTCTACATCATTAACGAAGCCAACCGGGACAAAGTATCCCGCGCCAGTGCCCTGCAGAGCGTTACCTCCGCCGGTACCCAAATCGCGATATTCCTTCTGCAGCGCCATGCGGTCTTCGAAATCCATACCACCCATGCCATTGATCAGGTAGGAGCGGAACAGCTTGCGATGGCGCTCTTCCTTTTCCCTGGCAGGATCGGAGGCACCGCCCGGGCGACCGTTCGGCGGAGCCGCGCCACGGTCTTCGATGGCAGCTTCTACCATTTCAAAGCGGTCGATATCCGCCTTCATCCCATCAGCATCCTTCATCATCTGGTCAAACTTCGACCGAGTTTCCCCGGTGATGTTCTTTTCCGCTTCAAGCAGGGCATGAGCAGATTTCACCAGTTTCATTCGCTCTTCGCGCAGCTCGCGCGCTTTGCTAAGTAACATAACTTCTCCTTGTTTTGTTTGACTCGTGGTTCCAACCGCGCCCTGCGGTTCATTGCAAGAGAACGGACTCGCGATTCAACGCAGCGGCAGCCCGCGCCGTTCTCAAAATTCTTTAATCAGCCTGCGCCAGCTCCAGGCGCATTTCCGCCCGACTCTTCCAGTTCGCTGCGCGCATACAGCGGCAGTTGGGATCGAGGCAGTCTTCGTCCGTGCAGTTACCGCAGTCGCCATCGAGACACTCCGGACACTCGCATTCACAGCCTGCATCGCGCTTCTCGCGCTGGGCGATCTCGGACGGGATGCCATCCGGGAACATAGAGCGCATCTTGACCTCCGCGGAGGTGCCCGGGTAGGCAGGATAAGTCACGATCGAGATATCGTAGAGATCCACGTCTTCGAGCTGCCGGATGCGTTCCATGGAAGGATCGTCCGTAAGTTCGTCTTCCACCCAAGATTGCCGCGCCGCGATGAAAGCAAAGCTACATTCGCTGATATCGCCACGATTGACCGAGACTAGGAGATCACGAGCGAAAGAAGTATCCGGGAGCAAGGTACGGAACCAGAGGCCAGTGGCATCGCTGTTCAGCTCAGTGGTCCCGGAAAGGGTCCGCCCGAGCACTTGATTCGGATCATGGTTGATCAGATGCCGGACATCCTGCTTGTTATTCACCGCGCGGTCAAATGCGCCAGGCATAATCCGCTCGCGCCACCAGCCAAAATCTTCACTCACAGTGTTGTACGTTGCAGCATAGCCAGATAGATAATTCTGGCCGTCCTCCTGCTGGGCCCGGAGCTCTACACCTCTGAAAGTGCGCAGTTCACGCTTGTTTGGTTCAGGTTTTAAGTTAATGGACAACGGATGGCTCCTTTGCTTTTGCCGCACCGGCCTCTCGATAGACAGCGATGCGGATGGTATTCCAGGCCCTGCGGAATTCGGGCTCGACCTGCTCCGCCGGCACACCTGCAGCCCAGCGATCGCGGAGGCCTCCGAGATAGTCAGCGATTGCGCGATCTGATTCCTTCGAAGGGAATTCACCGAGCGACATCTCCCGACGCGCGTCATACCTACAATCGACATGCATGGCATCAAGGAGAGAACCGAAGATACCCTCAACTGCTTTGAGATCCCGCTTGTCCCGGGCGGCCAGTCGGCCCGCGCAGTCCTCAAACATGCGGAACATCAAACCTCGTTTTGCGTCCGGCTTGCCGTTTCCAGCGCCATCCTGTGAGCTGGGATCCAGTGGCGTGGTAGCCAGCGTCATATTGATCGGCATCCAAAACTCTTCTCCGGACTTATCCTCGATGGGATTGAGCTTCTCAACCGCCCGGCAGTCGTTCGCATTGAGGAAGCCCCACTGGCGGCCAGTCGCGAAGTACTTTTCACGGCTCGCGGCATCCGGACGAAGCATGTCGGATAGATCGAAGTCGACGAAGTATGGGTTTTTCCCACGCGAAGTCCGCGGGAAGAGCTTCCTCTTCCACTCCAGCTTGATCGCAGTCAGCCAAGGCTGCAGAGCGTACTGAATGAACTCTTGCGCGAGCTGCTCTGTATTACTCCGCCCCTTGTCGACATCGCCCACCATATGCGGCGGCACGTGCAAGATCGCACAGATGCGCCTGTCTATCTGTTTTTGAGTCTCGACAGATTGAGCTTCTTCCGGATTGTTAGACATCGGCTTCCATTCCCAGCCCGATGGCAACATAGCGGTCCGGTGCGAGTTCTCCCCGCCTTGCGCCTCTTGCCAGCTCCGCTTGGCCTGCTCCCGCTGCGGTTCCGTCATCTGCGCTGGCGCGGTGAGAATGCCACCGGGCCGAGCATAGTTACTGAAATACTTAGCTCCGAACTTCTCCGTGGCCAGAGCCAACCCCAGCGTCTGCCGAGCCAGCCAGACCGTAGATTGACCAATGCGGCCGTCAAACGAGAGCCCCGGAACAGCGAGCATATCCTCTGCCGCGATCAATCGACCGCCGCCGAGCTTCTGGTCGATTTCACTTTCGTCGTATTGATCGAGACCGTCGGTGGTCTGGTAGCAGAGCTGCCCCGGCTGCAGAGTAACCGGATACGGACGCCATGCGACCGGCTCCAGTACCATCTTCTGAAAGACGCGATACGGCTTGGTCTTGTAGGGATTGCGTGGCCACATTGCCGACACACCATTGCCCGCATCCCTCTGCAGCTCGATATAACTATTACCCCAGGCCAGCCCGTGCAGCAAGGAGGCCTTGATCATGACGGAGCGCGACATTTCATCATTTGGCTCGACGTGCACCAAATCATAGAGCTCATGATCATACGCTGCCGCATGAATTGACCGGCCAGTTACCTTAGAGATTTTTCGCTCATAGACATGAAAAGGGAGCGAAGCAATGGCACCAGCAATCAAATCACAACAGGAGAGGAAGGTACTGACCTGGAAAGCGGTCAATTCACTTACCCGAATGCCGCTGTCAGTACGGCCGCCACCCCAGGCGTCCAGAAGCCATTCCGCCGGATAAGACAACGGCGTTTGCGGGTTTTCCAGACTACTACGCCGCTCGATCAAGCTGCGCTGTTCGGCTAGCAACTCGGAAAATACGCCTGTCAGCAAAGCCATCTACCAGAGCTCCATTTGGAAGTTATTGGCCTCAACGGCCACCATTGCGCGAGCGAGTGCGTTCACGGTCGCCGAGATTCCGTCGATCCGCGCGGAGTTGCGCTGGCGCTCCGGCTTCTGGAAGATCAGATTGTCATTGGCCTCTTTGACCGACAAGCAACTCGCATTCCAGCGCAGTACCGGGTTACCACCGTGATACAGCTTTCCGCCGGCAACCAACTCCAGAAGCTTCTTGGACGGCCCAGACAGAGTAGAGAATCCCTGGCGGATTTCGGTGCACCGGTGACCATCCTCGATCATCTTCGTCGACAGCTCCCGGGAGTTCCACGGGTCAAAGCAGATCTCCTGCAGGTCGAACAACTGAGCACCCCATTCGAGCCGCGCACGGATATCTCGATAGTCGATTACTGCGCCCTCAGCCAGCTCAATCAAGCCTTGATCTGCCCAGGCCTGGTATGGCATACCGTCCGTGAGCTCGCGCTTTCGGAGCCCCTCTGCGGGCGTCCAGAAAAACGGCAGGACATCGTAACCGCCGTCATCACATGGGAAAACAAACGACACAGCCGTGAGATCCGTGCTCATCGAGAGATCGACGCCCGCCCAGCAGGGTCGAGCGAGGAACTTTGTCATGAGATCGTCCGGGAGAGTGCGGACCTTGGAAGACGCACCGACAGGCAGCAGGCCCTGCGCGGTCCAGCCAGCGCAGGAATCCCACTTATTCAGATCAATACAACGGGATTCTTTCTGGTCCCAGAGGTTCAGGAAGTAGCGTTTGAAGCTAGTGAGATCACCCTCCGCGACGTGGCTCTCATACTTCTCGCGAATTCGCTCCAGGTCGAGGAAGCCGCCATTCTCTTTGACACTGGGATTCGCTTTAATCCAGGTCTTCGGGTCACCTGGATCATCTGTCGGATCGGCGGAGTAAATCCGCCCGTAGAACTTCGGATCACTCACGATTCCATCGCGCACCTTGCGCGTTTTCTCATGCAGCCGCCAGGCAAGCGGAGAATCGTTTTGGACACCGGCAGTCGTAATTGCCAGCGTGAGCGTCTGGCCGCGAGTGATGCCGCCATTGGAGAGGACGTCCCAGTTCTCCATTTGCTTACGCGTCTTCCAGCGATGCACTTCGTCCGCGATGACAACGGAAGGATTTACACCGTCGCCGAAATCGCCGTCTGCGGCAATCGCGCCGTAAAAACTGTCACGGTCATCGCGTCGGACGATGCGATTTGTTCCCCGGCGAAGATCGAGGCGCTTTCGCAGGACGGGCGATTGCTCAACCATCTTCGACGCGGCCCGATAGACGTTCATCGCCTGCCGAGTCGCGGCGGCCGCCCCGTACACTTGACACCCTGGCTGCGTCGAAGTCGCCAAGACGAAGAGCACAATGCCTGCAGCAAATTCGGTCTTTCCGGCTTTTTTCGGGACTTCTAGGTAGGCCATTTGGATGATTCGGTTACCGTCGGCGTCGACGTTGCCAAAGATTTCTCGAAGAGCTTCTTCCTGCCAGGGCATCAACAGGAACGGCTTGCCGTAATACTCATCAGCCGTGTGCTTGAGCACCAACTCGAAGAAGTTACAAGCGGCATCGGCGTGAGGCTCAGAAAAGGGCACATGCTTACGCGACTCTCGGCTGGCGTGGCTGAGATAGCAAAGAGAATAGATCTTCGGCTTCGTTCTCCGGCTTCTCGGCCGCTAGACGCTGGCGAGAGACCGGAGAGAGGCCGAACTCACTGCAGAACGAGCGAACCTGAGACCAGGCGGCTCGACTTACTGCGATCGCAGGATGAGCTTTACGACGAAGGACAATCACGACGCCATCTTTCAGCGCCCTGTCTTCGACCATCAGCCCTTCCTTCTTGACGATTTCGTCTGCCTGGACCGCTTGCTGATACCCGACACAAGCACCTTCGAGCATTTGCGCGTCCGGACGCTTATCAAGATCCATCGCCGCCAACTCCACCGCCCACATATTCCAGGCAGCCCGGGCTCGACCGGAGAGATGCCGCGGACACACCGGCAGACCCTTCGCCACTTTCAACTGCGACTGCTGCAACTTCTGGAGTACATGGACACCCCGCTTGCGCGGATCTCCTGCAGCGATCTGAGCAGCGATAGGCTTAGGCTTACGACCTCTCATAACATGGACCAAAAACTTTACTAATAACGCGGATTTTCACATTAGGGCTTGACGCGGTCACCGAAGCCCTATTCGCGGGTTTTTCGACCCCCCTACCCCCTCTGGGGTTAGCTGAGGGTGATGCCGATGGAACTCTCTACATACCAGACTGCGTTGTAAGCCTTGAGCTTGATGTTATTGCCCACGGCAGCCGCAAACGTCGCGATATGGCTGGCACCATTCAGGCCACCGGCTGGCGTCGTGACGGTATGTGCATAGGCACCAGTGGTGATGATAGTCAACTCCCTACCATCGTCACCGCCGGCAGAGGGAAGGCCTGCAGTCGGAAGCGGCAGCGTCATCACGGCAACGCCAGCCTTTGTGATGAACACGCTCCCTTCCTTCGATGCGATCGCTCCACTGGCTGCGTCTACCTCGACCGCTTTCCACGCATCCAACGCATCGAGCGCGGAATTGTGAGCGGTAACGAGTGGGTTGTTGTAGTCCGGCGAAGTACTGGCGATCTTCGAAAGACCGCGAGTCGTTGTAGCTGCCATAGTTACTCCTTCATGTTTACTTCACGCATCGTCTTTGCCGAGTGGCATGACTTACACGCGCTCTGCAGATTGCTGAGATCAAGACGGCCCTCAGGCCTTTGCACGATCGGGACCTTATGGTCCACTTCGACCGCCATCACTCCATTACAGTGCGAGCGGATCTCACACAACGGAGACCGCTGCAACTTATACGCCCGCAGAACCCGCCAGTCACCGCCGTAGCCGCGCTCTTTAGTCTTGCCACGTCGAACCCGCAAGCCATTGGGACAACTACCAGCATGGACAGCCCCACAATTACAGGCGCGCCCTGGAAGGTTCAAGGCGTAACACCGAGCACACTTGCCTCCGAGGTTCGCCAGCACTTCTGCCACGTTGCAGCCCTTGCGACCTTACGCACCCCGCGGACCCTTCGAGCACTGCCAAAACCCTCCCAGCAATCCGCCGCACTTGACACCATCCGCTCGACATCCGCAGGAGTCTTGTCTTCGGCTGTCTGACCGCAGACAACCTTCACATTTGACTGAGTACGCCTCAGCGCAATAATCAACGATTCGCCAGAGAGCATGTTAGGAGTTTATAGGGAGGGTGTTCGGACGGAACTATGGTGCTGTACGGAGCCTGCCGTCTCAGACCAACCACCTTTGACCCCAGGGGCGAGGAGAACCGCGAGTAACTTCACTTGCGCTTCAGCTAAAACCCTAACACCAAAGCAAAACCGTAGTCAAATGTTTTCCGCAAAATTCCCGAACTTACCCGAAAGCACTTACTGGACCATCACGAAATCTCACAGCCAACACGGCGGGAAACCACGCGTAACTCTTCGGCCCAGCCGCATGCCGCGGCGATTGCTCGGCCTTGTACAAACTCGCCAGATACTCGGAAATCTCGCGCATCGGCACGCCCGGCGCCGCCTCGATGCAACGCACCACAACGGCCTCATCCGGCGGCTTGACGCGCCGCTGCCCATCACAGCTCATAAACCGGACCAACTCCTCCGCCATCGCGGCAATCGGCAGATCCGAACGGGGATTGCGATACGAACGAACGATCTGAGGCCCCATCGCAGCAGGCTTCTTCGGAACTTGGACAATCTCCTGTGTTCGTTCGTCTGGCTCTGGATTCTGGCTCTGGCTCTGGCTCTGGCTCTGGCTCTGGATACGCGCATCGTGCGCATCGTGCGCACGATGCGCATCGTGCGCATCGTGCGCATCGTGCACATCGTGCACATCGTGCACGCAACCTACCCCAACACCAGGGGAAGCAACCACCGATGAAATACTGTCATCCGGATCGCCAGGGTCATGAATGCTACCACGCATCCGATCCGCCACGGCATCGCCGAATTGCGCACGGTACCGCTCCACCGCACTTTCACGCGCCTTTGTCGCTAGCTTGCGCACCTTCGGCGGTGTCCCATCCGCAAACAATCGCGTCCACCGAAGCATCCGACCCTGCACCTGCTCGTCAGCATGCTCATGCCAATCGTGCACATACAATCGACACCCCGCCAACTCATCGAGCCATTGCGAATCAACCAAAGCCCGCACTAGACGCGCGGGATCGTCGTCATAGAACATCTCATCGGCGATATCTCGATCCGACATCCGGCCGATCCCGCCGTCCAGCTGGTGCTCAGCGGTCACATGCCACAAAGCCTCCAACACTCCCAGCGCGAAACTCTGGGATATATCCAGCAGGCGCGCTAACCGCCTGGTCTTCCTGTGAGTCAGTACGCCCCTAAGCGCCAATGGCACCCTCCAAATACTCTGTCTTAGAAACTTGCAACTCCTGCTTGCGAAGCTTCCTCTGCTCGCCAGCAAGATAGTCCGCACGCTCATTGTCGACGTGACCAGAATGACCCTTTACCCAGGTCCAGATGATGTTGTGGCGTGACGCGTACTTATCCAGCGCCTCCCACAGCTCACGGTTCTTGACTGGCTGGCGATCGCGGTTTACCCAGCCCGACCGCCGCCAGACTTGGACCCATGTCGTTATTCCGTTCAGTAAATACTCGGAATCCGAAATCAACTCCACATCGCAACGGCGATGGAGAGCAGCCAATCCCATAATCGCCGCTGTAATTTCCATAGTGTTATTCGTCGCTTCGTCGACCGCTCCGGAGATCTCTTTGACGTGATCACCGTACCGCAACACCGCCGCCCAACCGCCAGGCCCGCGCGAAGTGCCCGAGCCATCCGTCGAGATAAGGACCCTCATTCTGGATCCGCCTTCGGCTTCCCAGTTCCACTACACTCCGGACACAGCAAGTCACCTACTTGGCAAGATCCCATGCACACAGAACAGACCAACTCACTAACCACCGGCTCTTCTGGTGATTCAACCGCTTCTTCCTGCGTGCGCTCATAGAACCTGATCGAAAGCTGCCGCTCCTCATCCGTCATCCGTTGAGTAACAACCTCAGAGAAGTCATCCAGACGAATAATCGTCTTAAAATTCGGCTCCGGATGATCAAACACAGCACGACAATCAACATCACGATACAGATAGCCATTGCCAATAATTCGCGAAAAGTCTTGAACATCCGCATGATGCTTCTTAATCGCCGCATTCAACTCGGAAACGATTTCCGCCTTACGGTCCTGCGAAGCCATCAAATCCGCCTGCGCCTTTGCCATCTTTCGCGCGAGATCGAGCAACTCAGCCTCAGTGAGAATGACCTTCAAATTCTTCTGAATCCGCTCCTCACGCATCTGCCACCTTGCGACCCTTCTTAGCAGGTGCCTGCTCCGTTTCAGCTTTCGGTGTCTTCTTAGATTTCTTCACAGGTGGAAACAACTGCTTTTCCACCAATTCAAACGAAACTCCAATATCTTCCGCCAGAATCTTCAACGCATCCGGCCTTCCCTGCCATTCCTCCGGCTCATCCTCAAAATAGTCAAGAAGAAGGCGCTTCAAGAGCGCACCGTCGGAAGTCTCAACACAGTGACCAAAAACAGCTTTACGCGCTGCTTTATTGGCCTCCCAGGCGGACAGGTCCGAAGGTACCTTCAATCCAAGATGCCGAGCCATTTCCGAGTAATAGTCACCGTGACCCGGTGTCTGACCAACCACAGCCAACAAAAGCATCGTTCGCAGCATCGCGTCCGGAACTTCTGGCTCCCACAACTTAGTCACCTGGCGAAAAACTTCGGCACGAATGTCGGATGCCTTCTTCTGCTCTTGCTGCCGCTGAAGTTCCTCAAGGCTTGGACCACGAACAGCCTTCAAAGATTGCGACTCAGCCGAAACAGCCGACCCATCACTCTCCGAACTCGGGCGAGCATGCGTCGCGCACGCTGAATCCCTACAGATCCAGCTGAGCATGCCCTTCTGATACACCCCAACCTCGATAGACGCTTCGGCACAGGCACAATCCGAGGGACCACCCAGCCGGACAAATTGGCCAAAGGCCAATGCGCCGGCAACTTTTTCACCCCGCGAAACCGGAACGACCCCCGCCGCTATCTGCCGAGCCACAAACGCACTTACCTTTTCGGCATAACACTTGCGGTCAAAACATAGATCATCTTCGCCAGAATCAGCAAACAGCCGCCCAGTCACACAAGATGATTTTGGACAGGCCAAACACGACCCAGCCCGCTGAAGCAAAGACGCATCCGCCAAATCAAAAGGAGCATCGGAAAGATCCTCACCCTCCTCATCCTCAACCCAGGACTTAAGCTCTATGACAGGAGCAGTCACCCGACGGCCACCACGCTCCTCGAAACAAATCTTCAACCCCTCGGCCTGCTTTTCCGTCGACAGAGAGCTCAAAATCCGCGCGTGCCCGAAGGAAATATTGCCATCTAGGAACTCCGCTTGAGCGTCGACGGTCAGATTGAGCAACCGCAGCCGCCCATGAACGTACGCCTCTGAGCGCCCGATCTTATCCGCGATCGCGGCCACGTCGTAACCGGCACACTCACGCAATTCGTGATAGCCAGCGGCCTCCTCCAAAGGATGAACACCCTCCCGCTGAAGGTTCTCGACCGTCAAAATCTCCAGAAAGGTAATGTCATCCATCTCGCGCACAATGCACGGGACCTCAGACAAACCGGCGATCAGCGCTGCTCGATGCCGACGGTGGCCAGCTGCCAACTCATACATCCCGTCAACCACAGGCCGAGCTAATAGAGGCGTCACAATCCCGTGTCGAGCTATCGAGTCAGAAAGCTCCCGCAACGCAGCCGGGTCGAATCTCTTCCGCGGGTTACGCGGCGACTCCTGCAGCAACATGATCGGCATCATCTGAAATTGGGACTCTGTATGTTGGTCCATGGCTGGCTCCTGTTTGGCCTCAAAAGGGAATTCCCCTGCGTTGCCTGGCAGGGGGCAGGTGCAGCGCTGGCGGGCGTGCCAGCTTCGACGTGAGTGTGTTTTGCCCCACAACGTTCGCCTACTGCAATTCACCTGACTCCGTCAGGCCCGGTTCCGGGACAGGTCACCCGTGAACTTAATCTCGATCTCCCGCGGCAATCCGCTTGCGATCCATCAATACGGCCGCGGACAAATTCGGCACCGAAGGAGCGAGCAACTGCTCGGCGGAGGGCACACAGACCTCCCGATCCGTTTCGGTATTGAGGCACATCCACGCACCCCGAGCCCCCGGCCGCAACACCTTCACGCACACCTTACGGCGACGAGCCAGCTTGGCAAGATAGAAATGACCCTCCCGAATCTCAGAGGCATTCATAGCCTCCACTCCCAATGAATCAGGTATCCGGTAAACGGCAGCCTTCCGGACCAGAACGCCACAGCCTGCGCCAGGTACGGATACCGCCCAGGCCAAGCCTCTTGAAATCCATCCGCAAAGAACAATTGATCGGCCTCATCTGCGGTCAGCTCTTGGCCGTCGATGAAGACAAACATTCTGTCTGAGCGCAACAAGTCCGGCAGCAACTTCGCCGCCTGGACCTTCGAGCAACGCCAGCGGCCGAGCAGGCGCATGGACTTCTGACGAGGATTCACGTAGCAATGACAGATTTCGCCCACGCGCGGCGGAACCTTGCGATCACCACGGAAGGAATGCCGCTTCGCACCGGACTCAACGAGGCGCTCAAACCGGGACTTAAAGCCGAGCAGCATCAGCCACCGCCGAATTCTTCAGACGGTCACCCGCCTCATACTCCGCCATTACCCGATCCAGGCATAAACGCATTTCGCGAAGAGGTTCAGCGGCCAGCCCCTTAGCCTCCCGCTCTTCTGCCCATGCGTCGGTGTATCTAAGAATGCGGATTATTAAGTCAGTTCGGGTTTCGTCTACCAGACGGCTCGCCCGAGACGGCGGAGGAGGCTGCTTCCATGGCCGCGGCGGATCACCTGGACCGCCTCCGCCGCCCCAATCATCGACCAGCGCAAAAGCGACTGCAGCAGCTAGCACGATTACTCCGGCGACAATCCACTGGATGGCGCTCATGCAGTGCCCCCCTTGTTCTGCTGCGGGAACGCAGTCATTGAGGCATCCTCCTCTGGCGCTCAGCCATGATGCAGTCAAAGACATCCAGGACATGCGAAGCCTGCTGCTCCGGAGTACGGTTCGCCACCACAGGCAACACCGCACGAATGACAGAGACCATGACCGCGCATTCCAGCCGCTCAGCAGCATCCCTGGACGGCCTCATCAGGGATGACACGCCAGGAGGAAGCGGCCGCCCGGGCATCGGCGGAGCCGCCTCAGAAGAGACCAAAGGGAATGACCTGGACCGCGTCATCGCGCACCCGCCTTCGGGCCACATTTGGGCCACATGAGACCGCGAGAAGACCGGATTTCGCGCGATACAGCGCAAGGAAGCGCACGCTCGACAGAGCGCACGTATCCCGCTGAGCAGGAAGAGTTTAGGAAGGTTTTACGGGGAGTTTTTTGGAGGTGCGGATCGGAATCGAACCGATGAATAAGAGTTTTGCAGACTCTGGCCTTACCGCTTGGCTACCGCACCCCGGGGCGAGCTTTGTGAGGGTGTTGCGGACGTTTCAGCAATCAACGTCCTCTTTGCAACATA
>CAIXXM010000158.1 GCA_903923395.1 uncultured Acidobacteriia bacterium
AAACGCATCGCCCCAGCCGGACGTTCACACGTCATTCTGACGTGCGTGCCGGCCACACCCCCAAAAACCCACTCACTCCGCCAGCTTCAACCTGCGCACCCAGATATTCCGGAACCGCACCGCATTACTGTGATCCTGCAAACTAATCGGCTCCTCATCCCCGTGCGGCTCGTAATAACCCACCTGACGATAAGTCATCTTACCCAGCAACTCCTTATGCCAGTGCACCGCCACGCCATTAAACAGCAGTGTCTGGTAAGCCGGTTTCACCAGCTTCCCGTTCTCAAACTTCGGAGCCTCGAAGATAATGTCGTAACTATTGAACTCACCGGTCTTCCGGATCGGCGTCACAGGCGGTGGAAACTGCCCGTAAATCGCACCGGCACCGCCATCGGCATAAGTCAGATCGTTGTAACTATCCAGCACCTGTAACTCATAACGGTTCATCAGAAATACGCCCGAATTCCCGCGCGCCTGACTCGTCCCCTTCACATCCTTCGGCGCTGCCCATTCGATATGCAACTGGCAATCGCCATACTTAGCCTTCGTCAGCAGGAATCCCGTTCCCGGTGCCACCACCAGTTCCCCATCCACAATCTTCCACTGCGGCGCCACCACCTTGTCCTTATCGGCACCCTTCCCGTACTGCATCCATTGCGAAAGATCCTTCCCGTCGAAGAGAATCTCGGCATCAGAAGGAGCATCCCCTAACTTCGCCCCCGGAGTAATCTGCTTCGGGCGCGGACGGTCGGAGTCATGCACATGCCACTTGCCGCCCGGCAGCATCGGCGTATCTTTAAATCCCAAATCCCCCGGCTTCCGCACCACATCCTGCGCCACCAGAGCCACCACGGCAACACCTAACAGCAATGAAAGAACAAGCTTCATTTCTTCTCCACGTAATTCGTATTAAGATAGCCGCGCGATTTCATCCAGTCGCCCAGCCTGAGATACCAGGTCGTATGAATCACCGTCGGACGAGCCGGATGTTCCCGGATTCCGAAACCATGCCCGCCCGTCTCATAAACATGCATCTCCACCGGAACGCCAGCCTGCTTCATCGCGGTATAAAGCACCGCCAGATTCTGCGATGGCCCCTTGTCATTCTCCGCGCACAGTAGAAACGCCGGTGGATTTCCCTTTTCAATCTTCCAGTTCGCCGCCGCGCCTCCCGGATAAATCAGCGCCTGGAAATCAGGCCGCGAACTCTGCCGCTCCACTGCATCGGCCGCGTCCGGCTTGCCTTCGTCATAACGCGTCGCGGTCAGTGCCGCCAGTTCCCCGCCCGCCGAAAACCCCATGAATCCCACGCGGTGCACATCCACACCATAAGCCTTCGCATTCGCCCGCACATGCCGCACCGCCCGCTTGCAGTCATTCAGAGCTTCCACGTCCACCTGATATTTCGAACCCTCTTCCCGCGCCAGGCGGTACTGCAGGACGAACGCCGCCACGCCAATCGAATTCAGGTACTTCCCCACATTCAACCCTTCGGTATCCCACGACAGAAACCGGTGCCCGCCACCCGGCGCAATAATCATCGCGGCCCCGGTCGCAGTACCCGCGGGAGGCAGCATCACCGTGAGAGAAGGCTTGTGGATTCCCGACACCTGAATCGTGTCGTGCGCCTTGTTCGGTGCCTCCACTTTCGAAGGAACATCCCGACCTTCAGAGCCCGGCGCACCGTTCGGCCAGAGAAACACTTCGCGGTCAGCGGCCAGCAGGGCAGAACCGCAGAGCAGGATAGAGAGCATCGCCCGTTGCATCAAGCGAAGTATATCTCTTACTGCGCGGGAAACATCGTGCTCTCATACCAGCGGATCATATTTTGCCCCTCCACCGCCGCCACAAACGCCCCCACACCCAGGAACACCGCAAACGGCAACTGATACTCCGAGGCATCCTTCTTCGCAACTTTGATGTAAATGATCCCGATCACCGACCCAATCACCGACCCCAGCACAATCGTCAACAAACACCCGCGCAGCCCCAGAAACGCCCCCACCATCGCGATCATCTTCACATCGCCAAACCCCAGGCCTTCCTTCTTGCGGATCTTCTCAAACAGCCAGCCGCCGAACCACAGCGAAAAGGCCGGCAACAAGCCCCCCAGCAACGCTTCCCCCACGCTCAGCCAGTGCGCCGAAAGATGCCAGCGCGATAAGTCACTCACCAGATGAAAGGTGGAATCCGGCACGCCAATAAACCATGCCCCGATCACCGCCACCCAAAAGCCCCCGATCGTAAACTCATCCGGCAGCAGCAGGGTTTCCAGATCGCTGAAAACCAAACCAATCAGGATCGCCGCAAACAAGCAATACTTCGCACCCACCGGCGTCAACCCCAGCGCCGCCACGAACCAGAAGAAGCTCAGTGCCGTCAACAACTCCACCAGCGGATACCGCCACGAAATTCTCTCCCCGCAATCGCGGCACTTCCCCCGCAACAACAAAAAGCTCAGCAGCGGAATGTTGTCCCACGCGCGGATCAACTTCCCGCATTTCGGGCAACTCGACCTCGGCGACACCACCGACTTCTCATCCGGCCAGCGCGAAATACAAACATTCAGGAAACTGCCAATCAACAACCCGAACAACCCCGCCAGCAAAGCTTCCATCATGCGCCGAGAACCCTCCGGTATGACGCCAGCGTCGCATCCACCATATGAGCCTCTGTAAACCGCGCGAGCACCGTGTTCCGTCCGTTCACACCCATCCCCGGATAGACCCGCCGCAGCCCTTCACAAACCGCTTCCGGCGTGTTCTTCACCAACATCCCGTTGATGCCGGACGTAATCATCTCCGGAATCCCCCCCACATCGCTGGCAACCACCGGAACCCCGGCCGCCATGGCGAGCAGAATGCCTGACCCGAGCCCCTCCGATTGCGACAGGTAAACCATCGCCTTTGCCGCCTGTAACACCACTTCCAGGTCATCGCCCACCAACGGCTCCATCCCGGCCAGTTGCACACCCGCCAGCGCCACAGCCATGCCCTTGGCCGGGTCGCTGGTCCGTGGAATCACCACTTTGTCCCCGGCCGCCACATGCGCAGGCACAGGAACACCGTCATAGACCGTATCCATACGCTCGTCTTCCACTCCAGCAAGACTCAGTTCCCGGGCCACAAAGTCTGACACGGCCAAAAATAAATCCGGCTGCCGGTACTTCCAGCGCGATAACCACCCGCGCTTCACCGGAAACGCCACACGCCGGGACACCACAAGCGGCCGCCGGAACCATACCGCTGCCATCGTATGCGTTCTGGCGTCATGAGCATGGAACAGATCATACCGGCCCAACATGCCCGCCGCGCCCAGTGGTCCGCACGGCAACCCCTCGCCCGCCGCCCGCCGCAGCAATTCCCCGCCCTCGCGCGCCAGCAGCATGGACTCCACCCCGCGCTCCAGCAACCCCCTGTGCAGCCGCAGGACCTGCCACTGCCCGCCCCGCATCTCCCGGCCGCTGTCCAACTGCAGCACCCGCATTATTCCAGGCCCCGCGCCTTCGCGTATTTCAGGTACACATACAACGCCGCCATCCAGGCAATGGCCAAACCCTGCGGACCATCCGCAAACCCGCGCTGCACCACATAACTCCGCACGAACGTCCACCCAGGACTCACGAAGAGCTTCCACGCAGGGGCAGGCTTGCCCTTCTCCCGGATCTCCTTCGCCGCCAGCGTCGTGTACTTGTCCAGTGTCCGCAAATGCTCGGCAATCGACCCGCAGGTGAAGTGCAACAGATCGCCGCTGAACTCCCCGGGCACGCCATCCACCCGGACACTCTCATGGACGTAGTCACCCGCCCATGCCCCGTGCCGCCGGTCATAAAGGCGCACCTTCCGGTCCGGATACCAGCCGCTGTGCCGAATCCACCGCCCCAGATACTGCGCCATTCTCGGCATTGTGTACCCTGCGGCGGCAGGCGCACCCAGTTTCCAGGCACCAATCTCCGCCTCCAGCACCTCGCTCAGCGCCTCATCGGCATCGAGCGAAAGAATCCAGTCATGGGACGCTGCCTGCGCCGCGAAATTCTTCTGCCCCGCATATCCCAGCCAGGGCTGCCGGATCACCCGCGCCCCCAGCCGTTCCGCGATTTCGCAGGTCTCATCGGTACTGCCGCTGTCCACCACGACAATCTCATCCACGCAACGCAGACTCTCGATGGCGCGCGGCAAATTGCGTGCCTCATTCAGCGTCACAATCGTCGCGGAGATCTCAGACATTCAAAGGAGCCAGTGAGAAGCAAAGCAGAAACACGACCAACGCCAGCACACCCAACTGCCGGCGCCCCCTGCCCAGATCAGATTCGTCATACACAACCGGATGTTTCCGTGCAAAGAGAAACAGCAGCACCGCCCACAGCCACCACCCCTTCCAGAGCAGCCCCATCGGCAGCAGCAGCCCCAGAAAACCCCAGGTCACCCACTTGTGCCAGCGCCCGAACAGCGCATAGATCAAATGCCCGCCATCCAGTTGCCCCACTGGCAGCAGATTCAACGCGGTCGCGAACATGCCCACCCAGGCCGCCCGCGCCACCGGATGCAAGTAGATATCCCCCGCGGGCACCCCCGGAAAAACCGCCCAGTGCAGCAAGGTCTGCAGCGCTGGAATCCCCAGTTGCACTTCACTCTGCATGTTCAGCCCCGGCGCGATCTTCGAAAATGCCAGACCAATCGCCAGCGCCGGAATCACAAACACGAAACCCGCCAAAGGCCCGGCGATCCCGATATCGAACAATTGCTTCTTGCTGCAAACCGGCGACTTGATGCGGATGAATGCCCCCAGCGTACCCGTCAGCGGCGTCGGTGCCGGCAGAAAGAACGGCGGCGTCGCATCCACCCCGTAGAACAGACAGGTCAAGTAGTGCCCGAGTTCATGTGCCATCAGGATCGCCAGCAGCGTCAGCGAAAACGGCAGCCCGGTCCAAAGCAGGTGCGGATGTTGAAGCCCCAGCAGGAAGATATCGAAACCATCCTCCGCCGAGAAGAACGGCAGATTCCGCGCAAACTTGTAGTACATGTGAGTGCCCACCAGCGTCGTGGTGAGCAGCGTCAGGGCCAGCAGCAAAACATGCAGCCAGAGCCGCTGGATTCGGATCGGTGCAGGCGCGGGCGATTGCATCTGCCAGCGCGTTCCCGCCAGCGTTCCGTCGTCAGTCAAAGGGTTCCGGATTGTGTAGGGTTGAGACAAGACTCTACTGCAGGGTCTGCAGTTCTTTGCCAGGCTTGAACCGGACGGCCTTGCCAGGGGGGATGGAAACCTCCGCCCCGGTACGCGGATTGCGCCCCACTCCCGTCTTGCGCGGTTTCACCGTGAAAACGCCAAAGCCCCGCAGTTCGATGCGGTCACCCTCTTCGAGCGCTTCCTTCATCTTGGCAAAGACCGTTTCCACAGCCATCTCGGCCTTCGTCTTGGTTATGCCAGTCTTGCTGACTACCTCGTTAATGATATCGAGCTTGATCAAAGATCCTCCAATGGCTGAGACAACCCGATGATAGAATTGACTTTAGCTCAATGTCAAGCCAAGCCGCCGGCGCCATGGGCGCTTCCCTGTTCCGTGCTGCATGCGCACGCTTCGCAACCGGCATTACCGTCGTGACAACGACCGACAGCCACGGCCGTCCTCATGGGTTGACGGTCAATTCCTTCACTTCGGTTTCATTGGATCCGCCCCTCATCCTCGTCTGCCTCGGGCTGCGCGTCTCCCTGCTCGAACATTTCCGCTCCGCCGAAACCTTTGCCGTGAATATTCTCGCGGCAGACCAGCAGGAAATCTCGCGCCGCTTCGCCAGTCCTCTCGAAGACCGCTTTCAAGGAGTCGCCTGGAAACCAGGACACAACGGTACCCCTGTTCTCGACGGAACTCTCGCCACGATGGAGTGCAATGTCGCCCAGTTGCTCGACGCGGGCGACCACGTCATTCTCGTAGGCGAAGTGCGCCATGCGGAATACCGCGATGGCGAACCTCTGCTCTACTTCAACAGCCGCTATTCACACTTGAACGTTACTGAACAGCCAGGAAGGTAACACCGGCAACCGTAAAGTTCGCGATGCGCCCGGCACCGGAAGTGTTCGGTGACGCCGTAAACGTCAGGTTCGTCGTGCCATTCCCCGACTTTGGATTCACCGCCAGCCACGAAGGCAGCCCCGCCACCGTCCAGGCGCAATCCCGTCCGCTCGTCAGGGTCACGTTCAGCGATCCGCCATTCTGCGGGAAGGCGTACGAGTTGTACGAAAGAGCGAACGCACAAGGGCTGAAGCCCATCACGAACGCATCAATATCACCCTGTGCCGTGCCCTTGGCCACACCATAGATCGCATCGAATATACCGCTGGAAGTATAACCGGTCAGATACACGTTGCTGCTGGCATCCACCGCCACACCGTAGACGATTTGCGTGCCCGGCCCGCCGATATACGTGGCGTAATCCAGACTCACCTTGCCCGCTGCCGCCGGGTTGATCTTGGCATAGAATCCGTCATACCCGCCGCTCGCCGCACCGATGATCGCATCCCCGGTGACCGGCAGATTCGTCGAAGACGTATAGCCCGCCACGTGAATCACACCAATCGAATCCACGGCAACGATCGTCGGCACATCATTCGAAGACCCGCCGAAGTAGGTCGAGTACACAAGCTGGTTCGAAGGCGTCTGCGCCGGGTCCAGCAATACGACGAACGTGTCCACCAGCCCGCCATTCTTCGCCTGGAATGCATTGGAGGTCACAGGGAAGTCCGTCGAACCGGTCAGCCCGGTCAACACCAACCGCCCCTTCGAATCCATCGCCAGAGCTTCTGCAATGTCCTGTCCGCTGCCGCCGATGTAGCTGGCATAGAGTAAGCCGGTGGCGCTTTGGTTGGGGTCAAGGTGAATCAGGAATGCATCACAGTTGGCGTTGTAGTTGTAGTTGTAAGGCGCACCGGCAACCGGGAAATCCGTGGAGTACGTTCCACCCGCAACCCACAGCGTGCCGTCCTTCGCCGCGACAATGCCGCGCGCATATTCAGTCGAAGTGCCGCCAAAGTACGTCGCGTAAACCGTCGAAGTTTGGTTCGGATCAAAAACCGCGATGAACATGTCTTCCGTACCCGCCAGAGCACTTTGATACGGATTCACCGTCGGCAGGTCGGTGGAATCCGTGTCCCCTGCCAGATAGATTAGACCCTTCGCATCATAGGCAATGGCGTAACCGGTATCATCGTTGGTTCCGCCGAAGAAAGTCGAGTAGACCAGAGCCGATCCGCTCGGCTGCGAGGGATCAAGCACCGCCACAAACGCATCCGTTGTGCCGCTGAGCGTGGTCTGCGCCGAACTCCCGGCCATCGGAAAGTCAGACGATGCCGTCAACCCCGTCATATAAACCAGGCCGCCCGGCGAAACCGTCATGGCCTTCATGTTGTCCGCATTGGCCCCGCCCAGGTAAGTCGCATAGACCAGCGTCGTCTGCGCCGTCGGGTCAGGGTTCAAAACCGCCACAAACAAATCAAAACCGCCTGACAACGTGGTTTGGTTCGAAGCGCCAGCCAGATCGAAATCCGAGGCAGCCGTAGTTCCCGCCACATAAATCAAACCATTCGAATCAATGCCGACACCGTAGGCGATATCCTGCCCCGTACCCGCCAGGTAGGCGGAAAACGTCAGCACCGGGTCAATCACCAACTGCCTGGACCGGTCATACTTCCCAACCGAAATGCCATAGCTGCCATCGGCCCGCAGAACATACTTGCTGGCCACAGGCACCCGCTTGCCATCCGCCAGCTGATAAGTCACAGGACGCTTCTGCAGGAAAGGCCCGGTCAGATTGCCATCCGCATCCAACACGGGCTTCTCACCGGAAAAACGCATCTTCACCAGCGAAGGGTCAGCATTCGGGGCCACCAGCAGGTCATATTCCAACTGCCCGCCTTCGCTGTAATAGCGAAGACCAATCCCCGGATAGAGCGACGAAACTGTCAGTTCCCGGAAATTCTCCACACCAGTACGCCACTTCGACCGGTCATTGCCCGTCAAAATGTTCGTCTTCGAAGCCAGCGGACCCACCGCGTGAATCGCGGCATTCTTTCCGGCACCTTCGAATTCCAGCCGCATCGACTTCCCATCGGCGCCCACAGCGAGCTTGTTCGCCGACATCGCAGCCTGGAAGCGCAACCCGCGCACCTCATACTGGCCCGGACGCCGCGAAGGCTCAAACCGCAACGGCGCGGATTGCAACAGCTTCGCAGCCTCCGCCACGGAAGGCGCGGCAGGTTTTGCAGCAATGGAATTGCCCGGCAACGCTAAGACAGCGAACATGGCGGCGGACAGGGCGGGTACAGAAAACTGAAGTTTTGGCATGTGTGGCGCGAACTGCACTAGACGCAGCAGGACGTGATTGCGTTCTCACGAAATCTCTCCGAGTTTACCACTCGAAAGAACGCCCATCAGAAATCCTGCCGCCCACAACGAAAAAAGCGCCCCGCAGGACCAAATCCTGGCAGGGCGCTTCAGTTCTATCGATTCTTCGCGTGCGCTACTTCGCCAAACGGCAGCGCTTCCGGGCCTGTGCCATGACGCCGAGGCCCGCAGCGACCAGAAACCATGTCGCCGGCTCAGGAGTCCCCGTGACGACCTCATATGTCACGCCGGTGTTCCCTGTATCGAGACTGCTGACGTACGAAACGTCCGTACCGAAACTGTTGTTAAGTTCGTCGTTGATCGCAAAAAACACAGAGCCATTGGCCGCGTCAATGTCAATGCCCACGACGTTGGCACTGGAGTCCATCGAGACCGTGTGGTTATACACACTCCAGGAGGGTATCACTGCAAGGGGCAACGAAGTGGACAAGCTCGAATAGGTTGCAGCCGGGGCAGAGTCAATCTCAAGGTAGGAAATCGACTCATTCGTGCAACCGGCCAAACACGAAGAGTCCACGTCAAAAAATCCAGACACCGTTCCAGCCACGGTCCCAACATTGTTGGTCATCGAGAAGTTGACCTGAAGGGTGGTCGCCTGTGCCAGATTTGGCGCAAACGCCGCGATTGCAAAGACCGCAAGCGCCCTAAGCCCCGCGAAATTCTGCTTTCCGAAGTTGTTCATTTCCATGCTCTGAGTCGTTCCTCCTGATTCTCATCCGCACCCGCAACCAATGGCCATCCATCCTCCGGGCTTTCTCTTGGTCAGTGCGCGAAATGAGTTTCCACGAATTTAGCAGACAATACTACGACGAGTCAATACTACGGACGTCGATCCACCAGCGCAACATCTAAAGGCCCGCTTTCCTCCCCATCGCTCCATGGCAAACTGTTTCTTGCGTCCGAGACTCCTACTCACCGCACTTTCCCTCGCTGCCCTCGGCAACGCGGTCCGCGGCAGCTTCCACTTTGACGATTACTCGCTCTTCCAGTCCCCGCAAGACATCACCTCGCTCTTCCGCCTGGAAACCACCCGCCCGCTCACCTGGCTGACCTTCTTCCTCAACCGCGCCCTCGCCGCCACGGACCCGCTTTCCTGGCACGTCTTCGACCTCGCCCTGCACCTGGCATGCGTCTTACTCCTGTTCGAGTGCCTGCGCCGCATCCTCCCGGAAGCTCCCGCCTTCCTGGCCACCGCCATCTTCGCCATCCACCCCATCCAAACCGAAGCGGTCGCCTACGTCTTCGCCCGCTCCACCCTCTTGATGACACTCTTCTGCCTCGCCAGCTGGCAGGCATGGCTGAGGGACCGCCGCTCGACCGCCGTTCTCTTCTTCGCTGCAGCACTGCTCAGCAAAGAGGAATGCGTCTTCTTCCCCGCCTTTCTTTGGCTCGTCTCCACCCGCCGCCCGGTGAAACCCCTGGCAGCGATGCTCACCCTGAGCGCAGCCGCCGGCCTCCGGGTCATCGCCGCCACCAAGACCGTCGCGGGTTCCGGCGCAGGTTTCACCGCGAACATCACCCCGCTCGAGTACCTCACCGCCCAGGGCTCCATCCTCTGGCGTTACTTGACTCAACTGGTGATCCCCACAGGCTTCACCGTGGACCCCAACCCACACCCCGCGCCCGTCGCGGGCCTCGCCGGCTGGGCCGCCATCGTCACACTACTCTGGATCTTCCGCCACAAACCGGGAACAAAGTGGTTCACCGCCGCGCTCGCGCTGATTCTGGCCAGTTCATCGATCTTCCCCGCCTCAGACCTGGCCGCCGACCGCCGCCTCTACCTGCCCCTCATCGCACTCGCGCCCGGCTTCGCCCTGCCACTGGCAAAACTTCCGAAATGGTGCCCAGCAGTTTTGTTCCTGCTCTGGCTGCCGCTCACCATCGCCCGCACGGAAGTCTGGCGCACGGAGCAATCCCTTTGGCGTGACGCCGTGGAGCAAGCCACCGGCAAAGTCAGACCCGTGCTCCAACTCTCGCGCGCGATCCCCGCCGAAGAAGGGCTCCGGCTACTCGAAGACGCCGCGCGCCAGCATCCGAATGACCCCGATATCCCCGCCGAGGCCGGCCGCATTGCACTCCAGGCCGGAAACCCCGGTCAGGCCCTCGAAGCCTTCGGGCGCGCCGCAGCTCTCCGCCCGCGTGACGCGCAGGCCGTCAACAACATTGGAGTCGCCCTGTCGATGCTGGGGCAAAAAGCCGCGGCCGAAGTCCAGTTCCGCCGGGCGCTCCAAATGGAACCGTGCCAGAAAGATGCACGGAAGAACCTCGGCTGGGCACCTTGTGCTCCATAGCCTCCTGCAGCCAAATCACCTTGACCGGCCTGCACGGCACCGCCATCCCGACTTGCAGCGCCTGCGCCACACAATCCCGCTCCACCTGACGGGGTAAACCCGCCGTCAGAAACGGGGTGTTCACATGAATCCCGGACACGGGCAGACCAGTTATCTCCACCGCAATGGAAACCAGCCAATCTGCTGCCCGTACCGGAGCCCAGATCTCCACGGACGTTCCCGTGCAGTGAACCGAACAACTCAGCGTTTCGATCTTGTCCGCCCAAACAGGTTCCTGCGCCGAGGTCGCCTCCCAACGGGCGCCACTCTGCTCCAACAACTGGATCGCCTGCCAGGTATTCGCCGCCACCACCGCAACCGAATCCGGCGCCCCCTGCCGGAAGCGCTCCACCCCGCTTACCGGCACCACAGCAAGTGCCCCGCAGACGTCTTTCGACCAGCGGGCCAACCGCGTCCCCGCCGGCCCCCTCTGCACGGCCGCGAACACCATGCCCGGAAACCACGCATCAACATCCGGCCTCTGTTGATACATCTCAGTTCGCCGCCCCCAAGCCTTCAATCGTCACAATCCGCGCGCGGCACCCTGCTGCGGCGTGCAAATCCAGCCCGCAGGACTTCTGCGGCTTCCCATCCACCCAAACCGTGCACGCCCCGCAGCCGCCTGAACCGCAGCCGCGCTTCGTCCCGGTCAAGCCGAGAATGTCCCGCAACACCCACAACAGCGGCATCTGCCCCGCCGCAGGAACTTCCACTGAACTTCCGTTCACGTCAAGGAAATACATGGTCCAACCTCCGATGCCGTCCGGCGCTTTGGCCGGATCAGCAATCCCTCCGTACTGGGCCTAACACCTGAAAAGAATAGTACTTCTATAACCAAGGGATATCAAGTACTAATTTCTACAAAAATGGAGTCCCGTCAGCTTCCTTGGCTCCCTCAAACTTTCGGCCTCCATCCAACATCTTCAACAACTTAGACCATGCCCAACCTCCTTCGGCTTTCTTCTCTCGCCTTGATCGCAGTCTGCTGCGCCGCGAAACCCGTAGTTTTCTGGCAGCCGGACAGCAACACTCCAGGCGGTATTGTCCTCTTATCGGGCGGTGGACTGGCGAATTCCTCCTTTATTTCTGTCTGGCGCTTGCCAGATACCGCCGCACTCCCCGGTACGGCGACACCCACCCCTCCCGCCAACGCCACCCGCCTGCAGCCGCTGCAAACCACCGAAGAATCCGTCAAATTCGAATTGCCACCGAATTTCCAACCAGGCGTCTACGCAGCCCAGGTCACTGCCGGCGAGGAACGGACCCGTACCATCCTCCTCAACCGCCCCGAACTCTGGTTCCTGCAGCCCGTGCAACTCCAACCCGGACTCACCCAAAACCAAGCCGTTCCCGGCGCCACCGTCCAAATCGTCGGCAAAGACTTCCTGCTCCCCGGCGAACTCGGCAAGCCACAGGTCAAACTCCGCAGTCCGAATGGCACCTGGATCGACACAAAAATCTCCCAGCCCGAACGTTTCTCCCTGCGCGTGAGCCTGCCCAAAACCCTCACGCCCGGGAAATACGAACTCTGGGTCAGCAACGGCTTCGGCGGACAGGCTGGCTGGGGCGGCCCGCTCGCCATCGAAATCAAACAACCCTCCGCGTGGCCCGCCAAAATCTTCGATGTGAAGAAGGATTTCGCGGCCAAAGGCGACGACGTTACCGATGACACGCAGGCCATCCAAAACGCACTCGATGCGGCCCGCGCCAACGGAGGCGGAACCGTCTATCTGCCCTGGGGTATCTACCGCCTTTCGCGCTCCATCGTCATCCCGCCCCACACAACACTGAAGGGCGAACAGCGCGACGCCAGCATTCTCATGTGGCCCGTCGATGAACCCAAGACCGAGCAGGATTTCCTGCCCGCCGCAATCTTCGCCCAGGCACCTTATGCCGTGGAAGACCTCAGCATCATCGGTCGCAAGGTCAACACCCTGTTTGAGGACGTGACCTATGGCCAGGGTGTGCCAGCCGCGCTCAAAGCCGGTTACCCGGAGGGCTCCGCCCGCGACGTCTTCATCCGGCGCGTCAACTTCCAGCACTGGATCGCCGCCGGGCGCGGTGATGGCAGCCCCAACCTCACAAAAAAGTACGGTATCGACGGCGTCAATGTCTTCGGCATCCAGGGCGTGACCAATTTTGAACTCACAGACACCCAGTTCCAGGGCGGAGCCATCCACCTGCGCGGTCTCGTCAACGCCCGCGAGACCGGCAACTCCTTCGGCAATCAGATGGGTTACTGCTGGGCCGAAATGGGTGGCGGAGCGCACTACACCGTCTCCGAACACAACGAAATCCGCGCTTCTTCGAGCTGGGGCTATGGGCACATCGGCATGAAGTATGTCTACTCCGCCCACAATAAGACCTACAACTTTGTCCGTGGTGAACGCGAGGCCATGACCCTCGATATCAGCGCGCTGCCGACAGCTGGCCTGGGCAAAAACATCGCCTGGTTCGGCAAGCCCGCTGCCGTGGAAGGCCAGACACTGCGCATCGCCGGCATCAAGGCCAAGCCCAATGAGTTCCAAGGTCTCTACGCCATGATTCTCGATGGCCCCGGCAAAGGCCAGTTCCGCGAAATCACAGCCAACACGCCCGAACTCTTCACCCTCGACCAGCCCTGGGATGTACCACCCACCACCGCCAGCACCATCGGACTCTGGACCGTCATGCAACACATGATCGTCTACAAAACCGATGGCTTCGATTGCAGCGCTTTCGCCCAGCTATGGGGCAGTTATTACGACTACATCGTCGACAGCAACCACGTCGAACGCAACCAGGGTATCTGGGGCCAGACCGGCTGGTTCGTGCAGTTCCGCTACAACGACGTTTGGTACGCGAATACCTACCATCCAGGCATCGGTCCAAGCGGTGGACCAACCCCGGAAAAGACCATGCCCTTCAGCTTTGTAGGACTCACCGGCGGTGCTCTGCGCGTGACCAAGTTCGGCTCTTCACAATATGACCGGCAACTGGTGATGGTCGATGATGTCGCCGGGGAAAAAGTGCCCGGCGTCATGGGTGCCATCTTCAAAGGCAACGTGCTCCGCTACAACCAGCGCATTGCCCTGCCTCCCGCCGCGCAGCCCACACCGAAAGGCAATGGCGAAGTCCGCATGTATGACCTCGTCATTGATGGCAATAGGATCGAGCACAGCCCCATTGGGATTCAAGTCGGCACGCAGGCACAAGGCGTTCTGATCCACGGCAACCAGTTCGTGGACGTCGAACGTCCCTACGCCATCGCGGACCCCGCGCATACAAAGGTTACAGTCAAGTAAACACAGCTTCCGGGGGGCGCGGCATTTATACACCCCAAAGATGAAATCTTCTTCACCAAGGGCGGCAAAATGCCCCTTTGACGAAACTTTCACCCTTCGGGTTGGTTAGTATGGAATGTGAAGCTACCAACACTCAACACCGCTCTGTTGCTAATCGCGGGAAGCGGATTGTTGTTTTCGCAAAACGTTCTCACCGGTAATTACGATAATTCCAGGACGAATGCGAACCTTGCGGAGACACAGCTAAATCCCGCCACGGTAACACCTTCCACCTTTAAGCGTATGTTCAGCCTGGCCGTTGATGGTCAGATTTATGCGCAGCCACTTTACTTACAAAACGTAAATATTCCCTCACAGGGAACTCATAATGTCGTCTTTGTCGCGACCATGCATAACTCCGTTTATGCCTTTGACGCAGATGCGCCTGCCACGCCGCTCTGGACAGTCAATCTTGGTCCCTCTGTTCCGACTGCAAACTATGGTTCAGCCGCGGCACCCTACAATGACATCACTACCGAAAACGGCATCCTCGGCACACCAGTCATTGATCCGAACACCGGAACCCTATATGTGGTGGCTGCGACGATCTGGAACGGTTCTTATTACTACCGGCTGCACGCGCTGGATGTGACCAGCGGAGCCGAACGCTTCAGCGGACCGGTGGCCATCAAGCCGCAAGTCATTGGTATCGGCGACGGCTCAGTGAACGGCACCATCGCCTTCAACGCCGCGCAGCACCTGCAGCGTCCTGCATTACTCCTCTTGAGTGGCGTGGTCTACGTCTCCTTCGGGTCCCATGGGGACAGCGCTCCTTATCACGGCTGGATGGTCGGTTATGCCGCCGCCAATCTACAGTCCCAGGTCGCGGTCTTCAATGCTTCCCCCAACGGCAGTGGCGGTTCCTTCTGGCAATCCGGGCGCGGTCCCGCAGCCGATGCCGATGGCAACATCTACGCTGTCTCCAGCAACGGCACCACAGACGAACGAACAGCCTTCAGCGACAACGTCCTCAAGCTCGATTCCCAGACGCTCTCCGTCAAGGAATGGTTCGCTCCCTTCAACTTCCAGGCCTTGAATGATGCCGATGAAGACCTCGGGTCCACTGGCACCACGCTGATTGACGGCACCAACCTCGTCCTGACCGGCGGCAAGCAGGGGATCATCTACCTTCTCGACAAGACGAAGCTCGGCGGGGTCGCAGCCAATGATTCGCAGATTGTGCAGAGCTTCTATGCAGGCACCTTCGGCATCTTCAATATGGCTCTGTGGAACCGTGCCGACGGCCCGATCCTCTATCTGCACACCGTCAACTCCACCGTGACCGCCTTCAAGATGGTCAATGGGAAGTTCTCCACCACCCCCGTGGCGCAGAGCATGACCACTTTCGGCAACCCGTTCCAAGGCATGGCCATCTCCGCCAACGGCTCCAACCGTGGTTCCGGAATTCTCTGGCTCACTTCTCTGGTGCGGACACCCGCTCCTTCACACGCCGTCCTCCATGCCTACACGGCGGAGAACCTGATCGAAATCTGGAACAGTGACATGTCTCCGGCGGACGCGCTCGGTACCTTCTCGAAGTTCGCCAACCCCACCGTGGCCAATGGCAAAGTCTACGTGCCCACCGGCGCAGGTCAGTTGGTGGTCTACGGGACCACCGCAGTTGGCACGCCCAAGGCACCGGCACCTTTCATCACCAGCGTGGTCAACGGCGCCAGCTATGCGAATGGTCCTCTGGCAGCGGGCGAAATCGTAACCATCGCCGGAGAAAATCTGGGACCTGGCACCCTGGCGACAGCCACCCCCGGCCCGGACGGCACACTTCCTTCGAATTTCGATGCGGTACAGGTACTCTTCAACGGCATTCCCGGACCAATTCTCACCACCTCCAGCAATGCAGTCTCCGCGATCGTGCCCTATGAAGTATCTGGCGCTCCGGCCATTGCAGTGCAGGTGGTCTATAACGGGCAGACGTCCGCAGAGGTCGATATGCCAGTCACGCAAGCCGACCCCGGAATCTTCTCCGCGGATCAGTCCGGCAGCGGCCAGGGAGCGATCCTGAACTGCGACGGCAGCAACAATTCGCCGGATAATCCTGCTCCGGCGGGAGCAGTGGTTACCCTCTACGCCACGGGTGGCGGCCCAACGCAATCCTGGGTGGACACCGCTGCGCTGGTGAGTGAAGCGATACCGCTCGCCTCTGCTGCACAGGCAACCGTGGGCGGGGAACCAGCCCAGGTTCTCTACGCCGGCACCGCCGTCGGCAAGGTCGCAGGGACCACGCAAATCACCCTGCGCCTGCCCGCTGACCTTCCTTCTGGAAGCCAGCAGATCGTGGTCACCATCGCGGGAGAACAAAGCCCGGCAACAACCACCGTCTCCATCCGCTAACGCTGCGATTGGGCCTCTACACTGGGAACAGTGAACCGCAGACAGGATATCCGCGCCATGTTGCGCCTGGCGGCTCCCCTCGCGCTGGCCGAACTCGGCTGGATGGCGATGGGACTCGCCGATGCCGTGATGGTGGGACGCCTGCCGGATAGCGCTTTGGCTATCGGGGCCGTCAGCGTTGGTTCCGCCCTCTTCTACGGCTTCGGCATCTTCGGCCTGGGCCTGCTGGTGGGGCTCGACAGTCTCGTCTCCCAAGCCTTCGGTGCCGGGGATAAACACGAGGCACACCGGATCTTCTCCTCCGGCCTGGTCATCGCCGTCACCGGCAGTCCGCTGCTGATGCTTTGCGTCTTCGCCGTCTCTCCGGCTCTGGGCTGGATCGGTGTCCACGGGGATGTCCGCGACCTCGCCGGAACCTTCGTCAATGTGCTGGTCTGGAGCCTGCCGCCGCTGATGCTCTACTCCGCGCTCCGGCGTTATCTGCAGGGTTTGCACGTGGTGAAACCGGTCACTATCGCGCTGGTCACTGCCAACCTCGTCAACATCGCGGGCAACTGGCTGCTCATCTACGGCCACTGGGGCTTCCCTGCCCTCGGCATCCGCGGTTCGGCTCTCGCCACGGTCGCGGCGAGAGTCTACATGTGCGCCATTCTCGCCTGGGCCGTCTGGCAGCATGACAAATCCGCCTTCCTGCACATGCGTTCGGATATGCTCCATGTGCGCCGGATTCTTGCCCTGTCGCTGCCTGCTGCCATCCAGATAGGCCTCGAAGTCGGCGTGTTTAATGCAGCTACCGCCCTCGCCGGCACCCTCGACCCTATCAGCCTCGCGGCCCATGCCATCGCCCTGAACGCCGCGTCGCTCACGTATATGGTGCCCCTCGGCATCAGTTCCGCCGCAGCCGTGATGGTGGGCCGGGAAGTCGGTGCCGGTGACCTTCCCGCGGCCCGCCGCGCCGGGTGGACAGCGCTTTGGATCGGCATCGCTTTCGAAGTCCTGTCCGCGGCAGCGTTCTTCCTGCTGCCGCGCACCATATCCTCCGCCTACACGAATGACGACAAGGTCATCGCCTTTTCCGTCACTCTGCTCGCCATTGCGGCCCTGTTCCAACTCTTCGATGGCCTGCAAGTCATCGCCACAGGCGCCCTGCGCGGCATCGGCGATACCCGGACCGCCATGCTCTATAACCTCGTCGGCTACTGGGTGATCGGATTACCCCTCGGCTGCTGGCTCTGCTACCGGCTGCACTGGGGAGCCGTCGGGCTCTGGGCTGGCCTGTGCCTCGCCTTGATCCTCATTGGCACCGGACTGCTGGCCGTCTGGAACCGGCGGTCTACCGGATGACGGCGCTGTCCGCGTAGGAGTACGAAAGCAATTGGGCGTCATCACTCGCCCGGCACTTCACCAGCACCTGGTAAGACTTCGGCCAACCCGCAATACCCTTGCTCTGGAATTGAGCCTTGAGTGCCCGCAGGTCCCTGGCGGAAGAAAAGAAAGCGGCTGCGCCGTGTACACCCACTGAAGTCAGGCCCGAAAAGATCACCTTCGTACGGCCCTCATCCTGCGGTTGTTCCCCTTCCAGCACGCTCACCAACCCATAGACTTCCACGTACTCGCCGCGGGCACCGCGTTTGGGAAACAAATGTGTCGCCGCCTTGTCGCCGCGGCCGATAATCCCAATCGCCTTCTCGTCTTTGTCATACGCCGTCGCCCAAGGGGTACGCTCAAGCAAAGTATCCACGGAGCGGCTGTACCACGGAGAACCGATCAAAATCGCGCTCCGCTTGTGCATCGCCGTGAGCGGACTGTTCGTCTCCGGCAGCATCCGGTAGGCCGTGTTCAGGGAGCGCAGTGTATCCACCGTCTTCAGCAGCGCCTGCACATCGCCCATGGTCACCGCCTTCTGGACGGGCTGCATCCCGAACTCTGCTCCGGCGGGCACAGGACGGTATCTGCCGAAGATTGCGTCCATGCCTTCAGGCGCAGGATACTTCGTCTGGCGCATGGATTCGATATAGGGCGACACCAGCATATGCAGAGGCGTTGCCACGGAGATCAAGACCTCCGTATCCTTGCCGGTCACAGCCCCCCATGCGTCTTTGATCGACGAATCAGGTTGCGCTTTCGCGGTGAGGAAGAACATGACCGCCGCCCCGGCCAACACTCCGGCCACGGCAAAGAACCACTCCCGGCTCACCGGTTTGGCGACAACTTGTGGTGCCGGATCTGCGATGACTTCGGTGGCGATGGCAGGTACACCGGTTTGTACTTCCACGAACCGCGGCACGTACGAGCCCTTCGGCAGTTCGACCCGCAGTGTTTCCTCCGCCCCCTCCGTGGCGTAGTATTTCTGCAACCTCTGCCGGAGCTCATAAGCCCGCGTACGGACGGAGGAATCTTCATTTGGCGAATAATCCGCCGGCCGGCCCAGCGCCTTCACGCCGATCAGGTACTCCGTGATCTCCGCAGCCTTGCCTTCAATCTCCATCTTGCAGACGTACCGCAGGAAGCCCCGCAATTGCTCGGAGCGGGAGAACGTTTCGCTGGCGAGCACGGCGTCAACCACCGCCTGTTTTTGTTCACGGGGAAGACCTGTCGCGACTTGGGGCACGTTTGCCAAGTCCCTATTCTACAGTGGTTTGGGTTGGCATTCGTAACGTTACGAACCGGGCCCGAAACATTGCAGGACTTGCGGCCAGCCCCGCCTCTCCAACAGACTGAATACTTTATGAAGCGCCCCGTTCTTGCGATTTCGCTCCTGCTACCCTGTCTTGGCCTCGCGGCTACCCGGCAGATCGATTGCACCCAGCCCCAGTGGAAGGAGATTGCAGCGATCAATGCACTGACGCTCGCCCCGGGCGACCAACTCCTGCTCAAATCCGGCTGCGTCTGGAAGGGCACGCTTTCGCCTAAAGGTTCCGGCAGCGCACTGCAACCCGTGGTGATCAGCCGTTACGGGAATGGTCCTCTGCCCCGCATCGACGGCGGCGGTGCCGAAGCTGCCATGCTGCTGCGCAACCAGGAGTTCCTGGAGGTCTCTGAACTCGAATTGACCAACGATGCCGCCGGCCCCGGACTGCGCCGCGGCATTCTCATCCGTGCAGAAAACCTGGGCCGCGCACTGCAACACATCTACCTCCGCAAGCTCGACATCCACAACGTCAAAGGCCAGCTCGGTGCCGACATGGTCTCGAAGGCGACGGGCGGCATCGGCTTCGAAATCGTGACGAAGGAGAAGCCCACCCGGCTCGACGACATTCTCATCGAAAATAACCACGTCCATTCCGTGGACTGCATGGCGATCTACCTCAATACCGACGTTGGCCCGCATCCCCGCGACCCGCGCTGGAACGACTTGAAGCACACGCGCGTTGTGCTGCGCGGCAACTTGCTCGAAGACGTGGGCAAGAACGCGATCTGTATCCGCGCGTCGCAGGCACCGCTGATTGAGCGCAACACCATCCGCAACGCCGCGGCCCGTTATCACGGCAACGCGATCTACGTCTTCGGCTGCAAAGACGCCGTGATGCAGTACAACGAAGTCTCCGGCACCAAACACCTTGAAATCGAGGGCGCGGCATTCGACAGTGATTACAACTGCGAAGGCACCATCATCCAATACAACTACGCCCACCACAACGGCGGCGGCCTGGTGGATTTCTGCAACAACCCCGTCTCCAAGCCTCCGCGCGGCTTTAATGACGGCACGATTCTGCGCTACAACGTGAGCCGTGATGACAGCGACCGCGTGATCGCCTTTGACGGCCCGGTGACCAATACCCGGATCTACAACAACTCGCTCTTCATCGGGCGCGGTTACAGCCCCAACATCGTGGAGTTCGACCTGTTCGGCACGGACCCCGGTTATGCCGACCACACCGAGATCACGAAGAACCTTTTCGAAGACACCGGCAAAGGCCAGTATCTCTACGGCAAGGCCACCAACTACACCTTCGAAGGCAACTGCTTCGCGGCACAACACGGCAAAGATGAGCCCGCCGATGCGAAGAAGACCACTCCTGTGGCAGCTGCCGGATGCCCCGCCGACGTGGGTGCCATCCAGCCCCGGACCTTCGTCTTCGCCAAAGCAGGTGACCAGGAACTGCAGGCAGATCTCTACATGCCTCCGGGCCCCGGCCCCTTCCCTGCCGCGGTATTTCTCCACGGCGGCGGCTGGTCTTCCGGTGACCGCACGCAGTTGAAGCGGCAGGCCACCTATCTCGCTACCCTGGGTGTGGTTGGTCTGGCGATTGAATACCGCCTGTCCCCGGCGAACAAATACCCGCTCGCCGTCTATGATGCGAAGGCCGCCGTGCGCTATCTGCGCGCCAATGCGGCACAGTACAACATCGACCCCAAGCGCATCTTTGCCATCGGCAGTTCCGCGGGCGGACACCTCGCGGCCCTGCTTGGCACCACCAATGGCGACGCCAGCCTGGAGGGCGATATCTGCTGCCGGGGCGTATCATCGGACGTCACCGCCGTTGTCGCCTTCAACCCCGTGCTCGACCTTTCAGACCTGGAAGGCAAAGACGGCAACACCATCAAGTTCCTGGGCGGCAAGTGCGCCGAGAACGAGGCAAACTGCAAAGCTGCATCACCCCTGAAGCGCGTGAGCAACCGGACCGTACCCATGCTTCTTCTGCACGGCACAGCCGATCAGACCGTGCCCTACCGCCAGTCCAAGGCGATGTATGAAGCGCTGCAGGGCTTCAAGATCCCGAGCCGACTGTTTACCGCTGAGGGCGGACCGCACACGTTCTGGTCCGCCGCCCAGTGGTATCTGCCGTGGGAACAGGAAATGGAAGAGTTTCTGCGGCCCTGGCTAAACGCACACTAACCCGCCCCGCGCGGCTATTGAAGGACTCGCCGTCCGCATTGGCCGGCGGCCTGTGCGCTTATTGTAGGACTCGCGCACAACGGACCCGCCGTCCGCATTGGCCGGCGGCCTGTGCGCTTACGCGAAGGAGTACTTATCGGCCTTGGCATCCCAAAGGACCTTCTTGCCCTGGCGGTAACTCATCACGGACAGGAAGCCGGGAATGGCCGCTTCATAACCAGCCTGTGGAGGAGCGATGGGCTTCTCCACGCCGCGGATGGAGTTGAAGAAGTTCCGGAGGTGCGCTTCCACCGCCAGATGGTCATTGTTCGGAATGGTGACGGTCATTTCCTTGCGCGCTTTCACCGCATCGGAGATGCCGTTATAGGTTTCCGGATAGAAGTTGAGGGTCTGGCGCTTGCTGACTTCAATGGTTCCGTCATTGCCGCAGAACTGCTCACCGTAGCCGAAATGGTCACTGCCGAGGTAGCTCGAATAGTTGACGTGGAACTTATCGGGATAGTCGAGGAGCACGCTCCAGGTGTCCGGCACGTCGCGGTCATCGGCGTCCACCCAGCGGTTCACGCCACCGGTCGCAACGACGGATGACGGGAAGGTTTTGTTCATGGCGAAGGCGATGATGTCGGTCTGGTGGACCATCAGATCGGTCGCGATACCGGAGGAGTAATCCCAGTAAAGCCGCCACTGGAAGTAGCGTTCTTTCTGGAAATCGCGGCTGGGTGCGGAGCCGAGGAAGCGCTTCCAGTCGGTATTGGCCGGAGTTGCATCTGCGGGCATGGGATAGCGCCAGGCGGCCGCACCGCTTGGCAAGGCATTGCGATACCAGAACGCGCGGGTGTAGTGGCAGTCGCCGATCAGGCCCTGGGCGATCATGGTTTTCGCCATCTGGTAGAGGCTGTTGGAGCGGTTCTGGGTGCCGACTTGGACAACGCTCTTGGACTTGGCCACTAGGCGCATGATTTCCTGCGCCTCTTCGACGGTGTGTGCGAGGGGCTTTTCCACATAGACGTGCTTCCCTGCGGCCAGGGCGTCGAGCAGCATGGTCTTGTGGAGATGTTCGGGCGTCGCAATAATGACGGCGTCGATGCTCTTGTCGGCGAGCAGGTCTTTGTAGTCGTTGTACGTCTTGGGGGTATTCTTGCCCTCGGACTGCACCAGATCTTTGGCCTTGTTCAGATTGCCGGTGAAGGTGTCGCAGACGGCCTGCATCTGGAAGCGGCCGCGGTTGCCGTTGTAGGCGCGCTGGCTGAGGTAGAAGCCGCGGCCGCCGGTGCCGATGACACCGAGGCTGATCTTGTCATTTGCAGAAGCTGCGGAAACGGCAGCAGGTGCGGCGGCGAACGCTGCTGCCAGCGCGGCGAAGTCCCGGCGCGAGATGGTGTTGCTCATGAGGGCGAAAATCTCCTTACAAGTTTTAACTGCGTAAAAGCCAAACATCAAGCATACTCAAACGGCTGACAGCTTCGCAGCCCGGAGGCCGCGGGCCTTTGCCGGCTTTTGAGTATTCGCTGGCAAAACGGACCCCGGGGCCTTTGCCTGCTAGCGCGGCGCCGGGCTTTAGAATTCTCTGAACCGGCACCAGTTTGTCGTGTCGCGGCGGAGTGCCTTTTCAGGCGTTTCATAGCCACATACAAATTCCACCGGCGAGATTCGAAAGAACCACTTCCGGCCCGACTGGTCAATCAAACAGGTGTGACTGCCATCTGTGAGGATCCGAATTGGCGGCCCGCTGGCGAATTCAAGTCGGGCATCAATACTCCACTGGTTCCATTCCGCCCACATGATCGACCCCATGGGTGACTCAATCTCGCGGCGGCTCAATTCGAATAGTTTGGTGCGGATATCCTCTGGCGTTTCGTACCCCGCGCGTGTGGAGTATCCGGCAACCACGATTCTGCGCGGCTCCCTTCCAGGGAAGAGGTCGCGCAATCGAATATGGCCCGGATCCGGAAGGATCAAAGGGGGCGGCACGCCGTTCGAATGGAGCTTCTGTCCCGGAGGAATTTCGAACGTGTCCTTGGTCACCGCAGCGGCTGGAACGATGATTTCGAGACCGCCATTGCGGTTTGCTTGTGCCAAGCCGCTGATTTCAGCGAGTAAACACAGGCTGAGGATTTTGTTGATAAGAGGCATAGCGGCGCTCGTTTTCAGGGTACAGAAGAGCGCACGTCAGGATGACGTGCGAACAAACGGGGTTGCGATGGGGGAGAGAGGCGCGCACGTCAGAATGACTGGCGAACAAGCGGGTTGCGATGGGTTGAGAGGCGCGCACGTCAGGATGACGTGCGAACAAGCGGGGGTTGCGATGGGTTGAGAGGCGCGCACGTCAGGATGACGTGCGAACAAGCGGCGTTGCGATGGGTTGAGAAGCGCGCACGTCTGGATGGCGTGCGAACAAGCGGCGTTGCGATGGGTTGAGAGGCGCGCACGTCTGGATGGCGTGCGAACAC
>CAIXXM010000159.1 GCA_903923395.1 uncultured Acidobacteriia bacterium
CGAACATCAAGCGATAGATACAGATGGACCCAGGAACGTGAGACTACCGACTGAAAGTCGCGTTGCGGCTCAAGATATGTTGCCCCCAGTATTGCTTTCGCAGTTCAGGGAATTCTGCCTGCAGATGTCGTGAAGAACGGCCTTTGATGTACCGTGCGAGCTTCGCCGGTGCCAAGATCGGTGGGGCCGACAGCAACAGATGAATGTGGTCCGGAGATACGGCGCCCCGCACGATGACGACATCATTGAATCAGACCACTCTAGCGAAGGGCGCTAACGCAGGCTCATACTTTCCATGAGTTTCTTCACATGCTTGGCCAAGACGTCTGCTTCGAGGTTGATTCTCGCGCCAGGCTGCAGTGCCGAAAGATTCGTCGCGCTGTAGGTGTGCGGAATGATCGCCACCCGCACCAGATTGCCTTCCACTGAAGCAATGGTCAGACTGATCCCATCGATGCAAATCGACCCCTTATAAACCAGCAACTGTTCCATGTCCTGCGGAACACGCACCAGCAGTTCCCAATTTCCATTACCGAGTTCGCGAAGGCTCTCAAGGGTCCCCGTCCCATCCACATGACCCTGCACAATGTGCCCGCTGAGCCTTGCTCCCAGTGCCATGGGACGCTCCAGATTGACCGGCATGCCAGCAGCCAAGTCACCAAGACTGGAGCGTTCCAGTGTCTCGGGTGCAAGGTCCGCCGAGAAGCCATTGCTCCGCAATCCGACCGCCGTCAAACAGACGCCATTCACGGCGATGCTCGAACCAAGCTTCGAATCCCCAAGCACCGTCCGGCACTCGATTTCCAGGCGCGCTCCCGAGGCATGCTTCTCAATCGACGCCACCCGGCCGAGCTCTTCAATGATTCCAGTGAACACGAATTATCCCTTTTTGATGTAAGCTTCCACAGCAAACTCATCTGGTGGGATGACGTGCACCTGGGTCCGCTCCAGAACAATTGCATCCAGGCGGCTTCGTTTGCCGCTTCCGCCCGCCACCGGCAGGGAATGCATACCACCCAGTATCTTGGGAGCATAGTAGAAGAAGATCTTGTCAGCCACACCCGCTTCGAGCACAGACCAGTTCAACTTACTCCCGGCTTCCACCATCACCGAGAGATATTTCCGCTCGGAGAGCAGGCGAATAGTGTCGCGGATATCCACACGGCCGCCAGGACCATCAAACACACGCACTTCAACCCCCATCTCTTCCAGCGCATGACGACGGTCGGGGGAACTCGCCGACGTGGTGACAACAATGAGATCGCCATTCGTCTGCTGCACCATGCGGGAGTTCAGGTCAATCCGAAGCTGCGAGTCGAGCACCACGCGCAGCAACGGACGGGAACGGGGACGGCCGCTGCGGTCCGTGAGCAAAGGGTTGTCCGCCAGCACGGTACCGATGCCGGTCAGCATCACGTCAGAACCATGGCGCAGCTGCTGCACATGAGCCCGGGCCACCTCGCTCGTGATCCAGCCGGTATTGTCTTCTGGAGCCGCAATCTTTCCATCGAGAGTGACCGCTGCCTTGAGCGTCACCAGCGGCCGACCCGTTCTCATGAAGTGGAAGAACGGTTCATTCAACTTTTCGGCTTCGTCCCGGAATTCGGGAACCAGTGCGACCTCTATACCCGCATCGACAAGTTTCCGGAAGCCGCCGCCGCTAACGAGCGGGTTCGGGTCCTGACTGGCCGCAAAAACCTTGCGGATGCCAGCGGCAATCAATGCATCGGCACAGGGGCCAGTGCGGCCTTCATGAGAACACGGCTCGAGAGTCACGTAAATGGACGCCCCCCGTGCCTTCCCGCCAGCTTGCTCAAGAGCGAGAATCTCCGCATGTTTCACGCCTTCATAGGTATGAAACCCGCGCCCGACAACTTCATCGCCCTGTACGATGACCGCGCCGACAATGGGGTTGGGACTGGCAAGCGATTCGCCCTGCCGCGCCAGTGCCAGGGCCTGCTGCATGTAAAAAGAGTTCATGAGAATAGGGAGTCAATGAATTTTTCGGGGTCGAACGGCAGCAGGTCATCGATCTTCTCGCCAACGCCAATGAACCGGATCGGCAAACCCAGTTCGCGCGCAATGGCAACGACCACACCGCCCTTCGCGGTGCCATCCAGTTTCGTCAGCACAATACCAGTGACCCCGGCGGTCTCCGTAAACTTGCGCGCCTGTTCCAGGCCATTCTGCCCGGTCGTTCCATCCAGCACAAGCAGTGTTTCGTGGGGAGCATCGGGAATCACGCGCGCAATGGTGCGGCGCATCTTCTCCAGTTCCGCCATCAAGTTCGTCTTGGTTTGGAGCCGGCCTGCGGTATCGACGATCACGTAATCGACGCCGCGCGCCTTGGCCGCAGTAATTGCATCGAAGGCAACAGCGCTGGGGTCTGCACCGGTGTTTTGCCGGATAACATCGGTTTGGGTACGTTCGCCCCAGACCTCCAATTGCTCAATCGCCGCAGCGCGAAACGTATCAGCAGCGCAGAGAAGGACGGTTTTCCCTTCCGCTTTGTAATGGGAAGCGAGCTTACCGATGGTGGTTGTCTTCCCTGCCCCATTCACCCCGACGACCATCAAAACCGCAGGTGGAGCATCCACATAACTGAGCGGACTGTCACTCGCCTGCAGGACTTCGAGCAGGTATTCCCGAATGAGCCCCTTCAATTCGCCGGCATCACCGGTGAGTTTACGGTCCACCCGTTCCCGGATCCTGTCCAGGATTTCCGTCGTTGTCGTGATGCCGATATCGGCGCTAATCAGCGTATATTCCAGCTCTTCGAGCAAATCTGCGTCGATCTGCTTCTTGCCGCTGACCACTTCTTCAATGCGCCCAACCAGCCCATCGCGGGTTTTCTGCACGCCGGCTTTGAGCTTCTCAAGCAGGCTGGGTTCCTGCTCCTGAGCTCCGAACAAGGTTTGAATCATCTGTTTTTCCGATCTTAGCAGCGCGGGAAGAATGCGCGGTTAAGATCGGAACAATTCATTCGCGTCCGGCTGGGCCAGCGGCTCATCACACCGCCACACGCTTATCGATATACATGAGTGCATCGACCCTCCCCAGCAACTCCGCGGTGCCTTCTTTCCCATCCCAAACGGCGATCCCGACGCCGGCATCCACCTGCACACGAATCTGTCCCTTCTCCGTATTGACTTTGTATTCGCCAAAGGTCCACCGCCGCAGGCGGTCCCGGTAGCTCTCCCCCTGCAGCGCATTTCCATCCATCACAATCACGAATTCATCCCCACCCCAACGGCTCACGATATCGCCGGTACGGAACTGTTGCCGGAGCTCTGCCCCAAATAGACGAAGCAATTCATCGCCCACCACGTGGCCATAGCGGTCATTGGTTGGCTTGAACCCATTCAAATCCACCATAATCACGGAAAAGGTACTCTTCTTTTCCCGGCGAAGAGTAATCTCGCGTTCTGCGGCGGCGCGATTGGCCAACCCGGTCAGCGGATCCAGCAGCGCCAACCGTTCAGTCTCCTCCAATTTGGCGCGGTAGGTGGCAATCTCCTCCCGCATCTGCCGAAGGGTCGTCTCGCCCTCTTCTTTCATCTTGGTAATGCATGAGGTCATTTGTGCGGCGCTTTGGGCGATGCATTGGCGCACGGCAGAGAGGTCATCCATCTCCGCAATGTTGCCAAGATTCGAAGCGAGGCACGAAAACTCTCCGAAGAAGCGCGAGTCTCTTTCCCCCACCGCCTCGCCCAGTTGCGCGACAGTCAGGACAATCTGCTTGATCTCATCTGTCTTGGCCTTCAAGTAATCATGCGCCGCGTCTGACCAGCGGCGGAGATTGCGAACGGCCGCATCCTTGGTTTTCACCACAGCATCCCGCGGAGGATCGTGTTCCAGTTCCGCAGCGTTGGCATCCAGTTTCTGCGCAATATCCATGCCAAGTGCGGGAATCGCGGATTCCATCGCTCCCCCGGTAGCGCGGATCATTTCCCGCAGGGCAGCAACCGCCGCCGCCGTATCCGGTGAGTGCTTTTCAATATGCCGTTTGAGTGATATCAGTCCCATTTGCCGCCCAGGGTTTAATCGGCAAAATCAGACTTTTACTGTAGTGCCCGGCAGCACTCTCAATGGGTCATTGCATAAACGATGTAATTCACGCCCAAACGTATAGCGACACTGGAAAAGCGTTCAGGATAACTGGCTTCATCAGCCCATTCCCAGGCGTCGCCAAGGTCAGAGTTGTAGGAGATTGCCACCATCACCCTGCCCTTCGGATCGCGGATCGCCTTCCAATGAGCGCCGATTCCCCCATCGTTGGGATTCTTGGCTCCCACGCGCAAATGGGCAGCTCCGGGAACCTGAAGCTTCTCCTTCATGTCGTACACGGTGTGAAAGATCGGATCTTCCTCCGCCATTTCCTCAATCGGAAAATCCGGGAACGCGCGCTTCATACTTTCCGCAAACACCTGGTATTCGGTGTTGCCATGAAAATCGTCTGCTATGAAGAATCCCCCGCGGAGGCAGTACTCCCGCAGTTCTTTCGCTTGCTGATCGGTAATGCCCCATTCCCCCACCTGCACGGCGTAAAGCCAGGGCCAGTCGTAGGCGTCCCCTTCGTCGAGATTCACGGGCTGCTCCACAGAACGGACGTGGATGCGCGTCAATCGGCGCACCGCCTCCGAAAAGTGCCGGTCGGCACGGGGATAATCCTGCGTCCAAAGGGTCATGCCGAGCCTCCAGTCCCCATCGAACCGTCCGCGGTACCCGTCATTCCAGCCGCCGGGGAACATCATGCGGGCGAAGACCCACTCGGTTTGTTCCTGCCAGTCCGGCGTTAGTTCGAATTGTTCGTATTCCACGCCGGGGAACTGCCGGAACGGCCGTTGCCAGGCCGCGAGTGTGCCGCAGAATACCGCTAGAAGAACCGCTGCCAGTGCCCAGCCTGATCGCCTCATCAAGTTTCCTTGTCGGAGCATAGCACCGAACGGTACAATCGGAACCGGAGCGTCTCTGCAAAGTTTGTGTCGCCCATCATTTTTGATCCAACACTCAAGAATGAAGGGGGCCGGCTCAAGTGGCGCTGGTGTGCTGGTCCCTGCCGGTTCAGTCCGGTGGATGACCCCTAAAAGCGTCCGGTTGGTCTCCGCCCTTACCAAAGGGGGTCAAAATCGGGTTTAGCACGGCCCCGTGGTTTCGCTCCTACAGATTCCAGAGATAAAAAAAGCGGACCCCCGGGAGGGTCCGCTTTCGATTTCAAGGGATGGTAGGAACGTCAGGCCACAGGTTCTGCGGGAGGCAGTATGCGCACGCTGGACGCTGCCATCTTGCCATTGCGGTCCATTCCCAGCTCGTAGGCGACCTTCGTTCCTGGCACCAAGTCAGTGGCCTGACCCTCATGCAGTCTGGAAATGTGGAAGAAGATATCCTTGCCACCGTAGTCCGGACGCAGGAAGCCGAAGCCCTTTTCTTCGAAGTAGGTCATCACCTGGGCCGTTTGGATCGGTGGCGGCTCGTCCACACCGGGTTCGGAACTGCCCGAAGCGGCTTGCTGGGGGCGTCCTGTCTTATCTCCTACGCCCTGCTTGAGCAGCGCAAGATCTTCCTCCGTCAACTCTGGCCGGGGATCGTTCTCCGACGGCATCTTCAGGTTCGGATTTTTCTTCAGCGACTCTTCGAAAAGGCGTTTTTGTCTCGCGTTCAAGCTTCAGGTCCTTCAGTACTTTCCAATGAGGCTAAGCCGTTGCCGGCGCGGCCTTCGGTTTCCGGGCGCGGGTGGCGCGCTTCTCGGCGGGGGGCTGGCGGTCGCTCTTCTTCAGCGAAGCCACTGCCATTTGGGTTACGAACTTCTTCTCACCGTGATCATCAAACTTGATCACGATCCGCTCGTCGCTGTAGGACACCACCGTCCCCAAACCAAATTTAAGATGTTCAACTTGGGAACCTTGATTGTAATTAGCCATGATTTTTGCGGAGTACTCCTAGTGTGCGGAATTGCGTGCGAAAAGGTGCTATGCGGGGTAGTAACAAGCTTACAGGCCATTGTAGCACAAAGGGTTAGCGTCCGTCGAACTGGAGGCCAGGATACACTTCGGACCACCTCCCGCGCCAGACGGAAGTTTCCCGATCCCAGTGGAGTGCTTCACACGAATGGTGATTATCCCAATCTCTGGAATAATCAGTCACAATCTGTTGTGATGGTGGACACGGGGCTACCAACCGCGTGAGTTGTCTTTGCCTGGGCGCGCGTGCCAGAATGGCGCACGAACTTCAAGCGATAGATACAGATGGACCCAGGAACGTGAGCGTATTCCAGGGTCTCCCATTTCCGGCCCCAATAATCCACTAAATTTGTGAATCAGACCACTTGTTCCCCGCCGATCCGCAGATAACTCCGTCAGCGATCAGAAAAGCAGCTTTGCCGACACCTGAATCAACCTGGGGAAGTTCTGCTGCCCCACCGGCAGCATGCCAAACCTGGCATCCGTATACGTTGTATCGGGCGCGCCATAGAGCGGATGGTTCATCAGATTAAATGCCTCGCCGCGCAGGTTGAACTTCCACCGCTCCGTGATAGTGAAAGTTTTCGCTCCCGCCAGATTCATCGTCAGATTGTCCATCTGCCGCAGCCAGGGGTAACGGTCTGGAACGGTGCGGAGATAGTAACTGTTCGGGTACCCCTTGAAGCAGGTCTTGTCATTGATGAACCAGTGGTCATGCGTTTGATCCGTGGCCAGCAGTGACGAACAGGAGAAAAGCGTATTGATGCCCGCCACCGGAATGCCTGAATTGAAAGTGAAGATATAGTTCAGCGTCCAGCCGCCGATGATGCCGTTGACCAGCCGGTTGGCGTGCGACAGCAGCGAGCGGCCCTTGCCAAACGGAAGATCCCAGACGCCGGAGATCGAAAGGTTTTGCGGCTTGTCATAACTCACCAGTTCGTGCACCGGCGTTTCCGAAAGATCCCAATTGTTGAGCCGGTTGATGGTTTGGAAGTTCTTCGAGAACGTATACGACAACACTGTCGTCAGCGCCCCTGCCTTGCTGCGATCTCCGGTGAACCGCTTTTGCACCCGCATCTGCAGTGCGTCATACCGGTACCGTCCCCAGGGATTGGTGTTGGCCGTAATGCCGGTGAACAAGGGGTTGGAGTAGTACAAATACTTGGCCGCTATGTTCGGGCTGGCACCGAGTGTACTGGTCACAGGAAGCACGCCATAGAAGGGATTCGGAACAGTCGTATCGAACATCTTCGAATTCGTGTAGCCCGCCTGTACTTCGGCCAGAGTCAGGTAATCCTGGTTGTAAGCCATGGTTACGTGGTTCGTAATGCTTCCCACATACGAAACATCGAGCAGAACATTCTGCGGCAAACGGCGCTGGAACCCAAACGAGTATTGGAAGGTGCGGGGAACCACGCGGGCTGTTCCATCAAAACTCACGCTGTTGCCGATGTTCGTCAAAGCACCCAGGCTCGCTCCGGCTGGCTGGATGATTCCGTTCGGAAAGGGATTAGCCAGAGAATACGGCCCGGTGAAGCCAACTCCGGACGGCGTCTGATCCCCGTTGAGCGAGCGTTGATAGGTGGTTTGCTGGCTGAACCCATCGGTCGTGTTGGCCTGCGTTGCCGTGGCGTGATAGATCCCGAAGCCAGTGCGCAACACGGTATCCCGCAGGAAACTCCAGGCAATGCCGATGCGGGGCTGGATGTTCTCCCAGTCCGTGTTGTAAGTGCGGCGCTGCCCATTGGCAAGGAAGGTGCGGCTGCCCGTGAGAGTTGCTGGGGGATTTGGATAAGGAATCGCCGGATTGCCAGCAAGGTAAGTCTTCTGGTCCGCCGCCCATGCGGCAAGCACGGCACTGCTGGCCGGATTCGCGGCATTCAGATCAAAACCGTTGTTCACCCGGTTCCAGCGCTCCACCCACGGGACCTGCACGTCATATCTCAGACCAAGGTTCACGGTGAGGTTCCGGGCCACGCGCCAGTCATCCTGCACATAAATTCCCCCGTACGGCCAGGTTCGGTAATAACTGGCGTTGTAATCGATATAGCCGGAACCCGGAACACCCAGCAACAGATCCGCTACCCCCGAACCCACCGCAGTGCTCACTGAGGTCAACGGATATTGCTGCGTACCATATCGCGTAAAGCTGAAGTAACCATTGGACTGCCCGGACGAATTATTCGCCTGCATCGCGTAGACCAGATCCAGGCCAAACTTCAGCGTCATGGAACCTTTGGTCATGGAAAGCGTCGGCGCAATGTTGTATTGGTTGTCTGAAGTCCAGGTGAAGCGGTTGGTGCCGTTTGAAAACAAGTCAGTGAACTGGTCCACGGAAATCCGCGGCGGCAGGGCATTCAGTGCCGAAGGGGCTTTGTAATCCGTGATGCCGAGGCTGGACGCGGTCACCCCCGATGCCGCGTTGTCATTCGGCGCGAACCCCGTGAAGCGCCCGAAAGACATGCGGAGATCAAAGACCATGCTGGCATTCAGAATCCGGGTAAAACTGGTGATGATATTGAAGTTCTGCCGCTCATTGTAGATATTGCCGGAAGCGGCCGCACCGGGAATCCCGGTGCTGTCCCGGAACTCACTGCCATGCTGGAACGTCATCATGGCGTAAAACCTGTCCGCGGAGTCAAACATATGATCCCAGCGCACGATGGGCTGGTTGTATTCATACTTCCCGGTATTGTTGGAATAGACGAAATTCTGTGTGAAACCGGTCGTATTTGGCGAAGGATAAAAGCTCAGCAATTTCTGCCCAATGGGGCTGATCCGGCTTTGCGGGATGACATTTCCAGGAAAGGCTGTCCGGATATAGGCCGTGGTGCAAGTTCCGCTGATAGTGACCTTGCTGATGCAGGGAATACCCGTTGCCGGGTCGTAGATCGTCTCCCCATACTTCGTGAAATGCTGCCCGTCGCGGAGGTCATCTGGCGGAGTGTTCGCCACCACAGGGAACGGCACGCGTTCCCGGAAGCCTTCAAAACTCACGAAAAGAAAATCCTTGTCCCTCCGGATAGGGCCGCCAACCGTGCCGCCGAACTGGTTCGTGATGTGCTTGCCCCGCGGCGCACCGACCTGATTGTTCTGCGTGTAGTTGGCATCGAGCACTGAGTTCCGCAGAAACTCGAACATGGTCCCGTGATAGGCGTTGGAGCCCGACTTCAACACCGTGTTCACACTGCCGCCGCCTGTCCTGCCCACCGAAGCATCATAGGTGTTGGTTTGGACCTTGAATTCCTGGATCGCATCCACATTCGGGGCCACCTGCCAGGTCCCTGTGAGGCTGATCGGCGCGCCGTTCAAGCTGAAACTGTTCGTCCCGGAGACGCCGCCATTCATCACATACGCGCCAGATACATCCCAGCCACGCGTGCCCGAATAGCCGGAGGACCCGAACTGCTCCTGCGTGAACAAAACGCCCGGTGTCAGGCTCATCAACATGTAGACCTGCCGCCCGTTCAATGCATATTCCGAGGTCTGGATCGAATCGAAGTTCATGCCGCCGGAGGCATCCGCTGTCTGCAGCACTTCCGCGCTGGCCTCTACCGTAATCTCCGTCGAGACCTTGCCGACCTCAAGCTGGAACGTCAGTTCGAGTTTGTCGGCCACCATGGTCGTGACATTTGACTCCTTCAAGCGCGCGAAGCCCGGGGCTTCCACCTCAATGTCATAGGTGCTGGGCGTCAGATAAGGCAGCGTGAAGAAACCTTCGTGGTTCGTGGTTGCAGAGGTGAGTTGGTCATTGGATTTCTGCTTGGCGACCACCTTGGCACCTGCGATAGCAGCGCCATGTTTGTCAGTGACGTAACCGCTGATGGTGGCGCGGAAATCCTGGGCAGACAAAAGCGAAGAAAACAGCAGCAGGGCGGTAAGAATGGTTCGCAAAACGTGGCTCCCTCAAAAGCGTACAGGCCGCCGTTCGCGGCGCCAATCCGGTCAAGGACCCCGTCAGCTTCACGCGGACGGCGAGTCCGTTGTGCGCATTCTATCGTGATTGCGGGTTTCAATGCAGTAAACAATACCCCTAACTGCCACCGCCGGAACGGATTGACAAAAAATTAACCCGATCTGATACTTTCCTTATGGGGAAGACAGAGAACACTACGCCGAGACGGCTGTTCCTGGCAGGAATTGGGTTGGCATCGACGGCAGGAGCGGCGGGAATCGCTTCGGGTTACGTCCTGCATGAAGTCATTCCCTCCTCTGGACACCGGCCGGGCGAAGAGTTCGCCTCCGCTGCGGCAATTCCGGAATTTGCGGCACAAGCCCAGGCGATCCGCGAAGCGCAGTCCAAACAAACCGTGGACCAGGTCAAAGCGTTGCGCAAGAAATACCTGGACCCCATCTACGGCAAGGTCCGCGTCTGGGAAATGATCGAAAAGCTGGGGATGTGTATCGATTCCAGTGACAATTCCCTGATGCTGACCAGCCAGTTCCACCACGTGCAGCAGATTCTGGAAGCCATGGAACATGATCAGGTCGAGGACCGCAACCTCTACCTGACCGCGCTGCTGCACGATATTGGCAAGGTGATGCTGCTGGCGCACGAAGCCCCGGAAAACGTGGTGGGCTACATCCGTCCGCTGGAAGAACCGCGGATGGGCGCGGGCCTGGAACATGCGATCTTTCAATTCGGCCACGATGAATTTGCTTACACGCGGCTGAAGGATCATGTCCCCGAAAACGTTGCCTGGACCATCCGCTATCACAGCGCCATGGCCACGTCTTTGGGCCGTTGGTGTAACGCGAAAGAGAAGGGCTTCCTCAACTCCACGCTCTCCAAGTTCCAACCCTATGATCTTGGCTACAAGTCCTACAGCCACCTTCCCAAGATCAACATGGCCAAATATCGGGCCATGATTGAAGACACGTTCCCGCAACCGATTCTGTTTTAGTGATCGCGGCCACCTGCGGTCTGGGAATATAAGGCCATGCGATCTGGACTGCGGGAAATTCAAATCCCGGACCATAGCTTCGATCTGCGCTTCCCTGCGCTCGTCCAATACCCTGCGCAGACCGCCGGCCCGCCCGTTCGTCTTGGACCCTATGAGTTCGCCAGCAGCCGCAACGCTCCCCTCGCCGACGGCACTTTCCCCCTCGTTCTGATTTCCCACGGAGGTGGAGGCTCCCACCTTCTCTACCGGACCATCAGCACTTACCTTGCAGTCCACGGCTTCATCGTTGTGATGCCGGAGCACGCTGGCAACAACCGGAATGACAATACGCTCCAGGGATCAGATGAAAATCTCATCCGCCGCACCCGGCATTTGTCGCTGACGCTGGACGCCGTCCTCACGCATCCGTTCTTTCTCGACCGCGTGGAGTTGAGCCGCGTTGCAGCAATGGGGCATTCGATCGGTGGTACCGCTGTCCTGGCTCTCGGCGGTGGCCAACCGTGGTCGCGAACAGGCCAACCAGTGCCGGTCACGCACGACAAACGGGTCAGTGCGATCATCCTGCTGGCTCCCGCTGCGGAATGGTTCCTGCCTGACGATTCTTTGCGCCAAGTGACACAGCCCATGCTTTTGCTCGCAGGTGCCGAAGATACGATGACCCCTGTCTGGCAGGCAGAACTGGTCATGAACCGCGTGTTCAACCCCAACGGCGCGGTCCTCAAGACCATTGCAAAGGCCGGACACTTCTCCTTCCTGAGCCCCTTTCCGCCGGAAATGCGCAGGCCCGGGTTCCCGCCCGCCACGGACCCCGACGGCTTTGACCGCGAGGCATTCCACGTCCAACTGCCGCAAATGATTTTGGAATTCCTGCGACAGACCTGGAGTTAAAGCCCGATACTCTCCGCATCTGCCTGCATGGCTTTCACGCAGAAAGCGATGTGTTCCTCCAGGTCAATGCCCATGGCGGCAGCGCCCTGGATGATGTCATCACGGCTGACCGAACGCGCGAAGGCCTTGTCCTTCATCTTCTTCCGCACTCCCGCAGGTTCCACTTCCGCGACCTTGCGGGAAGGTTTGACCAGCGAACAAGCGGAGATGAAACCGGATAGTTCATCACAGGCGAAGAGCGTCTTCTCCAGCAACGATTCCCGGGCCACCCCGCTGTAATTGGCATGCGAAAGAATCGCCCGGCGCATATAAGCCGGCACGCCGAGAGATTCCAGTATCGGTTCGCCCTTCATCGGATGATCCGGTGCCTCGGGATGCATCTCGTAATCAAAGTCATGCAGCAGGGCGGTCACGCGCCAGGCCTGCTCATCTTCGCCAAACTTGCGGGCATAGGCCGCCACGCAGCTTTCCACCTGCAAAGCATGGCGGCGCAGGCTTTCTGACTTCGTGTACTCATGTAGAATTTCGAGGGCTTTTTCGCGCGTCATCTGGTTTTGTGTGACAGTATCGCATCCAGCTTGTGATTCCACATGGTGATTGCTGACAATAGTAAGTTCGATGCGCCGACTCGCTATCCTCCTGACCGCCGCTGCAATCGCTTTACCGGCCGCTTCTGACAAGAAACCGAAAGCCCAGGGCTCCTTTACACCTGTGATCGCGAAACAGCGGCTCACTTACACGTCAGAGCAACTTGACGGGAAAGAGCGCATGCTCTCCATGATGGAAGGCAGTTACCTGCGTTCCATGAACGGCTCGGAACTTGCCACGCTCGGGCCCATGGTCAATGGCATCGTGAAGGCCCCCACGGAAGGCCGTCTGCGAATCGCACGGGAAGGTACAACATACAAACTCGACTACAAAGCCAAAACGGCGACACTTGTGGCAAAGGAAGCCACTCCGCTTTCCCCGCACAGCTATCCGCAGATCAAGGACGAAAGGCCGGTCAACAAGGCGGCGCGGAAAGGAAAATCCGGCGCTGCCGCAGTCTCGCTTGACGAGAATCTCGGCGATTTCGCGGGCTTTGAGACGATCCAGGGCTTGAAGTGCGCCGGTATGGTTTTGCGCGATCATGGTACACAAACCGGCACTGCCTGGCGGGATTGGAAACATGATCTCCTGGTGCGGCTCGAAACCATCTTCGGCTCAAACGATGATCATGTACTGATCACACTGGAGCGCTTTGAGATCGATATCAGACAGGAGCCGGAAGCGACTTACTTCGAGCTTCCCGCCAAGTGGACAGTTATCGAACCCGCAGCCACAGCACAGCCAACAACCCCGAAACCGTAAAACAGAACCAATCGCCCAAAGCATTGTAGAGCGTGTTCAGGTGGCGCACCGGAACCTTCACCAGCAGAGTGGAGAATTCCTCCGCATACGATGGCTTTTCTGCCAGTACACGACCGAAAGCATCCGCCGCGATGAGATTGCCGGCTCTGGGCGCGCGCACCACACTGAAGCCGCTTTCCACACCGCGCAGCATGGCCACACGGTCGCTGTACCAGCGGTCTTCCTCAAAATCAAAGGCAGGTATGAGCATCAGCGCGGCGCCATCATTGCCATAACCCCGGGCTAGAGACGGAAAGCCCATGTCCTTGCAAATCGCGGTGCCGTAAATGCCCGCGGGCTCCCGCCACGTGACGCGCTCCGTGCCAACCAGAAGATGGCTCTCAAAGGGAGGCAACATATGTTGCTTCTCATAGACCGCACGCACGGAGCCATTTTCATAGACGCGGGACTCATTGCGCTTGTCCTTCGCAGTCCAGCGTTCAATACCCACCACAGTCAAGGCGGGCAGAGGGAGAAAGCGCTGGTCGATGCCAGTCAGTTGTGCGTCATCAATTCGCACAATCTTTTCCGGCAGCAAGACAACCCGCGCACCCTGCGCAATTAGACCGCGGGCAGTATCGGCATAACGGTCCAGCTTGGTTTCGAGAGGTAGTTTAGCGTCAGAGGCGACCAGGCCGACCATCACAGGTGTTCCGGGGTCCTGCTGCAAACGGAGTGCACCGGCACCTGCCACCAAAACAATCACCAGCAATGCAGCCATTGGCTTGCCCGCTGCGAGTAAACCCTGGCTGAAGAACAACACAAAACCAATGCCGCAGAGACCCGTAACTGAGGCAATTTGCAGCATGGCAGGAAAGTCCATCTGCGTGTAGGCCAGGTTATCGATGGTGCCGTGGATGGAGATACGGAAGCGCAGAAACTCATAAGTCGTCCAGATCGCTGAGAAGAAGAATGCCGCAAGAAACCGGCGCTGTTTCTGGTGGTAATTGCGGAAGATTCGAACAGCAAGAGCGAAGACGAGCCCGGTCCCCACGGGTGAAAGGATGACTACCCACAAGGGCAGCCCCAATACCTTCCACAGATAATGCGTCTGATTACAGGATCCAAGCGCCCAACCGAGGAAAGCAGCGCACCACAGCAGGCGCGCAGGCAACCGGCCGGGCTCTATAAGTACAGGCAGTGCAAGAAACCCGGTAACCCAAAAGACAAGATGCAGCCCTGTGCCGAACCATACGGCAACGGCACAGAGCAGCAAACGCAGCAGTGTTTCCGCGATCACTTCCTGACCGGCGGGACAAGAACCGCCGGTACGTTCGAATCGCGAACCAACTTATTGAAGCTGCCGATATCATCCGTCAGCGCGGTGTTCAAGGCGCGGATCTGCGCATTGACCTTGCTGGCGAGTTCCTCATACACCATGTAAGAAGAAGCGGTCGGCTGGCTCTCCGCGTTCGAAACCATGCCGAGGATATAGGCGATCTTGTTATTCAGCTTGATGGGGAAGTTCAACGGATCTTCCGACGCCCGGTTCTTGGTTTGATACAGTTCTTCTTCAATCGCAGTCAGCTTGGCGATCAAACCTTTCGCGGCTTCAGAAACCTTCTTGTCATCCCGCTTCGTGAATTCTTCCAGTTGTTTCTTCACCTCGCGGATCTTGACCACACCACCGTTGGTCTCCGATAACTTATCGCGCACCTGCAGTGCCAGACTTAGCTGCTTTCCATACTCTTCCGGGGTGGTCTTCAAGCGCGGATCCGGCTTGACGAGGAACGTCTGCGACTGTGTCTTGCCATCCACCGTCATGCGGACTTCATACTTGCCTGGCGCGATCCGCGGACCAGTGACCTGTGCCGCCCACATGATAATGCCGGGGAAAGTAGTGGCATCTGGATAGCGCATGTTCCAGATATAGCGGTTGAGACCCGGGTTTGCCGTAACACGCGCGGCCGGGGGCATACGCGGACCCTCTTCGTCCTCTTCCCCGCCCGCCGGTCGTGCCGCGGGAGCTTCCGGCTTGCTCGTATAACTGTTCACCAACTTGCCGGCAGCATCAAAGAATTCCAGCTTCACATCACTCTGTGGACGGCCCTTCAGCGAGTAATACACCACCACGCCACCCGCTGGATTTTCTCCCATCGCGCCACCGCCGCCGCGTCCGAAACGCCCGCCGCCACCGCTGCGGTAAGCGTCCTTCGGCTGGAAGAGATGCGCGGATTCCGAAGCAGCCTTCTCATCGGCCTGATAGAGCAGTGGAAGGTCATCAAAGATATAAAACGCACGGCCCTGCGTGGCCACCACGAGTTCCTTTTCCCGCTTGTGGAAGGCAACGTCAGTAATGGGAACCACCGGCAGATTCTGCTGGAAGGACTTCCAGGTTTCGCCGTCATTGAAGGAGATGTAGAGCCCGAATTCTGTACCGGCAACCAGCAGGCCCTTGTGGTTCGGATCTTCCCGGATCGTACGCGTGAAGTGCGTATCGGGTATGCCGTTGACGATCTTCTTCCACGTCTTGCCGTAATCATTGGTCTTGAATAGATACGGCCTGAAGTCATCCTGTTGATAATTCGTGGCGGCCACATAAGCAGTGGCGGCATCGAACGGCGAGGCCTCAATCAAGTTGATCCGGATAAAGTCCGGCATGCCCGGAGGAGTTACTTTGGCCCAGGTCTTGCCGGCATCGCGGGTAACATGCACCAGGCCGTCATCGCTGCCTGCCCAGATCACGCCCTTGGTTACCGGCGATTCCATGAAGGTGAAGATCGTGTCGTAATATTCGACCGAGGTGTTATCCTGCGTGACCGGGCCGCCGGATGACTTCTGTTTTTCTTTGTCGTCGCGGGTCAGATCCGGGCTGATGTTCGTCCAACTCTGGCCTTCATCCGTGCTCTTCATCATGACGTTTGAGCCCATATAGAGCACGGTCGGGTCATGCGGGGAGAAGGCAATGGGGAAGTTCCACTGGAAGCGGTACTTCAGCGATTCCGCGCCATAACCCATGGGGTTGTCGGGCCAGGCATTGATGTTACGCGTGATGCCTGTGTGGTGATCAAAGCGGGTGATCAGATTGCCATAAGAGCCCGCGTAGACAATTTCAGAATCTTTCGGATCCGGTGCAATCCAGCCGCTTTCGCCGCCGCCCACGTCGAACCAGTCTTTATCCGTAATGCCGCCACCCGTTGTCGTTTTGCTGGCGATGCGGACGGTCGTGTTGTCCTGCTGTGCGCCATAGATGTGATACGGATAATCGTTATCGAGAGCGACACGGTAGAACTGCGCCGTCGGCTGGTTATCCACCGTGGACCAAGTCTTGCCGCCGTCGAGTGTAACCGTCGCACCGCCGTCATTCGATTCAATCATCCGGTTGGTATCAACCGGGGAGATCCAAAGATCATGGTTATCTCCATGCGGCGGACGGAGCGCAGAGAACGTTCTTCCGCCATTCTCTGAGCGGTAAGCACCTACGTTGTTGGCATAAATGACTTCGGGGTTCTTGGGGTCCGCGAAGATATGCGAGTAATACCAGGCGCGCTGGCGGAGAATGTTCTGTTCGTTGAGCTTGGTCCAGGTCTTGCCCGCGTTATCGGAGCGGAACAAGCCACCCTCGGCAGCTTCCACAATGGCCCAAACGCGCTCCGGGCTGGCCGGGGAGAGCGTTACGCCGATCCGTCCGAGAACACCTTTCGGCAAACCGGGCGAGCGGGTGATGTCCGTCCAGGTGTCACCGCCGTCGGTGGTCTTCCAAAGTCCGCTGCCGGGACCACCACTATCCATCCGCCAGGGCTTGCGGCTGATTTCCCAGAAAGCAGCGTAAATAATACGGGGGTTGGTGGGGTCCATCGCCAGATCGACCGCACCGGCCTGATCCGACTTCTTCAATACAAGCTTCCAGGTCTGACCGCCATCGAGCGTCCGGTACACACCGCGCTCCGGATTCGGTCCCCAGAGATGGCCGACTGCCGCGACATACACAACGTCCGGATTCTTCGGGTGAACGCGCACCGCACCGATGTGGTACGTCTTTTCAAGACCAACGTTCTTCCAGGTCTTGCCGGCATCAACGGACTTATAAACGCCATCGCCATTCGAAGCATTCCCGCGGACGCAAGCCTCGCCCATCCCTGCATAGATGATGTTGGGGTCAGACTCAGAGACCGCCAGAGCGCCGACTGTGCCGGTCTTGATTTGGCCATCGGTCACAGGCAGCCACGATAGGCCGGCATCGGTGGTCTTGAACACCCCGCCGCCGACGGAGCCGAAGTAGTAGGTCTTGGGGTCAGAGGCCACCCCGGCAACGGCGACCGAGCGTCCGCCGCGAAAAGGCCCAATGGAGCGGAACTTCAAATCTTTCGTCAGATCGGACTGCGCGAAGGCAGCCCCAGCCGCGAGGAGAAGCAGGATGGAGCGTTTCATGTTTTAACGCAGTTTACCAAGGAAGGCGCAATGCAAGGCGTCAATCAGATGGTCGGCGGAGCGAAACGCCATGCCAGGCATGGAAGGGATTGATTTCGAACCGGTACGCATGGGAGAAGGAATCTTTGTACCGGCGGACTTCTCTTAATTCAGCAAATGGAAGCACCAGCCGTCAATTCCCGGGATGAACGGCCGCAACCAACTTACTGCTTCAGGCTCTGATGAATTCGTCAAAAGGGATTGCGGTCACGCCCGGAGATATTGGCAATTTCACCGTTCCCGGATGCACCAGGAAACCCGCTCCCGCCACTCCGCCATAGTCCTGTTGGAACCTGCGGATGCCATCGGCCATTGCCGGGCGTGGCGTCGAGGATAACTTCACTTCCACTGGCGTCAGCATGCCTTGTTCCTCAACCACGAAGTCGACTTCCACACCGGATGCCGTTCTCCAAAAGTAAACCCGCGGCTCTTCTCCGCGATTTACGAAGCGTTTGATGATCTCCAGTAGAACGGCATTCTCAAAGATGGCACCACCAAGAGGTCCAGAAGCCGCGTGATCCGGATCGCGCAAACCTGCCAGGTAACAGAGCATTCCGGTATCGGTGAAATACACCTTGGGCGTTTTCACGAGACGCTTGCCGGAATTGGAAAAGTAGGGTCGCAGTACGATGACCTGGAATTTGGCCTCCAGCACGGAGAGCCAAGCTTTTGCCGTGTTGAGCGCAATTCCGAGGTCGCGGGCAATATCAGCAAGATTCAACAACTGCCCGGTTCGCGAGGCCAGGACCCGCAGAAAATTCTGGAAAGAAGTCAGGTCGCCTACCTGCCGGAGATTTCGAACTCGCGTTCTAAATAGGTTTGGACGTAGCTCGAATGCCATAAAGTGCGATCCCGGTCCGCCTCAGCAACTAATTCCGGAAATCCGCCGCGCATAAGCCGCTGCCATAGCGGCTGGACGCTCCCTCCAGCCCGCAGTTCTTCGCCTTGGGAAACAGGCAACAGCCGCAACATGGCCGCCCGGCCAGCAAGCGATTCTGTCACCTATTCGTTGAGAGTGAGGTTTTGTGACCCCGTGAGAAGGAACTGCCCCCTCTCCTGACGCCGCTCGTCAATCCTCTCCTTGATGTAGGGAAGCAATTCTGGCGCGTGCTGTACTTCATCAAATATTGCGGGAGAGCCGTGCATCGCAAGGAAGCCACGGGGATCGGCGACTGCGGCGGCGCGAACGTCGGGAGGCTCCAGGGACACATATGCCGCGTGGGGTCCGAAGACGTGTTGGAGAAGCGTTGTCTTGCCAGATTGCCGTGGCCCGGTCAGCACGACTGCCGGGAATTCCGTTCCGGCTCTGCGGATGACAGGCTCTAAGTCTCTTGGAATGTGAGCATTAGGCAGCACATCAACAATTATGCATCACAAATGCATAATTGCGGCCCGCCAAGCTACTCCCGGTTCAAATCTTCCGGAAACACAGCAAACCCTTCCGGTGCCGGGAAGAATTCCTTGAACGCCACCAGACGCTTCCGGAGATACCGGCTGGGCAATTGCCGCGGGCCGGTCTCCACATCAATGTCGCAGCAGATCCCGTGCAGGTAGAGCGTCATCGTATCCACGAAGGACTGCTTGGCATAGTCGCGGAAAGGCTTCGAATCCTTGCGCGCCATCGTGGGACGCCGCAGCAGTGCCTGCTTGAACCGCCAACTCTGCTCATCCACTTCCCCGTGGACCTCAGCCGACAACTCTTCCCGCATGATCCGGTGATAGGCATTCAACACCTTCTCCGGCAAACGCTCCGCAATCAGATACGCGATCGATTCGTAGAAGTAATAGTGGTAGTCGGAAACCTGCTCGTCTTTCACGGTAAAGAAAAGAGTCGCGGCACCCTCACTGAAGACCTGGCTCGACAGCAACAACTTCGCTTCAGCTGGCTTTTCATCCACGACGGTGGGGCCTGTGCGCCCGGCACTTTTCTGCAAATACGGCACAAGGGCGATGTTGATCTTGGGCAGCAATTCACGCACGGCAAGGGGCAGCGCGGAGATCGGTTCCTGCAGGTACTGGCGCAGGTCCTCCTCGGCAATCGGATACGCCGGGTAGCAGGAAAAAATGGAATCGAGGTGGATAAATTCCTTGCGCCAGCGGCGCGCAAGTTCTTCTACCGTGGTCTTCAAACGGCCGTTATCAGCAGGCATCAGGGTTGGGGAATAGAGTTGGTGGTGAACTACGTCCGATTGTAACAGCCCAAACAGCCCCCGCCCGTTCTAAGCTGGAACTTGCCTCAAGCGCCACGCAAGATCCTGATCTCAGCCGGGGAAGCCTCCGGCGAATTCTACGCCGCGGAGTTGATTCCGCTCCTGCGCCAATTCTGGCCGGAGTGCGATTTCTTTGGCGCGGCGGGTCCGAAGCTCCGTACGGCTGGGGTGCGGGCGGTGATCCGGTCGGAAGATCTGGCGGTCGTGGGCCTGGTCGAAGTCCTGGGCCACTTGCCGCGAATCTGGCGGCGCTTTCAAACGCTGATCCGCGCCGCCAAAGAGGAAAAGCCGGATCTTGCCATCCTGACCGATTCGCCCGACTTCAACTTTCGCGTCGCACGCAAGATGAAGCGGCTGGGCGTCCCGGTCATCTACCTCGTCGCGCCACAAGTCTGGGCTTGGCGGCAGGGCCGTGTGAAGACGATGCGGAAGATCATTGACCACCTGCTCTGTATCTTTCCATTCGAAGAGGCCTGGTTTGAGGGCCGCGGCATGCCGGTGACCTATATCGGACACCCGCTCTCCAACCGCGTGCGCCCTGCCCTGACAAAGGATGAGTTTTTTCGGAAACACAACATTCCACCGGACCGTCCTCTAGTTGCAGTGTTACCGGGAAGCAGAAGAAGTGAAGCCATGCGCCACCTGCCGGAGTTGATCCGCGCGGCGGAGCTGCTGCACGCCCAAACACCCTCTACCTTCCTGTTGCCGGCATCCCCCACGTGCGGATCTGGCTTTTTCGCTCCGGCCCTGACCGGTTCGAAAGTCCGGGTCATCGAGGGTGAGGCGTGGGACACCATGGCGCACTGCGATGTCGCCTGGGCAGCGAGCGGCACGGTCACGGTGGAAGCAGCGCTCCTGGGTGCTCCCATGGTGACGTTTTATAAGGTCAAGCAACTGAGCTGGGAGATTGGCAAGCATCTGGTAAAGGTGCCATTTTTCTGTATGGTGAACCTGATCGCGGAGAAGAAAGTGGTGCCGGAACTCATGCAGGAAGCCATGACAGGCGCGGCTTTGGCAGCCGAAGCGGGAACTCTGCTCCGCGAGCCCGCGATTCGCGCGAAAATGAAAGCGGGGCTGGATGAGGTCGCCGCGAAACTGCGGGGGCCCGGAGATGCCATCGACCGGGCCGCAACCGTCATCAAAACCTTTTGGGAGGCACGAAATTGAAGCGAGTTCTGATTCTTGGTTTGGGACTTTTGGCCGCCGGATCTCTTCCGGCGCAGGACCGGCGCACACGGATCGACGTCGATGCCTATGCGATCGACGCCCAGATCAACCCGAGCACGCAAACGCTCTCGGCAAAGGCAACCGTAAGGTTCCTGCCGGTCGATGACAACATCACAAACGTCACGTTCGAATTGAACAATGCGCTGGCGATTTCCAAGATCACCGATGACAAGGGCGAGGAACTGCGGAGTTCACGCAATCAGGCCGACCATTCCGTGCGCGTGACGTTCCCCGGCAGCTACCCGAAGGGCCAGCCCGTTGTCCTGAGCTTTACCTACGAAGGCCATCTCACCGGGAATGAAGAGTCACCAGTCTATGGCATCAAATTTGGCCAGATTGACAATGACTTCGCCTTTCTTCTCTACCCCTCGCGCTGGTTCCCCATCAGCGGCTACACCACGGACCGCTTTGCAGCGAACATCAGCGTGACCGTGCCCAACGGCTTCAAAGTCATCGGCAGCGGCCTTGATTCCAACAAGCCTTCCCCTGCAGGCGGAACCACCTGGACCTTCCAATACAACAAGCCAGGCTTCCCCGGCAACATCGCCATGGTGAAGGATGACGCTATCAAAGTAGCGAGCGACGGCCTCACCACTTCTCTGTTCTTCCGCAGTGCGTCGGCGAAAGAGAACGCGAAACCCTGGGGCGAAGAGACCGCCAAGATGATGAGCTACTTCACCGGACTCTTTGGCATCGCCCCCTATGCCAACTTGCAGGTAATTGAGACCGTGGATGGTGCGCCAAACGGTTACGCAGCCCCCGGTATTCTCTTTCTGGCCCCGCGCGTGATCTCGAAAGAGGTCAATGAAAACGTGCTTTCCAACCAGATCGCGCGCCAGTGGTGGGAAGACCAGACATCGCCAGCGACGCGCAACCATATGTGGCTCGAAAACGGGATGGCGCTGTACGCCGAAAGCCTTTGGGCCGAGCATGAGAAGGGCGCGGCGGCGCTGGAACAGCGGATGAAGGATAACGCGATCACGGCACTTACGATCGACAACGTGCCGCTCATTCAGACCGGACGCATGGAAGATTACTCGCCGGAATACTGGGCGCTCAGTGCCAACAAAGGCGCAGCCGTCATTCAAATGCTCCGCGCCACCATGGGGGACGAACCGTTCTTCAAGACGCTGAAGGAATTCCAAAACGCCTTCGCGTACCGGCCCGTGAATACGGAAGACTTCCGGCTTGTGGCGGAAAAGGTGCTCGGGCAGGAACTCCGTTACTTCTTCCTGCAATGGGTGGAGTCGAATGGCGCACCGGAGTTCAAGGTCGAATACACCATCTTCCGGACGCAGAAAGGGTTCCGCGTGCAGGGTAAGATCGCGCAGGATCTGGATACCTTCCGCATGCCAGTGGAGTTGAAGATCGAGACGGAAGGCAATCCAGAGATGAAGACGGTGGAAGTGATGGGCACTTCCTCTGAGTTCTCGGTGGATACCTTCGGGAAACCGAAAAAGATCACCGTCGATCCGAACAACCGCGTCTTGCGACTGAGCCCGCAGGTTCGCGTCCAGGTGGCGATCCGCAAGGGAGAACAGTTTGCTGAAATCGGAGAGAACGCTGAGGCGCTGAAGGAATATCAGCGGGCGCTGGATACGGCCAAGAGCAGTTCCATGGCCCATTACCGGGTTGCCGAAATCTTCTTCCGGCAGCATAACTACCAATCCGCCGCGACGGAATTCCGCGCCGCATTGGATGGTGACGCTGACCCCAAGTGGATTGAGGTCTGGGCACATATCTACCTGGGGAATATCTATGATATTACCGGGCAGCGGGAACGCGCGGTGAACGAATATACGCAGGCACAGCGCACACGCGACAACACGCAGGGCGCACAAGACGAAGTAGCCAAGTACCTGCGCACACCTTACAAGCCCAAGAGCAACGAACCGGTCTAACTTCCGGCAGGAATGTTGGCGGCCGCGATATCCCGGAGGATGGTGCGGTCGTCACTTACCAATTTGCCTTCCACGACATCCACGCCCTCGGCCGTGATCATGTACTCAGTGCTGTCCGTCAACTTGGCAAGTCTCTTTTCCGTCAGATACCAGAGACAGAAGCCAAGCTCTTCCCTGGTGAAACCGGAGAGATTCTCCAGATCGAGAACAGTAAGTCCTGACCCATGAGGGTCGACAGCCCGCTTGCGGTAGAGAATGCACAAGACGCCCAAACGGCGGTTCTGTTCCCCTTTGAGGCCACCAAAAAACTCACGCGAGTCAAACTCAAAACGTGCCAGACCGTTGGAATTGCGGCGAACCTGGTCATAGACCGCCCGCCGCGCAGGGTCACTCAAAATATAGCGGGCCTCCGCTATACGCAGGAAGATATCCGCATCTCCGGTTTTTTCGTTATCTGGATGATAGCGTTTGGCAAGTGTCCGGTAGACCCGTTCCACCGTCTCATAATCTGCATCAGGGCCAAGACGCAGGATCTCGTAATGGTCAGGTGCCGAACCATCTTTCACGTTAGTGGAGGTTCTGGCAAGAAAATTCAGCCCCGCGACATAGAACGTGCGGTTCCACTTACAGTGCATGACCTTGGCGAGAGCCGCCATATCAAGACCTTCCGCACGAACTACAACATGTCTTGCCAGCGGCAGGCTCTCCGGCGTCTCAATCGCGAGGCCGTTGCGGGAAAGATCGATGGCGCGCGACATTTCCAGCCGCTTTTCACCGTCTTCGGTACGCCAGGTCAACTCGACGGGACAGTCAGACGCTCTGCGAACCTCATTGCGATGGTCCATGGTCACAGAGTCAGTATGTGGCCGGACCGATGGTTGCTGCAACGGGTTAACGTACTAGACCCGAAACAAGTTAACAGCTACCCGGCACTTAACTTCCCGGCGAACGGGAGCCACACGCGAAAGACCGTGCTGCCCGGACTCGATTCGAACTTGATGTCGCCCTGGTGCTTCTTCACAATCCGGTAGACAGTATCGAGGCCCAGCCCTGTGCCTTCCCCAACCTTCCTGGTGGTGAAGAAGGGGTCAAAGATCCGGCTTTGGATATTCACGGGAACACCGTGGCCTGTATCGTGGAATTCGACCTTAAGTTGGCCATACTCCCGGGAAGTGCGGATGGTCAAAGTGCCCGAACCTTCCATCGCGTAAGAGGCATTGTCGATCAGGTTGGTCCAAACTTGATTGAGTTCACTGCCGTGAGCGCAGATGGGGGGCAATGCCGGATCATACACGCGGTGTACGGTGATGCCCCGCAAACGGTGCTGCATCATGGTCAGCGTACTGTCGATGGTGCGGTGGACATCGATCTCCTGAATAGGAGCCTGGTCCATGTACGAGTATTCTTTGACCGCCCGGACGAGTTCGGAAATGCGCCTGGTCGCGTTTTCAATTTCCCGGATGATGCGTGAAGTGGTAAAGGAAGCAGCCAGCCGCGCCAGGGCATCCGCCAGAGCGGGGCCTTCGAACAACTGCGCGATCTGCTCCAGCAGCAACAAGTCGCAGGATGCTTCGACCAGACTCGGGGCCAGTGCCCAGGCATCCGTCACGCCACGGGCTTCCAGCCACTGCGCGAAAGCATCCTCGCGGTCGCAGCGTTCCAAAGGTGAAAGTGACTCTACCTCAGCACAGGTGCGCTCATCCCAATCGGCCTCGATCTTTGCCAGATAGCGGCGCTGTTCATCGGTCAATTCCCTGCTCTGCAGCCGGAGGTTTGCCTGGCGCATGGAGCGCATGGTCTCCCGCAGTGCTTCGGTGGAGCGCTGTGCCGCCGCCGCAGGATTGTTCAGTTCATGGGCCAGACCTGCCGAGAGACGGCCGAGAGACATCAGCTTATCCTTCTGCTGCTGCTCGGTCGTGTAATCCCGGATGCGGTCCGCCATGATCCCGACCAAACGCTGCACCAGACTCGGAAGCGTGGCGATCAGTTCGGGGAAATAATCCTTATGCAGCCAGGCGATGCGTGAGCGGACGACCGCCCGGACCGTCAACGGAATGACCGAGAGCCGGGAATACGGCAGCGTCCCGATCACCATGCCGGCGCGGGCCTGAAAGATGCGGCCATCTCCACCCTGCTTTTCATGGACCCCCTTGATTTCCCCTTCGAGAATGATCGACATCTTATCGGCGGGATCGCCCTCATCGCTGAGGATTTCCCCCGGCTCAAAGGCCTGTACAACCATGTGCTCCACAAGCCAGTGAATGGCCTCCGCGGACAGGTCTTCGAGGATGGGAACGTGGCGCAGTTCCTCCGCCAGAGTATCTTTTGGGAGGATGGCAACGTCGGCAGCAGGCATAAATCAGATCCTTGGAATCTCGGGCGCGGTGTAAACGGGATCGTCCACGTCTCCGGTGTTCTTTACTCCCAGGGGTTCAAAGATAATCACCTCGGCCTCCTCATCGGCTGCCGTGCGATGCTCCACGCCCCGGGGAACGGTGAACAACTCACCGGGTCCCAAAGAGATGATCCGGTCGCGGAATTCGATTCGGAATTGGCCGCGCCAAACAAGAAAAAGCTCATCCTCGTCCGCATGTGAGTGCCAGGGGAACACACCCTGACACTTGACGATACGCATCCCCTGGCCATTCAGTTCGGCAATCAGTTTCGGACGCCAGTGTTCCGAAAAAGAAGCGAATTTGTCCGCCAGGTTGATTTTCATGCCTTCTCGATTTTGAGCACGTAGAGTTCGCTGTCCGGCATCCGTGCCGCCGTTTCCGCCGAAACTGTAATTGTCATCGATCCGCCGGCAACTTGCGAACTCAGGCGCTCTCCCGTTGTGAGAACTGTCACAGCCGCGCCCTGCAACTCGGCCATATCCTGCAAAACGATCTTCCCGAGCGGCCGCCGCGGCAGAATGGCATACACGGCTTTCCCCTTCGCGGTAAAAAACGCGTCCGTCCGGGCGTAACCGGCCTTGGGGGAATCGACCAGATTGGTGATGTCGTAATCCGCCATGAAGGTCTTCTCTTCGAGCTTCGGAATGTTGCCGGAACTCCACTGCTTCGACCTTTTCCAGGCCGTGGTGCCATAGATGGCCTCGCCATTCGGGATCAGCCAGTTGCCAATCTCATTGAGGCGCTGTTCCATAATGACGGGAATTTGGCCGTCACCGGTCGGGCCGATATCGAGCAGTAGATTGCCGCCGCGGCTCACAATGTCGATCAGCATGAGAGTCAACTGCCTGCCGGTGTGATAATCCTTCAGGGTCTCCATCCGGTTGTAGCCGTAGGAGTAGCCCATGCCCCGGCTCTCTTCCCACGGATGCGTGGAGGCAGCAAGCCCGCTGGTGTATTCCGTAGTAAAGTAACCGCCGTGTTTGTGACGGGTGTCCTTACCCCAGCGGTCATCAATCACCACGGAATCCTTCACAGGTGAATCATTGAAGAGCCAGGCCATCAGTTCCTCGATACGCCACTCCGCGCTGGTCAGGTCCCATTCGCCATCAGAGAAGATGATTTCGGGTTCCGCATGGCGGACTACATCCTTGAACTGGGGATGCATATGCTCGACCGCATACTTCAAGCGGTCCTTGAGCCAGAGCGGGTTATACCACTCATAAAGCGAATAATAGATCCCCATATGCAGGTTGCGTTTCCGGCCCGCCTGCATCAAATCGAGCAGCACATCGCGCTTCGGCCCCACATCGACGGCGTTCCACGGACGGCCCCAGGTCTGGTTGGCTTCGGCGCTCTTCCAGAGGGTAAACCCTTCGTGGTGTTTCGAAGTCAGCGCCACATATTTCGCCCCGGCTTTGGTAAATACATCCGCCCAATGGTCCGGCTCATAGAGTTCGGCGCGGAAAAGGGGCGCAAAATCTTCATACTTGAACTTTTCGCCGTAGACGCGGTTGTGGAATTGTTTGGTGGCCCAGCCCCGCTTGCCCGGACCCGTGGCTTTTTCGCCCTGGACGAGGGAATTCCAGTACCACTCAGCATAACCGGTCTCGCCCTTCTGGTTCACAGCGGCAAAAGCGGGCACGGAGTAAATTCCCCAGTGAATGAAGATGCCGAATTTGGCGTCCGTGTACCACTTGGGCGATTGCCGTGCATCAATGGAGGCCCAATTGGGCTCAAACCGGGGCGAAGCAACAAGCGGAGCGGCGAAAGGCAGAAGAGAAGCTGTGCGGAGAAGATCGCGTCTGGTCATAAAGTAGTCCTCAAGACGGGTGGTTAAAATCGTATCAGGTTCATCGAATGCGGGTAACAATTGCAAAAATGCCGCTTTCAGGCGATACTCAAATTTCCGCTAATCGCTTGATCCTTTGGCGCTTGGCATAATCGAAGAGGAATCCCAGAGGACGAAACGACGCGATGACGAAAGCCGACTTGATTGAGAAGGTTTCCCACGTTGTAGAAATGACCCGGAAGGAATCCGAGTTCATTGTCGAAGCGATTTTCGACAGCATCGTGAAGTCTCTCCGCCAAGGCGACAAGATCGAGATTCGCGGCTTCGGCAGTTTCCGGACCCGTCAGCGTCAAAGCCGTGTCGGTCGCAACCCGAAGACCGGTACGCGCGTGGAAGTGCCCGCCAAGAAGATCCCCTACTTCAAGCCCAGCAAGGAACTCAAGGACGTGGTGAATGCCTCGACTGCGATTCCTGTGGAAGACCACGACTCCGACATCTAGTCCATAACCTCTCACCGTGGATACCCTCTGGAGTCCCTGGCGCTACCGCTATCTGACCGCACCGAAACCGGCCTCGGCGGACTGTGTTTTTTGCAGCATGGCGGCATCTGATGCGGATCAAGAAAACCTGCTTCTCTACCGCGCACAGCATTGTTTCGTGGTGCTCAACCGCTTCCCCTATTCGAGTGGACATCTGATGGTGCTGCCCTACGCCCACGCTGCGGATCTTTCCGAAGTCGGGGAAGCAGTCGCCACGGAAATGATGCTGTTAACCCGCTGGGCAGCGAAGTGCATCCGCCAGGTCTACAGACCCGATGGCATCAACCTGGGCATGAACCTTGGCGAGGCCGCGGGGGCAGGAGTTGCCGGACATATCCACATGCATGTGCTGCCCCGCTGGCGCGGCGATGCCAATTTCATCACCACGATCGGCGAAACGCGCGTGATCCCGGAAGAGTTGGACGTAACCTGGACGCGCCTGCGGGACGCAATGGCCAGCGACCCGTTTACGGCATCGGCTTGATGCGGATGTTCTTGTAGTACACCGTGCTCTTGGGGTCATGCCCCTGCAGCGCGATCGTTCCGTGGCTGATCACGCGCCCCGGACCCTCCCGGCCGCCATTCCAGTCCGCAGGCTGCGTCCACTTCACCACCTGCTTGCCGTTCAGTTCGATGGTGACGGTCTGGTCTTTGACGATGATGTGCTCAGTGAACCATTCGCCATCCTGCGTGATGCCCTTGATGTCATCGGCCCCGATATCTTTCACGTGGTAGAGGCTGCCCGTCTTGATGGGGTCCCCGTGCGTATTGTTGACCTGCACTTCGAAGCCCTTCTTCGGGAAGCCGGAATCCTGGAATTGCGTGTGGAAGTAAACGCCGCCATTTGAAACGGGCAGCGTCTTTACGTCCACCATCAATTCGAAGTTCTTGAAATCATGATTGAGCACCGGCCCATCGTAATAGGCGTGGGCGACGGGGCCGTTGGCAACCAATGCACCATCCAGCACCTGGAAGGAAGCCTGGTTACCGCCGACCTTCCAGCCGGTGAAATCTTTGCCATTGAACAGAGCAATCCAGCCATCCTGCGCGAAGGCAAAGGGACTAGCCGCAAGGGCGGCGACGAGCGTAAGACGAAGAAGCATGCTCCGGGAGTTTATCACGCCTGCTCCCCATCATTTGAGCCAGGCCGCGAGGTTCGCCTTCTGGGCCGCAGTGGCGTTCGGAAGCAACTCCAATTCCCACTTGACCGGTTCTGTATCGAGCTTGAAATCCATTCGCAGAATCCGCTCCCGGCGCGAGACCAGCAGCGTCACCTGATCACCGGGATTGTATTGCTCCAGGCGTTCGGCGAGCGCTTCCGAACGAACGCGGTAATCATCGATGGCGAGAATCTCATCTTCCACATTCAAGCCGCTGTCTGCCGCGCTTGTACCACGTGGAATCTTGCTGACGATCAGCCGTCCGTTATCGATGCGTGTGATCGCGCCGAGGGAGGCTTTCTTCGCCTTTGCTCCCGGCGCTTTGGGCGTTTCCGGAACTTTCCAGCGGAGACCGAACCAATCGAGCGCTTCAGAGTAATCGAGTTCTTCGGTTGTTTCCACGGCACGGTGAAAGAAATCGCGCAGCGGTACTCCGGAGACCGCCTCCGCTGTGGCAAAGAACTCCGCTTGCGTATAGCCTTTGGCACCGCTGAATTGATCGAAAGCCGCACGCATCAACGTATCCAGTGACTTCGCGCCGCTGGTCGCCTTGCGGATCTTCGCATCCAGCAACCAGGCGATCACCGAGCCCTTGGTGTAGTAACTGATGGACGTGTTCAGCGAGTTTTCATCGGGACGGTAGAACTTAATCCAAGCATCGTAAGAACTAAGTTGCGCCGGTTGCAGCAGCCGCCCTGGCGTGCTTTGCAGGGTGTGAACCGCTTCTGACAAGGGTCCGCCAAGATATTCCGCGTCTTCGATCAAACCGGCACGTTTGACCGTAAGATCGCCATAGTAATCCGTGAAGCCTTCCGCGATCCAAAGGCCCTGGGTATGGTTTTCATTCTCATAATCGAATGGCCCCAATTCCACGGGACGCAACCGCTTCACATTCCAGGCATGGAAGAACTCATGCGACGCCAAACTGAGCCAACTGCTGTAAGCTTTCCGGGTCCGCGTGGCCCAGCGGGTGGTCATCATACAGACCGAGTTTTTGTGCTCGAGCCCGCCCTCTACACCAGCAGTCATCAGGTTCAGGAAGACATACTTCTTGTAAGGCAGAGAACCCCACATGGCACGGTATCTGCGGACGATCTTCTCCACATCCGCCGCGGATTTCGGACCATCCCAGACGCCGCCTTCGCCTTCATTGACAAGCAGATGAGGAATGCCGTCGACTTCGAATTTATACACGGCAGGGTTCCCGGCAAGGATGGGAGAATCGACCAGCGTGTCGTAATCGGGAGCAGTGTAATGGTGCGGCGCGCCATCTTTGGCCTCAGGCAATCCGGTCACCGAAGTTGCCCAACCACTGGGCAGTTCGAGTTTCACATCATGCTCCAGTTTCAAGCCACCAACCAGCGTGACGAAAGTTGGAGCGCCATTCAAAAGAGCAAAGTCTTCTTCCACCCAGTTCGACCGCACGGACATTTCATGACAGTAGACCTGGTAACGGAAATGGACTTCCGCCGCACCTCCGGTGGAAATGCGCCAGCGGTTCTTGCGGGACTTTTCGACACGAAGTGACTTCCCCGCCCCGTCTATTGCCGAGACGGAATCCACATTGCGGGCATACTCCCGGACAAGGTAGGACCCGGGCGTCCAGACCGGAAGAAATACCTCGATAGAAGCCTGGCCCGCAACGGGCAGGATCGCCTCCACCGAGACATAATTCGTGCGCGGCGCGGGAAACCGCACGTTATAACGGACCTGCGTGGAAAGGATTTCAGTCATGGCAAGAAGTAGGAAAAGACTAAGTCGAATCACAGAAGTAACATCCCGAATACAAGTAAGAGTCCCAGGCCGGTCATCAGGCCGCCAAGAACAATGGAACGCGGATAGAACTGCATAATGACGCGGTGATGGCCTCCTGGAACGACCACGGCACGCGCTGTGCCGTAAGCTTCGAGCAGCGGAGTACTTTTCCCGTCGACCTTCGCACTCCAGCCCTTGTCATACGTCTCCGCCGCAATCACGACACCCTGGCAGACCATCAGTGCGTCGATCTCGACTTCGTTGGCATCGCGCCGCAGAAGATTCACGGAATCCCCGGAGCACTTCTCTACTTTCGGAGCAGGCTGATCCACAAAGAACGCTTCATTGCGCAACTTATCGAGGCCGATGTTATAGGCCGGATCCTCCTGCGCATGAGTTACCGACTTCGTTGCGTGCACAGACCAAACGCGGGGGAAAGCATCCTTGTGTTCCCAGATCTTCAAGCCGGATTTATCGCGGAACACCTCCACTTCCTTGTCTGGATGGATCGGTTTGCGGCCAACGTCATACTTCACACCCATCAGCGCACGCGCCGGGTACTGGCCAAGGGTTTCCACAACATTGACCGTGATGGAGGCAAGATAGCCGCCATAGACATCAATGCCGTACCAGTCCCCGAAGTTATAAGTAATCTCGTTATCGTCCACTTCCACCCGCATGGGACCAGGCTGTTTCCGCAGCCATTCCGCGATTTCAGAGTGGCGCGACATGGACTTCAAAAGATAGTCAGGTGCCTCGGCCGGCCGGTAGCCCCAGCCCAGTGTGGTCCCGAATTCAATCATTGCCAGCAGCAACAGAGGGATCGCCGCATTCCGAATGCCGCCTGACTTCCAAAGAGACAGAACACCGGCAATCACAAGCGCGATGAGACCGCAAAAAGCGATGAGGTTCTGATCCCCGCCCTGCGGAACCTTGGACTGGCTGATGACGAATACAGACGCCACCATCGCCACACCACCGATACCGGCAACGGCGATCAGTATCTTCTGGAAACTGCGGCCGAGTTGTAGAAACAGGTCCGCACCAAAGGCAGCCAGGATGCTGATTCCGAAGCCCCAGATGAAGGATCCAAACGAAATATTGCGGGCCTTATCCACCTGCGGAAGCAGAGCATAAATCAGTCCGTGAAAGATATTCCACTGGCCCATCGCGAGAAAAAAGCCGCCCACGGCAACAGCGGCCATGATGCGGACGAAGATATTGCGCCAGCCCGCAATGGCACCGGCCGCGCCCATCAACAAAACAGCGAAACCGACATAGGGAACGGTGTGGTCCGAAGCCGGCCCGATTACAAGTCCTAGAATGCTTGCCGGGGGCATGCTGAACATGGCATGAACGCGGTAAGGCACAATGTCCTTCCAGCCCGCCGGATTATTCGCGCCCACCCAGCGCAGCGCCTGTTTGCCGTAGTCCGTGCCAGGGAAGATCTGAAATGCGCCGAGCAGCACAAACATAATGCCGAAGACGGCAATGCAGAGCCCGGCCTGGCGAATTTCATCCCGCGTACGGACCTTTGCGGCGAGCCAGTAAATCCAGGCCCCGGCAATCGCAAGTCCGCTGAAGATCGGGATTTGGTGGTGTCCGCTCAGGAAGGCGATCCCCAGCATGGCACCGGAGAGCGCGGCATTCCGCACCGGCTTCTCCCCGCGCATCATGCGGAAGAAGAAAAGGAAGATCAGCGGCGCCCAGATGCCGCCATTCAACATCTGTGGCCAATCGGTGTTGCCGATCCACGCCGCCAGCGCAAACGCACTTCCCCCCAGCAGCGACGCTGCCATGCTGCGTCCCAAATCACGGCAAAGCCAGAACGCGAAAAGCCCGGCGAGATAGTGGATGCCAACGAAGAAGCCATCCAGATAAATCTGTTCCAGCCACCCGTTCTTGAGCGGCAATGAGTAAAGAATCCAGTTCAGCGGATAAGCCACGGCAGGCTGGGCCTGGCCGATGAGCGATTGACCACCCCATTCATAGGGGTCCCACAGCGGGAAATGACCGCGGTGGAATTCTCCAGCTTCATATTGCAGCCAGGGCATGACCTGATTGACAATGTCGCCGCTCTCCATCCACGTGTACTGGCGGTGGCTGAGTGTCAGCTTCCAGAAGACACCGATGACGATCAGCAACAGCAGCAGCGGCCCTTGGAGCCTGGTGAGCCACGCAGGCGCGAGTGCGCGGGCGGTCCGAAGGCTTCCGTTGTGCGCCATGTTCTCTGGGAGAAGTGGGCGATATGAATCGCCCTGGTGGTTTTCAACCATGTGGTGAATCCGTCATGATAGCGCGAAGTCTCTTGAAATCAATGGGATGGCATTTGGCACGGGAATTGCCCTGCATGTGGCCGGGAAGAGTAAAGCTTATGACGCGCCTCCAATTGTTTCTCGCATCTCTCAGTCTCTCAGGCTTCGCTGCTTTTGTAACCCCGGCGCTGGCGCAGGGTCCGGCAGAGCAACCGCCGGCTGAAGAACCGGGCCGCGCGGTAGCCCGTGTCAGTTTGATGAATGGTGACGCTTCCGTGCGGCGCGGTGATTCCGGCGAGTGGGTGGCAGCGACGGTGAACGCGCCTCTGCTGGCGGAGGATTCCATCCATGTCGCGCCCGGTGGCTATGCGGAAGTGCAGTTCGACCACTCGAATTATCTGCGTGTGGCCGGTGACTCTGAAGCCCGCATCTCCACTTTGGATAATGGCCGCTTCGGCGTGCAGGTGATCAAGGGCTTGGTGACGTTCCGTGTGCTGCGCCAGAACGCCGCAATGGCGGAAGTGGCCACACCACAAGTTGCCGTGCGACCCGGACCGGGCGGCGCCGTTCGCGTGGAACTTCTCGCGGAAGGGTATTCGCGGATCTCTGTACGTGCCGGCGAAGCGGACGTCTTCACGCCGAAGGGTGTCGAGAAGATCCGCCCCGGCTCCATGATGATGGTTCGCGGCACAGCGCAGGACCCGGAATTCCAGATGACCGCCGCCGCGGTTCCCGATGAGTGGGACCAGTTCAACGAGAAACGCGACCGTGACCTGCTGGCCGCGAAGTCTTATCAATATGTGAGCCCGGAAGTCTCCGGTGCCGAAGATCTCGATAACTACGGCCACTGGGCGACCGATGCGCAGTACGGCAGCGTCTGGGTCCCCACGGTTGGTGCTGACTGGGCTCCGTATCGCAGCGGGCGCTGGGTCTGGGAAGACTTTTACGGCTGGGTGTGGGTCGCCTATGAACCCTGGGGCTGGGCACCGTATCACTACGGCTCCTGGTATTACCGCACAGGTCTGGGCTGGGCCTGGTATCCGGGACCGGTGAACCGCCACCACTACTGGAGGCCCGCTCTGGTGGCGTTCTTCGGACACGGCGGTTTCAGCGTGGGAATCGGCTACGGCGGCATCGGCTGGGTGCCTCTGGCTCCCTTCGAAATCTACCGCCCCTGGTATGGCCGCGGCTGGTATGGTGGACGGACGACCATCGTGAACAATGTGACCGTGGTGAATAACACCAACATCACGAACGTCTACCGGAATGCCCGGGTGACGGGTGCGGTGAGCGGCGTTACGGCGCAGGATTTCACGGGTGGCAGGTTCGGAACCATTCGCCCGGTTGGAGCACAACAACTGCAATCCGCAAGCCTGATGCGCGGCGCGGTCCCTGTGCAACCCACGGCGGCCAATCTGCGGTTCGCGGACCGTACAACCACTACTTTCGGTACCAGGGCGGCGGCGAATCAAAACTTCGCGTCACGGATGTCTGCGCAATCCACGCGGACGCCGTTCGCGCAGCAACAAGCGGCGTTTAATGGGGTCAGCAGGGCGGCAGCAGCTCCTGTTTCCAGACCCATGGCGGGAACAACGTCCGCAGGCACGGCAAACCATGGCGGTTGGCAGCGGTTCGGCTCCACGCCAGCAACGACACAGCGGATGTCCCAGCCCACTGCGGGAACCCGTCCGGCGACCAGCTACAGCGGCACCACCAGCCAGTCCGCCGGATGGCAGCGTTTCGGCCAACCGAGTGGCGGAGCTACGGGCCAAAGTGTACAACCGCAGCGGCAGTACAGCGCTCCGGCTGCTCCGCAACAGCGCTACAGCGCCCCGCAAAGCAGCGGACGCGCCGTGCAGGTTGCGCCTCCGATGGTCCAGCAGCGTTCTGCTCCTGCCCCGGCACCGTCCCGCTCTTCCAGCGCCCCGGCCCGGTCCTCCGGCGGGTCACGCAGCGCGGGACAGAGCCACCCGAAGCGGTAACGGCCACAGCAACAAACGGTATGGCGCGGAAATCCTGATGGAATTCCGCGCCTTTTTTATTGCAGTGCGATTAGAATAGGCGGTGAAGCAAAGTTGTGTTGAGACTTGTTCAACCGCCGGGATTGGGACGCCGTTACGGCTTCGCTGCCCTTGCCGCGTCCGTTGCGACGCTGCTGAAATCCATCCTGCCCTGGGCGGGTACAGAATCGCCTTTTCTCCTTTACTGTCTTCCGGTTGCAGCAGCCGCATGGTTTGGAGGATTGGGCCCTGCGATCTTCTGCGCGACCGTCTGCGCGTTGTGCGCCAATATTCTTTTCCTGGAACCCCGACTCAGCGTTTCGCTGGACGCCGCGAGCGTTGCGAAAACAGCATTATTCCTGCTCGAAGCAATCCTGATTTCTTATTTGAGCCGGGACAGGCGCCAGAACAACCAGTCCGCAGCGGAGCGGCGCCTGTTCTACGACGCTACGCTGAGTGCCATCGCCGAGGCCGTGATCACAACCAACCTGCGCGGACAGATCGAGTCGATGAATGAAGCCGCGCAGTTGCTGACTGGCTGGAGTCCCGCGGATGCGCGCGGCCGTGTCTGCGGCAGCATTGTCCGCTTTCAAGCCAACGTGCACCCGGTGGCGGAGGCGTTGGAAAGCGGTTTGGCCTACCATTCTCCGCAACCGCTGGAAATGCTGCGCCGGAGCAGTCCGAGTGCGTTCGTCGATACATCCGTGCTGCCCGTCCGGGGTGCCGGCGGCGAGATCTGCGGGGCAGTGCTCACGTTGCGCGACCGAACGCTACAGTTCGCAACGCAAAGGGGATTGGAGCACCGGATCCAAGAGTTGGAGAACTATGCCTACGGGGAGACCGCGGATATCCAGGATCCTCCCGCAAGGCATTCGTAACAATGCATGCCGTTTGGTATACTGAAAATTCAGTCACGGCGGCTGTAGCTCAGCTGGTAGTAGCGCCAGATTGTGGTTCTGGATGTCGCGGGTTCAAACCCCGCCAGCCGCCCCATCCCTTTCAAATCCCCTCCGAAGGCTCTGCATTATCCGCCGCACTTCAGAACCGAATCAACCGTAGAGGCATCGTTTAGGCCGCAGTGGAAGCCGGTATTTCGCTCTCCCATAGCCTACCTGCCGCGAGTCATCAAGTCGAATCTCTCAATAGCCACGTTGGCACTTTGATTCCGTCGCTTCCTATCCAGATGGAACACCACCTCAAGTGCTTCAAATTGGCGGATTCCGGTATTTTCAGGAATCGGAAACAGGATTACCGACTTGGCAGGAGTGCCCCGCAGATGCTTCGTCCCCAGGGAAACAACGGATTGGGATTCGAGAAGGAGCAGTTCCACTGCGGTTGTTTCCGGTTCCGGGTCGCGATCTTCCAGGGCCACGCTGATCCCGGCACAACAAGACATGGGAATCGGAGGGTGCAGAGGCTGGTGGGCCTTCATCACGAGGGGCTGCAAACGATCCATGCCAGTAAGCGTCCACGTCAAAGGATCGCCGTGATCCAGTAATGCATCCGCAGGTGGCCGTGGCCCCCGCGAGTAGTAAAACCAATATTGACCAGAGAACGGAATACGCAATGCGGACTTAGTCGCCCGCGCAGCAAGGGGATTTTGTTCGAGAACCTTCGGGATGGGGGCCAGCACAGTAACCCTATGGTGCTCCGGTTCGAGGATGACGCCGGAATGAAGTTTGCTTTTGGGTGCGGCGGCGGAGGCTAAGCTTTGACCAGGGCCGCCACCTCCGTCAGCGATTCGAGACGCCGCAGGGCGCAACACCAGGAAGAGCAGAAGGCAGGCAATGAGGGCGCTCCCTGTAAGTTGAAACAACCCCAATCCAGCGCGTCCCCCCGCAACCAGTAACGTGATCACGAATGCCGTCACGCCAGCCGCCGACACGGTAAGTAGTGGTATCCGCAGTAACTCACCTGCAAGGATTGCATGCAAACAAACAGCAATCATGTGGGCTTCCAGACGGAAAATGCTGGCCGCGGCACCGGCATAGCAGGTTTGCCACAGCCCGCCGAAGTAAGAACCCAAGGAGAATGCCAAACCAATGATCGCGGGTACGAGCAGCCGGGAACGAAATCCCGCGATTACCAGTACAGCAATCCAAACGCCTTCCGACGCCACCTGAATCACCACGCTGAACGAAGCTCTGCGCTGAACAGTCTGTTGGAACAGGAGCGAAGCGCCTGCCACCAATCCCGCAGCAATCACGACAGCCGCAATGTAGCCCCCGATAACAGCAGGCAGCAATTCTCCAAATAAGGAGGGCATCGGCGGCCGGAATAACCACCGGAGTGCGATCGAGATACAAGCCGCCGCGACCACTCCCAGCGCCAAAGGCAGCCCTCCAGCCATCAGCGGATTAGTTCTCTCCACGGTCAAATCAGATCACACTTATGCATTGACGTCCACAGGCAACGCACCGCTCCAAGGCCGATCCCCCAAGCGTAAACGAACCATGGTTTCCGCACCCAGCTTCCCGCCTAACTGTACATTCACCTGCCACACCCCTTCATCGAGCGCATTCACGGTATCCGGATGTACCGTCTTCCCCTCAAATTCCACCTCAATGACAGACGCCGGCAAATCCTTCGCTGGACTCTTGAAGTAACACACCAGATAGCCATCCCTGTTCCCCGCATACCGCAGATCACCCGCGGGATGATAGACCACACCGCATAAGTCAGGTGCTGTTTCAGGCAGCGGTTCCGGTTCCACCAGCGGATCCCGGCCTTCTTCGTCCAGCATCACGAAGGAAACTGCATTGCTGCGCTCCGTCTTATCGGTGCGCAAAGTTACTGTGTGCGCTCCTGGAGCCAACCCCACAGGGCGCAAACAATTCGCCTGGTAACCGCCATTCCCATCCGCGGAGACAAAGAGCGCCTGCGTACCAAGTCCATCTACTTCGACCCAGACCTCCGGCGCTTTCAGTTCCCCTTCCACACCTTTGAAGAAGCAGCAGAGATACTCATCCTTCAAAGGATGGAACCGCGCCTGGTAATTCCGGTTATTCACCGCCGAGATCAGCCGTGGTGCCGGTGCCGCACCAGCGGCGGGTTCAGGCCAGCGGCGCTTGCAAACCAGTGAAGTCCGCTGGTTCGTTGTATCCTTTACCTCCACCTGCGCGAACCCGGCCGAACGGCACATGGAAGCCAAACACTCGGGCGTAGGGCCGCACCAGTTATCCAGCATGCCGCCCAGTTCCGTTGTCTCGTAGAACTCCATGACCGTGGGGATGGGACGGCCTTCGGGCACGATTGTGAATGACTCCACACAGGCAATATCGCTGGTCAATTCCACGATGCGCTCCAGCCCCAGCAACGGGTGGCGCAGGTGGTAAAGAACGCCCAGGAACAAAACGATGTCGAAGCGCCCAATCTTCTTCGGGGTCAGTTCATTGACGTCGAGCGCACGGTAATCGACCTTCGAATCCAGCAGATATTTCGCCTCGTTGAAGGTCTCCAGTTCCACGCAATCCACGGCCATCACATCCGCGCCGCGCCGCTCGCACTCAAACGCAAACCAGCCATCCCAGGTGCCGATGTCCAGCACGCGCTTCCCTGTCAGATCTTCGGGCAAGCCAAAGAGACTGAAGCGCCACTTCATATGTTCAATCGTCTGCAGGCCGGGCAGAATGGTGCCGTCGTGCAATTCGATGGAGTGATACCGGGTCGCCCGCGAAAGCACCGCGTCATGAAGGCGCTTGATGCGCTCCTGCAGCTTCGGATCTCCCGCTTGAATCGTGTCAGCCATGTGACCGTTAGTGTACAAAGGAACGAGGGCTTTTCATGAAATTGAGACTCGGTCTGGTGATATTGTGTGCGGCGTTTTCCTCGCAGGCGTTCGCGCAGAAGGTGATTGCCGTCAAACTGGCCAAGCTGTGGGACGGCGAAAAGGTCGTTGACCGGCCGCTGGTTCTCATCGAAAAAGGCCGCGTCACGCGCGTGGAAGCAAACCAAACATCTATCCCGGCAGGAGCCGAGGTTGTCGACTGGTCGAAATACTACGGGCTCCCCGGACTGATCGACGTCCACACCCACATGACCTATTACTGGGACCGCAAGAAGGGCACGCTGCCACGCGGTGCGCAACGCAGTGCGGCAGAGACGGTGTTCCTCGCGCAGGACAACGCGAAACGCACACTCGAAACGGGCGTGACCACGGTCCGCGACCTGGGCTCGTCGGATTACGCGGATATGGCGATGCGCAACCTGATCGCCAGCGGGGCAATGCTGGGTCCGCGCATGATCGTTTGCGGCTATGGACTTTCCACGATGCGGGTTTCCCGCCCCGGCATGCCCGAAACCACAGGCCCAGCCACAGCGGATACGCCCGATGAAGTGCGCAAAGCCGTCCGCCGCCAGCTGGCTTCCGGTGCCGATGTTATCAAAATGTACGGTTCTGTCGGTGGGTTTGAAAATGTCGGCACACAGCAGACCTTCACCTATGAAGAGATGAAGGCCGCGGTCGAGGTCACGCACACCATGGGCAAAAAGATCGCGATCCACTCCTATGGTCCTGAAGGCGGCCGCGACGCGGTGCGTGCCGGGGCGGATTCCCTCGAACACGCCGTCGGCCTGGATGACGAAACCCTTGCCCTGATGGCGAAGAACCGGATCTACTACGTGCCGACCATCGACCACAACCGCTACTACGTGGACGCCGCCGGGGATTACCAGTTCAAACCCGGCTCCGTGCAAGGCTTGAAGGCCTATATCGAACAGAACTTTGAGACTGCCAAGCGCGCCTTCCGGGCTGGGGTGCCTTTCGCCATGGGTTCCGATGCCGTCTATTCGATGTTTGGCCAGAACACACGGGAACTGGGATGGTTCGTTAAACTTGGCATGACCCCGGAACAGGCGCTCAAGACGGCGACGGTGGGTGCCGCCGACCTGCTCGGCATGAAGCAGGACATCGGACGCATCGCCAAGGGATATTTCGCGGACCTGGTGGCGGTGGAGGGCGACCCGCTCAGCGACATCGATGTCGCCATCAACAAGGTCCGCCGGGTAATGAAAGAAGGGGTTCCGGTGTTCAGTTTGGAGAAATAGCTCCAAAACGCTGTGCTACGCTGGTTCTTTGTTCTCAAGTGGTTCCCCGCTTGTGCCTCCAGAATTATCCCCATGAATCTCCGATCGCTGTTCAGTCTTTTTTCGTCCGATCTCGCTATCGACCTTGGTACCGCCAATACGCTTGTCTATGCCAAGGGCAAAGGCATTGTCGTCAATGAGCCCTCCATTGTGGCTCTCAACAAAAACACCGGAGACGTGGAGGCCGTGGGCAAAGAAGCCAAGGAAATGCTTGGCCGCACACCCGGCAATATCGTCGCCATCAAACCAATGAAAGACGGCGTCATCGCGGACTTCAAAGTCACCGAGAAGATGCTGAATTACTTCATCCAGAAGGCGCACAACCGGAAGATGCTGGTGCATCCCCGGATCGTCATCGGCGTCCCCAGCGAAATCACGCAGGTGGAAAAGCGCGCCGTCATGGACTCCGCCTACCGCGCCAAAGCGAGCGAAGTGCATCTGGTGGAACAGGCCATGGTGGCCGCGATCGGTGCCGGTCTGCCGATTACCGAACCCTCCGGCAACATGGTCGTCGATATCGGCGGCGGCACGACGGACGTCGCGGTCATCTCCCTCTCGGGCATCGTGTACTCCCGGTCCGTGCGTGTCGCGGGCAATGAAATGGATGACGCGGTGATGCAGTTCCTGAAGCGGAAATACAACCTGCTCATCGGTGAACGGACGGCCGAGGCGATCAAGATGGAAATCGGTTCGGCCTTTCCGCTCGAACGCCCGCTGACCATGGAAATCAAGGGCCGCAACCTGATTGAAGGCGTACCCAAGACCATCACGGTGGATGACACCGAAATCCGGGAAGCACTCGCGGAATGTATCGCGACCATCGTCAATGCGATTCGTGTGGCACTGGAGCGCACGCCGCCTGAACTTTCGGCTGACATCTCTGACCGCGGCATTGTGCTTACCGGCGGGGGTGCGTTGATCAAGAATCTCGACGCGCGCATCCGTGAGGAAACGGGGTTGCCCGTGTCGATTGCCGATGACCCTCTGGCCTCGGTGGTGCTCGGCACCGGTCGTATGCTCAGTGACTTCAAGCTGCTCCGCAAGATTTCGATCGACTAAGCCGCCGTACCGGCCCGCTCTGACGCTATGGAATCGCTACTCTACCGCTACCGCAACATCACCGTACTGCTCGTGGTGATCTTCGCACAGCTGGTGCTGCTGGCGTGGCAGGTCAAAAGTGATAACGATGTACCGCTCGTGCGGGTGTGGGCAATTACCGCTGTCACACCCGTGGCAAGCGCGATTGAGCGCGTCAGAGGCGGCACCACCGGGGCATTCTCCAGCTACTTTGAGCTGCGCGATGCGCGGGAACAGAGCCGCCGCCTACAGAGTGAAGTGAACCGCCTGAAGCTCGAAAACCAGTTCTACAAGAATGAACTGGCCGCCGCACAGCGTGTGGAGGCGATGGCCGGTTTTCGTACCCGCGTGCCTTCGAAGATGATTGGCGCCCGTATCATCGGGGCCACCACAGGGGCGGGCACAAAATCGGTATTGATTGACCGCGGCACTGCGTCCGGTGTTCGCAAAGGCATGGCCGTCGTAACACCGGAAGGCATTGTGGGACGCGTGTTGGCTGTCTACCCGCTGGCCAGCCAGGTGTTGACCGTGACGGATCCGGGCTTCGCCGCCGGCGTGGAATCCCAAGTGAACCACATCCACGGCGTGCTGAAAGGTGCAGGCAATGGAGTGGCCAGGGTGGATTTCATTCCCACGGGCCAAAAGGTTTCTCCGGGTGAGGCGTTTTACACCTCCGGCGAAGACCGAATCTTTCCGAAGGGCCTGCTCGCCGGCAAAGTTACCAGCGTGAAGGAAGGACCTAACTTCCAGGAAGTCACCATGGCCGCGGCCGGCTTGCAATCCGCCCCCGAAGAGGTGCTGGTTGTACTCGACCCCGTGCATCAGGAGATCCCGGAAATTCAACCCCAGGATGGCCCTGTGTTCCTCGCCCCGGACGTGAAGACCGAAAAAGGGGAAGAGAGGCAGAATGCACCGGCGGAATCCACGCCTGATAAGCTCATGGATCAATACCGGCGCATCGGTGCCGCCCAGAATCACCAATACGGCGGTGGAGGGGCCGGTGCCCCGCCGCCCAACTTCAACAAGCAGACGGCACCGCCCAAACCCTGATGGATTACAAGAGCCGCATTCTGGTTGACAGTGCCCGGCAAATCCGCCGCAGCATCTTCCCCTGGTGGGTCTTCCTCGCCGTTGTGCTTGGCGCGATGCTCATCCAGATCTATCTGCCGCTGTTCGAATCCCTGCGCTTTGTGGCCCGCATTGATCTGGCACTGCTCATGACGGTGTACTTCTCCATCATGCGCCGCAGTCAAATCCGCGGCATGTTTATCGGGATGTCATTGGGCCTGGCACAGGACTCCTTTGCGCGCCATGGTTTTCCCATCGGTATGTATGGCATCTGCAAGACCCTGGTGGGCTATTTCTCTGCCTCTATTGGGATGCAATTCGACGTGGAACATGCACTGGTACGGTTCCTGCTTACCTATGTCTTTTATATGTTCCACCAGTTCCTCTACTGGGTAATGCAGCGCGCGCTGCTCGACCAGGTGGTGGGCTTCGATCTCCAGACCGAGTTGATTCTCGGGGTTGTGAATGCCGCCGTCGGTGTGGCGATTTATCACTTCCTCGATAAACTCCGCCAGCACGACTAGAGTCAAAAGCGCACAGGCCGCCGCTCGCAAACTCGAGCAGCAACCGCAGCGTTCCGGCGGCCCGAAGTCGTCCGTTGTGCAGCGGTTCCTCAAAAGTTCAGCCGCATTGAGACCTGCATTGTGCGCGGATCCGTGGTACCGCTGACAGCACCCCAGTTTGCGGTATTACTCACAATCGCACCGTTCACGGTCTTGACGCCGTTGAAGCTGCCCGTGGTGATGGAAGACACCGACAGGTGATTGGCAACGTTATACATCTCAAACCGCACATCCAGCTTCCAGCGTTCGCGCAAGTAATATGACTTCACAAGCGATGCATTCGTATTGATCCAGCGCGGCAGATAGATGTTATAGGCACCCAGATTTCCGAAAGTGGCAAGCGCGGGCACCGCGAAAGCCTGCGGGTTCAGAATCTGCGACCCGCCCACGCCGCCGCCTGAGTAGGGGTCGCCCACGAGATTGGGACGCTGGCCGCCATCGCCGGTACCTGCCTGGTCGGCCGAAATCGTAATATTCACGGGCAAACCGCTCTGCACCTGCGCCACACCATTAACCTGCCAGCCGCCGAACATCTGCTTATACCAGCGTCCACCGCCCAGCCAGAATGGCAAAGGATAGACCCAGCTGCCGCTGAAGATCTTCTTGCGGTTATAACTGGAATTGCCCCAGTCCCCGCGCAGGTTGTAACTATCTTCGGGCTGATACGCGAAATTATTCGCATCCGTTCTTCCGGAAGACCATGTGAAGGAAGCATTCAGGATGCCGACACCGCGGAACTGTTTTCGGAACTGGCTCTGCAATGAGTTGTAGACGAAATTCGCGCCGGTGTTATATTCCTGAATCGTGCCGTAGCCCAAATACGGCCGCAGCGAGTTTGTATTCGCCAGCGTCGTGGTGGAGCCTGGCACATAGGATTTCTTTCCCCGCCCCAGCGGTAACTGGTTGATGTCCTGCAGGTAAGAGAGATTTGCGGCCGTGGAGCCGACATAGGTCAGCGTGAGGATCATGTTATGCGCCAGCTTCCGCTGCAACCCCATGCTGTAAGTCATGGTCCGGGGAACCTTCATATCAAGGTAGTGGGAATTGCTGATCGTCTGCACGGATACCGGGCCCGTTGCCGCTGCACCCGGGCTCTCCACGCTTCCATTCAAAACGGAAGCAGAGGGGTTGAACGGAGTATTGTTGATCCCGCCAAAGATGAAATTCCCCTGCACGCGTTCATAAGCCACACCGTAGCCGCCGCGCAGCACAGTAGTCTGGTCACCGAGCACATCCAGAGCGAAGCCCAGACGCGGCGCGAAATTGCCCCACCGCGTGTACGCACCGCCCAGCGGCAAGTTATGAAACAACGCTTGCACCGCGGGTTCGCCATACTGCGCCACCCTGCCTTTCGCCGCATCTGGAAAGCCACTCCCCGGAATCACCAAGCCGTTGTAAGGGTAAAGCGAAGAAATAATCGCTCCGGTACTGGAGTTCACCGTTGCCGCCTGCGCTGGGTTGAAATACTGCGGCAGGAACTGAACGGTATTATTCAAAGCACTGTACTGTGGCTGCATGTAAGACCAGCGGAGCCCCAGATTCACGGTCAAGCGGCGGGAGACACGCCAGTCATCCTGCACATAGGGCTCGACCTGCGTGAAGCGGTACCAGCCCTGCCGCGCGCTGTGGTATTCGGTGTAAGTGTAGAAGTTTCCCAGCAGCGCATCAGCAAGTGCCTGGCCGGAACTTGGCGTCCGCGCCGTATTGAAAGCGAACTGGCCGTTAATCGCCGGAGGATTATCCTGATTCTTCCGGCTCCGCATAAACAGGAAGCCGGCCTTCAGCGTATGGTTCCCGATGATCTTCGTCAACCCATCCTTCACGTCAAAGATCCGGTTGTAGTTATTGAAATTCAACGGAGTCACTGACAGCGTGGTAAATCCGCTCACGGCTACCTGTGGGATATCCGGAGAAGCATTGTAGATCGAAGGCAGTGTGATCCCGAGCCCCTGCCGTGTAATACTGCTCAGGAACAGTGGATTCGCGAAGACATCGCTCTGCTGCGCAATGATATTCCCCGTGAAGGTGAACTGCGCCACATTGATCAGTGTGGGACTAAACACATGGTTCCACTGGACCGAATCATTCACACCGGGGTTATAACGGAAGTTCTCCACCAGATTCGTGGTGTTCTGCAGCACCTTGTACATATCATGCGCATAGTGCACGCTGATCTGGTTATTGGCATCCAGGTTATAGTCGAGCTTCAGAATCTCCTCGTGGAAGTTCGTGGGCGTTGTCTGGTTGAACACAAAGCTGTTGGCCCCCAGGTTGGGATTCGGGAAGATATTCACCAGCTTCTGCATATTCGGGTCGATCACGCTGGCAGGCAGTATGTTGCCTGGATACGCGACGCCCGTGGAAGGGCTCTTGATTGTCGCAGTACCGAAGTTGCCCGTCTTCTGCACGGCAGTGGGTACAGTCCACGTTGTGCCCGCGCCCTGCCGCAGGAACTTCAAATCCGAACTATAGAAGAAGAATAACTTGTCCTTCTGCCGGTTGAAGGGCACCTTCGGCAGCAACACCGGGCCACCGATGTTCCCCCCGAAGTTATTCCAGCGCAGCCTCGGCTTGCCCACCACGGCGGAGTTATATGTCGATGCCGCCAGCTGGTCATTGCGCCAGTACTCATACAGACGCCCGTGGATGTTCTTCGTTCCACTGCGGACGGCAATGTTCACGACCGCGCCGGAACTGGTCCCGGACTCCGCACTGTAGTTACTTGTCAGGACACGGAACTCGCCAATCGCATCGGGATTGATATTGACAAAGTTGTTCCCGCCACCGCCGTTGTCCTTGTTGTCCGCGCCGTCGATATTCCAGGAAATCGTGTCCGGACGCCCGCCATTGATCGATTGTCCGCTGTTATTGACACCGGCACCGGGAGCGAGTGCAAACCCCGTGGCGTAGGTCGTAGAAACACCGGGCAGCATCGCCAGCAATTCGGTGAAGTTGCGTCCGTTCAGTTGCATTTCACCGGCCTGTTCTCCGGTGACGGTGAAGCCCAAATCCCCGTTGGCCAATTCCACCACGGCGACGTCGGCTTCAATGTTGACCGTATCCGCCTGCGAACCCACCTGCATTTTGCAGTTGACTTCGATACTGACGTCCGTCGTCAGCGGATTGTCCTTGATGATCTCTTTCTTGAAGCCCGGCGCTTCACAAGTGACGCGGTACCGTCCCGGCGGAAGCTCCGGCAAGTTATAGGCGCCGGACTCATTCGTTTTCGCCGTCCGCTGCAGACCGTTATCTTGATCGTAGACCGTAACGCTGGCATTCACCACCGCCGCGCCAGTGGGATCAGTCACCTGGCCCGAGATCTTCTGGTTCAAAGTGGATTGCGCAAACGCAGTGGTGCACAAAGAGATCGCAAACGTTGCGACGAAAGCACGGAACATGGAACGAAACTCCCTCAGGACTCCCGGCAAACAACCGGATGAGTAGTAAAGTCTATCACATGTCCCGTGCTCACATCATCAGAAGTTCAGCCGCATGGACATCTGCATGGTACGCGGATCTGTGGTCCCGCTGGTGGCACCCCAGTTCGCGGTATTGCTCACCTGCACGCCATTCACGGTCTTCAAGCCATTGAAGCTGCCGGTGTTGATGGCAGAGACAGAAAGATGGTTCGCCAGGTTGTACATTTCAAACCGCACATCGAGCTTCCAGCGCTCCCGGAAGTAATAAGACTTCACGAGAGAGGCATTAGTATTAATCCAGCGCGGAAGGTAGATGTTGAACGCCCCGAGGTTGCCGAACGTGCCGAGCGGTGCAACCGCAAACGCCTGTGGATTCAGGATCTGCGAGCCCCCGACGCCGCCGCCGGAATATGGATCGCCAATCACATTCGGACGTTGATTGCCGTCACCGGTCCCGGCCTGATCCGGCGAGATGGTAATGTTCACAGGCAAACCGCTCTGTATCTGCGCCACACCATTGATCTGCCAGCCGCCAAACGCCTGCTTGTACCAGCGTCCGCCTCCGAGCCAGAATGGCAGGGGATACACCCAGCTGCCGGTGAAGATCTTCTTGCGGTTGTAATTGGAGTTGCCCCAATCCGCCTTCAAGTTGTAACTGTCCTGCGGCTGGTAGTTATAAGAATTGGCGTCAGTACGGGCCGAAGACCAGGTGAATGCCGCACTCAGGATGCCCGCGCCGCGAAACTGCTTGCGGAACTGGCTCTGCAGCGAGTTATAGACGAAGTTGGCGCCGGTCGTATATTCCTGGATCGTTGCATACCCCAAATAGGGGCGCAGTGAATTTGTGTTCGCCAGAGTCGTTGTGGAACCGGGCACATAAGAATGTTTGCCCAGGCCCATGGGCAGCTGATTGATATCCGCGAGATACGAAAGATTCGCAGCCGTGGAGCCCACATACGTCAGCGTCAGCATCATGTTATGCGCGAGCTTCCGCTGCAAGCCAATGCTGTACGTCATGGTCCGCGGGTCCTTCATATCCAGGTAATGAGAGTTGCTGATGGTCTGCACACCCGCGGCACTCGCCACTGCACCATTGGGATTCTCCACATTCCCGTTCAACACAGAGGCGGAGGGGTTGAACGGCGTATTGTTGATGGCGCTGAAGATGAAGTTACCCTGCACGCGTTCATACGCCATGCCATAACCGCCGCGCAACACCGTCGTTTGATCGCCCAGAAGGTCAAAAGCAAAGCCGATACGGGGCGCGAAGTTACCCCACCGTGTGTTGGCTCCGCCCAAAGGCAGATTGTGGAACAGGGCCTGTACCGCAGGGTCGCCGTACTGCTGCACACGGCCTTTCGCCGCATCCGGGAAGCCAGCGCCCGGAATCACCAAGCCGTTATACGGATTCGGCAGTGAGATGATGGCACCGGTGGAAGGGTTGATGGTTGCCGCCTGTGCCGGATTGAAGTACTGCGGCAGGAACTGCACGGTGTTATTCAGCGCGCTGTACTGCGGCTGCATATAGGACCAGCGCATGCCGAAGTTCACGGTAAGACGGTTCGTGGCACGCCAGTCGTCCTGAATATAAGGCTCCACCTGCGTGAAACGGTACCAGCCCTGGCGCGTGCTTTGGTATTCCGAATAAGTATAGAAATCCCCCAGCAAGGCATCGCCCAAGGCCTGGCCGCTGGTCGGTGTGCGGGCGGTGTTAAAGGCGAACTGGCCATTGATCGCAGGCGGATTATCCTGATTCTTCCGGCTCCGCATGAAAAGGATGCCCATCTTGAGGCTGTGGTTGCCGATGATCTTCGTCAGATTATCTTTGAGATCGAAAATCCGGTTGTAATTATTAAAAGCAAGTGGCGTCACGGAGAGCGTGGTAAAGCCGCTGACCGCGATCTGGGGAATATCAGGGGATGCGTTGTAAATAGTGGGCAGCGTGATGCCGAAGCCCTGCCGGGTAATGCTGTTGATGAAAGTCGGGTTCGGGATTACGTCCTGCTGCTCGATAATCACATTGCCCGTGTAAGTGAACTGCGCCACATTGATCAAAGTGGGGCTGAAGACATGGTTCCACTGGATGGAGCTGTTCAGACCAGGCAGTTGCCGGTAATACTCGATCAGGTTCGTCGTGTTTTCCAGCTGTCTGTACTTATCATGCGCCCAATGGAAGCTGATTTGATTCTTCTCGTTCAGGTTGTAATCGAGCTTGACGATTTCCTGGTGCACATTCGTCGGCGTGGTTTCGTTGAAAACAAAGCTCGCGGTGCCGAGATTTGGGTCCGGGTAAATGTTCACCAACTTTTGCATATTCGGATCAATCACGCTCTTCGGGATCGTGAAGTTCGGATAAGCGACGCCGGTCACCGGGTCTTTCACGGTGGAAGTGAAGACACCGGAGCGTTGCGCCGCGGTCGGCACGGTCCAGGTGGTCGCCGCGCCCTGCCGCAGATACTTCAGGTCTTCGCTGAAGAAGAAGAACAGCTTGTCCTTCTGCCGGTTGAACGGCACTTTGGGCAGCAACACAGGGCCACCGATGTTGCCGCCGAAGTTATTCCAGCGCAGTTTCGGCTTGCCGACCGTCGCCGCGTTGTAAGTTGTAGCTGCGAGGTGGTCATTGCGCCAGTATTCATAAAGCTTCCCGTGAATATTCTTCGTGCCGCTGCGGATCGCGATATTTACCACTGCACCCGAACTGGTGCCGGATTCCGCGCTGAAGTTACTCGTCAGAACACGGAACTCGCCGATGGCATCCGGATTGATATTGACGAAGTTATTCCCGCCGCCGCCGTTGTCCTTGTTATCCGCCCCATCCACATTCCAGGACGTGGTATCCGTACGGCCGCCATTGATCGACTGGCCGCTGTTGTTGACACCATAACCACCGAATAGGCCGAAACCGGAAGAGTAAGTGGTTGAGACACCGGGCAGCAGTGCCAGGAGTTCCGGGAAGTTCCGTCCGTTGAGCTGCAGTTCGCTGGCCTGTTCGCCGGTCACCGTAAATCCAAGGTCACCATTCGAGAGTTCCACAACCGCGACGTCGGCTTCAATGCTGACGGTATCGGACTGCGAACCAACCTGCATCTTGCAGTTCACTTCAATACTGACGTCCGTATTGAGCGGGTTGTCTTTGATGATTTCCTTCTTGAAGCCCGCGGCATCACAGGTCACGCGGTACTTACCCGTGGGCAGTTCCGGAATGCTGTAAAAGCCGGACTCGTTTGTCTTGGCCGTACGCTGGAGGCCGGTATCTTGATCAAGGATGGTGATGGTCGCGTTTAGCACCGCGGCCCCGGTGGGATCTGTAACCGTACCGGATATCTTCTGGTTCAACGTGGATTGGGCGGATAACAAACCACCCAGGCATAAGGAAAATGCAAAGGCGGCGAGGGTGCGGCGAGACATGGACACAACTCCCTGAAAGTTTCGATAGCGCTACAGCCTCAAAATGCTATCACAGAATCTGTCCACTTTAACGTTTTTTGAGCAGGTCCTGGTCAGGCTTGCCTGCCTTCTCCAATGCCTCAGCCCGATACTTGCGTGCCTCTATGTCTGCCGGCCGCACCAACATGGCTTTCCGAAAGGCGACAGCAGCGTCATCGTACTTATTGATCCGCAGCAGCGCAATGCCATGCAACATCGCAGCGGGATAGATGTCAGAAGGAATCCGGGTCATCACGCGCTCCCTCGCACGCAGTGCCATCCCGAGGGAAGGAACTGCATCCGCTGACTTATGTGTGAACAGCAGCCCGATACCCTTCTCAAAATCATCCTCGGAAGCCACCAGCCCCGCGATGGCTTTCTCCAAGGCAACCTCATCCAGCCCCGCATCCACGGGCGTCCTCCCCAGCAAAAGAGGAACGGCCAGCATCGCCACGGTCTTGCGGCTCTCCAGTACCTTCGCGTTCCCCTTGGTGACAACCACCACGGGAACAGGCTCCGGACCCTCCGGTTGCTTCACCCGCGCATCGAACGGCCAGATGATCACGGAGGGCAGCTTGGCTTTTGCGATGCTCAACTCCAGCCAGCCGTCATCATCTGGATTCGCGGCATCCACAACCATGCCACCGGGCTTTTTGCCGCGCTCATCCACAATCTGCAGCGCAAGTGGTGGCGCGGCGAACAGCAGAAGCAGTGCGGCAAGCAGTCTCATTCGTCCCTCAAGATCTCAAGTGGCTTCTGGCCGAGCGTGCGGTAACTTGCCAGCCAGCCTGTACCCACGGCGAGTACAGCGGTCAACAGAATCGACATCACCATGGGATAGTAATCGGGAGGCGCATTGGCCTTCAGCAACTTATTGAGCGCGGCCCACGCAAAGCCGCCCGCCAACAAGCCGCCCATCATTCCAGATACCGCCCCGATCACAAAGAACTCAATCGAGAAGATCTGCGCAATCCGTCCCCGCGTTGCGCCCAGTGTCTTGAGAATCACCACCTCGCGGATGCGCCGGAACCGGGTGCCCGCAATGCTCGATGCAAGAATCACCGCCCCCGCCAAAATCGAGAATGCGGAGATGAAATTGATCACCGTCGAGATCTGATCCACCACGGATTGAATCGTATCCAAAACATCGGCCATGTTGATCACGGTGACCGTCGGAAACGTATCAAAGATTGCCTTCTGAATCCGCGCGACGGACTCTGGCTTGGCCCGGAAGCCGCCATAGTAGATGGTCGGCATGGAATCGAGCGGCCCGGGCGAGAAGTAAAACTCAATCCGTGCGGTCAAACGGACCGATTCACTCTTGTGAATCGCTGCCACCTTCGCAGTAAAACTCTTCTGCGGGGTCATCCATTCCATGACGGAACCGACCTTCAGGTTCAACAGTTTCGCGGCATTGTCCGCCACGGAAACTTCGGGCATCTCCAGCTTCTTGCCTGGTTCCCACCATTCGCCTTCCATCACCTGCGTGAAGCCCGGCTTTTCGGGAGCCGTGGTCACGGCCACGCCGCGCGAGTACCGGCGCGCCATGCCCTTCAAATTCTCACGGTTCACAGGAACACCATCAATCGACTTGATCTGCGCCGGGGCAGCCCCCACCATCTCCAGTTTTCCCAGCAAACCAGGTTGCGAACTCACCAGCTTGTAAACCGCGTCCCTGTTTGCCGCGGTAACATCCAGCAGATAAACGTTGGGCGTACCCGGCGGAGCCGTGCGGATAATATCCTGCAACAGACCACGCTGCACAATCCACACCGTCACAGTGAACATCACACCCACACCCAGCGCCATCACCGCCGCACCTGCATGGTTGCCTGGACGGTACAGATTCGCGATTCCCTGCCGCACCACCGGACCCGCCGCACGAGGCATGTTCCGGCTCACGATCTTCAAGCTGCGCAGCAACAACCACGCCACAAAGGCCAGCGCGAGCAAGGCCACCGCAATCGCCACAGCGAAGTAAGCACCCGTCTTGGCTGCATCACTCAACCACGCAGCAATGCCGCCGACGAACGCGAGAATCAAGAGGCCCGAAACAATTGAAACCGCAGCCTTCTTGAGCCACGCAAGCCAGCTCGTCCGCGGAGCCGTCATCTCCCGCCGGAAAATGATGGCGGGACGGATATCGCGGATCCCCAACAATGGCGGCACCGTAAACATCAACACGGTCAACAGCCCCACCAGCAACCCCTGCAACGCCGACACCGGATCAAACCCCGGAGCCGAGGACAACGTGAAGTACTTCGACAACAGAAACGGGAACGCCAGTTGCACCAGACTGCCAAGCGCAATGCCGACCAAACTCCCCACAACTCCCAGTCCCGCCGTCTGCAATACGTAGATCCGCAGAATCTGCGACGACTTCGCGCCCAGGCACTTCATCACCGCAATCGAATCCATCTTTTGCTGCAAATGCGCCTGAATTGCCGTCGCCACACCCAGCGCCCCGATGACCAGCGCAATCAAGCTCACCAGCGAAAGAAACGTGGTGGATTGCCGCAACCCCTGCTCAATGAGCGGATGCGCCTCACTATAATCCGCGATCAGGCCCTCTTTGAAGACCTTCTTCAGTTCCGCCCGCACATCCTGAATCTTCTGCTGCGGCGGCACCTTGAAGAGGAACCGCTC
>CAIXXM010000160.1 GCA_903923395.1 uncultured Acidobacteriia bacterium
CGAACCTTCGAATGCTGGAATCAAAATCCAGTGCCTTACCACTTGGCGACGCCCCAGCAGGAGCGCCACCCCTATAACCCGCCATGGGGGCCCCCGCAAACGCGGAAAATCGCCGTCCCGACAAGGGCTTCGGGGCCGGTTGCGGGGGTGGGGGCGCATCGTTATAAGGGCGCTCCCGCCGCCTGACCCCCGCTTATTTCTGGGGCTTTGGCCGCTTATCGGAGAGTAGCTCAGCCTGGTAGAGCACTACGTTCGGGACGTAGGGGCCGGAGGTTCGAATCCTCTCTCTCCGACCATTTTTCCTTAACTGTTCAACAGGTTAAGGAAGGCTAGTCATCAAGAAAACCTCAGCAAATCGACGCTTGTCACAGTTTTGGCACAGCGGAGATGAGCAATGCCGTCAATCAGGAAGCGTGGAGAGCGTTGGCAGGCTCAAATCAGACGCTCCGGCTGCCCTACAGTCTCGCGCAGCTTCCGGCTTAAGGCCGACGCTGAACGATGGGCAGCGCAGGTCGAGGCTCAGGCCGATGGCCGGGGCCTTGTGTCCGATCTCCGCCCCCTTCGGACTCTCACGCTCGCCAACCTCATTGAACGCTATCGAGACTCAGTTTCAGCGACCCATCGCGGACACCTGAACGAGGTGATCATTCTCAACGCATTCCTCAGGCATCCCGTCGCCAGTACGAAACTGCATGATTTGCGTAGTCACCACTTGGCGGCCTACCGGGATGAGCGCCTAAAAAAGGTCCGGCCAGCGACGATCAATCGAGAACTTGGTCTGATCCAGCATGCTTTGGAGATCGCTCGAAGAGAGTGGTCCATACCTCTACCCACGAACCCGGCCAAGGACGTCTCAAAGCCATCGCCTGACAGGTCCCGTGAACGGCGCTTAGAACCGGGAGAGTCGGAGGCTCTCATGGTTTCCATAAAGGAAGCGCGAAACCCTGTGCTTGGCCCGCTAGTCCGCTTTGCGATTCAAACAGGAATGCGGCGGGGGGAAATGCTCAACGCCAAATGGTCAGACGTAAATTTTGATGACGGAACCATGAAAATCCCGGTCACAAAAAATGGAGAGCCTAGAATTATTCCTTTGACACCAGAGGCAGCGGATATCCTCAGGGAATTAAGTACATTCCGTAACGAAATGGACGATGAATTGGTGACGTTTGGTAACAAATTTAACGGGGAGAGAATTTTCCAGACAACAATTGAAGCCTTCAAGAAATGCTGGAAACGGGCCGTGGATAGGGCCGGGATCGAAAATCTTCATTTTCATGATTTGAGGCATGAAGCCATCAGCAGGTTTTTCGAGATGGGGCTAACTGTTCCGGAAGTTGCGCTGATATCAGGACATAAAGATGTTCGTATGTTGTTCCGTTATACTCACTTGAAGTCTTCAGATTTGGCGCTGAAATTACAAAAAATGGCAGAAGGCTCTTTCACAAAAGCGACTTTTTAAGGTATAGTGAATCCAGATTTGGTTGCCCCACGATGAGGGCCAGCCTTAAAGCAAAGCTAAATCTGGAAAGCACAGCCCCGCGATTGAGGGCCATCCGGCTAATTCACTTCTGCAAAGCGCAGCAATTGAATTTTATGCCGTATTCGCAACCAATTTCGGGAAAGCAAATGACCAATCTTCCTTGGTACCCATTTTATCCAAATTCTTACACTAGTAGAACCAGTCATCTAACTATGTTGCAACATGGCGCACTGCGGTTGTTGCTAGATGAATGTTATCGGCGCAGTGGACCGTTGCCGCCCGATATTGCGGCGCTCAATAGAATTTGCCGGGCTTCAAATAAATCTGACCGTGATGCCATCAAGTCGGTTCTGAGAGAGTTTTTTCATCTCGCAGAGGATGGATACAGCAACGAACGAGCAAACATAGAAATTATAAAAAGATTGGATGTCAGTAGTAAAAGATCAGGTGCTGCTAGGAGCAGGCATGCAAAAGCACCTGCAAATGCCATTGCAAATGCAGAGCAGAAATCCTCCATAAGCACTCACACTCTACAGAGTACAGTTACAGTTACAGATAAAGAAAAAAGTAGTAGCGGCGCTCCCGCGCCCGACCTCGCTTTTTCGGGGAGGGTGATCCGGTTGTCCCATGAGGACTTAGCGCGATGGAAAAAAACCTACTACGCCATCCCTGACCTTCGAGCAGAACTTGAGGCGGTGGACGCCTACTATTTCCAGACGCCTACAGCGGACGGGAAGTTGTTCTTTCACGTGAGCAACTGGCTGAAGCGCGAACACGCCAAGCTGGTCAAGCAGGAGAAGGACGAGCGGGAAGAGCGGAACCTGATTTACTGATCGCGCTCAGGTGAAAATTTCAAAATTCTGCGAGCCTCTCGGTAATCGGACTAAATCCGTCTGCATGACTGACGCAGAGCGGCGGTGCCTAATTACTGCCTCCACAACACAACGCCAGACGGTCCGATGTGCTGGGATATCTGAGCCGGGTTTAGCGCCCTTTCTAGCCTCCCCCAGCGCCATCCGCCCGCCCGGCTAGGCAGGGACTCAGCCGGGGCGAATGCCCGCCAGTGGAGACGCTAGAGTCTCTGTCGGCCTAAATGCGCTAACCCTCTACATTCGCACTTGCCAGCGTATCCGTTCTCTATATGTTCCAATCCCTTTCGTATGGGGTCAAGGGTGTCTGGAGGCGAATATAACGGCGGGAATACAACGGGCTTCGCGTCACCAGCTGGCGATAACCTAGAAGGCACCATAGACCTTTCGGCCGTTCTCGATCTGCGTAGCCCCAGCCGCTACCCGGTCAGGGTTCGCGGAGACGCCCTGAACCAGCGCGGTATCAGGCATGGCGACATCCTGATCGCGGACGCTGCTGCGCCCCCTATGCCCGGTCGTGTTGTTGTGGCGATGGTCCATGGTGACGTTGTTGTGTGCGAACTCGCCTACAAAGACGCACAGTGGTGGCTACAGCCATCCCGCAGTAGTCCGGCTGTCTGTGTGGGCGATGACGTCGAAGTCTGGGCGACCGTGTCTGGCCTTGTACGCACGGACGTCTAACCATGAAGCCCGTATACGGTCTGATAGATGCCAATTCCTTCTATTGCTCATGCGAGCGGGTGTTCCAGCCACGCCTACGTCGGCTGCCCGTAGTGGTCCTGAGCAACAATGATGGCTGCGCTATTGCCCGCACAACGGAGGCTAAGGCCCTTGGCATCAAGATGGGCGATCCGTGGCACCTGATCAGGAAGAAGCCTGAACTGGCAGCCGTGGAGTGGTTCAGCAGCAACTA
>CAIXXM010000161.1 GCA_903923395.1 uncultured Acidobacteriia bacterium
CAACGATTTGGACGGCAGCTATCTGCACTGCGACACGCGGCTCAGCGCAAAGGGTGCGGTGAGCGCGTCATGCCGTTTTAAGACATCGCCCGCACCGCACTCCGTTTTGCGCGTTCGATTGAGCGATGCCGGGCCATCCGATACCATCTGGTTCGATGAAGAACGCCACCCGTTCCTCGACGTCTACCTCAAGCAGGAAGACATGCGCCCGCTGCAAAGGATTCTTGATCGCACCGCAGATCGCATTGATGGCTACCAGTCACCACTTGGCATGGAACTGCTCGCAACCGTGGATTGGCTTCTGGAACGCGAAGACTGCCCGGCGACGATTGAGGGAATCCGCCAGGGTCTTGCGAACTGGCCCGCCGGACCTGCAGCAGCGGATCGCAAGCAACGTCTTTTCGATGACCGGTTAATCGGTCTGGCCTTGCACCAGCTGCGCTCCTGTAATTAGCTCTTGTGTTCCATGGTGGCGAGGATTGCCCACATCGCATCTTGCAGATCCTCCAAATCCCGGATGATGACTTGCCACACAGCCTCGAAGTCGACCCCGAAATAGTCATGAACCAACACATTCCTCATGCCGGAGATTCCCGCCCAGGGTATCTCCGCATGTTGCTCTTTGTGAACAGACTCGATTCGTTGGGTGGATTCGCAAAGCACCTGCAGATTCCGGAGGATCGCATCCTGTAAAGTTCGGGATCCAAAGACCGCGTCGCGGCCCGCCGCGCTGTCCTCCCGGATTCTGCCGATACACTCCAATACGTGTTCGACGTAGACTCTCTGCGATTTCACAGCAGCGCAGCTTCCCGCAGAACTGTATCACGGATCAGCGGACTCAATGAACGGCGCAATACAATCTGCACCGGCTTTTCCAGCAATTGCTCAAGTTCCGCCGCTAAGCTGCCAGGGAACCACGCACTGGTCTCCCCGACAACATCCACCAGCAGGTCAAGATCGCTGCCCGCGCCATCTTCTCCACGCGCCACAGAGCCGAAAACTCTTACGTTACCTGCACCATGGGCAGTCGCGATCCGCAGGATCTCTTCCCTGTGCGCCGTTAAATCTGCGAAACTGCCTTGGCGGTAAGCCATACCCTCTTAGAATTATATAGCCGGATTCAAACTTAGACACCCTCGTTCGCGCGCTTTGCAAGCGCGCGGCCTCGTCTTCCCCGGAAGGCTCTCCGCTTATACTCACAACAGGTTCCAACTCCGCTGAGCGCCATGAAACTCCGCTTCAAAAAGCAGCCCTACCAGGACGACGCCGTCAACGCGGTCACATGCTGCTTTCAAGGCCAGCCCCATACCCCCGCCGTCACTTACCGCATCGATCCCGGCCGCAGCATCGAAGCCTCCGGCCAGCTCAAAATCGATGACGGCGCAGCGGGCTTCCGCAACTCGCCTCTCGCCATTCCACTGGCCGCCGTTCTCGCCAATGTGCAAACCATCCAGGCACGCCAAAACCTTCCTATCTCCAAGACCCTGAAATCAGACAAGATCTGCGACCTCAATCTCGATGTCGAGATGGAAACCGGTACCGGCAAGACCTACTGCTACATCAAGACCATGTTCGAACTCCACCGGCTCTACGGCTGGAGCAAGTTCATTGTCGTCGTTCCCAGCATCGCCATCCGCGAAGGCGTCCATAAATCCCTCGGCACCATGGCGGAACACTTCCTCGAACAGTACGGCCGCCGCATCCGCTCCTTCATCTACAACTCCAAACAGCTGCATGAGTTGGAAAGCTACTCCTCAGACGCCGGCATCAACGTGATGGTCATCAACGTCCAGGCCTTCAACGCAAGAGGTAAAGATGCCCGCCGGATCTATGAAGAACTCGACGACTTCCAATCCCGCCGTCCGATTGATGTCATTTCCGCGAACCGCCCCATTCTCATCCTCGATGAACCCCAGAAGATGGAAGGCGCCAAGACCCTCGATGGTCTCTCCGAGTTCAAGCCGCTGCTGATTCTCCGCTACTCCGCTACCCATAAGCAGGAGTTCAACAAGATCTATCGGCTGGATGCGCTGGACGCTTACAACCAGAAGCTTGTCAAAAAGATCTCGGTCCACGGCGTTGCGGTGAAAGGTCTGGCGGGCACCAACGCCTACCTGTATTTCGAAGCGATTGAAATCTCACCGTCCAAACCACCTGTGGCGAAACTGGAGATGGAACTCCGCCAGGAATCAGGCATCAAGCGCGTCGTCAAGCGGATCGGCAAAGAAGACAATCTCTTCGCCCAGTCTCTGGGACTCGATCAGTACAAGGGCTTCGTCGTGTCCGAAATCGATGCCCGCGACAACACGCTCCACTTCACGAATGGAGTGATTCTCCATGTGGGCGATGCCGTCGGCGACGTCACGGAATCCGCTCTCCGCCGCATCCAGATCCGCGAAGCCGTCAAAGTCCACTTCGCAAAAGAGGCCGAACTGTTCCCGCTGGGCATCAAGGTTCTTTCTCTTTTCTTCATTGACGAAGTGGCCAAATACCGTTCTTATGACGACTCAGGTGAAGTCGCGGGTGAATACGCCAAGGCCTTCGAGGAAGAGTACAACCTCGCGTTGAACGAAGTTCTGACCCTCGAAGATACCCCGTACAATCGCTACCTGCGTAGCATCGAAACCAACCGTACACACAACGGCTACTTCTCCATCGACAAGAAAACGAAGCGACTCATCGACCCCGGCGTTTCCGCCAGGACCAGCGAAACCGATGATGTCGATGCCTATGACCTCATCCTGAAAGACAAAGAGCGCTTGCTCTCTTTCGAAGAGCCCGTTCGCTTCATCTTTTCCCACTCCGCACTGCGCGAGGGCTGGGATAACCCGAACGTCTTCGTCATCTGTACCCTGAAACACAGCGACAATACGGTTTCCCGCCGTCAGGAAGTCGGGCGCGGCTTGCGTCTCTGCGTGAATCAGCATGGCGACCGTATCGATAACCCCGCAATCGTCCATGACCTGAATGTCCTCACCGTCATCGCCAGCGAAAGCTACAAAGATTTCGTCGCAGGGCTACAAAAAGAAATCGTCAGCAGTCTTGCCAGCCGCCCGCGGAAAGCAGACGAAGCTTACTTCTCTGGCAAGATGTTCCGCACCGAAATGGCCGACGTGCTGGTCACCCCGCAAATGGCGAAGAGCATCTACAAATACCTGCTCAAGAACGACTATTCCGATGATGCAGACCAGATCACCGCAGCCTACACCGAAGCCAAGACTGCAGGTACTCTGGCGCCGCTACCCGCCGACCTCGAACCCTACACAGCCCAGATCCACCAACTCATCGAATCGGTGATCACCGGACGCTTCCCCGATATCCAGGACAATCGCGGCTCAAAACCCAACCCCATCAACGCCAATTTCCACAAGAAAGAATTCCAGGCACTGTGGAACAAGATCAACCGGAAGGCCGCTTACGCCGTGGATTTCGAAACGTCGGAACTCATTGCCAATTGCATCGCCTCTCTCGACCGCGACCTGAACGTGACTCCACTCCAGTACACCGTCCAGCGCGGCGAACAAGCCGCCTCGGCATCATATGAAGCATTGAAGCAGGGCAAAGCCTTCCAGGTCGAACAAACCAGCACCTCTCACCTGACAACCTCCATCCACTCAGCTGTGAGATACGACCTCATCGGCAAGATCTGCGAAGCAACTGACCTGACCCGGCGCACTGTCGGTACCATCCTGCATCAGATCCGCCCTTCGGTCTTCGCACAGTACCGAACCAACCCGGAAGACTTCATGCGCAAAGCCGCGGTCCTCATCAACGAACAAAAGGCCTCGGTTATCGTGGAGCATCTAACTTACAGCCCGGTCGAAGAAACCTACAGCACCGATATCTTCACGGCCCACAAGCCCAAAGATAGTTTCAGCAGGGCATTCCAGGCAACGCACCACGTTTATGACTACGTCTTCACCGACTCCGCCGTGGAACGCAAGTTTGTGGAAGAACTCGACACTGCCACGGAAGTCGAGGTCTATGCCAAACTCCCCAGAGCCTTCTACATACCCACGCCCGTAGGCAACTACAGCCCCGATTGGGCTATTGCCTTTAAGCAGGGAACCGTCAGGCACGTATATTTCATCGCCGAAACCAAAGGCTCTCTCTCCACCCTGGAAATGCGGGAAATCGAAAAGACGAAACTCGACTGCGCCCGCCGCTTCTTCGCCCGCATAACCTCAGAGCAGGTGAAATATGACGTCGTCGACTCTTATGGCAAGCTCATGGAACTCGTGAGCTGAGTTCGCACGTTTCCAAAATATCTTCCCCCTGTTTTCAACAACTTACCTTCCAACCCGCCCAGCAATCCCCTTTTCCTGCTGCTAGTCTCAGGGCAAAAAGGAACCCACCCCATGTCGAAATCCAAATCCAAAAAGCCCGTCTCCGAAGCTAAACTCGCCGCCAACCGGGCCAACGCCCTGAAATCCACCGGACCCAAGACCCCCGAAGGCAAAGCCCGTTCCGCCGCCAACGCCTGCCGCCATGAACTCCTCGCCCTCAACGCCACCCTCTCCTTCGAATCCAGACCCCTCTACATCGCCCGCCAGCAGGCCATCGAAGC
>CAIXXM010000162.1 GCA_903923395.1 uncultured Acidobacteriia bacterium
ATTCCATAAGCGATGTCCGGCAAAGTGTCCGGACCGATCAACTTGCCCTTTGGCGTCGCATCTTCGCGTTCTCCGGGCCGGCATACCTGGTCAGCGTCGGCTACATGGACCCCGGCAACTGGGCCGCCGATCTGGACGGTGGTGCCCACTTCGGCTATTCCCTGCTCTGGGTCCTGGTCATGTCCAACGCCATGGCCATTCTGCTGCAAACCTTGAGCGCACGCCTCGGCATTGTAACCGGACGCGATCTTGCCCAGGCCTGCCGCGAAACCTATCCCAAAGCCGTCAACACCGCGCTCTGGTTCCTCTGCGAAATTGCCATCGTCGCCTGTGATCTGGCAGAGGTCCTCGGGGCCGCCATTGCCCTGAATCTGCTGTTTCACCTGCCGCTGCTGGCAGCAGTAGCGCTCACGGCGCTCGATACCCTGCTCATTCTCTGGCTGCAAAAGTTCGGCATCCGCTATCTGGAAGCCTTCGTCATCGCACTGGTCGCCATCATCGCCATTTGCTTCGGCATCGAGATCTGCTTCGCCAAGCCCGCACTGCTCGAAGTCGCCTCGGGTTTGCTCCCCAGCCTGACCGGCAGGAGCCTCTACACCGCCATCGCCATGCTTGGCGCGACGGTGATGCCGCACAATCTCTATCTGCACTCGGCACTGGTCCAGACCCGAAAGATTGGAAAGTCGAACGAGGCCAAACGCTCCGCCTGCAAATTCAACATGATTGACTGCACCATCGCGCTGAACGGGGCGATGTTCGTCAACGGTGCCATCCTGGTGCTCGCCGGCGCGGTCTTTTTCAAGGCGCACCGGGATGTTTCGGAAATCCAGCAGGCCTACGAACTGCTCGCCCCCCTGATGGGCACCATCCTCGCCGCCAAGCTCTTCGGCATCGCCCTGTTCTGCTCCGGCCAATCCTCAACCCTCACCGGCACCATGGCCGGCCAGATCATCATGGAGGGCTTCCTCAACATCCGCGTCCGGCCATGGCTGCGCCGCCTGGTCACGCGCCTGCTCGCCATCGCCCCGGCCGTGTTGGTGATCTGGATCTCCGGCGACAAGGGCACGTTCAAACTTCTGCTGCTCAGCCAGGTGATCCTGAACCTGCAATTGCCCTTCGCAATTATCCCGCTCATCCAATTCACGGGGGACCGAAACCGCATGGGCGAATTCGCCAACGGACCCTGGCTGCGCGCCGCGGGCTGGACCACCACGGTTATTGTTCTCGGCCTCAACATCTGGCTCGCCCTGCAAACCATGAATGACTGGGCTGTCTCGGCCGGGTCTTACGGCTGGCTGGTTTGGGGCATCACCGCGCCCGTCTGCCTCGGCCTGCTGTCGCTCCTCGTGTGGATCGCCACCCAGCCGTACCACAGAAAAACCGCCGTTCCCGCCACCCTCGGTCTCGAAAGCGCCTCCACCGAATTCCTCATCGTCCCGCAGTACAAGCGCATCATGGTGACCGTCGACCATTCCCCTTTGGACCGTGTCGCGCTCAGTCACGCCGCCGCCCTCGCCTCCCGCAGCGGTGCACGCGTCTATCTCTTCCATGTGGAAGAAGGCGTCACCAGCCAGGTCTACGGCTCCGAAGCCTCCACCGCCGAGGTCGAAGCCGGCGAAGATTATCTGGACCGCCTGGTGTCCTCCCTCGGCAAAATCGATATCGATGTCGAGATCGCCATCCGTCACGGCTCCCAGGCGCGCCGCGAGATCATCGCTTTCGCCCGCGAAGTCAACCCCGACCTCATCGTGATGGGCGCGCACGGCCACGGCGGCATTCTCGACCTGATTTTCGGCAACACCATCAACCCCGTCCGGCACGCTTTGCGCATTCCCATCCTGGTTGTCCGTGACAACTAGAAATGCCCCAAAGTGGGACAGTGCGTCACAAAACCGTGTCGGAGTGGAACAGAGATGCCGGGAAGCAGTCTGTTAAGTGTCCTGGAATCAATACGCAACGAATGGCAGGGCAGATGCATCTGGAAGTGTGTCAGAGTTATGACCCGCCTTCGTCACATCGCCGCTGCCCTGCTCGCCGTCACCCTCCTGCCCGGAGTCACGCTGCAGCAGATGACAGTCGATGAAATGACGCAACAGGCGACCGCCATCGTGACCGCCAGAGTCACCGGCACTTCCGCCAGCTTCACCGGCCAGACCATCTACACCCACTACAAGCTCCAGATCACTGAAACCCTGAAGGGCTTCCCCACGCAGGATGTCGTCGTTCCCGGCGGCACGGTCGGCAAATACCGGCAGTTGTTCCCCGGCACCCCCGAACTGCAACCCGGCCAGGATTATCTTCTCTTCCTCTGGACCTCCTCCACCGGCCTGACCCACCTGATGGGACTCTCGCAGGGCGTTTTCGCCCTCGCGCCGCAAGCCGATGGCTCCACCGTCGCGAGCCGGGGCATCATCGGGGAGCTCATGCTCGACAAGACAGGGCGCCAAGTTCGCGATCAAGGCGTCCAAATGAAACTGGCCGACGTACGGACCCGTATTGTGACGCTGCAACGCTCGGGGACGGTGCTGCGGTGAAACGCTTCGGACTCTTCCTCGCCCTCGCAGCCGCAGCGTGCGTTCCCACGCAGGCTTACTACCACTTTGTGCACTACCTGGCTCAGGGCGTACTGCAGGAAAAGTTCGATCTGACCGCGCTTCCCAACAGCACCGTTGCCTTTTTCGTCTCCGAAGACGGCCCGGTGCAGTATGCACAGAATGACACCTTTAATTCCGTGCTCAGCCAAATCCAGCAGGCCACGCAGGTTTGGAACGGTGTTTCCACCTCCGCGCTGCGCGTAACCTTCGGCGGACTCGAAAACATCTCCACACCGCAAAATCAGGCTGGTGGCGACGTGGTCTTCGAAGACCTGCCTCCCGGGCTTTACGGTTACGGCGGCCCCACTTCCACCGGGGCCCCGGTCACCACGATCAACGGAACGTTCATTCCCATCAACCGCGCCGTGGTTCACCTGAACCGCAACCTGACCCTGCAACCCGGCCCCAGCTATGCGGAAAGCTTCTTCCTGACCGCCGTCCACGAGATGGGCCACGCTCTTGGTCTCCAACACACGTTTACCTCCGCAGCAATGTCCACCGCGACCACCCGGGCCACTTCTCTGAGCCGACCCATTCAGGCCGATGACGTTGCTGGCCTCTCCGTCCTCTACCCCGCCGCCGCCTTCAACCAGTTCGGCAGTATTACCGGGCGCATCACAACCTCGACCGGACAACCGGTGCACATGGCATCGGTGGTGGCAATTCGCGCCGGCGGTGACGCCATCAGCACCATGACCCTGACCGACGGCACCTTCAACATGCAGGGTGTGCCGCCGGGTATCTACTACGTCTATACCCATTCGCTCCCGCCAGACGCCGACGTCCGCGGACCGTATGACAGCAATGGCAACACGGTCGCCTGGAGCGGGACAACCGATTCGCTTTTCTATCCGGGAACCACTAATTACACCCAGGCCACCCCGGTCACCGTGACCGCGGGAGCCGCCTCGCCCGGCGTCAATGTCGCAGTGAAAAGCCGCGCCTTCGTGCCGCTTTACGATGCCTCCGTCTACGCGTTCTTCAACCAGAACACCATCGCAGTGAAGCCCGCGGCAGTGGATCTCCAAACGCCGGGCACCACAGTCGTGGCTTCCGGTGCCGGACTCGGGTCCAACGGACAGGCCCCCGGCCTCGGCGTGCAGTTCATCGGCGGCGGCGTTCGGATCAACCAGGGCGGCATCCGCCCCTACCTCTCCGGCGGCTACACCTACGTTGCTCTCGATCTCAGCTTTTCGTTTGGCGCAAATGCCGGTCCGCAACACCTCGTCTTCACCACCACGGACTACATGAGCGTGCTGCCCTCCGGCGTGAATCTGACCACCAGCGCGCCGCCCTCCGTGACATCCATCTCGGCGAACAAAGACGGCACGGCCACGGTCACGGGCAAAAACCTCACCGCCTCCAGCCTGATCTACTTTGACGGCATCCCTGCCACGGTCAACTCCATCGATCCAGTTGCAGGAGTTGCAAACGTCACACCGCCTCTTGGCACGGGCGGACAGACGTCGACCATCACCATTTACAACAGTGACGGCCAAAACTCCCAGTTCGTACAGGCCACCTCTCCGGTGACCTATCAATACCCCGCCGCACCGTCCCCCACCATCACAGCGGTTTCGCCCGCCACCTTGCCGGCCGGCGCGGAAGCCGTGGTCGATATCCAAGCCTCGGGCACATCGTTCCAGCAGGGTGTCACTACCGTGGGCTTCGGCTCCAGCGACATTTTCGTCCGCAAGGTCTTCGTCCTCTCCCCCACGCACTTGCTGGTAGACGTTTCGATCGCCAAAGGCGCAGCACTCACCGTGACGGACATCAGTATCTTCACCGGCTTCCAGATCGCCACCAGTTCCTCGGCATTCCAAATCACCGGTGCCTTGCTCCCCACCAAGCCCAACGTCATTCCGCTGCTGATCAATGCGGCACCTTACCTGACGGGCTCATACGCAGGAGCCACCGTGAGCCTCTACGGTGCCAATCTTGCGAACGGCAACCCCGTGCTGACTCTCGGCGGACAGACGATTCCTCTGCTCTACAGTTCCCCGACGCAGATCAACTTCACCATTCCCGCCGGATTCCCGCAGGGTCCCGCGGTGTTGAACCTGTATAACGGCAGTGACAGCGCTTTCGCCGTCGCCGTCAACGTAGATACCCCTCCTGCTCTGATCGCGGGCCTGCAAAGTGCTTCCGGCGTTGTAGTGGACGCCAGTCATGCCGCGCATGCCGGTGATACCGTCAACATCCTGGTCACCAGGTTTGCCGACCCCTCTGCCAACATTGCACCCAGCCGCGTCAGCGTGAATATCGGCGGCTCCACCCACACGCCCTACTCGGTCACTTACGCGGGCAACGGCCAGTATCAAATCAGCTTCCTGGTGACCGCTTCGGATCCACTGGGCGCAGCCGATGAGATCGTGGTTTACCTCGATGGCCGCAGCAGTATGCCGGGCACCATTTCGATTGCCCGGAGCAATGGTTCCTTCGACCCCGCGACCGATGGCTCCACCGATAATTCGGGCAACTAACCACTCGGCAAATCAGCAGCTTTCCAACGAAACCGGTTTGCAATAGAATCAGTTGGTGCCAAATCAGGATTCCAACTCCCCCAGACGTAACTTCCTCCGTGGAGTCGCCTCCGCCGCCGGACTGGCTGCCGTGCCCGCAGCCGCCCAGGCGCAGACCACAGGCGCAGCCGCTGCCCTGCCAGCCTATGCCCGCCGCCAGACCCACAAATCCCTGAAGCAATCGAGCTTTGACCGCACAGGCGGCAATTCTGACCGCTGGCCCATCGCCCCGGGTGCCACGCTCGAAGTCTTCAAATCCGATGGCCCCGGCATTATTACGCACATCTGGTTCACCATAGCCGCCCAGAGCGGCATGCACCTCAAGGAACTGGTCCTCCGCGCCTACTGGGATGGCAACAGCAAGCCCAGCGTGGAGGTACCCGTCGGTGATTTCTTTGGTCTCAATCTCGGCAACTATACCGTCTACCAATCGGCATTTCTGAACTGTTCCTCAGTCAAAGGATTGAACGCCTACTTCGCCATGCCGTTCAAGAAATCCGCCTTGCTGACCATCACTAATCAGGGCAAGCAGCCCGTCGGCTCTTTCTACTCCAACATCGATTACCAACTCGTGTCTGCCCTCCCGCAGGACAGTCTCTATTTCCACGCGCAGTACCGCCAGTCCGCGCCGAATCCACAAGTCAAATTCGCGCCGGGGGAAAAGGAAATCAACCTCGACGGGAAACAGAACTACGTCTTCGCGGAAACCCGCGGCGCAGGCCACTTGATGGGCGTCACCATGGGGGTTCTACAGAACAACGAAAACTGGTTCGGCGAAGGCGACGAAATGATCTTCATCGACGACGAAACCAAACCCGCCATCACCGGCACCGGCACAGAGGACTATATTTGCGGCGCCTGGGATTTCGGCGGCCGCGACGGTGCCATCCCCTTCGCCCACCTCTACAACGGAGCCCAGTTCATCCAAACTCCCGAACACGGCGGCGGAAGATACTTGATGTACCGCTGGCATGCTGATAATCCAGTCACCTTCAACCGCTATCTCAAACACACCATCGAGCATGGCCACGCCAATGACCGCGCCGATAACTTCTACACCGTGTGTTACTGGTACCAGACCGAACCCTTCACCGATTTCCCCGCCCTGCCGCCGGTGGAACAACGCGTGCCCCTGCTCAAATAGAAACAGTCCGGCACCGCCCGGGACTCAGTAGAATAAACTGAACACCCCAACCGGCATGCCCGACACTGACCCCGTCCTCCAATGGACCCAGCAACAACAACCGGCGCTCACCGCCTTCCTGAAACAACTCGTCGAATGTGAGTCCCCCAGCGACTCGCCCGCGCACGTCAACCGCTTCGTCGAACTCTTTCAAGACCTCACCAGCCGGGACGCCACGTTTCGGCGTATCCCCTCCAAAACCCAGGGCGATCACCTCCTCTGCACGTTCCACCTGCCAGGGAAGAAGAAAACCGGGCAGGTGCTGGCTCTCGGCCATTCCGATACCGTTTGGCCATTGGGCACTCTGGCCAGAATGCCCTTCCGGGAAGCCGAAGGGCGGCTCTGGGGCCCGGGCGTTCTCGACATGAAGGCCGGCCTCGCCTTCTTCGTCTTCGCCATGCGCGCGCTGCGCGAACTGGAGATTCCGGTCGCCCACAAAGTCGTCCTGCAAGTCAATTCCGATGAGGAAATCGGCAGCAAGACCTCGCGCGAACTCACGGAGAAGTCAGCCAAAGCCAGCAAGGCGGTGCTTGTCCTCGAACCGGGTACCGGACTCACCGGAAAGGCCAAGACCGCCCGCAAAGGCATCGGCTTTTACAAACTCAAAGCCCGCGGCATCGCCTCCCATGCCGGGGTGGATTTCGAAAAAGGGGCCAGCGCCATCGTGGAACTCTCCCGCCAGATTGACCGCATCGCTGGCTTCACGGATCCCGCACGCGGCATTACCGTGAACCCCGGCGTCTTCCAGGGCGGCACCAGGTCCAACGTCATCGCGGAAGAGGCCTTTACGGATATCGATTTCCGCGTCCCCAAACTGCGTGACTTCACCGCACTCGAAAAGAAATTCCAATCCCTCAAAGCAGTAGACCAGCGCTGCCGTCTCGAATTGACCGGCGGCCTGAACCGCCCGCCCATGGAACGCTCCAAAGGCGTGATCGCACTCTACAAGCTCGCGAAACAACAGGCAGCCGCGCTGGGTTTCCCCCTCGAAGAATCTGCCACGGGCGGCGGCTCCGATGGTAATTTCACCGCCGCGCTCGGCATCCCCACGCTTGACGGACTCGGTGCCGTGGGTGAAGGCGCCCACGCTGCCCACGAAAGTTTGCTCGTGGAACATATTGCTTCGCGCACCGCTCTTCTCGCCAGGCTCACCGCCGCGATATCTTAAATCAGATATGAAGACCCACGTTCTCTCGTTCCTCGCCGGAGCGGCACTGGTCATGCTCATGACAATGACTCCCTCATCCCACGCAGCCCCCGCGGGCAAGGTGTACGAACTCCGCACCTACCATTGCTTTGACGGCAAGCTGGAAAATCTGAAGACCCGTTTCCGCGACCACACCATTGAAATCTTCAACCGCCACGGCATGAAGAGCATCGCCTACTGGGTGCCGCAGGATGAACCCGCTTCCAAGAACACTCTCATCTACATCCTGGAACACCCCAGCCGTGAAGAAGGCGAAAAGAACTGGAAGGCCTTCCGCGAAGATCCTGAATGGGTGAAGGTAAGCAAAGCCTCCGAAGAGGGCGGCAAGATCGTCGAAAAGGTCGACCGCGTCTGGATGAGCACCGCTGATTTCTCTCCGATGAAATAAACCATGCTGCCTCTTTTGCTCTCCACACTCCTGCTCGCGGCCGGTGATCCGGCGTATCTCAAAGAGATCCAGGACTGGCGCTCCAATTACGAAGCCGGTCTGAAGGGTCCGAAGGGCTGGCTCTCCGTCGCCGGACTGACCTGGCTGCACGAAGGCGCGAACAGCGTCGGCAGTGACGGCAAGTCAGATGTCCCCCTGCCTGCGGGTACGCCAGCGCAGGCCGGCAAGCTCACTCTGCAGGGCGGCAAGGTGCTGTGGAATGGCAAAGAACTGCAGATGGAAGGTTCAGAAAAGCCGGACGTCGTCCTGTTCGGTGAAGTCCAGATGACCGTCATCAAGCGCGGAGACCGCATCGGTGCGCGTCTCCGCGACCCCAACGCCGCCACACGCAAGAACTACCAAGGCTCAGACTGGTACCAGGTGGATCCGAAATGGAACGTCAAGGCGAAATGGGTGGCGCAGCCGAAGAAGATCCCGATCGTGAACATTCTCGGCATGAAGGAAGACCAGGATTCCCCCGGCTACGCGGAGTTCACGCTGCTCGGCAAGACGATCCGGCTCGAACCCGTCGTTGAAGGCAACCAGCTCTTCTTCATCTTCAAAGACCAGACCAGCGGAAAATCCACCTATGGTGCAGGCCGCTACCTGTATACGGACATGCCCAAGGATGGTTTCGTGCGCCTGGAGTTTAATGAGGCGAAGAATCCACCCTGTGCCTTCATCGCTTTCGCTACCTGCCCCCTCCCGCCGCGCCAGAACGCAATGCCCATCGCGCTCGAAGCAGGCGAGAAGAAATACGGCTCGCATTGATGCCCTCGGGGTTGTCGCTGGTCCTGGCGTCCAAGTCGCCCAGACGCGCGGAGTTATTGAAGGCCGCAGGGATCGACTTTACGGTCCGTACCGCCGATATCGATGAGTCCGTCCTCGCGGGAGAAACACCCGCGGGTTACGTCACGCGCCTCGCCGTCGAAAAAGCGCAGGCCGTCACCGCCTTCCATCACGAAATCATCCTCGCCGCGGACACCAGCGTGGTGATCGGCGATGAAATTCTCGGCAAGCCTGCGGACCCGGCCGAAGCAGCCTCCATGCTGCGGAAATTATCCGGCCGTACCCACTTCGTCATCACCGGAATCTGCCTGCGCCGGGGCACGCAGCTCATCAAAGATACCGTCTCCACCGCTGTTTCTTTCAGCTCCATGACCGACGCAGAGATTGACTGGTATGTGAGCACCGGCGAACCCATGGACAAAGCCGGCGCTTACGGCATCCAGGGCTTCGCCTCGCGTTTTATTGACCGGATAGAAGGCTCGTACGCCAACGTCGTCGGTCTGCCCGTCGATCTCGTTTACCGTTATCTGAATGAGATGTAATCCCCTTTCGCCGAATCGCCGTCTACACAGACGGGCATGAGTTCTCTGGCGGATGGAATCACCGAATACGCACCGCTGGCCGTGGCGGAACCCGCGGCACTGCAAAGCACTGAAGAACTCGTGCGCGTCTACTGGAAAGGCGTATTCCGCTTTCTGCTGGCCTCCGTGCGGGATTATGACGCCGCGGAAACGCTGACCCAGGATTGTTTTCTCAAGGCACACCACGCCCGCGGCAAGTTCCGCGGTGAGTGCTCCGCGCGCACCTGGCTCATGCAAATCGCCGTCAACCTTGCCCGCGACCATGCCAGGAACCGCCGCCTGCAATTCTGGCGCAGAACCTCCCGGGAAGCCGCCGATATTGACGATCACAGCCTGCAATTGGCCACCCGGGAGCTTTCGCCGGAGAGCCGCACCGCCGCAGTCGAAGAACTCCGCGCTGTTTGGCGGGCGGCCGCCGGACTCAGCGAAAAACAGCGCTCCGTCTTCCTGCTCCGCTTCGTGGAGGACATGGACATTCTCGAAATCGCAGCAGCAACAGGACTCAAAGAAGGCACCGTGAAAACACATCTATTCCGCGCACTGCAACACGTCCGCAGTGCGGTGCAAGGAGCGCGTTGATGATAGAAAACCCGCAAGAAAATTTGGATCAAACGATGCTCCGCTTCAAAACCGCGGTCGGCCACTGGAGCGCAGCACAACCCGGAGCAACCGCCGGAAGACATTTCGTACTGCCCGAAAAGCGGCGCTTTGCCGTACTTCCAAGAATCGGCTGGGCAGTCGCCGTCGCGGGCCTGTTTCTGGCACTTTCACCGCTCTACCGCGCTTTGACCACCACCACGCCGGAAGTGGCGGATAACGTCCTCTTCGAACAAGTGGACGCCGCCGTTTCCCAGACCGTCCCGCAACCGATGCGTCCACTGCTCAACCTGATCGCCGTGGATGGGAATGAACAGGAGAATTATGAAACACCTACGAAGCAGTAATCTGATCTTGTCGGGAATCCTGCTCACCGCGGGTCTTGCCGCCGCCCAGGATAGAGAGCCCGCCGGTACTCCGGAACAGGGTCCACCGCAGCCGCCATCCGGCCAGATGCAACCTCCCGGTCCGCCTCAACCCATGGGACCGTTCCACGGCGGCCCGCAGGGCGGCCCCGCGCCGAACGGTCAGCCACACCCCCAGCCCATGCCCGCCCAGCACGGCATGCCACCCATGGAACGCGCCATGGGCCGCTGGTGGAACAACCCGCAGATGGTGGAGCGTCTTGCCATCACCGCCGACCAGAAGAAGAAGATGGAAGATATTTTCCAGCAATACCGCCTGAAACTGATTGACGCCAAAGCGTCGCTCGAAAAGGCCGAAGCCGTCATGGAGCCGCTCGTCGCCGCGGACACCCCGGACGAAGCCAAGATCATCGCGCAAATCGACAAAGTGGCCCAGGCTAGAGCCGAACTCGAAAAGGCCAACGCCCGGATGCTCCTGGGAATCCGCCAGACGCTCACCCCGGAACAGTGGAAGAAACTGCAGGAACACAACCCCGCGGGAGTACCGCATCCCGCAGCGCAGCCACAACCGCAACCCGGGCCCCGCGGCCCAGCCAAGCACGAATAGCAACAAGGCCGGTCAAATACAAAAAGCGCCAGTGGAGCAACTCCACTGGCGCTTTTCTATTTCTGAATGTGTTATCGCTTAGCGGCCGTAGAACGCTGCGTTCTTCGCCGTGAAGTCGGTCCATTTCTCCGGCAGGTCGTCCTGCGCGAAGATCGCCGACACGGGGCAAACCGGGACGCAGGCGCCACAGTCGATGCACTCAACGGGATCGATGTACAACATCTCCTCGCCGCCGAACTTCGACTCGTCTTTCTTCGGATGGATGCAGTCGACGGGGCAGGCGTCAACGCAGGCAGTATCTTTCGTCCCGATGCAGGGTTCCGCAATAACGTAAGCCATAGAAAATTTCTCTGAATTCCCAAGCTACCATACGCGCCCCCGGCGACGACACTGAAATTCAGCAAACTGCTGAAACTGCAAGGCGAATGGCACCCGTGAAAACCCGGTGGAAACAGCGGGATGAATATTTGGTTCCACGCTTGCGCAAGACATCCGCAGTGCAGATGATGGTATTACGATGCTCGCGAAAGTTCGCAAGGCAGTTTTCCCCGCTGCGGGTCTGGGTACCCGCTTTCTTCCCGCCACCAAGGCGATGCCGAAGGAGATGCTCAATGTTGTCGATAAGCCAATCATTCAATACGGTGTCGAAGAGGCCGTCAACTCCGGCATCCACAACATCGTCATCGTCACCGGCCGTGACAAGTCGCCGATGGAAGATCACTTCGACGTCAGCTATGAACTCGAGTCCATGCTGCGCAGCCGCAACAAGACCGAACTGCTCAACGTCGCCCGCAAGATCTCTGACCTCGCCGATATCGCCTACATCCGCCAGAAGGAGGCGCTCGGCCTTGGCCACGCCGTCCTCAAGACCGCCGAACTGGTGGGCGACGAACCCTTCGCCACCATCCTCCCGGACGACGTCATCGACGCCGAAGTACCCTGCGTCAAACAACTCGTACGGATCTACGAACAGTTCCACGCCCCCGTCCTCGCCGTCATGGAAGTAGCCCCGGATCAAATCTCCAGCTACGGCTGCATCGAGGCCGAACCTGTCGAGTTCGAAGGCTCGACCGACAAACTCTTCCGCGTCCGCAACATGGTGGAAAAGCCCAAGCGGGAAGAAGCCCCGTCGAACCTCGCCATCATCGGGCGCTACGTGCTCACCCCGGATATCTTCGATTGCATCCGCGCCGTGACACCGGGCGCAGGCGGCGAAATCCAGCTCACAGACGCCATCCGCATGCAGCTATCCAGCCGCCAGGTATATGCCTATAAGTTCGACGGCAAACGCTATGACGCCGGCGACAAACTCGGCTTCCTGAAGGCCACCGTGGAACTCGGCTTGAAGCATGACTCCCTCGGCCCCGCCTTCCGCGAATATTTGCGCAGCCTTTCGTTCTAAAGCACACTAAAATAGGAGTAGTGACTCCGTCTCTCTTTGATCTACCCCTTCGTCTCGGCGATTGTGTCTCGCTCGCCAGTCTCGTTTATGAATTCGCGGAAGGGCGGACCCTCAATGATGAGATCCGCAACCGCATCGCCGGTCGTGCCGCTCTCGCCGGCTTCCAGGCACTCTCTCCGCTGATGGGCTCCCTCGAGCGGGACCCCATCCATCCTTCGGCCTACTACGTTTGCGCGGACGGCGTCGACGGCCAGCCCATGCTCATCCGCATCGCCACCGCACAAACCCCAGGCAGCGGACTCTTCCCGAAAGCCATCCTGATCGGCCGCACCCACCTCGGCAACCGCGAACTGGTCATTAGCGCCGTCCCGTTCGGCCCGGATAACCGCCTGCCCATCACCACCTTTTCCACCGAACTCAACAAAGCCTTCCAGCCCAAAACCTTCGGCACGAAACCCGTCATCCGCGTGCGCAGCCACTCCCCAGCCACCCAATTCGGACCCGCAGCCGACGGTTTCCGCGCCATCCTCAAAGCCACCGGGCAAAACAAAGCCTGCTTCGCCGCCGTGCCCGAGACCGATGTGGAAAGCTTCTACTTCCACACCATGTGGGCCGTCATCCGCGCTGGCTGGCGGGAAGGCTACGCCATCCAGGGAGAACCGCAATCCGTCGCTGATTCCCGCGCGTCGAAGGAATTCACCCGTGTGGCCGTCCGCACCGCCGAATGGCTGCCTGCCATGCGCGAATCGAGAAAGCGCTCCTTCGATGTCGAACTCATCACCGCCGAAGAGGAAGCTGAAAGTTCTCTCGAAGCCCTGAAAGAGGCTGGCTGGTCCGCCCAGTCGCTCCGGCTCGCCGAACCGCCGAAGAACATGGAAGCCCTCGAAGCCCTCGCCCAGCGCTTCCGCACACAATTGAATCTGCAGGACATCATCCTCCCCGAAAATGGCGACCGCCAAAGCATCGTGGACGCCGTGTCGGGAATCCAAGCAGCATGAAACGATTGCTTGCCACTCTGGCTCCGGTTGCTCTCCTGGGCGCTCTGCTGGCCGCACAGCAGCCTCCACTGGTTCCCGCGGTCAAAGAAGCAGCTCTCAGCGGCGATTTCCCCCTCGCCCAGCGTATTCTGACTGCCGCCAAGAGGCAGGGCATCAACCCGGAAGTGCTCGAAGCAGAATCCTGGCTCGGCCGTGCGCAACTCGCCCGCAAGAACTATGCGGAAGCCGCGAAGAACGCGGAGGAGGTCCGCACCGAATGCCTCGCCCTGCTTAAGAACCGCAAGCTCGATGCCGAACCGCACCTGCCCATCGCCCTCGGCGCCACTATCGAGGTCACCGGCCAGAGTCTCGCAGCCCAGGGCAGCCGTGACCAAGCCGTCGCGTTTCTCCGCGCGGAAGTCCAGCGCTGGAAAGGCACCTCCATCACCGCCCGCATCCAGAAAAACTTGAACCTGCTCACACTCGAAGGCAAACCCGCCCCGGCTCTCGAAGTGGCCGCCAGTATTGGCAAAGTGAAACCCCAAAGTCTGACAGCCCTCAAAGGACATCCCGTCGTCCTCTTCTTCTGGGCCCACTGGTGCAGCGATTGCAAGGCCGAAGCGCTCGACATGGCAAAGCTCGCTGCCACTTACGGACCCAAAGGACTCCGCATCGTCGCGCCCACGCAGCATTACGGCTATGTCGCGGCAGGCGAAGAGGCACAGCGCCCTGCGGAGACGAAATACATCGGGACCATCTGGAACCAGTACTATCCAGCCCTGCAAGCCGCCGCTGTCCCGCTCAGTGAGAACAACTTCCTCGCGTACGGCGTCAGCACCACACCAACGCTCGTAATTGTGGATAAGCAGGGCATCGTCCGGCTCTATAATCCCGGCAACCTGACCTACGAACAACTCGCCGCCAGAGTGGAAAAGCTGCTTTAAGGTTTCGCCTGCAGCGCCTTCACCCGGGCCCGCGCCTTCGTTGCTTCCAAAGGCCTGTGCAGTAAATCCAACAGAATCGCGTACTCCTCCAAAATGGCTGCCAGTTCCTCATGCGGACCCGCCAGAGGCTTGTCCGCAATCAGCAGCGCCCGCTGGAAATACTGCTCGGAGCGTTTGTAATCCTTGTTGGTTTCATACAGCAGCGCCAGGTTGTTAAGGTTGTCCAACTCCACCTTTTCCCGCAGCCACAATGCCCGCTTGTAGTAAGGCTCTGCCTCTTCATACCTCTTCTGCGCCGCATAGAGAGCCGCCAGATTATCCAACTCAAGAGCAATCTGCGGACTCAAATCGCCTGACACCACTGTCCAAACATCCAGCGCACGCTTGAACAGTGGTTCCGACTGTTCAAAGTTGCCATCCGCGAAGTAAGTCATCGCCAGGTTATCCAGCGCCGGCGCAACTTCGGAATGTCTCGGCCCCAGCGTCTTCTCCCGGATGCTGAGTGAACGCTGATAGAACGGAGCCGCCTGGTTGTAACGCCGCTGTACCCGCAGAAGCGCGCCAATGCGGTCCAAAATGCCGGTGATCCGGTAATCCTCCGTTCCCAGAACTTTCTCAGAAACCGAAAGCGCCAGATCGAAGTCCGCGCGTGCCGCCACGTACTTCTTATCCTGCTCCTCCACCACACCCATATTCACGTAACTGGAGGCGATTTCAATCGCCTCCCCGCCCAGCTTTTTCACCCGCATATTGAAGCCGAGTTCATACATTTTCCGGGCGTCCGCATACCGCTTGAGCGAAAGATACAAACTGCCCAGAGAATCTCCCGCCGCCGCAATCTTGAGTTCGTCCCCGGAAGCCTTCTCCGCCTCCAACACCTGCAGCAGAGTCTTCTCCGCTTCGGCCGTTCTTCCAGCCGCCCGGTATGCCGCAGCCAGCCGGACCAGATGAGCCGGAAGTCCCGGAGCATCGCCCCATGCCGCAACCGCCTGCTCCTGCGCCGCAACCGCATCCGGATACTTGCTGATCAGCAGTTCCAGATCACAGAGCAACTCCAGCACTTCCACCTTCGCCGGTCCGTCCCCCGCCTCTGCCACCGCCAGCCGCAGTTCCTTTTCCGCGTCCGAATAATGGCTCCGCTGCAGTGCGGTTCGCCCCAGCACCAAATGAGACGGCGTCTGCGCCCCAAGCAGGCACACAGTCAGAACACAAAGCAGAGCGGAACGCAGCATCTCCGCATTTTGACATCACCTATAGACCATTTGTTCCAGTCACTTTGTTCCGTACCAGTACGTTAACCAAATTGGACTGTCTGCAAGCAGGTGGGCATGCTACTTTTATCTAAGAAATCTCGGAGAAATACCTGCCGGAAATTCTGCCGATATTTAGTAACAGGAGCGCCCGAACTTATATGCGTACAGCCCTTATTTTCCTCACCGCCGCGGCACTGACCACCCTCCCTGCCTTCGCCAACAGCCTGTACACCTATGAGTTTGATTACACCTCGGGCAACCTCCCGTCTTTCTCCATCCAGATCCCCACGGACACCCTGGTCGCTCCCACCACCGGATCGAACCCGTTCCCAGTATTCCCCTCCGTAAACCTCACGGACTTCACCGATGCCCCGTTCGCCGGCGGCTCCACCCCCGCCAACTGGACTTTCACCCAGGGCGGCCTCTACACCGGCGGTCAGAACCAGTGCTACATCTTCGGCACCTCGAACGCCACCATCGGCGTCGGCGGCTGCGGCGACAGTCTTGCCACGGATGGCAGCCCCAGCGCCGTAGTGATCTTCAGCATTCAAACCGTCAGCGTGGACGTTGCAGCCGCCGCTTTGATGCCCGGTAACTATCAAGTCTTTTCTACCTTTTTTGACGTCACAGACGGTTCCAATGCGAACTCCGGGCAGGATTTCAACGCCGCAACCCTGACCATCACCAGTGGCGCTCCGGAACCCGCAACCTTCGCTCTGCTGGGTGGTGCGGCTCTCGCCGCCCTCGCCAACCGCCGCCGTTTGCGCGTAAAGTAGACGTTCGCGTTACCATAACCGTTTGTTCAAGCATCTGACTGACATCCTCACCGCCTGGGGTCCGGCGGGTATTCTGCTGCTCTCCATCCTCGATTCCTCCGGCTTCCCCGTGGCCGGAGTTTTCGATTTTCTGCTCATCCTCACCGCCGTCAAGGCCCCCGCCGTCGGCTGGCTCTGCGCCGCACTCGCCGTCGCTGGCTCAACCACCGGCAACTGCATCCTCTTCTTCGCGGCCCGCAAAGGCGGCGATAAATTCATCGGCAACACCACCACCTCCGCACGCAACCGCCGCTTCCGCGACTGGTTCGCGCAATACGGCATGATCACCGTCTTTATACCAGCACTCATGCCCATCCCCATGCCGCTCAAGCTCTTCGTCATCAGCGCCGGCATCATGGGAACGCCCGTCCGTACCTTCCTCAGCGTCGTGCTCGCCGCGCGGATTCTCCGCTACTTCGGCGAAGTCTGGCTCGGCATCCAAATGGGCGAACAATCCGCCACGTACCTCAAGACCCACGTCTGGGGCCTCGTCGGAGCCGCCGCCGCGCTCTTCATCGTGCTCTATCTCTTCATCCTCTGGCGCGGAAGACAGCAAACCGCACCCGGTGAGCCGATATAGTAGAAGTTCATGCTCAGAGTTAGATTCGCGCCTTCACCGACAGGCTATCTGCATATCGGCAGCGCCCGCACGTTCATCTTCAACTGGCTTTATGCACGCCGTCACGGCGGCACCATGATCCTCCGGATCGACGATACGGACATCGAACGCAACACCGATCAATCCCTCCAGTCGATCTTCGACGGCCTCAACTGGCTCGGCCTTGGCTGGGACGAACAATACCGCCAGTCAGACCGCCTCGACCTCCACCGCAATGCCGCCTACCAACTCCTCGCCTCTGGCGCCGCCTACCGCGACTTCGTCCCCGCGGGCACCGACGAAGGCGAAAAAAGCCACCACGACGGCCCCTGGCTCTTCAACCCCGGCCAGCGCGAAATCTCCGTCGAAGAAAGTGACCGCCGCGCAGCTGCCGGCGAGCCCTTCGTCATCCGCTACAAAGTCCCCCGCGACTCCAGCGAAATCATCACCTTCCACGACCTCGTCTACGGCCCCCAATCCAAAAGCTGTAACGATATCGAGGACTTCGCCCTCCTCCGCAGCAACGGCATGCCGACCTATCACCTCGCCAGCTGCGCCGATGACGCCGACCTCAACATCAGCCACATCGTCCGCGGGCAGGACCACCTCTCCAACACCTTCAAGCACGTCCTGATCTTCCGCGCCCTCGGCTCGAAGATCCCCGAATTCGCCCACCTGCCGCTGCTCGTCGCACCCGATGGAGCCAAGCTCTCCAAGCGCAAGCACGGCCCCGTCGTCAGCGTCACCACCTATCGCGACGCCGGCTTCCTGCCCCACACCTACGTCAACTTCCTCTGCCTCCTCGGCTGGTCCCCCAAAGACAACCGCGAGCAGCTCACCCGCCAGGAACTGGTCGACATCTTCTCTTTCGAGGGCGTCAACCGCAGCAACGCCGTGGTCAACTTCACGGAAGACAACCCCATTGACGCCAAAGCGCTCTGGCTCAACAGCCAGCACATGCGCTCCATGCCCGTGGAAGATCTGCTCCCCTATGTGGAACCCGTGCTCGCCGAAGCTGGGTTGGCCGTTCCCTACCCTGCCCCCTGGCTTGCCACAACGGTTGACCTTCTGCGCGCCCGCTTCAACACGCTTCTCGACTACCCCACCCGCGGCCGCGCCTACTTTGCCGATGACTTCCCCGTCGAAGCCGACGCCGTCAAGAATCTCGATAAACCCGGTGCCCGCGAAGGTCTCCGAGCCCTCGGTGCGAAGCTCGAAGCCAACCCCGAATTCACCGAAGCCTCCGTCGAAAAGGACCTGCGCGACCTCGCCGACGAACTCGGCGTCAAAGCCGGACTCCTGATCAACGGTGCCCGCGCCGCACTGACTGGACAACCCGTTGGCCCCTCCGCATTCCATGTCTTCACCGCCATCGGAAGGGACCGCGCCATCGCGCGTTTGAAGGCCGTCTAAGCATGAATATTGTCGGTATCGGCGGCGTCCTCGGCAACAGCGCCGCAGTGGTCATCAAAGACGGCACTCTCGCCGCAGCCATCGAAGAAGCGAAAGCAGACCGCCGCGCGCAAGCCGGGAAGCTGCCGGAAGCCGCCATCGCGGCCTGCCTGGAAATCGCGGGCCTCAAACCAGCCGAAATCCAATACGTTGCCGTCGCCCGGCCTGTGCCCCCCGGCCCCGGTCTGCCCGTAGCGCTCCGCATGTTCCCCAACGCACGCATCATCCTGGTGGACCACCACGAAGCCCACGCCGCCAGCGCTTTCTTCGCCTCCCCGTTTGACTCCGCCACCGTCATCGCTCTCGACCGCGCGGGCGACGTCCGCTGTGGCAGCCGCTGGCGTGGCGAAGGCAACAAGCTCACCCTCGAAGAAGAAATCCTGTACCCGGATTCCATCGCCGAACTCTATGGCCGCGTCACCGAACTGCTGGGCTATCACGCCCGCGGCGATGAACACCGCGCGCAGTGGCTCGCAGCCTCCGGCGAACCCCGTTTCTTGCAGACCTTCGCCGCCGCGATCCACGGCACCGCGATTGATGATTCTTATTTCGATACCGGACGCCTGGGTCATGGCGGTTTCGGCACCAAGTTCTTCACCGAAGCCGGCCTGCCCCAGGACGCAACCCTGACAGCGCAAGACCGCGCCGACCTCGCTGCTTCCATGCAGAAGACGCTGGAAGCTTACGTCACCGCTTTTTCCGCGGGAGCGAAACGCATCTGCCTCTCTGGTGGCATCGGTTGGAATGCACTGCTCGTCGAATCGCTGGAACGCGCCGGAATCGAAGTCTTCGCGCAACCAGCCGCCGGCAATGCAGGCACCGCACTGGGCGCGGCTCTCTATGTCTGGCATGAAATGCTCGGCAACACCGCCCGTGTGGAAGCCGGTAATTACTGCCTCGGCCCCGAATACTCCGCAGCCGATATCAAGCAGGTATTCGAAAACTGCAAGCTGCGCTTCCATCTCATCGGCACCGTAACCGGTATCATCGACGAAACCGTGGCACGCCTCTGCGAGAACCGCATCGTCGCCTGGATGCAAGGCCGCATGGAATTTGGTCCCCGGGCGCTCGGCAACCGCAGCATTCTCGCGTCACCGCAAGACCCCTACTCCGCTGAAAACCTGAATACCTTCATCAAGCACCGCGAAGGCAGCCGCAAGTTCGCCGCATCCGTACCCGCCGAACTCGCTGCGAAATACTTTGAGGTGGGTCCCAACGCACGCTATCTCTCCACCGTCGGACGCGTCCGACCGGAATTCGCCAGCCAACTCCGCACCGCAATCCTCGCCAAGGACCTCGTACGGGTCCATACCGTTTCTGAGGCGGACAACCCGCTCTACTGGAAACTCCTGCATGCGTTCGGAGAGAAGACCGGTCTGCCCGTGCTCTACAACACCTCTTTCAACCTCTTCGGTGAGCCGCTGGTCTGCACACCCCGGGATGCCGTCCGCAGCTTCTACTCCTCAGGGATTGATGCCATGGTGGCCGGCAACTTCCTGCTGGAGAAATGAAGAGGCCCCGCAGCGGCGCGGCAGTTCTGGTCGCGGCGGGCATCCTGCTCAGCCGCATCGCCGGACTGGCGCGCGAGCGGGTCTTCGCATCCGTATTCGGCATTGAATCCGATGCAGCCGACGCCTTCCGCGCCGCCCTCCGCATCCCCAACTTCCTGCAGAACCTCTTCGGCGAAGGCGTTCTCTCCGCAAGCTTCATCCCCGTCTACGCGAAACTCATCGCGGAAAAGAAGGATATGGAAGCGGGCCGCGTTGCCGGTGCCATTCTCGCCGTACTCGGTGCCGTCACCAGCCTCCTCGTCCTGATCGGGATCGCCATTACCCCGCTTCTCATCGGAGTGGTCGCACCGGGCTTCCACGGCGAAAAGCGTGTGCTCACCATCGAACTGGTGCGTATTCTCTTTCCCGGAGTCGGTGCCCTCGTATTCTCCGCATGGTGCCTGGGGATTCTCAACAGCCACAAGCGCTTTCTGCTCTCTTACAGCGCACCAGTTCTATGGAACGCCGCTATGATCGCCGGTCTGCTCTACTTCGGACCCCGCTACGAGCAAAATGACCTGGCCGTGAAGATCGCCTGGGTCTCCGTGGCCGGGAGTGCCCTGCAGTTTCTCATCCAACTCCCGGCAGTGGCACAGCTCGCGCCCTCCATACAGATCATCTGGGATACCGCCTCAACCCATGCCCGCACAGTTCTGAGGAACTTTGGCCCCGTCTTTCTCAGTCGCGGCGTAGCCCAGATCAGTGGCTACATTGATAACCTGCTCGCCACGCTGCTTGGCACCGGCGCGGTGAACGCACTCAGTTATGCGCAAACCATTTCCATGCTCCCGGTAAGTCTCTTCGGCATGGCTGTATCAGCCTCGGAGTTGCCCTCCATGTCGCAAGCTTCCGGATCCTCTCTCGAAATCGCCGCCTATCTTCGCAGCCGCCTGGAATCCGGCCTGTTGCGCATCGCCTTTTTCGTCATCCCTTCCGCCGCCGCCTTCGCCGTACTGGGAGATGTCATCGCGGGAGCTCTCTACCAAACCGGACACTTCAAAGCCACTGACTCCACTTATATCTGGGGCATTCTCGGCGGCAGCGCCATCGGCCTGCTTGCCTCCACGCAAAGCCGTCTCTACTCCTCGGCATTCTATGCACTGCGCGACACGCGAACACCCCTCCGCTTCGCCCTCATCCGAGTCGGTCTCACCACAGTCCTCGGCTATCTCTTCGCCAAACCCCTGCCCTGGATGCTCGGCCTCGCACCACACTGGGGCGTCGCCGGACTTACCGCCTCCGCGGGCATCGCCGGTTGGTTCGAATTCGTACTCTTGCGCAGTTCGCTCACCGCCAGAATTGGCCCGCTCACCCGCAATACCAGTGCTTTGGCAAGACTTTGGATAGCCGCAGGGGGCGCCTCCGCGCTAGCATGGTTAACGAAGTCCGCGCTGCCTCCGCTGCATCCCGTGTTCACCGCCGTCGCCGTCCTCGGCACTTTCGGCCTGGTCTATTTAGCCATCTGCGGACCCGCTTACTGGAAACAATTACGCCGATGATTCGTACCCTCTCCATGTCCGGAATAACTCTGCTCTGCTGTGTAACACTCCAGGCGCAGGAGGCTCCGGAAAAGTGGAACTTATCCTGGCAGGCCACCTCCATCGGGCAATATCACGGCACGTTCCCGTCGCCTTACGCAAGCAGCACCAGCCTGCAGAGTTATCCAGAGCGCGACGTGTCCCTCACGACAACCCTCTTCTTCGGACTGCGGCTCACAGACAACACCAGCCTCTACTTCAACCCGGAAGTTGCCGGCGGACGCGGTTTCAGCGGCGTCAATGGCCTCGCCAACTCTTCGAACGGAGAACTGCCCCGCGTCGCAACCGCGGAGCCGAAACCCTACATCGCCCGCCTCTATGTCTCGCATGACTTCAGCTGGGGCAGTGAAACCGAAAAGACAGAAAGTGGGCCCAACCAACTCGGCGGGGACCGTAAAGTCAACCGCTACACCATCACCGCGGGACGCTTCACACTCACTGATTTCTTCGATAACAACCGCTACTCGCATGACCCCCGCAGCCAGTTCATGGGCTGGGGAGTCATGTATAACGGCGCGTGGGATTACCCTGCCGATGTCCGCGGCTACACCTGGGGCTGGGTGCACGAATTGCATCTCAAAGACTGGAGCTTCCGCTACGCCAGCGCAGCCATGCCACGCACCGCCAACGGACTCCGCTTCGACCGCCGCATCCTGGTCAACCGCGGCGATGTGGTGGAAGCCGAACGCCGCTGGGCTGTATCTGACCATGCTGGCACCGTCCGCCTGCTCGGTTATGCCAACCACTCCGATGCTGGAACTTATGCAGACGCGCTCGCCAAACCCGGCCTTCCGGACGTAACCACCACCCGCCGCAACGGCACCATCAAACGCGGCTTCGGTATCAACTTCGAACAGGAAGTTATCAGCGACCTTGGTATCTTCGGACGCCTCGGCTGGAATGACGGCAAGACGGAAAGCTTTGCCTTCACAGCCATTGACCGACTGGCGACAATCGGTACTTCGGTAAGTGGCAAACGCTGGCACCGCAAGGAAGATACTGTCGCCACTGAAGTTACCCGCAGCGGACTGTCACGCATTCACCAGCAGTATCTCGAAGCAGGCGGGCATGACTTTCTCATCGGCGATGGCGCACTGCGTTATAGCTGCGAAACCATCTGGGAGAGTTACTACAACGCACGCCTGTTTCCCGGCTTCTCTGTCTCATTCGACCTGCAACACATTGCCAACCCGGCCTACAACAGAGACCGCGGCCCGCTCTGGGTTCCGTCGCTCCGCCTGCATTGGGAAGTGGATAAGTCAACGTTCACGAAGCATTGACTTCGCGCCTGAAGTGGCGCTACCGTACGTGTGGGAGGCGAACATGATCACAGTGGAACTTGGACCCGAAACCGAAGCCGCACTCGCACACCAGGCATCGCTCATCGGAAAGCCCGTGGAAGAATACGTTGCCAGCCTTCTCAACAAGGCCGCACAGCACACTGACTCCCGCCACGTTCCAGCAGACATGGTGGAACTATTCGCGCCGCTCCGGGGACTGAACATGATCTTTGAACGTGATCAGGACACCGGGCGGGATGTCCAGTTGTAAGCATGTTCCTCGTTGATACGAACGTTCCTTCAGAACTGACGAAAGAGGTTCCTGATCCCCGGGTCAGTCGCTTTCTCAAGATCACTCCCAGGGAGCATCTCTACCTCAGCGTGATCACAATCGGAGAGATTCGCAAAGGAATCGAACTTCTCCCCTCCGGCAAAAAACGGGCTTCACTTCAATTTTGGCTGGAATTCGAGGTTCCGGAGTGGTTCCAGTGTCGCATTCTGCCGGTCTCGCAACCCATTGCCGACCGCTGGGGCAAACTCGCCGCCGCCGCCAAAACAAAAGGCATTTCCCTTCCCGTCGCCGACGCACTCATCGCCGCAACCGCCCTCCAGCACCAACTCACCCTCGTCACGCGCAACACCAAAGACTTCCTCCTCCCGGGACTCGATATCCTGAATCTATGGGAATCCCTCTGAGGCTCCTGCTCTTCACCATCCTCACTACCACAACCCTCATGGCCGCACCGGACTTCGACGCCACCCAAGCCGCCCGCTTCGCACAACTCGCCCTTGATTGCGTCCACAAGGAATACCCCAACAAAATCGCCCATTCCCTCAACTCTGACGCAGACCTCAAGCCACCGCGCGAACTCACCCCCGCCTTCTACGGCTGCTATGACTGGCACTCCTCCGTCCACGGCCACTGGCTGCTCGCACGCTTGATCCGACTCTTCCCGGACGCGCCGTTCGCCCCGCCCGCCCGCGCCGCACTCAACCAAAGCCTCACACCCGCCCATATCGCCGGCGAAGTGGCCTATCTCAATGGCGCAGGCCGTGCCTCCTTCGAACGCCCCTATGGACTGGCCTGGCTTCTGCAACTCTCTGCCGAACTCCATGAGTGGAATGACCCCGACGCACAGCGCTGGGCCGCTGCCCTCGAACCTCTCGAAGACTCCATCGTCAAGCGGATTTCGGAATGGCTCCCCAAACTCGAGCACCCCATCCGCACCGGCGAACACAACAACACCGCCTTCAGCCTGGGCCTCATGCTGGATTACGCCCGCACCAAAAACAAGCCCGAATTCCGCAGCTTGCTGGAAACCCGCGCCAAGGCCTACTACGAAAAGGACCGCGCCTGTCCCCTCGCCTACGAACCGGGTGGCGAAGATTTCCTCTCTCCCTGCCTCGCTGAAGCCGACACCATGCGCCGGGTTCTCCCACGCGCCGAATTCACCCGGTGGTTTGACGCCTTCCTCCCTGCCGTGAACCTGGAACCCACCAAAGTCGTCGATTTCTCTGACGGCAAACTCTACCATCTGGCCGGACTTAACCTCAGCCGCGCCTGGATGATCCGCGGCATTCTCTCCAAACTCCCGCCCTCACACCCTCGCGCGAAAAACCTGTCCACCCTTGCCGCGCGCTTCCAAAACACAGGCCTCGACAGCATCAAAGCCGAACACTACGAGGGCGGCCACTGGCTGGGCAGCTTCGCCGTCTATCTCGTCAGCCGGCGCGGGATCTGATATTTTTCGCATTGGGCCGAACATTTCTGCACTTTCGGCGTCTTATCTCTTATCCACATGCGCACCGTACTTCTGACCGCCGCTCTAGCCTTGTCTGCTCTTGCCCAAACGCCACCGCCACCCACCTTCGAAGTAGCGTCCATCAAGCCTACCCAACAATCGCAAATGCTAAGCGGCCGGATTATGGTCCGCATGAGCACGGACGCCGGCCGCGTGACCTACTCCAATGTCGCCCTTCGCAACATCATCACCACCGCCTTCAGAATCAAGGATCACCAGTTGACCGCGCCGGACTGGGTCAACACCACCCGCTTCGACATCAACGCCAAAATACCCGATGGCGTGAACAAAGAGCAGGTTCCCGAAATGCTCCAGGCACTTCTCGCCGAACGCTTCCATCTGCAGTTCCACAAAGAGGAAAAGACCGCTCCCGTGTATGCTCTGATCCAAGCCAAGGGGGGCATCAAACTCGCCAAAGCCGATGCCGCCGCGCAGGAGCAGAAAGGCACCCGCATGATGATGAGCCCCAAAGGACGCCGCATGACCGGCAACATCACCATGGATACTTTTGCCAACACAATCTCCAACATGCTGGACCGCCCCGTCATCGATATGACCGAATCGAAAGACATTTACGACTTTGACCTGGAATGGACACCGGATGAAACCGAAAACATGGGTAAAATGGGGATGGTTGCGGTCTTGCGCCCGTCTGGACCCGCCGGTCCACTTCCCGGTGGACCTGGTGCTGGTGGACCTGGTGCCGGTGGACCTGGTGCTGGTGGCCCGCCGCCCGAAGGTGCTCCCAAAGGTGACGCACCCAATCTCTTCGGCGCCGTCCAAAATATCGGACTCAAGCTCGATCCAAGAAAAGCACCCATGACCATGTTTGTCGTCGATAACCTCGACAAATCCCCCACGGAGAATTAAGTGAAGTTATTCAAAAGCGCACAGGCTGCCGGTTCGGTCCGCCAACCCGCACAATTCCACGCGGACGGCGAGTCCGTTGTGCGCGTATTCTGCATTGGCACAATCCTTTCCCTGCTGCTCGCAGCCACAAATCTTTCCGCTGCGGAGAGCAAAGGCACGGTGCGCTTCGGTGGACAGCCCGTCTCCGGCGCTTCAGTAACAGCCGCCCAGGGCGATAAGCGTTTCACCACCATCACGGATCTCAACGGCACTTATCTCTTCCCCGATCTTGCCGACGGCACCTGGAACTTCACCGTCGACATGCTTTGCTTCGTCACGCAAAAGCGCGATCTCGCCGTCGCACCCACTGCCGCTGCGGCGGAATGGGACCTGCAGCTACAACCCATGGAAACCATCCGCGCCGCCGCCGGACCAGCCCCGGCGAAAGCAGTCTTCCAGAGAACCGAGATTGCCAAAGCACCAGAACCCGCACCACCGCCACCGCCCGACCCTGCCAAGCCGGCACCCAAACAACAGACCAAAGCAGCAGAGCCCGCACCCGATGCTTCACAGGCCAATGATGCCTTCGCCATCAATGGCAGCATCATTAACGCCGCGGCTTCCCCGTTCGGCACCAGCGGTGCCTTCGGTAACTTCCGCAAGAACGGCAACGGCCTCTATCACGGCGCTCTCGGCATTATCGAAGATACGTCCGCTCTCGATGCCCGCAATTACTCCCTGACCGGCCAGGATACACCGAAAGCAGCCTACAACCACTTATCCGGCGTCTTCTCCTTCGGCGGCCCTATCTATATCCCGCGCACCATTACAGATGGCAAGACCACGTTCTTCTTCGGTTACCAAATGGCGCGCAACCGCAACAGTTCCACACCCTCAACACGGATGCCCACGTCCGCGCAACGCAACGGTGACCTCACGGGCCTCGCCACAGTCACAGACCCGCTCAGCGGCCAGCCCTTTGCAGGCAACATGATTCCCGCGAGCCGCATCAGTCCACAGGCTCTGTTCCTGTTGCGTTACTATCCTCTCCCGAACTTCACTTCTTCTTCCGCCTATAACTATCAGGTGCCACTGGTCAGCACGGCACAGCAGGATGCCGTCAACACCCGTATCAATCGCAGCATCGGCAGCAAAGACTCCGTCTATGGCACTTTCGCCTGGCAGGGTAACTCGTCCGCCACTCCGAATCTCTTTGGCTTCCGCGACACCGGGGCCTCCACCGGCTGGAACATGGCTGCGAACTGGAGTCACCGTATCAACACCAAGATCTTCCTGCATACGCAATATAACTTCAGCCGCTTCACCAGCCGGATTACTCCCTTCTTTTCCAGCGTGGAGAACGTCTCGAAGGAAGCTGGCATCAACGGCAACAATCAGGACCCGCTCAACTGGGGCCCGCCGCAGATCAACTTTTCGAGCGGCATCGCCAGTCTCAATGATGCCCAGCAATCCCTCACCCGCAACATGACCAACGCTTACTCGGGAGACTTGTTATGGGTGCGCAGGTCACATAACATGACCTTCGGCACGGATTATAAGCGTGTGCAGTTCAACGCCCTCTCGCAACAGGATCCCCGCGGCACGCTTACCTTCAACGGCACCTCCACAGGCAATGATTTCGCCGGCTTCCTGCTTGGTCTGCCAGATACAACCTCCATCGCCTATGGCAACGCCGACAAATACTTCCGGCAGAAACTCTACGACGCTTACTTCACAGATGACTGGCGTGTCGCCCCGGGCGTCACTGCCAACGTCGGTGGCCGCTGGGAATACAGCACGCCTGTGACTGAAAAGTATGACCGTTTGATCAACCTGGCAATCGCCCCCAACTTCACCACAGCAACACCCGTCCGCGCCGTGCTGCAACCGGACCACACCGCTGGCATTCAGCCCCGCATCGGGCTCTCGTGGCGTCCAATCGCAGGTTCCTCCACAGTGATCCGCTCCGGTTACGGGCTTTACACGAATACCTCCGTCTACCAAAGCATCGCCAGCCAGATGGCACAGCAATCCCCTCTATCCACCAGCCTCAGCTTCCAGAACACCCAGGCGAATCCACTTACTCTCGCCCAGGGTTTCCCGGCCATCGGTACAGGTGCCAAGAACACTTATGGCATCGATCCGAACTTCCGCGTCGGCTTCGCCCATAACTGGAACTTATCCATCCAGCAGGATCTTCCCTGGTCCCTGGTCGGCACAGCTACTTATCTGGGTATCAAGGGGACGCGCGCCGTCCAGCAGTTCCTGCCGAACACTTACCCCCTTGGCACCGTCAACCCCTGCCCCTCCTGCCCCGCCGGTTTCGCCTACGTCACTTCCAATGGCAACTCCACGCGGGAGTCACTCCAGTTGCAACTGCGCCGCAGGCTCCGTGCAGGGTTTACTTCCAACATCAGTTATACTTATGCCAAAGCGATTGACGATGCTTTGTTAGGCGGACGCGGCCAGGGCGCTGCCGTTATCGCGCAAGACTGGCTCAATCTCTCCGGAGAACGCGGCCGTTCCAACTTCGACCAGCGCCACCTCCTCAACTTCACCACGCAATACAGCACCGGCATGGGTGTCCACGGGGGCGCTTTGATGACCGGCTGGCGCGGTGTCCTCTTCAAAGAATGGACCCTAACCACACAACTGACAGCGGGCTCGGGACTTCCCGAAACACCTCTCTACTCTGTTGCTGTCGCAGGCACCGGAGTGACCGGCAGCATCCGGCCCAGTTATACCGGTGCTCCTCTTTACGATGCCCCATCGGGACTGAACCTCAATCCAGCCGCCTTTGCCGCACCGTCTGCCGGACACTGGGGCAACGCCGGACGTAACTCCATCACAGGCCCTGGCCAGTTCGCATTCAACATATCCGCCGGACGCACCTTCCGTATTAGTGACCGCTTCAGCGCCGACCTCCGCATGGATTCCTCCAACACCTTGAACCATCCCGTCTTCGGTGCGTGGAATGCTTCCATCACCAGTTCCCAATTCGGTCTACCGGTATCTCCCGGTGCCATGCGCCTGCTGCAAACCAATCTCCGGGTGAGGTTCTAAATGAGACGCCGACTAATCCCCGCCCTGCTCGCTGCCGCGCTTGTGCTCCCCGCGCAGGATGATTTCAAGATCTCGGTGTCCACACACCTGGTGATCGAAACCGTCACCGTCAAGGACAAAGACGGCAAACCCATTGAGGGACTTACTGCCAAGGACTTTGTACTCACGGAAGATGGCAAACCGCAGACCATCACCATCTGCGAATATCAAAAGCTCCGTGACGATGCGGCGGTTCCCACCACGGAGCCGGTGGATCTCGCCAAGCTTCCCAGCCTGACCAAAACCTCCATCGCCCCGGAACGTCCCGGAGATATCCGTTACAAAGACCGCCGAATGATCGGCATGTATTTCGACATGACCTCCATGCCGCCCGCCGACCAGATCCGTGCTCTTACTGCGGCCCGTAAATTCCTGCGCACCCAGATGACCGGGCAGGATATGGTCGCCATGATGAGCTTCAGCGGCGGCGGCGTGAAGATCCTGCAGGACTTCACCGATAACCGCACGCTGCTCGACGCAACCATTGAGAAACTGGCCGTCGGTGAAGGCCAGGGCTTTGATGAGAACCCGGCCGACGCCAGCAGTTCTGACAGCGGCTCCGCTTTCGGGCAGGACGATGGCGAGTTCAATATCTTCAACACAGACCGGCAGTTGGCCGCCCTGCAAACCGCCGTGAAGATGCTCGGCACATTGAATGAGAAGAAGTCACTGGTGTATTTCGCAAGCGGCCTTCAGTTAAACGGCTCAGACAACCAGGCGCAGTTACAGGCCACGGTCAATGCGGCCATCCGCGCGAACGTTTCGTTCTTCCCAATCGATGCCCGCGGCCTTACCGCTGGAGCGCCCATGGGTGACGCCACGCATGGCTCCCCGGGCGGGATCGGCATGTATTCCGGCGCTTCCGCAGGCTTTGCCGCGTCTAACTTCCAGCGCTCCCAGGACACCCTCTACGCCCTGGGGGCAGACACCGGCGGGAAGGCACTGCTGGATTATAACGATCTCGGCAAAGGGATAGTGCAGGCACAGCAGGCAATCTCCAGTTATTACATCCTGGGTTACTACACGACGAATCTCCTTTCTGACGGGAAATTCCGCAAGATCAAGATCACCATCCCCGGGCATCCCAACGCCACTGTCCAGTTCCGCCAGGGTTACTACGCCGACAAGGTCTTCAGCAAGTTCACCTCTTCTGACAAGGAACGCCAGTTGGAAGATGCACTTATGCTTGGCGACCCCATTACGGAGTTGACCATCGCAATGGAACTGAACTACTTCCAGCTTAACCGCGCCGAATACTTCGTTCCGCTCGTGGTCAAGATCCCCGGCAGCGAACTAGCCCGCGCCCGCAAAGGTGGAGCCGAACGCACGCTCATTGACTTCATCGGCGAAGTGAAAGACGAATACGGCCAAACCATCTCCAACGTGCGGGACAAAGTCAATATCAAGATCGGAGGCGAAACCGCTGCGGCACTGGCGACACACCCCTACGAATACGACACCGGCTTCACACTCTTGCCGGGCACTTACTCCATCAAGTTCCTGGCACGCGATGACGAAACGGGCCGCATCGGCACTTACATGACCAAGTTCAAGGTGCCAAACCTCAACAAAGAAGAAAAACGCGTCCCGACCAGTTCCGTGGTGCTCAGTAGTCAGTTACTCGACATGCGGGACGCCATCTATACTGCGGGCAAAGAAAAGGCCACGACTGTCAACCCGCTGGTCCAGGATGGCCAGAAGTTGATTCCCAGTGTGACCCGCGTCTTCCGCGCAAACCAGAACCTCTATATCTATCTGGAAGCCTATGAGCGCGCCGCCACAACCATGCAACCGCTGGTAGCCTATGTCAGCTTCCTGCAGGGCCAGACCAAGGTCTTTGAAACGGCTCCCCTGCCGGTAACCGAAGGGCTGGACCCCAAGACCAAAGCAGTGCCGCTTCGCTTCAACGTACCCCTGGCAAAACTGGCACCGGGAAAGTATGAATGCCAAGTCACCGTCATTGACCCCGGCGCTTCCAAGACTTCTTTCTGGCGCTCAAATATCATGGTGGTGAAGTAAAACCGGCGACACGCCGCGGCGTGGTTGCCACATGGAACTTACAACCGTTCCAACCGGGTGTCAGCATCGCCGAACTGGTTCATCTTGACACCCATCCGGTCCATGATGCCGAGATACAAGCTGCACATTTTCCTCTTGTCATCGGACTCATTCAAGTAATTCAAAGTGCGTCCGGTCTCCAGGGTTCCGCCCAGACCTCCTGCCAGCACCACAGGCAGACGGCGGTTATCATGCTTGCGGCCGGCCCACATGTTCGAGAGGAACATCAGGCAGCTGTTATCGAGCACGGTGCCGTCGCCTTCCTTCATCGAATCCAGCTTGGTGGCCAGATAAGTCAGCTGGCTCAGATGGAAGCTTGCAATCCGTTCGTAACCCGCTGACAAGTTATCGTGTGAAGCGGCATGGTGACCGTCTTTTACGTTCAGGAACGGGTAATACATCGCCGACAGATCCCTGGCCAGCACGAGTGATGCGACGCGGGTCTTATCCGTCTGGAAAGCGATCGCGATGATGTCACACATCAACTTCGCATGTTCCCGCTGATCTTCCGGCAGGCCGTTGGCAGGCCGGTCCATGGTAAGTGCCGGACGGTTCAAAGCCTTGGCCGCATCTTCCGCCGCTGACTTGCCCTTGCGCTGCCGGTCGACGCGCGTTTCCACTTCCCGCACGCTGGTCAAATACTCATCAAGCTTCTGCTTGTCCGTGGAGCTGATCTTCTTCGTTAGTGCCTGGGCGCGGTCCTTCACACGGTCTAGAATGCTGATATTCAGCTGGCTGCCGCGGTTCTCAAACAGCGTATCCCAGGCAAGGGAGGGGTAGACTTCCACGGGCACGGGGGAATCCGGGCTCTGCCACGAGATATGCGAACTGTAGGCCAGTGAGAAGTTGGATTCGTGATAGCCGGTCATGGGCTGCTCACAGCTCAACACCATGCTGGATTGCGGGGTGGCGTCACCGAGTGCATTGGCGATCTGCTGGTCCACGCTGATGCCGGAGTGGATGATGGCGCCCTTCGAGATCTTCGCGCCCGAGAGCAGACTGCCGGTTTGTGCCGGGTGAATGCCCTGCCCGGTCAGTGCCTTCACGAACAGTCCGTCGATGACGTTGATCTTTTGTTTGAGCGGTTCCAACTGGGCCAGCGTCTTGCCCAGCTTCATTGCCGCGCCCTGCCCCTCCGCCGTCCAGTGATCTTCATTGATCCCCGTGCCCATGAACAGCACGCCGAAGCGCTTCGGGAATGGCGCGGGAGTTTTGGTATCCGCAAACGCTGGCAGTGACTCCATCCAGGGCAGCGCCATGGCGACGCCAGCCCCGCGCAACACCGTGCGGCGGGAGATTCTTGATGCGGAACGGCTGGATTTATTCACTCTTGCGGCCTTTCTCAACGGGCTTAACTGCACTCTGCTGCCGGACATCCGGCGCGCGTTTGTTCACAAACTGGGGACTGGTCACGATCGAATCCACCAGCACGCTAATTTTATAACCACTGGCCGCCAAACGCGAGTTGATCTTCGTGATGAGCGGTTCATCGGACAACTGGAGGGTCCGGTTCAGCGCGAAGGCCAGCAGCTTCCGCGTGAGTCCATCGACGAACTCTGCCTGCTTCTTCTCCTGAATGAACTTCCGGACGCCTTCGAAGCCAATGCCTTCGGTCCCGCCGGGGAAGTTGGCTTTGGTATCCACGGGGCGGCCGGCCAGATCTTTTTCACGGGAATTTCCCACGGGTCCGTAGCCTTCAAAGGCCAGTCCGAACGAGTCGAACTTCGCATGACAACCGGCACAGGTCGGGTTTTCGCGGTGCTTTTCGAGCATCTGGCGCACCGGCAGATCCATCTTTGCTTCATCGTGTGGCAGTTCCGGCACCACGGGCGGAGGCGGCGGAATGGTTTCCCCCAACACACGGTGCACCACCCAGTAACCGCGCTTCACCGGGCTGGTCCGCAACCCAGGTGAGTTCTGCGTGAGAAACACTGCCATCGGCAGGATGCCGCCGCGCGAGTATTTATCGGCGCCATCGATGCGAACCCAGTTCTCAAGCTTCGCCGGCACGCCCTTCGGCCACGGCATGCCGTAAAACTTGGCCAGAGGCGGATTGACCAGCGTGTAATTGCCGAAGACGAGATCCAGGACGGAGCCGTCGCGCTGCATGAGGTCCTGAATGTAGCGGAGCGGTTCTTCGAACATAGCCTCGCGCAGGTCATTGTTGAATTCGGGGAAGCGGTCGCGGTCCACGGAATTGATGTTCTGAAAGCGGCGGAAATCGAGCCAGTTGCCCGCGAACTCAGTAGCCAAGCCTTTGGCGCGGTCATCCTGCATCATCCGTTTGGTCTGCGCGGCGAGCACGTCTGGACGGTGAAGGTCTCCGGCTGCAGCATGCGCCAACAACTCCTTATCCGGTATGCTGGACCAGAGAAAGTAACTCAGCCGGTTGGCGAGGGCATAACCTGTGAGCGGTTTGGCCACCGGTGCGGCGGATTTGGTGGAGGTCTGCGTCACCGTGGCCGGGGCGAGATCAAACCGGTAGCAGAAGTCCGGGGACATCAACACACTCATGATGGAGACGCGGATGGCATCTTCATGCGACAGTGCATCCTTGTCCTTAAGCTTCTGGTAATACGCCAGCAAGTCGTCCTTCTCAGCCTTGGTGAGCGGACGCCGGTAGGCCTTCGCCGCGAATTGCAACAGGGCTTCGAGGTGCTTTGGTTCGGCGGCGGCACGCACCTTTTCTTCATTGCGGAGCACGGCGTTCAGCTTGTCAAAGTGGACCTTGATGGCCTCCATCGCAATGGGATTGTTGCCGGGCGCATCGGCCTTGGCCAGATACTGCTTCTTGAAATCCATCAGCACGGATTCATCCTGAATCCGCTTCCCCACGGGGCGGTTCGAGCCGGATTCACGGCCCTCGCCGCGCACCTCACCGCTCTGGTTGAAGTAGTACTGCGTATAGGTCCGCAGCGTGTAGTCGCCGATGAACTCAAACTCATCCCAAAGGCGGTTGAGTTGTTTGATGCCGGCGTCGTCGAGAATCAATTCCTGCAGAGGGGTGTCATCGCGCGTGTAGCCCATCACGTTGTGATAACCGGCGCTGAGCAGGCGGCCTTTATCCTGCGTGTCATCCGGGAAGAAGCGGCCGCGCTCACTGACGAAAAAGGCGTCCGGGAAGACATTGGCGAATTTGACGAATGACTTCTCATAGGCCGCGCGTTCGGCTTTCGGCACGGCGAGATCGGGATTCGCGAGCTGGTTGCGCTTCATTACCTGGGCCCAGCGGATGCCGCCTTCTTCGCCGAGTCCGGCAAAGCGGCCCAGCACGGGGGGCGTCTCCGGGGGATCTTCCACGTTGCGCAAGGAGCCCGGGTCAAACTTCCGGCGGTTGGCCGCGTATTCCGCCAGCTTCCAGTTGAGCAGCGGCTGGGTGGCGGCGAACAGGCCTTTGACTTTCGGGGAGTAGAACTGCATGGCGGTGTCTTTGCGGATTTTCACGACAAAGTTCCGCATGACTTCGCACTGCTTGCGGACGGCCTCGGGCTCTTCGCCGGCGGCCGGGGCGGGCAGCGATTCGAACATCCCGCGCAGCTTTGCAACCGGGCCGACGGGCTCCTGGTCCTGGAGAATACCCCAAACCATGGGCATGTATTTCGTGCTCAACTTCGCCTCGGCGGCCAGCGCGTTCAAAGTAGCATTGGACTTCCCGAGTTCGGCTCGATGCACATATTTCCAGGCAGTTTCGAAGTAATCCGCGTAATCGGTCGGCTGGTTGAAGTAGAAATTGACAATGCGCTGGATCGCGTACTTGTCGCGGTCAGTTTCCGAGAGCATCAGGTGGGGAGAGAAGTCAAAGCCATCCTGGGTGAGCACCATGTGATTTGCGACTTCGCGGGCGGCATCGAGGTACTTCTTCAAAAGCGAGGGCGACATCTGTAGGGATTCGCCGGAGTTATCGAAGCCGGCCTGGTTGGCGGGGTCCACTGGAAACTCTTTTGCCGGCTGCATGTCGATGCCGGTGAGGTCGCGGATGGTGTAGTTGTATTCGGCATTGCTGAAGCGGCGGGCGAGGACGATGCCGGGGTCGCCGGCGGTCCGTTTGGCCTCTTCGCTGCGGACGGCCTTGATCCAGTCCACGACCTGCTGCCGGGCTTCGGCTGGCGGCGCGGGCATGGGCTTGGGAGGCATCTCGCCGAGGGTCATGCGTTCGCTCATCTGGGCCCAGCGGCTGTGGTCTTTCACCACACCTTCAATGGAGGTGTAGGACTTGAGGTCGAGTTGCGCGGCGGCGTTCGCTCCGCTGTGACAGCCAACGCAATACTTCGTCAGAAACGGCTGCACTGTGGTGTGAAACTGCTTTTCAAGCGCCGGGCTGGCAGCTTGCAGTGCGGACGCAGCGCACACCACAGGAATCAGTCGCATCACTACCCAAACGTAAACGTTATTCATGAGGAGATTAGGACAATGATACAGGCTTTACATTTCCCAAACAACAACTTGAGGGGATTTGAGAGTTTGGGCGCAGGTGTGGTGGAGTTGGGGGAAGTGGGTTGATTTTCGGGGGTAGGCGGCCTGGAAACCGACGGAGTGCATAGCTTCCCCGCTGCCGCGCGCTACTAATTCAGAATTCGGACAGGTAGGGTCTCATGCCTGTCTTCGCGGGGCCAGGAATCGACACTGAAGTAATAGTCTCCCGGGCGGAGAATGTGACCGGGGACGGTGACCGTGATTTTCGAAGTAATGGCGGTTCCCAGACCGCTCCAAACGACTTCACCACCAACGCGAATCAGTGAGATCCGATAGCGGGCGTCGTCAGCTGCGCCTGCGATCAGCAAGTCGAACAATACTTCCCGTTCGTTTGCCGGCAAGAAGATGGACTGTGATGAATCGCCCGACCTTGCATTCTTCGGGACCAGCGCAAAAGCCGCTGGCGGCAGAGGATGAACGCTGGTACTCCGGGCGATCTGCTCCATCTGGGCGAGGCGCGCGGAGAGGGAAGTGAGCTCCGCATGACTCTTTTGGAGAAGTACAGCGACTACACCGAGCGCGGCCATCGACAAGATCGACAGGGCCGCAGCCACGGGCATGATCCAAAACGGGACGCTCCGGCGCTTGGAACTCGCGGGTGTTGCTGTTCTTCTGGACGCCGCCTCCAGTGAAAGTGCATTCAGCGCAGCGCCGACTTGCAATTTTTTGCGAAGTACCGGAGAACTAAGCCATTTCGCTTCAAAAGTGGCGCGGTCTTGCGGCGTCAGGGCACCGGCGAAGTAATCACGGATCACTTCTTCTTCGCAGGGGGCCACGAGTTCGAAAGCGGAGTCATCGCTGGCAAACAGCTCTTCGAGCCGCTCGACTTCAGGTTCCGGAAACCGGCCGACAAGCCAAGCGTAAATCCGTGAATAAACGTCCATTTCGCCGCCGGGAGGCGCTGATTGCATCTCAGACATGGAATGGCTCAGGGGCGGATTTCATTTCTTCTTTTCATCAAGAAAGTCTGGATTTAATGACTTTCTCAGAGCCTTTATAATTCTGAAGGCGCGCATACGCACAGCATTCTCCGTTACACCGAGGGAAGATGCGAAAGCTTTGGCTCCGGATTCATAGAATTCGAGGATGAACTTACGATCCGGGACCGGCAGCAGTTCCAGGCATTGTTTTGCAAGGATCATGAAAAACGGATCCGCGAAGTGAACTGCGGATTGAAACTCCTCCTCAAAAGATACGTGGTCACGACGCTCTTTCAATTCTTCCAGCGCCACCATGCGGGCCACGCCGAGGCAATAATATTCAACAGGAACGGTCAATGTGATGCCTTCCTTCAGCTTTGCAATTACCCGGACAAAGACCGTGGCGGCGGCGGCCTCTGGATCGGGACAACCCCTGTGGCAGCAAATACTGATCACTTTTGTCCGGCAACTCAGGTACCGCCGCAGCGCCTCCGCGGGGTCTGGAGAAAAAGCAGCAAGAAGATCCGTCGGCCCACTGGTTGGGGCCATCACCGGGATGTGTACTCCGGATTGATAGGGATGGAGCCAACTTCAACAAAGAAGGCTGCCCGACAGAAGGGGATGGCCCAGGCAAAAAGAAGATCAACGGTTGATGTCCCGGCTTGGTTCTCTTTGCTAACAGCGTTATTCACTCCTCGGCAGATAGCATTGCAGGTTTCCGGTGTAGTGAGATGAGCACATTCAACGATGCTCGCCCCAACCGGGGGTACGTAGCGGACGGGAAATACGATTGACACGGCAAGAACGCGGGATAGGATCAACGATCCTACAGGCAATGGAAAGCATGCGTTCGTCCGAACCATTGACCACTGATGATACCCCACACCAGGCTGTAATGAAGCTTTTCAATTGAACAGCAAAAGTAACGGAGCACCGGACGACATCCGAATGCTATCTGCAATGGTCGAGCATCCACGGCATGAACACTTTTAAGTACAAGATGACGCAGACGGTGAAGAACGAGAGAGGACCGGCGAGCCCCCAGACCAAGGGGCGAGAGCCTTCGCGCCGGTGATCTGGCGCAACAACAATCCGCGACCGGCGGATATAACCAGTGACGGTACCCACGGCCATGCCAGAACTTATCCCAAAGACGGCAGGAAAAATACCGGCACCGAATGGAACACCCAAGAACGTGGTAATCGCAGCGAACTTCAAACTCGAGCTCTAAAAGATAAAATAGCCAGCGAGCGCGATCTGAGGTTTGAATTTTGGACTGAACATGAACGCCATGACGATCAAAAACATCAAGCTGGCTTCTCCGTTCACCTGGGCCGGGCCAACGAAGGTTTCCAGGGCTTGAGACCGGCCACGGTGATGCGACCCCACAAAGTCACCAAGTGGTGTCGGACAGCACGTGTGGCCTATTTGCGATCGATTCCAAAATCGAAAACCACCACGGAACTCGCCGCTGCGGCCCCGCCCATCCCAGTTGCGGCCAGGAAGGCATATTCGCCAACTTTGAGGCTGGCGTCCGGGATCACCCTGTAGGCATAGGGGCGAATTTTTTCGGCATTGCACTTGAAGGTTCTCTTCTCGTCCGTGCCAGCACTAAAGCTCGCAAAACCGGCCTTCGCGACAGTTGTTTCCCTATGATCTTTCCTTTCGTCTAGCAGGAGGAGAGAGAATTGAGAAGGACTAGTAATCGTGTCCGCTGCACCCAGGTTGCCGGTCGGGGGGAAGTACATATAGAACACCGGTTTCGTCTCGGAAGTACGAGTGGTTGCACGAGGACCAGGCAGTTCCGCCTTAACCTTTGCCTTCGAGAGGCCATATGTTAAGGATGAAACCCAGATATTGGCGGTCTTATTGCGGCTAGATCCGGCTCGCTCTATCAGGATCATCTTCCTGGACCCGTCGCCCGTGCTGAGCATCATATAGACCCCAGGATCATGCGGCGCCATCGGATCATTCGGGTCCACTGAAGCGTTCGCGGTGTTTCCGCCGGCAACGGATGGGTCCACTTTCGGTGACGGACTAACCAGAGCCCGAATCACGACATCACTTGCACCCGATGATTTCATATCAATAAGATCATCGGGGCTGAATTTCGGCGGGTTGGTCTCACTCCTGATCTTGGCGACAATGACATCCTCCGGCAGACCAGCCTTAATCATCTGGACAATCGCGTCCTTTGAAAGGTGCGCGTCCTGGGCATACCCACAATACGAAAGACAGGAAAGAACAACTAATGCGATCACGCTTCTCTTGTTCACAGGCTAACTCCTTCTTCTACAACCTTCGTTATTCACTTCTGACACCGAACGCTCCCATAAGTCCCGCAGCAAACGCCCTGGCAGCCTACAGTCGCTCCCCGCCTGAATGGTGATGGGATCCCCGCCAGTTGAGGGCGGGGTTATCAAAGAGCCGAAGAACACATCCCTTTCGCCAGTCACAGCCGCTTAAGAGCACACCGGACATTTTGGATTCCCATTGCCCGGTCCTGTCATAACAAACCCGCCCATATCCCTGGGATGTTCCTTCGACTGCCCGGAGCAGACATTACACAGCCATCGATTACACTTTGGACATCCCCACGCGATTACCGCCCTGGTGCCACACTTATCGCAAGTGGCATTCTGTTTCGACATGACGCTTTCTCCTATCTTTAAGTTGTAACGATACTTTCGTTCAGTGCGGAGTCCTCTGCGGACTACTTATCTGCGGATGCATGGCTCCGCCAGTATTTCTTCCCGCTTAATTCTCTGGCTCTTGCGGGCTAACGGCAAGGGGGATTGGGATTGGAAGAGCATTGGAACCCCGCGCCGCCGCAAGAACATTGCAACGGGCGAGTGCGAGTTCCTTCCAGTCCCCGCTTTCTTTATCTATCAGATGCTTCAAGAAAGTGTCGCAGAGAATTTGCAGGAGACATGGCTCGCGTCGGCTGGTGTCGATGATCCATTGTGCTTCTCCGTCCGGAAAACGTAGAGGGGAGCTGTTGATCAGTTCCCAAGCTTCTTCTTCAGAGAAAGCCCCAACGGGCACCTCGTGCGACGCAATGCGCAGTACTGGCCGAAGTTGGGGGCACTGGTCCCAGAGCGCCCCTACGCTATGGGTGGAAGAAGCCACTATGCTTACTGACCCCGCGCGGGAGGTTCCAAGAAAGCGAAGTGCGCTCCAGACGGCTGAATCCAGCGAAGCAGCCTCTTCAATATCATCCAAAATGATGGTTACTGATGGAGTTTCTGAAAGAGCGGTTACGAAGTCATCCAACACTTTCACAGGTCGAAGTCCCACACGGGCGAGAATCGCATGCAGGAACCCCTCCATTTGCCACATTCGCGGATCGTGCAAATCGATGAATGCGATCCTCCGAATGTTATCATCCGGCTCAAAGCCAGCATTCAGATCCTCCGATGTAGAGTGTGGAAGGAATTCAAGGAAACGCAGTAATGATGTCTTGCCTGCCAGGCGGGGTCCGGATACAAAGACATGCTGCGGCGGCCGGACGAAGCTTGCGTCGCGAATCTGACGCAGTTCCTTTCGTCTGCCAAAAAAGTTTCTTGGATGAAGGATGGGTGCGCCCCACGTAAATGTCGCCTGACAATCATTTGACCGCCAGGGACGGGTGCGCAACGTATATCCGATTCCAGGTGAGCTGATGATGAGTTTGGGACAGTCTGGATTTCGTTCGATCTTGTGACGGATGTCGTAAATGAGGCGGCTGAGTTCCGATTGCGGGTCAGAAAGGCGGTCGCTTCCCCAAACTGCGGATATCAATGCATCGGGACCGCAAGTAACCGGGATGCCACCGCACTCGTGGTTGCGTCTCGCCATGAACTGTATCAACCTCAGCTGCCGCCCGCGAACTGTAAAGCTCATTGGTTCTACACCGCTGGAATGGCGGGTGAGGCACAGGCGTGCGGGGTCGAACTCCACCCATTCGGAGTTTGGCTTCGCCAGGATTTGTTGGTTCCGGGTGTCCATTGCTTTCAGAAGTCCCAAACGGGCCCGCGGATGCGTGAACAGCGATGACGCCGCTGTTATTGGCAGCCCTGGATCATCCTACTAATGGCGATTCGGAGAAACTCTATTTCTCACTTAAGGCAAGCATTCAAAGATTTTTTTGGCGGGATGACTTATGACATCCGTAGGACGGAATACAAATGGGAACGGTTGGGGCGGTTCTACAGAGGTGGGAGATATTAGAGCTTTGGCTTTACCAGTCCGGGGGAATGAGCTATCGCTAGGATTGGCCGCTGCCGATGGACACGGATTCCCGAAAAAGTGCGCCAGCATGGCGCACGAACGACGCACCAAATGCCAGGGCGGGCTGGGATTTCGCGGGAACGGGTTTACAGCAGAGCCTTCCAGCCTGTACCCGTGACCTTGACGCCACAGGCCATTGGGTTGAGTGCTGCGGGGGGCAGGGTCACGGTCAGTGCGTCCGCGGTCTGTTCAAACTTCACTGGACCCTGCCCGAGGATCTCCACTTTGGCTACCTGATTCACACCACCGGATTTTTTCAGAGCACGCATCCGCATCACGCCACCGGCTGGAGCACCCATTGCCAGGGCGTAAACGGATTTTCCATCTTTGGATTGGGTGTAGCGAACATCCGCGCCAGAGAAGGCGAAGTCTTCCTTGAAGTGGCCCTCTTCGGTCTTGGTGCCGCCTTCCCCATAAACGCCGAATGGCCGCGTGCCGTGGATGGCTTCGCTGTGAACTTTCATCCAGGCGGTAACATCCGCTAGTAACTTCTCGACTTCCGCATCCAATGACCCATCGGGTCTCTGGATTACATTCAGCAGCATGTTCCCATTCTTACTCACCACATCCACCAGCGTTTGCACAACCCACTTGGGGGAACGGTACATCGTGCCGGTGTCCTTGGCTTTCCACGTGGTGTTGTAGAACCAATCTCCGATGGCTGTATCGGTCTGCCATGGCGCAGGCTTGATTGCCGCAAGTCCGCCGCGTTCCACATCCTGCACACCGATGCCTTCCACATACTCCCCGTGACCAGTGCGTCCGCGCCAGTCCTTCAAGTTATAGACGGCTTCGAGTTTGCCCCCATGGTTCTTCATGTTGGAGTTATAGTAATGCGCCAACATGGTGCGCCCGACTTCACCAAAGGGCAGTGCGCCATCGCAGTAAAGCAGGTCGGGCTGGTATTGATCAATCAAATCCGTGATCCTGGCCAGCCACTCTTTGTGCCAGCGCGGGTCAGTGGTGTACCACTCCTTATCGCCGGGCAGCGCTTTTGCATGATAGAGACTTTCCCACTTCGGGTCTGCGCCATCATAAGGTACGCCCGCCATGGCTCCCTTCTTGTCACTGCCATGCGCGCCTTGCCACCAGGTGAAACTCGCGCCCAGGTGCTCAGAGACGCCGAACTTCAAACCCTGTCTCTTTGCGGCCTTTTGCCAAGCGCCCACGATATCCCGCTTTGGACCCATCTTAACGGCGTTCCACTCATGATGCTTCGAGTTCCAAAGATCGAAGTTATCGTGGTGGCATCCCATGCTGACGAAATACTTCGCACCGGCACCCTTGTAGAGACCCATCAGACGTTCGGGATCAAACTTCTCGGCCTTCCACAGGGGGATGATATCTTTCCAGCCGAACTTCGACGGATGACCGTAAGTCTTCAGGTGGTGTTCATAGTCCTTGCCACCTTCTTCGTACATCCGGCGTGCGTACCAGTCGCCGTACATGGGTACGCTTTGTGGTCCCCAATGCGCCCAGATACCGAACTTGGCATCGCGGAACCACTCCGGACACTTATAGTTCGCCAGGGATTCAAATGTCGGTTGAAAGGCAGCCGGTGCCCCGAGGAGCCGGGGCATTTGTGCCGCGCCTGCGACCGCAATCAAAGCATTTCGTCTGGTCATCTTCATGGTCGAATCTCCTTATGCCACCGGAGGCGTTGGTGCCTCATATCCCGTCAGTCCTTCACTTGAGCGTGCCGGATCATAGCCCGGATTCACGGCAGGCATGACTGCACCTGCGCTGCGCCGCCAATCCTGCAAGAGCCTTTTTAACATGGCTGCCCGGCCCGGTTCCTTGTTGACAAGATTCCGCGTCTCGCCAACATCGTCCGTCAGATTGTATAACTCGAAGCGCCCATCCTCGTAAAACTCGATCAACTTCCAGTCTCCCAGACGTACCGCACCCGCTGGCGGACCGCCCTGATCGCTGTAGTGTGGATAGTGCCAGAACAGCGGCCGGTCGGCAATTCGGCCGCCGCGCAGCAAGGGTCCTATATCGACGCCGTCCACACGGTTTACGGTTTTACAAAGTGTGGGCAGGAAGTCGATGCTGCTCACGGGGGTATGTATGACGCTCCCTGGCTTGGTCACACCGGGCCAGCGGATGATGAGCGGTTCACGAATGCCACCTTCGTATAGATGTCCCTTGCCGGCCCGCAACGGGGAGTTATTGGTTACAGGCGCTTTCCTGTTCCCCTGGAATCTCACGCCGCCATTATCCGAGAAGAATACGACCACGGTGTTATCCGCTTTCCCCTCATCCTCCAGCGCCTGCAGCAAACGGCCCACGGAGGCATCCGCGGTCTCCACCATGGCACAGTAAGTGGGGTCGAGGTCACCAGTTTGGCGCGCCTTAGACTTAGCCACCAACTCCTTTGGTGCCTGCAATGGCATGTGGACGGTAAAGTGCGCTTGATAGAGAAAGAACGGGGCCTTGGTTTCGCGGATGAAGCGCACGCCCTCGCTGGTCAGGCGTTCTGTGAGGAACTCGCCGGGCTCCAGTTTCAAGCCGGGTAACTGGACGGGTCCGAAGTAAGTGGGCGGCGAGCCTGCAGCGGTACCGGCAATGTTGACGTCAAACCCGTGATCGAGAGGGGAGGAACCGGAGCCGCCCAGGTGCCATTTCCCAATCGCGGCGCTGCGGTACCCTTCCGGCTTCAAGACCTCGGGGATGGTCTTGGCCGATGCTGGCAATTGTTGCTCGAAGGCCGGCACTAATAACTTGGCGTAGGGCCATTGTTTGCGGCCCGCGATCCAATCGGTCAGTTTCAGACGCGCTGGATACTGTCCCGTCATGATACTCGCGCGGGTGGGTGAGCAGACGGGACAAGCGGCATAGGCCTGCGTGAATCTTGCGTTCTGTGCCGCGAACTTATCCAGGTACGGCGTGTCGATCACCGTGTTGCCATAGGCACCAAGATCATGCCACCCCATGTCATCCATGAGGATGAAGAGGACATTCCACTTGGGAGGCACGGCGGCGACCGCACAGGCGGCACTACCCAAGGCCTGGAGGAAAGTGCGGCGGCTGGTCATTTGGGGGCCGCGCAGGCAAAGTTTTCTGCTTCATCCACACTGCCCGCACCTTTGTAACGTGCTACCTGCGGATAGGGGCAGATGGGCCTGGTCCGTGTGGTTACATTCTTTTCCACGTGCGCGCCCAGCAGTGCATCGGGGGCTTTGCCGTTCTCCACCCAAGCCACAAGAGCGCCCAGCCAATCCACGGAGCCACAGCCTGGTCCACCGCTGCAATGGAACATACCCGGGACCATGAATAAACGGTAGAAGCTCATGGTTTCAGATACTCCGAACTTACGGGTTACTGTCTCATAGTAATCGATGCCGGGGAAGGGATTCACCTGCTGATCTGCCCATCCGGAATACTGGAGAATCTTACCGCCTCGCTGCTTGAGTGGACCCAGTTCCGGGTTTCGGGCATCCAACTGCGTTGCGGTGCGCTGCATCCGCTGTGGATCGGTATCGAAGTTATATTGCGTGAACTTCCACTCCGGGCCAGGCGCGGGGTCAAACATAAAGTACTTGACCTGGCTTTCCGCGCGCGGCAGCACGGTCTTGTCAGGGGCGATGAGGTTATCCGGCCAGACAGGCTCACTGCCGACGGGCTCACCCCACATCAGCTGTTTCCCGCGGGAGTCCCTGGCACCGCCATAGATCTTGGAGAGCGCCACTAACTGGGCCTGGGTGAAGCAATCCGGACCATCGCCGCTCTTACACTTTGGCAGGTCTTTGAAGGGGTCAAACTTACAGTTTCTGGGGTCGTCAATCAGACCATCTTTCAAGCCGTCGATGGCATCGCACTTCTCATAGACAGCTTTGGTGATGAGCGGCAGTTTCTCCGCGGGAGTTGCGCCGTCACCCAACTGCGATTGCGCGACCCACATGCGGCGGATGTTATTCCCGGTGTTGAAGAGGCCCGGGGCACCGACGACGAGACCGTCAAAGTCCTCTGGAAAGCGCTGGGCTTCCTGCAGTCCCTGGCGGCCGCCGGTGGAGCAGCCCACCCAGTAAGAGTATTTGGGAGCTTTGCCGTAGTATTCACCGATGACCTTCTTGGCCAGTACGGCCGTCTCATGCACCGAGAGCCAGGCAAAATCGAGGAACTTGCGGCGTGCGTTGGGATTCTGTGGGGTTTCCCAGGCGAACACGGCGAGAGGTTCCTTGGCGGCATCATGCCCCGTGTCGGTCGACACTGAGGCATAACCCTTGCGCACAGCGCCATCGACAGCCCCCATGCTGATGGTGCCGGCGGTACCGCCGTTCCCGACCATCTGGAAGCGCGCATTCCATTCTGTGGGCATTTTCAGGGCGAACTTGGCTTCCGGAAAGATCACGCCGCGCACATCACAGTGTTCCGGCATGTTGCCCTCCTTCGCGACCAGCGTGGCGGTTTTGATACGCACGTCATCGCCAAAGTCCCTGGTGAGGAGTGAATCGCAGGAGGCGGCGGAAGCCGTGGCGGCGAAGGTGAACAGGAGAAGCAGTGAGCGAAGCATCCCCAAAATCCTATCGCAAACGGTATACTCCGTTTTGCGTGGGGAAGAACGCAGGAGTCAGGGATTGGGTGATGACGCAGCAGCAAGAGCCGTTATTCCGGTATGTTCATCAACGCTATCTTGCGGACCGGCTGATGGCGCTGCTTTTGTTGCCCTTCGCCGCACTGGTATTTTTGGCCTCCGGCGATGGCCTGTCCGATAAATTCGTCTGGCCTGTCACTGGCATTATTTTCCTGGCCATGCTGACTGGGATGCTATTTTTTGACCCGATCCGGATAACCACAATCGACAGAGCTGCCACTGAGATTCATATTGAATTGCGCTCTGTGCTCCGCAATCGCACCTATTGCTGTACTCCTGGTGACCGAACTCGCTTCGACAGCATGGATGCCACGGATAGCGAGGGCATGGGGAATTGGCAGGTGCGTTTCCAAAGTCAGGAATTTGGGAATATCGTCATCGCGGAGTTTCGGAAGCAGGCTGATGCTGAAGCTCTGGCCCAGCGGGGCAATCATGCTCTGGCCGCACTACAATCAAAGTCATGAGCGACGGAAACGAAGAGCGCGAGGAAGTGAAAGCACGACTCGAACGGGCTAAGCTGGAAAATCGCGAAGATACTTATGAGCCCAATCCGTATGATGACTGGGCACCGGAACGCCCGGAGTCTTAGGCTCGTATTGAAGACAGAGGACGAAGTCCGATACGGTGATTTGGGCTTGGTCGCACGCCGGAACGCTTGTTGTGGCGGGAAAACGCGCGCCAGAATGGCGCACGAACAGGTACTTGGGCTTGATCGCACGCCAGAACGCTTGTTGTGGCAGGAAAACGCGCGCCAGAATGGCGCACGAACCGGCACTTGGGATTGGTCGCACGCCGGAACGCTTGTTGTGACCAGAAAACGCGCGCCAGAATGGCGCACGAACAGGCACTTGGGCTTGATCGCACACCAGCACGCTTGTTGTGACCGGAATGGCGCACGAACAGGCATTTGGACTTGTATCAGCGGCTCAGGGGGTACGCACTCGCCAGTGCCGCAATGGCGTCATCCTTCAATGGGGACAACCCGCCCAGAACACGGCAATCGATGAGTGCCTCCGCGGTGGTTTCGATCACTTCGAGCCGGTCAAAGACTTCGAGCACCGTCCGGCCGGTGACAAACACGCCGGCCCCTTCCACTAATACGGCCGGGCTTGCAGGACTAAGATATTCGGGCTCGACAGAGGGCACCAGATCCAGCTTGCGGATGACCACGTAACTTTCGGGAATGGTCCGGGTCTCAAAGGGCACGCCGGTGCGGCTGAACGCGGTGACATGGACGGGGCTTGCTTCCGCGATGGACCCGACGGAGGCATCATTCCGGTAGACGCGGGCATGGGAATGGTCATCACTTAGAGGAACGCGCTCGACATCCAGACCGCTCATGGCGGCGCGGTCCACGTTGCCGCGGATCAAGAGGAAACTGCCTTCATCCAGACGGGCCGAAAGACACCCGGTCATTCCTGTAAACAGCAGCCTGCGACAGGCGCGCCGCGTGAAAGTTGCCAAAGTTTCCCGCAGCGTTTCTTCCTGCCGGGTGGCGCTGGGAACGAGGGTTTCCGATGGTTCACAGCTACAGGGCTTGCGGATCTTCGTTACCGCGGGCGCGCCCAGCCGCCGGGCGCAAATCAGCGTCCGGGCCTCAAATTCCAGTGCCTCGAAACGGTGGAAAGCCTCAGTAAGTGTCGCTCCCGCCGTGACCACGCCATGATTTTCCATCACGGCTGCATTGGCCCCTGACGCGAAGACCTGCGCGGCCACTTCGCCCAGCTGGTCCGTGCCGGGAACGGCGAAGGGTGCGAAACCCGTACCATCTACTTCGGGAACGGTTCGTGCCATGCTGCAAGCCACGAGTGCCGGGGAATGGGCATGCAAAACACCGCCGACGTCGGGTCTGGCTGCGTAAATATGTTCATGGAGATGGCGCTCCGAAGAAGCCCTGCGGCGACCGGAAAACGTGCCGTCTGCGCGCAGCCAAACGATATCGGAGGGCTGAAGTGCCCCCTTGTCCACGCCGCCGGGGGTCATCCAGACCATTCCCCTGCCGTCACGCACGGACAGATTTCCGCCGGAGGTGGTTGTCATGCGCAGGTCATAGATCCGCTGCATGATCTCGACCAGTTCCTGGCTTGGGTGAAGCGGCTTCATGCCTAAGAGTCTATGCGAAGCCAAGTCGTTTTGCGCTGCGGAACTGAGAAATACATGCGCTTACATCCGTGCGTTGCCGTGGCGGGGCAGGTATGATGCTATTCGACACGTTATGGGCCTCCCGGCAAAGCAGCAACAAACCATCCACCAGGCGCTGGATACCTTCCACATTGAACTTCCCAGCTGGGCGTTCGCCAATACAGGGACGCGCTTCGGCAAGTTCAACGACCCTTCTGCCGCCGCCGATATTGGCGAGAAACTGGCCGATGCCGCGCAGGTCCACAAGGTGACGGGATGCTGCCCGACGGTTGCGATCCACGTGCTGTGGGACTTCCCGGAGGGAGTTTCAAGCGCCGCTACAGCAGCCGCCAAGGCCGCGGAACTGGGCATCAAGATCGGATCCATCAGCCCCAATGTGTTCCAGGATCAGGACTATAAGTACGGCTCGCTTGCGAACCCTGATGCGTCGATACGCCACAAGGCGCTCTCCCACATTCTGGATTCCATCGAATACGCGAAACATACCGGCAGCCGCGACGTCACGCCGTGGTTTACAGACGGCTCCAACTACCCCGGCACGGCGAATATGCGGCAGCACAAGCGCTGGTTTCAGGAGGGCTTGCGCACGGCGCATGATGCGCTCAACCCTGACCAGCGGCTGCTGATCGAATACAAACCCTTTGAACCGGCCTTCTATCACACAGATATCGCGGATTGGGGCATGGCCCTGCGGCTGGCCAAAGAAGCCGGATCGCAGGCACGGGTGCTGGTGGATACGGGCCACCACTATCAGGCGCAAAACATTGAGCAAATCGTGGCCTGGCTGCTGGATGATGACATGCTGGGCGGCTTCCACCTGAATGACCGCCGCTATGCCGACGATGACTTGACGCTCGGGGCGATTGATCCTTATCAGGTCTTCCGGATCTTCCATGAAATCTGCTTCTTCGAGTGGGAAACCGGGCGCAAAGCCGATATCGCGTTCATGGTGGATCAGAGCCACAACCTGAAGCCGAAGACCGAGGAGATGATCCAGACCGTGGTTGCCGCGCAGGAATTCTATGCCAAAGCCGCGCTGGTGGACCATGCCGAACTCACGGTTTTGCAGAATAGGTGCTCGCTGATTGACGCGGAAGATCTGATGCGTTCGGCTTTCCAGACCGATGTCCGGCCGGTGCTGGCGGAATGGCGGGAGGCGAAAGGTCTGCATCCGAATCCGATGAAGGCGTTCCGGGAGAGCGGCTACCTGCAAGAGGTATCGCGGGTCCGGGGCAGCCGTAAGCAGGCGGAAGCATCGTATGCATAAAACACCGTTCCGCAATGCGAAACGAAAACAGAATGTAACAACGTAATTTCTCAATGACACTCCAACTCGAATTCCTTAAAGATTTGTGGGATCCCGAAGTCGCGCAAAAGTACGAAAACGATCCCCTTGAATTGCTGCGTTACCGGTCGAACCTGCTGGGCAGTGACCTCCGCATCACGAATTTCGGCGGTGGCAACACCAGTTCCAAGTTCGAAATGAAGGACATCTTCAGCGGCAAGCTGGCCAAAGTGCTGGCGGTGAAGGGTTCCGGCGGTGATATCGGGTCAATGAACCGGCATGGCTTCGCGGTCCTTTATCAGGACAAGCTGGAACAACTGGTGGATGTTTACCGCGGGGAAGACTTTGAAGACGAGATGGTGGATTACTATCCGCCAGCTGCGTTTGGAGCGAATAAGGTGGCGGCTTCAATTGATACGCCGCTGCATGGTTTGCTGCCCTTTGACCATGTGGATCACCTGCACCCGGATTGGGCGATCGCACTGGCGGCGAGTGCCAACGGCAAGCAGAAGCTGGCGGAGTTTAATGAGCGGTTCGGGCGCAAGTTAGTCTGGCTGCCCTGGCAGCGCCCGGGTTTCGAGCTTGGCTTGATGTTACGGAAGGTTGTGGCGGATAACCCCGGCTGTGATGGTGTGATTCTTGGTGGGCATGGCCTCTTCACTTGGGGTAACACGCAGCGGGAATGTTATGCCAGCAGCGTCTTGACCATCGATCAGATGGGGCAGTTTGTTGCCGCGCACCGGCCTGGCAAGGCTTTGTTTGGCGGCGTGGCTATTGATGGCACTGCGGCCGTGGCGAATGAGATTATGCCGTTCCTGCGCGGTGCTCTCGCCACCACGAAGCGCACGATTGCGCACTTTAGTGACGCGCCGGAGGTACTGGAGTTCGCGGGTTCTGTCTGGGGTCCGCAACTGGCGCAACTCGGCACCAGCTGCCCGGATCACTTTCTCCGTACACGCATCCGCCCGATGTTCGTGAACTGGGATCACCGGACCGAAGATCTGGCTGCACTGAAGAATAAGATCACGGAGAGCGCGGCGCAATACCGGGAAGAATACGCGGCTTATTACAACGAGTGCAAGGAAGCTTCTTCGCCGAAGTTACGCGATGCGAATCCTTCGGTGGTGCTGATTCCCGGTGTCGGTTTGTTCTCCTTCGGGCGGAATAAGAGAGAGGCCCGGATCACCTGTGAATTCTTCATCAACGCTATCCACGTGATGGAAGGCGCGAACGCACTTGAGGACGGCCCGGCGCCGGACCCACTGCCCCAGGCGCGTTTCCCTGAGCAATCCAGAAACTTCAAGAGCTTCCATAACTACGTGGCACTGCCGTTACTCGAAGCCTTCCGGATTGAGTACTGGGCGCTTGAAGAGGCCAAACTGCAGCGCATGCCGGCCGAGCAGGAATTCAGCCGCAAGATTGCCCTGGTGGCCGGTGGTGGCAACGGCATCGGGAAGGCTACGGTGCTGGAGTTAGTCCGGCGCGGGACACATGTTGTGGTGGCGGATCTGGATTTCGAGGCAGCGGAAGCGACGGCTGCCGAGGCGGCGAAGTTATCGTCCGGCGAGACAGTTTTGGCTGCTAAGATTGACATCACGAACCGGACCAGCATCGCGGCGGCATTGCAGGCTGCGGTGGCGAAGTTTGGCGGTGTGGATATTGTGGTGAACACCGCGGCTATCTTCCCTGTGCCGGGTCCGGATGGCAAGTTAGCGGAAGACCGCTGGGCACTTACGTTTAATATCAACATCACGGCAAACTATCTGCTTGCCGATGAGGCCCGGCGTATCTTCCAAGAGCAGAAGCTGCCTGTGTCACTGGTGCTGACCAGTTCGGCGAATGCCGTAGTGCCGAAGTTTGGCAGTGAAGCGTATGACGTCAGCAAGTCCGCGACCAGTGCCCTGATACGGGAGTTGGCTGTTGGCATGGCGCCGCTGGTGCGTGTGAACGGCATCGCGCCGGCAACGGTGGTTGCTGGCTCCACAATGTTCCCGCGGGATCGCGTCATGAGTTCGCTGAGCAAGTATAAGATCGAGTTCAGCGACGCGGAAGATACCGAATCACTGCGCACGAAGCTCGCAAAGTTCTATGCCAAGCGCACGTTGACGAATGATCCGATTTTGCCGCAGGATTGCGCGGAAGCGATTATATATCTGGCGAGCGACAAAGCTGGGCGTACTGCCGGTCATATCATCCCCGTGGACGGCGGCTTGCCGGAAGCGTTCCTCCGGTAAGTCGAGACATGAACGGGGACTATTTAGCGATTGATCTGGGTGCCGAAAGCGGGCGTGCCTTAACCGGCAGGCTCCGCGACGGCATCCTGTCCGTGGATGTTACAGCGCGCTTTCCCAATCTGCCAGTGGCGGAGCGGGAAACGCTGCGCTGGGATGTATTGCGGCAGTGGAGTGAAATCCAGATGGCGATCCAGGGTGCGGGGAAAGTCACCAGCATCGGTGTGGATACGTGGGGTGTCGATTATGCGCTGCTGGGGGAAGGCGGCCGGCTGCTGGAGAATCCATATCACTATCGCGACAAGCGCACTGCGGGAGTGATGGAGGAAGTTACTGGCAAGCTGACGCGGGAGCGGATTTACGGCGTCACTGGCATCCAGTTTCTTCCCTTCAATACGCTGTACCAATTCGCTGCTGCCAAGCGGGATACGCCGCGGCTTCTGGAAGCGGCGGATACGCTGTTTACGATTCCGGATCTCTTCAATTACTGGCTGACCGGTGAAACCGCGACGGAATATACAAATGCGACGACGACGCAGTTTCTGGATGCAGCGAAGCGGGAATGGTCAACGGAACTGCTGGACGCGCTGGAGTTGCCGTCGCGCATGCTGACAAGAATTGTGGAGCCGGGAACGGTGCTGGGGAGTTATCAGGGAATCTCCGTGGTGGTTCCGGCCTGCCATGATACGGGGTCGGCAGTAGCAGCGATCGCGACCGGTGAAGACACGGCGTATTTGAGTTCAGGAACTTGGTCATTGCTGGGTGCTGAGATCCCGGAGCCAATTCTCAACGACCGGGCGCGCGAACTGAATTTCACGAATGAAGGCGGAGTCTGCGGAACGATCCGGCTGTTGAAGAATATCGGCGGCTTGTGGCTGTTACAATCCTGCCGTCGGCAATGGCAGGCGGAGGGGCGAGAGTACTCTTACGATGAGTTACTGGATGCGGCCGCTGCGGAGACGGAATTGTTCGGGGCTCTGGTAGATCCAGATGATCCGTCGTTTCTTAGTCCGGTGAATATGGTTGCGGCGATCAACGGGTTTCTCGCAAAGACCGGGCAACCGCTACCGCAAACGCCGGGTGCATATACGGTGGCGATTCTGGCGAGTCTGGCGTTTAAGTACAGGGCTGTTCTTGAATCGCTGGAAGAGTTGACGGGGCGGAAGTTCCGGGCTATCCGAATCATAGGTGGCGGTGCCAAGAACCGTTTGCTGAATCAATTCACGGCCAACGCGACCGGGCGGCAAGTGATTGCCGGGCCAGTGGAAGCAACGGCGCTGGGCAACCTTGCCATGCAGATGCTGGCGACTGGCGGTGTAAGTTCACTGGCGGAAGCACGGGCGGTCATCGAACGCTCCTTTCCAGTGGACCGTTATGCGCCGGGTGATGCGGATGTTTGGGATCGGGAATACAAGCGCTTTCTGAGTTATCAGTAAGCTGACCGGGAGTACACTCGAAGGGTGTTCATCCGGCTGATCATCCTTCTGGCTCTCATCGCGGGGCCAGTATTTGCGCAAGACTATCGTGCGTACTTCACGGCGAAAGCGCCGCAGGTATTGGACCGTTTCTACAAGCGCTCCGATGCCATGGTGGATGCGGGGCATGTCCACAGCGCGGCGATGGCAGCGGCTTGCGAGACACGGCTTTGGCAGCTCACCGGCGATACGGCGCGGGCCCGGTCCGCTACAGAGCGGTTGCGTTCCATTGCGGCGCTGTTGGGCAAGCCGACAGAGGCGAACTTCTTTGTGCCGTATCCATTGACGTGGACTTACCGCGCGCTGGATGCAGGCCATATGCTGGATGAGCCGCTGAAAGTGGCGATGCAGGATGCCGTGGCGAAGAGCTTGCGCGCGCGGGATTTTCAAGGCCTGCACAATCAAACATTGCAACGGGCGGCGGGCTTGGGGCTGGCTGCGCAGACTTGGCCCGACTTACCGCAGGCGAAGGCTTGGCGTAGTTACCTGGAGACCATTTTTGCGCTGCTGGCAAAGACGGGGGACGTCCCCGAGAATGCGCCTAACTACAACGCGATCGACCTGCCCTTTGTGTTCCTGATCTCGGATGTAGCGGGACATCCTGAGTATCCGGCAAGGCCCTCCATACGCGCTATGTTTTTGCGATATCGGGATCAGGTGTCACCCGCTGGATTCCTGCCGCCTTACGGAGATTCAGGTCACGCGCCAAAGCCGTTCGACCCCGCGTGGCCGATGCATGAGAACTGGGCCATGTTTGCCGCGGCATTTGAGCGGGCGGCGAAACTACAGCAAGATCCGACGCTGCGCTGGGCGGCGGTACAAATGGCCGCGACAGGCATGGCGCGTGAACCGTTGGGACTGACAGCCACAGATGTTGAGCCGCTGTTTGTATTTTCCTTTGCAGAGGAATGGCGGGATAAAGGATTGCAACCCAGTCGGCCTGAAGCAGGATCAGCGATCCTGACGAGGGCGGATGAACATAGTCCGACTGTTATGGACAAACTCGTGCTCGCCGCGTCACGGGCAGCGGGTTCGCCCTTTCTCTTATCCGATCTCTATGTTCGCGGGCCGCATGCTCATGAGAATCAACACGGGGCGGTCACTTACTACGAGGCTGGTGGAGTGCCATTGATTACTTCGACAGGCTATAACAACAGGCAGCCGGATTATGCATCGCTGCCGGTGATGTGGCTGGCAGCGGATTCACCGGATGGTCTCCCGCAGGGCTATGAAGCGAATCACTGGTATGAGGCTGTGCTGCCGCTCTCCCGTCTGCCCAGCCGGAAGGTGACCGGGTTAACCGTACGGATCGAATCGGGTGGCGGCCCGGTGAGTGCCTGGGCTGGTGGTTTCCGGCTGATCGGGAAGGATAGTGTGGACTTGCACTGGGACGAATTGCACTGGGAGGATCCCAAGGGCGTGACATTCCATAGCAAGATGTTCGATCAGCCAATCGACGTCAGCCGTTATACCGCAATCGCTTTCCGATGGAAGTTATCCAGCAATAAACAGAATGCGCGTCCAGTGATTCTCCGTGTGACCACTGGGGATCTGAATACCGATTATCATGCGGAGGCGCTGCAGTTAGAGCCAGAGCTGACCGCAGCGAGGGTGGAGGTAAGCCAAGGCAGGCAGTACGGTGTGATGGAATACTCGAACTGGTTCACGCCTGGTACGACGCTGCGGCGTGAGATGGTGCTTCATCCAGACGGGGCTTTGTTGGTTCGCGATACAGTAACTCCCGGACCAAATGCGAAGGGAATGAAGGTGGCTCCCGTCTGGCAATTGGGTCCGGTGACTGAACCACAGAAAGGCGCCAATTGGTTTCAGGCGGATAACCTGCTGGTGTGGTTCGCGCCGGCAGAGGGGCAGAGCTACGGGTTGCAGACTATGGATATCTGGTCAAAGAAGAAGCACCGGCGGGTGTTTGCTTCGCGCGATGCAGAACCAGGGAAAGCGATGGTGTTCACTACGGTACTGCTGCCAGCGGGTCCAGGGTCCACACCGGAGAAGGCTGCAGATATTGCCGCTGAACGGCTCACAGCGAAGTAGCATTCTGCCTCACTAAGTTATAATCGCCTTCTAATGAAACGACGCAGCTTTCTTTCCATACCTTCACTCGCTGCCTTGACCGATGCGGAAGCCGCCACGGGCGGATCACCGGTGGTGGCATCGGGTGATGGATTGTCACTGTCGCCGGCGGAGTATGCCGCGCTGCTGCAAAAGCTCAGTTCGAACGTGAAGGCGGACAGTTACTCCATTGGCGGAGTGGTACAGGAGTTGGAAGCCAAGGTGGCGGCCGCGCTGGGGAAGGAAGCGGCGGTGTGGATGCCTACCGGGACTCTGGCGAATCACATGGCAGTGCGTCTGCTGGCTGGAGAGCGGCGGCGTGTTGTGGTACAAGCGGAAGCACATCTATTCCATGATTGCGGGGATTGCTGCCAAACGCTGAGTGGACTCCACCTTGTGCCGCTGGCACCGGGCAAAGCGACTTTCACGCTGGACGAGGTCAAGGAACAAGCGGAACGTGCCGTCACCGGACGGGTAACAGTGCCTGTGGGAGCAATCCAGATTGAGACGCCGGTCCGCAGGAAGTCGGGCGAGGCATTTGACTTCGGAGAAATGAAGAAGATCTCCACGTGGGCTCGGGAAAACAAAGTTGGGATGCATCTCGACGGAGCACGCTTGTATATGGCTTCGGCATATAGCGGGATTCCTGTAATGGAATACGCGAAGTTATTCGACACAGTGTACGTATCGATGTATAAGTACTTCAATGCAGCAAGCGGAGCAGTGCTGGCCGGACCGAAAGCGCTGCTGGAAACTTTATATCATCCACGGCGTATGTTTGGCGGTGGACTTAGTCACGTTTGGCCTTTCGCGGCGGTTGCGAATCATTACTTCGACGGCTTTGCGGGAAGGTTTCAGCAGGCAGTGAACACATCGGAGGCGGTGATCGCAGGACTGCAAGGTGATTCGCGGTTTCAGGTGAACAGGATTCCAAACGGCACGAATATCTTCGGCCTGCGATTGCTGCGAGGGGATGCGAACAAGTTCCATGAAAGTTTGCGCAGTGCGGGGATTGTGGTGCCGGCACCGCGGGGGGATGCGTTCCTGTTCAATGTGAACGAGAGTTGGAACCGGAAGAGAACGGAGGAGATCTTAGGGGTTTTGCGGCAGGGTTGAGGACACAGGTTGGCCCCGGGGGAATGCCAGGTGAAGAAGGGCGTTGGGCGTGACTCGCTCCTGAAAGGCGCACGAACGTGGGTTAGGGTTTTGTTGGTTCTTCGTCTTTGCGTCGAGACTCGACGCTACAGGTGTTGTTCATTCAAGTGGCAACGCCGAAGCGGGGGAGAATCCAGCGCTGCAGGATGAACCAGAACGCGAGGACGCCCAGAACCTTGAGTGCTTCTTCCATAGCTTCAGTATCGCAAATTATTTGGCCTTGTAGACCTTGCCTGCGCGCATTACGAAAACCACGCGCCGGAGAGCCGTGATGTCCTTGAGCGGGTCGCCATCCACTGCAATCAGGTCAGCCTCCATGCCGGGTGCGAGGGTTCCGATCTGGTCCCCGAGGTTCAGGGATTCCGCGGAGAGCGACGTTATGGAAGTGATGGCAGCTTTGGGATCCTGTCCGCCCTTCTGGACGCGGTAGATCAGTTCTTCCACATTGTGTCCGTGTGCTCCGGCCACCGCGTCTGTACCAAAGACGATCTTGAGGCCGGGAGTCGCCAGCGCCTGCTTGAAGACTGCAAGGGCTATGGGGATGGAACGTGCCATGGCCGCCATACCCTCTTCCGTGTAGTTACCGATACCGAGATAATTGGCCTTGTGCTCCAAATAGTTCTGCGCAACCAGGCCTATGTTGGGATCGAAGTAAGTCCCCTTGGCTGCGAGTAACTTCAGCACTTCGGGCGTCACCAGCGTACCGTGTTCCACAGCGGTACAACCCGCGTTTGACACCTGCGTGATGGTGTCAGGGCCATAGACGTGTACCAGAGTGCGAAGGCCCTGGGCTTTCGCCTCGCTGCAACCGGCTTCGATTTGCTCCTGCGACAGCGTTGCGCCACCGCCTTCGCGGAAGCTTTTGGAGGCGAACATCTTCACAACGTCGGAACCATCTGCCTTCATCTTGCGGACTGCCTCACGGATCTGCTCCGGCGTCATCGACGGATTGCTGATGGCGCGGAGCGACGTCAGGACGCGGGGGCCGGGCAGTACGCCACGGTTGATGGCGTTGCGCACATCGCCATCGATTGGACTACCCACACTTTGTACGGTGGTGAAGCCGCTCAGCAGAGTCACATATGCGTTCTCCATGGCATAACCCATGGCGGTTACCTGGTTATCATCGCGGGGTTGATAACGTCCATCGGGGCCGAAGTGCCAGGCAATGTGGACATGGGTATCTATCATGCCGGGCAGGACGGTTAGTTTGCTGAGATCGTAAGTGACGCCCTTGGCCGCCGGGTCGATTTTCGCGATCTTGGAGCCAGTGATCACGATAGAGGTGTTATGTTGCACGCCGCCCTTACCATCCAGGACGGTGCCGGCCTTGATGACGACCGGTTGCGCCTGGGCGAGCGCGCTCAACATGACGAACAACGGAAGCTTATTTGTCATTTCGATAGAGTGTAGCAATCGGACTGTCACGGAATGGCCACGGCGCGTGGCTCAACGCCTGATGACCTCAAGCACGGCCGGGCGTGCGGTAGACGAGACCGCAGGATCATAGTATTCGTAGACACGCGACGCGAACGTCTGTGTCCGAATGGGGTATTTCGCCCGCAGCCGAAACGTCACATGAACCGGGCTGCCGGGTTTGATGGCGTCGAAGTAAAGAATCGCCTGCGTTGGCGTAACACTGAACTTATCCAGCCGTCCACCATGCTTGTTGGCGGTGGCTCGCTTCAAGTCCACCAGATCCTCAGACAGAAGCTCGAAGCCCGGGGGAATACCGAGGTCCACCATCACCATGTTAGCGGTCTGCGCCATCAGGTTCCTGATATTTGCCGTGGCGGTGACGACTTCATTTTGCGCGAGGCGGGTCCGGTCATAAGTGACCTGTATGGAGAGTTGTTCACGTGATGGCTGCACGGTCCATGGGACGAAGTAGCGGCCAGCGACCTGATAGGCTGGTGTGCCCTCACCTGTGAAGCGCAGTTCCACATCATTGGACGCAAGTGCATCTGCGCCCTTGAAGACAAACTGATGGAAGAGATCATTGTTTTCCGGAGTTAGTGTGAGGGTGGCTGCAGTTCGCCCGTTGAGCAGGATCTCAGCTTTACCTCTGGCGCTGCCCGAAACGCTGCCAGCCGAGAGAACCAAGGCGCGCAGAGCCATGATCGTGGCCTGCGTGGTGCCCCATGTACCGGAGGCCCCTTTCTTCGAGATGATGTAGTTCATTGCTTTTGTGGTCAGTGCAGGCTCAGCACCGCGCTTGATGAGGGCTTGCACGGCGAGCGCCCTTGTCTCGACCGAAGCACTGACCCCGGTGCCGTACATCCCGGTTTGTTCAGAAGTCCAGAAAGCCGTGTCGCCCTCGCTGGACCTTGCCTCCAGGAGCAACCGGAAGATGCGGTCCGTCAGGGAAGGGTCTTTCCCGTAATCGACCGCGAAGTTGGCCAGGATGGCGAGAGTGTAAGGGTCGCGAGTTAGCTTCTCATCCAGATGTTGGGAAAGGTACTGGCGGGCATGCTCGATGGCCGGCCCCTGGTATTGACTTACCCGCAGTGACCAAGCCACATATGCTGTAATACGCAAGATATCGGACTGAAACCGGTTGGTGGCGCCTTCCTGGATGCCATTGCCATCAGGATTCCAACTGCCATCGGGCCTTTGTTGCGACGCGAGCCATTGTTGCGTGCGGCTGATCACCGCTGGATCGATATCATGGACTTTCGACATATCCTGGAATTCCATGAGTCCATAGGCCGTGAGTATCTTATTTGCGGGGCTTGTTCCGAACCAGGAGAATCCACCCCCGGGCACTTCAAAGGTGACTAGACGCTGGTAACCCATGCCGATAAAGCCGCTTGCCTTGGCACTGATCTCTGGTGTGACTTTCTTCGTGCGCTTCATATAATCCAACGCAAGCACGTTGGGATAGGTACTGGAGGACGTTTGCTCAAAACAACCGTGTGGCATTTGCAGAAGACTGTCCATGCCTTCCACCAGTTGGCTCATGGGTCCGGGATAGAGGCGTACAAAGACTGTGCGGGCGTCAGGAATGGCGCTGGCGGGGAAGCTCACGGTGTGTTTGACCGCACGTTGAAGCTGGCCATTGAACACCAGGCTTTCTTCTTTGCCGTTGGGGATAACTTCGATTTCACGGATGACGATATCCTGATACCGCTGAGCACCGTTCATGGTGGCACGCAGCGTCAGTTTGAATTTGCCAATGCGCTTCGCCGCGATACGGAATTGCGTGCCTTCGACCCGGCCGGATGTGGATACTATGGTTTTGGAAGACGGATCGCCTTCGAGCGTATACCAGTCGGCTGGTTCTAACTGCACTTGGACGCTGCCATTGACGCCGCTGTAGTTATAGACAGCAACGGGGAGCGACACCTCGTCACCCTGCGTCAGAGTAACCGGAAGATCGAGTTCCGTGAAGAAGTCCTGGAAGACTTTGATGCTGGAGGCGCCGCTGCCGAGGGCTCCATGCTTCGTGGAGGCCAGCAGAGCCATGCGCCACGTCGTGATGTTATCCGCGATCGGGATCGTAATGCTGGCGCGGCCATCTCTATCTGTGATGATTTCCGGCCGCACGAACAGGGATTCCGGAAACCATGTGCGGACATGTGGCTCCACAGCGGCAGGGATGCCGCTAGCAGGTGCTTTCGGCCCATCTTTGTACGCCCGGATGCGTGGGACCATGGCCGCCCCATTCGCCATGGACGCATCCATAGACATCGCCACCATGGCGCGTGCCCCTGCTTCGACGGCGATGGATTGGGAGACGTACCCGATCTGCAGAACTGCGGCGGCCACGGCGCGTTTCCCCGCCGGCAAGTCAAAATCTACGCGCGACAGGCGGAAGCCCTGGGTGTTGACTTCCAGGCGGAAACGCCCTGGCTTGAGTCCTGCGAAGCGGAAGCGTCCATCCCCGCCGCTGGTCAACAAATGAACTTGGCCCGTGGTGAACTCCACCAAGCGGATGGGAGCATGGCCTACTGGCGCTTCGGTGGCATCCGTGACCAGGCCAGTTACTTCTCCCGGACCGTCTAACGGTTCAAAAGTAATTACCGCGCGCACTGGCGAGGAGGAGCGGTCACACCAGGGGTCATCCAGCACTCCGACGATATCATCCGCTGTTTGGAACTTACCGTCCGGGCCCGCGCTGCGCAGCTCCGCGTATCGGGCATCCCACGAACGGTAACTCACCCGGACTGGCGTTCCCCAGGGATCCTGGATATGGATACCCTGGACGCGCTTCTCCATGCCGGACTGCTGGCAACTGGAGAATTCTACGGGCTTGCGGATGGCGTTGGCCAAAGGAGACGCTGTAGTCATCAACTGCTTGTAGTAGCGTTCGGTATAGGCATTCGCCTTGCGGGTTTCTTGATCTGTGCCGAACGAGATAGATACTGAATTATTCTGGACTGATTCAGTGGCCGAGAACAGCGCGCGGGCTGCAAGATCTCTTTCCAGTAGCGACGGATCATTCGAAGAGATCACTGCCGGCATTCCAATGGAATGTATTTCATACCTGGGTTTCATCAACTCCTGTTCGAGATAGAAGAACACCTTTGCGAAGCCTGGCTGTTTCTCAGCGAGGGCGAAGACGGCTTGATCCACCACCTCAACTCCCAAGGCAGCCTGCACGCCCTGCCCTTGCCGGTTGGTGACGTGGAAACTTACTTTTGCTTCCGTGCCTGGCTTATAAGTGGCAGCGTCCATTACGGTTTTGATGCGCAGGTCATCCGCGGGCCGGACGAAGATCATGCGATGCGCATTCCGGGGACTGCCATCATGTCCAAACACATAGGCATTGAACTCCACCGTACCGGCCATCGCGGCTGTCGCGGGAACATCCAGCGCGGCCTTGCCATCGATAATATCCAGATCATAAGTACCGATGGTCTGGCCGTCTTTGATCATATCCACATAGGCGCTGCCCCGCTGCCTGCCGGTCCTCACTTGCATACGCACCTGTTCACCTGCGAGATAAAGCGCCCGCTCGGTATGCAACAGAATTGGCTCCGGACCGGCTTCTGCTTTGAGATCGAGTTGATCGGAGGCATGGTTGCCTTCGTGATCACTTGCTTCCACTCGGAACCGGGGCTGCTGGGTGTATTCGTGCGCGGTCACGATTGCAATGCCGGAGGCGTCCGTGCGGACATGCTGGTCCGTGATGCCCGCGCCATGAAATACCAAGTCGGCCTGGGCGGGTGTTCCATCAGGATAAGAAGCCAACAGGAAGATTTGGTTTTCCAAGCCGGGGATCAGAACCCCGTTTTCGGGCACGGCGGTGATGAGAAGAGGAGAGTCGCTGACGGTAATGGGTTCGCCCCTGGTTTCGATGTGCCCGGCACCATCTTTCACCGTAGCCTCAATCAGGACCTGTGCCGCACCTTTCGTTTTACCTGCAAGGAAGTCAGGCAGACGCAGGTCAAAGGCGAAGCTGCCATCGGCTGTGGTTTGCCCTTCCACCGAGGCGGCATCGGCCAAAGTTACATCCAGCGTGGTAGCTTTGACGTTGATATGTGCGTGATCCACCGGCTTGCCAAAGAAATAGTTACTGCGGATGACACCGGTTACATGTTCGCCGGGCCGGTAACCCCGCCTGGTCTTTGCCGCCTTTGCGGATAAGTCGACATCCACCTTGAAGCGCGGCAGAACATACCGCTCCACCTGCAACGCGATCTCACTGCGGACCGGCGTAGTTTCCTGCGAAGGGTCATCGAGCACGGCGCGCAGGTGATAAGTCCCGGTGTTCACCTCCTCCGCCAGTTCGAAAGCCGCGGAGGCAATGCCGTAACTATCAGTCCGGGTGATTTCACGGAAGACTTTGTTGCCCCGCGAATCTTCCACTTCGAATGTCAACTTATGATTGGCGAAGGCTTCGTGGCTGGCACGGCCCAAGGCCAGCGCCCGGGCATGGATGAGTTGGCCGGGCTGATACACGGGCTTTTCCGTAGTAAGGAGTATGGCCGCCTTGGTTTCCAGCCGCACCGTCTGCAGATATTCCGCGTCGCCGAGCGGGGTCTCGACAATGTATCTCAATTGACGTTCGCCGCTGGTTCCTGTTGGGAATTGGAACTGCGCGCGGGTTGTTCCCCGGCTGTTCAGTTGGCTGCGAAGCAGAACCTCCGGCTTGCGTTCACCCCCTTGCAGTTCGATTCGGAGATTCCCTGTTGTGACCGGTGTATCCCCGCCGGCTTCGGTAACGATCACACGAACCGCAGCGGGTCCACCGGAGAGATAGGACTGCTGGCCGAGTACGCGCACCAAAGGCCGCTGCAGGATTTGGGAGATCGCCCGAATGCCTTGCAGCGTAGGCGTCTGTTCGCCCTGAAAGGTGAAGCTGAAACGCAGGCGGTGCCAGACGAGGTCTTCCACGCCAAGGTTCTGGGGCAGTAAGACTGGCTGGTCGCGAAGGCCTTCCCTGGCGGTGAGAGTGATGTTGCGTTCGAGGCGTCCGATTACATGGTCTTCGGGGTCCAGGACTTCCACAGTTAACCGCCCCGCGCCGCTGCGCAGACCTGCATAGGGGATCGAAACATGTAACACGCCGTTGCGGCAGATCGCGCTCACTGCACCACCGGAATTCGATTGCCCGAGGGACAGGATGCTAAGCAAGATGCAACACACCACCAACCAAAAAATGGATCTCTTCATAACCAACCTCCAACCTGAGAACGGCGGAGGTCAGGATTCTTGCAGAGAAAATTTTAGTTTTTTTGCGGGGCGGGTTTGGTCCAGTGATTTCCGTCGCGGCTGATCCAGATCTTGCCATCCGCAGCAGTAAGTTGGAAGACTTGGCGCTTTGGATTCGAAGGGTCTGTGGCCAGGAGCAAAGCAGATGGCTTTCCCTGCCATGCCGGTTGGACGGCTTTGCTTTTCTTGCCGGCGGCGTCGCTTCGGAGCAGACGGCCATCGTCAAAGAGAGAGAGCATCACTTTTCCCAGGATCACGGTTGCCACGGCCGGTTCCCTGCCCGCCAAGGCACTCCCCCGTGCGGACATGGGCAGTGCGACAGAGCCGGAGGCCAAAGCGGGATCGGTGGTCACGCTGACAGTTTCTGAAACGGTCCCAATCATGAGGGTTGCATCCGCCCGCGCCATTTGTGCGGAGGAGAGATCCACAACTTTGTCGGCCCGAATAAACCCTGGCGAGGTAATGCTGAGGGAATACCGGCCGGGCTCCAAACCCGATATTTCGAATCTTCCGGTGGAATCCGTTTTCAAGGTCTTCACGGGAGCACCTGCGGGCGGACGGATCTCCACGACCGCGTTGGAGACGCTTGCGCCAGTGGGGTCTGTGATGCTTCCGGTAATGCCTTTGCGTGCGGGAGATGGCAAAGCACGAAAGGCCACCGAATCCTTCGCCACGGTCGGGACGAAGCGTGAGTTGTCGTCCGTGGCAAGGCCCGGCTGCACCTGGATGGCCGTGCTGGATAGGGCCGAAGCGCCGGCCTGCGCCATGATTGCCACGCTGGGTTGTGGTTCCGGTGGTGGAATCTCTTGGGGCGGTTTCGCTACTGACGGGGCTGTCTGAATCGCTTTCTTTCGCGGCAGGGGCACTGCTGGCGCTGTGATGACAGGGGATTCCGGCACCTGTCTCTGCGCTTGCAAATCTTGCTGTGCGGGCATAGCCGCCACGAGTTGCCGTTCCGGCTTCGGAGGCTGGTTACGCAGTGACACGACCGTGAAAACCGTGACCGCCGCCATCGCAGTTGCGGCCGCAAGCACGGGAATAGGCTGGAACCACCGCTTCCAGAAAGGCACCTTTTCCGCCTGCGGCTCGGGCATGGGACCCTGCAGAAGGAACACAACTTCACGGCACTCCGGGCAGACCGCGAGATGCGCCAGGCAGTTCTGGCGTTCATGGTCGGGCAGCACACCTTCCGCGAACGCGCTCAACGAATCCGGATCAGGATGCAGGCCGGGTTGTGAATAGTCGCTCATTGGGAATCCGTTCTGCTCCTTTCCTGGAACGTTGCAGTCTGTGAACCTTGCAGCACGGTGCGCAAATTGATTTCAATATCGCGCGGATCGGTGCCCATCGCGTCTTTCGCCGCCGCCGGACTCATGCCAGAGCCCACCATACAAGCGAGCATCTCCTGACGGAGTTGGCCGGTGAGCCGGGTGATTCTGCGGCTGACAGTGGCCTCATGCACTTGCAACACGCGCGAGATTTCAAGCAAGGTGCGCTGATCCAGAAACCAGGAGACCAGCAGGAAGCGGTCCTCCGGCGTGACGCTCTGCAGCACGCACTTCAGACATTCCTGTAACTGGCGGAGAGTGACGGGAGACGGGTCGGGCGGGGTATTCGCGGCGGCCAGTTCGACGGCGGGCAACTCTGTTTCCCGGCTGCTTCGGCGGAGTGCATCCACATGGCGCTGCGCCAGAGTGGCGCGGAGAAAGCCCAGGAAAGAGCCGCGCCCTGAGTAGTAGGTCAGAGGCGACTGGCGCTCCCCATCCCGTTCGGAGAGTCCAAACATAGAGGAGTACAATCCGTCCGCGAGTTCCTGCCCGCCAGAAGCGGAGCGGGTCAGAGCCGTAGCGGCCTGCAGCAGGGGCTCGCGGTATTTCGCTAGAAAGATGCGCCAAGCCTCATCACGGCCCAGTGCGCAGGCATGGGCCAGAGCGAGATCCTCCAACTGCAAGCCGCTCAGGAAGTACGTGATCTGGTTCCGGGAAGGCGTGGTGCCGGGCGGGAGCCCGAAATTGGATTTGGTACCCACCTTGAGAAGGGTAGCGGCGAACTCATCGACGGTTAAGCCGGCGTCCTCCGCCTTGGCCGATTTCCAGAACTCTCCCAGAGGCACTCCGGCGAGTGGCGCGGTGGAATCCCCCGCGCTCTCCGGCAACACCGCTGTGAGTTTTCCAAATCCCATGGCCAACGATGTAATCGTCCCATAGAAGACACGTTCTACGGTGCTGGTGTGGTGAGTACCGCACCTCTTTCGATCAGATACACGCTGCTGAACTTCACCGGCACGGTGCCTGGATTGTGGCCGTTGTGCTTTGCGCCGGCGGGGACCAGGAAAGACTCACCCGCCTTGTAAGTACGGGGCTGCTGGCCGTCGATGATCAGTTCCAACTCGCCTTCGATCACATAACTGATCTCCTCGCCCGGATGGGTGTGGCGGCCCGCATAACCACCCGGGATCACTTCGACCCGGGCGACGACGGCTTCTTTGTTGAGAGTGGAAACATCCTGCCGCAAGACCACGGTCCGCTGCACCGCTGCCGATTGTGCGAACAGCGTCAGGGCGGTGAGAGCCAGCAGCGCGGCTCTCATTGGACCACTTCCGGGGTCAGTTCCACGACTTCCACAATTTCATCGAACGGCAGACGCGCGCGCTGATTGGCTTCGAGCACGGCTTCCCTCGTCGCAGCGTCGAAGTAGCAGTGCGTCTGCTCGGTTGCAGGCAGAAAAAAGCTGCGGACCCAGCGGACGCTTTCACCCTCCTGCGTCATCTCGGCACAGCAGGTCTTGGCGCGCGCGCCGGCGCTCATCAGCGCATCAGGGGTAATTCCGGGCAGGGTACGTTTGGCTACGAACAGGGGCATAAATGGACTCCTTCGATTCAAAAACTCAGGGCATATCGGGAACCAGCGGTTCCAGAACTTTGTTGAGGTCATGGCGGCGGATGCGCAGGGAGCGTTCTCCTGCAATCCTTGCCGCCGGAAGTTTTCCACTCCGTATATAGGCGCGCAGAGTCTGGACGTGAATGCCCAAAGCCTCCGCCGCCTGTTCGGGAGTGAGAAAGTCATTGGTTTCGACAGCCGGTTCTCCGGCGGGTACCGGAGGCTGTACCGAAGCTGCCGCGGCGCGCCAGGCAGCACTGTCGATACCGTAATCCTGCCGGAGTTCCATCATCAACGGGCAGTCATGAGCTGTGAACGCGGCAAGCAAATGCTCCAAGCGTATGTCCGTGGCATGGTCCGCACGGGCGATGCGGGCGGCAAGATCGAAGACGGTCACGGCGTCGGCGGAGTAGGCCACTTTCGGCCCAGCACCGCGGGCGGGAGACTGCAGCCAATCTACGCCCAGCGGCTCCAGATCGATCGTCCAAGGGCCGAAGCGAACGATGCCGAAGCGCGAAAGCGACTGCAGGCAGCCGAGCAACAATTCCTCTGGACCCACCTCGGAGCGTCCACGGCGGCGGGCCAGTTGGATGGCGTAGGAGGTTGCTGTGGTGATCTCAATCACTCTTAAACGCTCTTGGACAACATTACGCTCTCTTTCGTTCACTGTCAAGTAGAAAACTGACCGGGAAGCCGCCATCGTCGTGCAGGAGCAGTTGAAGCCCTTCCTGCTCGGGAAAGATCCGCTGGCCGGGGAAGCGATCTGGGTCAGATGTACCGCTCCAACCGGCACTCCCGCCCGGGCCTATTCCTGATGGCAATCAGTGCCGTGGACAATGCTCTGTGGGACCTTCGCGGCCGCTATTTTGAAACTGTTGTCTATCGGCTGCTCGGCAGGCCGACCCGTACCTCTGTCGAAGTCTATGGCAGTTATCCCGGGTACTCTCTGGGACACGACAACGTCAAAGGTCGCTGCCTTGCTTTGAAGGATGAAGGTTACCGGGCAAAGAAATGGTTTCTGGCTACTGGACCCGGCTCCGGACCCGAGGGCATGCGCAAGAATGTGGAGTTAGTCAAAACGCTGCGGGAAACACCCGGCGATTCTACAGACCTGATGTTTGATGCCTACAGTGGCTGGGATGAAACCTACGCCATCGCCTGGGCCAAACAGGTGGAGCAATACCGGCCCCGGCGGATTGAGGAATCCGCGCACCCGGAAAAGATGGATAGCTTTGTCGCGCTCCGGAAAGCGGCATCAGTACCGGTGGCATCCGGCGAGCACTTTTATGGACGCTGGGAAGTGGAACGCTATCTACGGTCCGGCGCAGTTACCGTGGTGCAGGCAGACCCGGAATGGTGCGGCGGAATTTCCGAGTTAATCAAGATATGCACGGTGGCCTCCACTTATGACCCCATGTGATTCCGCACGGGCATGGTATCCATGCGGCCCTGCATGTCATCGCAAGCCAGTCGCCCATGACTTGCCCTCTGGCTGAGTATCTCATCCTCAAGATGCAGAGTTACGATCACTTCGAACTGCACCCGGGGCTGCCCGGGGCTGCCAGGATCGCCTTGCCCGACCGGCCGGGCTTCGGGATTGAGATGGATCAGGCAAAGGTGGAACGCAGCGCGCCTTTGCAATTGTGATCCACCGGCGTGTGCGATAGAATCCCCGCAATCCCTGTGAGAAAGAAGATTGCCATGAAGCTACTTCCTGTTGTTACCGCCCTGCTGCTGGTGTGGACCCAAAGCCTGTTCGCGCAGGAGACGCGGGGCATGATTTTGGGCCACGTGACTGACCCCAGCGGCGCCGCTCTGGCTCGTGCCAAAGTCACGGTGCGGGACATTGACACCAACGTGGTGACGGAACTGCTGACCAATGACGAAGGCCATTACGAGGCACCTCTGCTGGTCGCCGGAAGCTATCAGGTGGGCGTGGAGGCCAAGGGTTTCCGCAAGGCCCTCCGCAACGGGATTGCGCTTGGCGCGGGCATGCATTTGGAAGTCGATTTGAAGCTGGAAATCGGCGGGGTTTCTGATGCGGTCACGGTCAGTTCCGATCCTCCGCTCATCGATAGCGACACTCTCACGTCCGGGATACTGATTGACTCCAAGACCATCATGAATTCCCCCTTTCCGGGCGACAACGTGATGGTGCTGGCCTCTTTGACGCCCGGCGTGCAAACGACAAATACGATCTCGGATTACTCCGTTCGGTTGCACAGCGGCGGACCGGGCAACGTCAGCGTCAACGGTGGTGTTGGTGGAAATGAATATACGATTGATGGCGTGTCGAACCAGGCCGGCCGGGGTACGGCGTTTAATCCGGCTTCGGAACTGGTACAGGCAGTGCGCGTGGAGAGTTCCGGCTTCGATGCTTCGCTGGGACACAGCACAGGAATGAATATCGCAGTCATGACGCGCTCCGGCACGAATGACTATCATGGCGCGTTGCGGGAGTCCTATGATCAGGCCAGTTGGGCGGCCCTCGACTTCTTCACCAAGCAGGCTTACTATACCAGGATCGCGGCGGCGAGGGCGGCAGGCAATACGACCCTCGCCAACTCCATTGCCTCCAGCCCGGCGTTGACACCCTTCCACCACAACCAATACGCGGGCACGATCGGCGGGCCGGTTGTAATTCCCAAGGTGTTCAACGGTAAGAATAAGTTGTTCTTCTTCTTCGGCTATGCCGGTTTCAAGATCAATGAATACCGGCAGTCTTACGCGGCGTTCCCCACGGCGGGCATGCGGCAGGGCGATTTCTCCGCACTGTTGGGCATCAATACTTCCAACTACCAGGTCTATGATCCCTACAGCACCGCGCCGGACCCCACGCGTGCAGGCCACGTGGTACGTACGCCCTTCGCCGGAAATGTAGTGCCGCAGTCCCGCATCATCAATCCGGTATATAAGTTCTACTCCAGCTTTCTGCCGCTGCCTAACACTTACCCGACCGTTGCCACGCAACAACCGAACCAGGACTTTACGGCGTATAGTTCGCCTTATACGGAACTTTATAACTCTTACACCAACCGCTACGATTACAATCTGAACTCCAACAACCGCATCATGGCGCGTTGGAGTTGGAATCAGTGGAAGAATTCCAACCCCACCTGGCAGTTCTATGCACCTTCGAACGCCAATATCTGGCAGGGCAGCGGGCAGTATCGCCACAATGTTGGCGCAGGTGTGGACTGGGTACATAACTTCGGTTCGAAGACCCTGCTCGATGTAACCGTGGGTTCTGATGTCTACTTCACGAACAGTGTTGACCCGGGGTTCGAAGCCACATCCCCATCGTCCGTCGGCTTTCCGGCCTATCTGGATACAAAGACTTCGAGCGCGCCATTACTGCCATCCATCAGTTGGAGCGGCTGGACGGGCTTCTCCCCTGCCATTGCGCCGGGGATCACGAAGGACCGTGTTCTCTCCGTCAAGGCCGATGTCTCCCATCAAACCGAAAAGCACACCATCAAGACGGGCATTGAGTTTCGCGGACAATATTTCTCAGGCTTTACACCGGGGAACAATGCTGGCTCCTTTGCCTTCGACAGCACTTATACGCAGCGGACGGACGATGGCTACCAATCGGCGGGAACAGGTGCTTATGGCGGTTCGTGGGCCGCTTTCATGATGGGCCTGCCCACCACCACCTCTGCTGACACCAATGCCAGTTCAGCCGCCTACGATTCCTTCATCGGGATGTATGTGCAGGATAACTGGCGAGTCTCCCCCCGGCTGAGTTTGAACTTCGGCCTGCGCCTCGATTATGAGTTCGGCGGCACGGAGCGCTATAACCGCCTGGTGGGACAATTTGATCCGACACTGAGCCTGCCGATCAGCGCCGCAGCGCAGGCTGCCTATGCGAAGATCGCGATTCCGGAAGTCCCGGCGTCCAGCTTCAGCGTGCTGGGCGGTGCCACTTATCCGGGCGTGAACGGAGCGCCGCGCGCGGTGTGGAATAACTCCGCCAACTGGCAGCCAAGGCTTGCTGCGGCTTATCAATTGAACAGCAAGACGGTGCTGCGTGCCGGCGCGGGCATTTACTTCGATACCCGCAACGTGCAGACCGAGACACTCAACCAGTTGGGCTACAGTTGGGCCACCACCACCACTTTGACGAATAACTTCGGGCAAACCTGGCTGGTGGGCAATCCCGCGGCAGGTATTTCCCCCATGACCGACCCTTTCCCCGTTCTCGCGAATGGACAGAGATTCCAAACACCGCCGGGCAATACCCTGGGCGCGATGGCACCGGTCGGCAAAGGCTTCACATTCTCACCGTATGACCGCCCGCATGCCCGCCAGTACCGCTGGCGGATGGATATGCAGCGGCAGTTAGGCGGTGCCACCACAATCAATGTGGGCTACAGCGGATCTTACTCGGACCATATTTCCCTGAACCAGAGTCTTTCTGCGGTTCCTGCACAGTACTGGTCCTTCGATAACTCCCGCAACAATACGGTGGCGAATAACTGGAACACGAACCTGACGAATCCGTTTAACATCTCGAATTTCAGCGGACTGCAGAGTTCCAACCCCTTGCTCTACCAGTACATGTCCACGAACTCCTTCTTCACGTCCAGCACCATCCGCAAGAGCGTGATCTGGGCACCCTTCCCGCAAATGAATGGGTTGACGGAAAGTGTGCCTCTGGGGCGTTCGAAGACGGAGCAGATTGATATTACCGCGACACGGCGCTTCTCCCGCGGGGTAAACCTCAACGCTTCCTTCACGCGCCTGTGGAACTGGGCAGCGGACTATTTTCCGAATACCTTCGACACCTCCCCGGCCTTCGAACCCAGCAACCTGGGGCGGCCCTTCCGGCTGACCAGTTCGGCAGTGATCGAACTGCCCTTCGGACAGGGACGCAAGTATCTCAACCACGGCATTCCGGCGTGGGTCGCGGGCGGTTTCCAACTCAGTATTCTGCAGGAGTATCAACCCGGCGCACTGGTGGCCTTCAATTCCACCAGTTACTACAGCGGCAGCAACCTGCAGGATATCTGCAACACTGGCCCACACACACTCGCGGAATGGTTCAATACCGCGAACTTTGTCACCAACCCAACGCTGGTGTCGACCACGGGGCAGGCGCGCACCTTCCCGAATTACATTAGTGGATACGGCGGTTGCCGGGGCGACTCCCTGAAGCGCGCCAATGCCAGTCTGGCCCGCGATCTGAAGATCAGGGAACGGCTCACGCTGCAACTCCGCTGGGACGTCTATAACATCACGAATCATTCGCAGTTTGCGACACCCAACACCAGCCCCTCGGCGACGAACTTCGGCCAGGTCACCGCAACAGTCGCGGGCGGCGGCGGCCAACCCACAACGAACCGTTCGATGCGGGTGATGGCCAGAATTGTTTTCTGAGGAACTCGCGCAAAACGGAGTGCGGTGCGACGCTGTTTCTCAACTTCTGATGGTGCGCGCAGCACCCTTTGCACTTTTGACGCTCCGACTCAAAGCGCGTCGATGACGGCAGCTGTAACTTCGGCGGTAGTAGACGTACCGCCGAGGTCCGGCGTGCGGACCGTTGAGGCAGTTACTTTCTCAATCGCCTGCATCAGCCGCCAGGCCCCATCGATTTCACCTAAGTGCTCCAGCATCATCACGGCGGTCCAGAAGCTGCCAATGGGGTTGGCAATTCCCTTCCCCATGATGTCGAAAGCGGAACCATGAATCGGTTCAAACATCGAAGGGAATTTGCCCGGGGGATTGATGTTCGCCGTGGGGGCAATGCCCATGGAACCTGCAAGCGCTGCTGCGAGGTCCGTCAAGATATCCGCGTGGAGGTTGGTCGCCACCATCGTATCCAGGGACTGCGGCTTGAGCACCATCCGCGTTGTGGCGGCATCCACCAGCATCTTATCAACGGTCACATCCGGATAATCCCGGGCGACCTCCGCCGCGATCTCATCCCACAACACCAGCCCGTGCCGCTGCGCATTGGACTTTGTGATCACCGTGAGCAGTTTGCGGGGCCGCGACTGTGCGACTTCGAACGCATAGTGCATGATCCGCGTCACGCCAGCCCGTGTAAAAATGGCCGTTTCCGTGGCGATCTCTTCGGGGTGGCCCGTGTGCGCGCGCCCGCCATGACCCGAGTATTCACCTTCACTGTTTTCACGAATGATCACCCAGTCAAAACTGTCTGGCTCAACGCCGCGCAAAGGTGAGGTGATGCCGGGCAGAACGCGCGTGGGCCGCACATTCGCATACTGGTCAAAGCCCTGGCAAATGGCGAGCCGAAGACCCCAGAGACTGATGTGATCCGGGACTGTGGGGTGGCCCACGGAACCAAAGTAGATCGCCTGAAAGTTGCGGAGAGCACCCAGTCCACCGAGCGGGATGTAGCTGCCGGTCTGTTGGTAGAACTCAGAGCCCCAGGGGAAGGTTTCAATGTGCAGTTGGAAGCCGCCGGACTTCCGCTGCAGTGCCTCCAAAACCTCAACACCGGCAGGAATCACTTCCTGTCCAATGCCATCACCGGGGATGGCCGCAATCTTGTATTCGCGCATAACATTCCTATCGTGACACGACACATGTGCGCTTGGGATACTGTGGGGTTATGACGCGCAGAACAATCCTCCAGGCCGGACTGGCAGCACCGCTGCTCCATGGTCAGACAACCAGGCAACCCGCGATGCTTTGGGGCGATACCTCCCGGCTGGGCAGGCCGTTTGCCAAGGACCCTTCCGTAATCCGCTTCGGGGGCAGGTATCTGCTGTATTACTCCATGCCGGGCGCGCTGGGTTCGGGCGGCTCAATGAATGGCTGGGCGGTGGGCATCGCCGAAAGCCGCAATTTGCGGGACTGGAAGAAGATCGGCGAAGTGCTGCCGGGCGGTGATTATGACGCCAAGGGGATCGCTGCGCCCTGCGCCAAAGTGGTGGAGGGCAAGGTGCATCTCTTCTATCAGACTTATGGCAACGGGGCGAAGGATTCGATCTGCCATGCGGTATCCAGCGATGGTTTGGTGTTTGACCGTAATCCCACCAACCCGGTATTTAAAGCCGAAGGCGACTGGACTGCGGGGCGCGTGATTGATGCGGAGTTAGTCCGGTTCAAAGACAAGTGGTTCATGTACGGTGCCACACGCGACCCGAAGATGAAGATACAAATGCTGGTCGCAGGCTGGTCCACCACCGGCTTCAACCGCAACGATTGGACTTTCTACAAGGAAGGGACGATCCTCAAGCCGGAACTGCCCTGGGAAGGCGAGTGCTGTGAAGCGCCCGCGGCTGTGGTTAGGGAGGGCACGCTCTATCTTTTTTATGCCGGTGCTTATAACAATGCCCCGCAACAGATCGGCTGCGCGAAGAGTACGGACGGCATCCATTTCACGCGCCTGTTTCAAGAGCCTTTGTTGCGGGCGGGCAAACCGGGAGAGTGGAACTCTTCGGAATCCGGACATCCCGGCACATTTGTAGATGATGACGGGCAGACTTATCTCTTCTATCAGGGCAATCCGGACAAGGGCAAGACCTGGCTGCTTTCCTTTGTCAAGATTGGCTGGAAGAATGGTATTCCGTTCGTGATGGAAAGTTAGTTGTGCGTCTGATCCTCTTGCTCTTCGCTGCAGTCCTGGCGCTGGGGTATGATTACGAACCGCGCGGCACCTATGAGTCGCGCCGCGCGGAGTATCTGCAACTGGCTGCGCGCGACCACAAGGGGCTCTATGCCCAAGTGGCCCACCTTGCCAACGGACAACCCGTGGACGAAGCACCAATCCGGGCCGCCATCCAGTTTGTGGATGAGCGGAATGATACGGCAGATTTCCGCGTCAATGCTCTGTTGCGGATCTATCGTGAATCCCGCCCGGGTTTGCTCAGTGAGCTCTTGCGGCAGGATATCCGGCGCAGTCTCACAGCTTTCAAATACTGGGTGGATGAACCAGGCACAGATCACTTAATGGGCGAATGGAGTGAGAACCACCAGATTCTCTTTCACAGCAGCGAATATCTGGCGGGTCAATTCTTTCCCGATGCCGTTTTCCCGAACAGCGGACTTACCGGGCGCCAACACTTGCAGAAGGCCCGCAAGACCGTACTGAAGTGGATTCAGACAAAGGCGCGGGCAGGGTTCTCTGAGTGGGATTCCAATGCCTATTTCCCTGAAAGCATGGCGGCCCTCCTCAATCTGGCGGACTATGCGGAAGACAGGGAAGTCGCTGAGAAAGCACGTATGCTGCTCGATGTGATGTTCTTTGACATGGCAGTGGAATCTTTTCATGGAGTGTTCGGAACCTCACATGGACGCACTTATCAAAACACTGTCCTGAGCGGACCCAATGAGGGCACGAATGGAGCTGAGTGGCTCGCGTTCGGGATGGGCGCACCAGGTAGCACTGATAATGTCCTGACGGTCTATCTCGCCGCCGCGAAGCGCTATTTATTGCCCGACTTAATCCGGAGGATTGCGCTCGAAAGACCAGCCGAACTCGAAAACCGGGAGCGTCAGGGACTGACGATCGCCGCGGCACAGAAGTTGGGTCTGAACGTGGACGATCCCGATGACTTCTATCTAATGTGGGATTCTGGCAGGCTTTCGAACCGCGCGGATGCAGAGCGTGCGGGTAAACTGCTGGAGACACTGAACCACCACCGCTACTTTGTTGTGATCAAGCCATATGCCGACGCGGTAATCGGCGCTTATCGTGCGCTGGAAGATATGGGGGTTGCGGCCACCGGGCTGGACCGCACAACACTCGAGCAGGTGAATAAGATCACTTATAAGACTCCCGATTACTCACTTTCCACCGCACAGGATTATCGCAAGGGTCTGTCCGGTTACCAGCAACATATCTGGCAGGCGACGCTGGGACCGGAAAGCGTGGTGTTCACGCTAAACCCCAGCGTCTCCACCAAATACTGGGTGGGCCGCTTCCCAAAGGCGGTGCAATACAAGAACCTCCTCATCGCGATGTACCGGATTCCTTCCCAGTTGCCGCCGGGACCAACGACACTGATTCCTCCCGATGCAGCGGGAAATGCCATGCCATCGCCGGGTCCGGCAGAGGAGAGTCCCGCTGGCTTTACGGAAGCTGTCTTCCGCCGCGATAAGTTTACGGAAGTGATCGAGAAGAATGGCTGGGTATTCGGGCGTCAGCAGGACGGTTACATCGCCCTGCGTTCGCAATTGCCCGTGCGCTGGTCTGCCAAGGGAGTGTTGGGTGGTGAGGGGCTGATTGCCGATGGCCGCAGGAATATCTGGGTCTGCCAGTTGGGACGCAAAGCCGTAGATGGTGAGTTCGCGAAGTGGGTGGAGAAGGTCAGCGCTGCCGCCATTCGGTTCGATGGAGATGAAGTCAGCTATGATGCACCCGGCGTCGGCAAGGTCGCAATGGGCTGGGATACGGCAATGACAGTCGACCGCAAACCGGTGGATGTATCTGGTTATGAGCGCTTCGATAATCCCTACTGCCGAAGCATTTGGGGCAGCGGGAAGTATGAGATCCACCTGGGCGGGGAACGTCTGAGTTATATCTTCTGAGCTACAAGAGCAGCGCGAGTGTCGCCGGCAAGAGAGCAGGAGTTACAACGACAATGCCGGTGCGCACGAAGGTCCACGGGCTTACTTCAATCTCAGCGCGGCGCAAGGCTACAAGCCAGAGCAGTGTGGCGAGGGAACCAGTGACGGAGAGATTGGGGCCAAGATCGATGCCGATGAGCACCGCTTCCCGGAATTGTGGGGCTGTTGCCAGAGCCGTCGATGTCAGCAGTCCGGCAGGCAGATTGTTCATTAGATTGGAAAGCAGGCCGACACCGCCGGATGCCGCGAGCAGAGCTGTGGCGCGGTGGTAACCAGCAAATATCGCAAGCACGCCGGCAAGGGCCTGCGAGGCACCCTGTAAGTTGAGCGCCGCGACTAAGATAAAGAGTCCCAGCACCAAGGGGATGACCGACCAACTTACGGAGAGAACAATACTCCGGGCGCGTCGCCACTGGAAGCCGGGCGCTGCAATAGCCGCGAGAAACGTGGGGAAACCCAGATCGCGGCCAAGCGCAGATGTTACCAGCAGCACGCACCCGGCAAGCACCATGGACCAGGCGGCGCGCCGGCCGTCCGGGGTGAGAGGCATTTCTTCCGGTAATCCGGGAAAGGTACCTTGCAGGCTGCGCCGCTGCGTCCAATAGAGGGCTGCGCAGGTGGCCAGGATCGAAACCAGCGAGGGCAATGCGACGGTGCGCAGCCAGTGCAACAGAGGCGGCAGCGCGGATCCGTAAACCACTAAGTTCGCAGGGTTCGAAACAGGCAGTACAAAGCTCGCCGCGTTGGCGATGAAGGCACAGAGGAAGAGGCACGGCATCACGTCCGTGCGTGCCTTCCTGACAGCCGTGAGTACCGCAGGAGTGAGCACCACGGCCGTGGCGTCATTCGAGAGCAGGATGGTGACCAGGGTGCCCGTGACGTAGATGAGCGTGAAGAGTCGAAGGCGCGATTGCCTGGCCGCGCGCAGGGCAAGGCCCGGCAGCCAGTCAAAAACTCCTGCCTGCCTCGCGAGTTCGGCGAGCAACATCATGCCGGCCAGGAAGAGGCACACATCCACGCCTTCTCCGGCGGCTTGCAGTGCCTGCTGCGGCGTGATCCAGCCAAATAGCAGTATAACTATGGACGCGATTACCGCCCAGAAGGCCTCCGCCAAGCCCTTCGGGCGGAGGAGGATCGCGAGGATCGTGACAAATGCGATGAACCAGACAGGAAACTCCTCTCAGATTCGCATAGAATAGTTGAGCAAGTCTCAGGAGTGAACCATGAATCGTTACTTCGGCTCAATCGTATTGCTGGCGTTGTGCTGTAGCGCACAGGCGCAGAACCCCGCGGGGGTCATCGTAGATGACACATTTGCGAACGGCAACAGCCAATTGCAGGACATCCCACATAATTCCCTATTCGTTTTTAACGGACGGACGAATAATATCCGGACGGATCAGGTGGGTTCGCTGAGCCTGGATATGACTCCGGCCTCGACGTCTTCGGAAGCGATTTGGGCTTTCTTTACTGACGCGGGGAAGCCGGTGAATCTGGGTGTGGGCGACACGCTGACCGTCGCGGTGACATTTTCCACTACCGGCTTCAAGAACAACGGGCAGGACGTGCGGTTTGGCCTGTTGGATTCGCAGGGTACCCGGAACACGACGAATCTGGCGGGCGGCATGAATGACGCTACGTTTATCGGCGACACAGGGTACGGGCTGGATTACTACGCCAGCGGAACCGGCTCACCATTTGTAATCGGGCGGCATACGGTATTTACCAATGCCAATTTGTTCAATAACTTCGGCGACTTTGCGACGATCAATGGCACCGGCGCGACGGACCGCCAGACGATTGTGGATGGGGTCAAGTACACACTGACATATACGATTCAGCGAACCTCGGCGACGAATACCAGCATTACGGCTTCACTTACAGGCGGGGCCATCAGCGGACTAACTTACACGGCCGTGGAGAATTCCCCATCGCCTGCCACCACTTTTGATTACTTTGCCTTTCGCATTGGGGGTACGAACTTCTCAAACGCGCTAAGCTTCTATGATCTGGCTGTAAGTTATATTCCCTCGGCGCCGGTCATTACCAGCCAGCCGCAGCCCTCGAAACTGGTGGTTCAGGTGGGCAGCCCGGTGACCATGAGTATTGGCGCCTCCGGCAGTGCACTGACTTATCAATGGCGGAAGGATGGACTGGCATTGACTGGAAATGCGTCCGCTGCCAGTTCTGTACTGCAACTGAGTTCCGTACAGTTGACTGATGCCGGGACCTATACAGTAGCGGTCTCAAACGCCGGCGGTACAGTGACCAGCAACCCCGTGGTACTGGGGGTGAGTACAACACCTGTGCCCCCCGCGCCAAGCATTACCCGGCAGCCTGCAAATACAACCATCCCGGTGGGCAGTGCAGGACAGTTGAGCGTGGCGGCAAGCGGCGCAGGGCTCTTCTATCAGTGGTTTAAGAATGGGGCACTGCTCCCGAATCAGACAGGCGCGGTGTTGCTTTTCAATAGTGCCGCCGTCGGTGATACCGGGAGTTATTCGGTTGTGGTCAGTAACTCGAGCGGCAGTGTTACCAGCACCACAGCATCGGTGCTGGTGGTTTCCACCATGTCGGCGGTGAGTTTCTCACCCTACAACGGGCAGGATCATGTTTGCGTGGACACTTCGCTTTCCGTCACTCTGAACCAGGCTCCGTCGGTGGGCACTTCCGGGAAGATTCGGATTTATAACTCGGCCTTCAAGGTTGTGGATACGATTGATATGGCATCCAGCCCGCAAACCAGGGCGGTTGGCGGGAGTTCTTATTCCTATTATCCCGTCACAGTAAGTGGCAACACGGCTACGATTTATCCGCACCAGCCCCTGCCCTACAACGATGTGTACTTTATCGCGATGGACCCCGGTGTCCTGCTGGATCCGAATGGTGCACCGTTTGCGGGGATCAATGATGCGGATTTGTGGAGCTTCTTCTCACGGATACAGCCCCCGCCACCCGGCACCACAGCCTTGAACGTTGCCACAGATGGAACGGGACACTTCTGCACCATCCAGGCCGCTCTGGATTTCGTCCCCGCGAATAACAATACTCCGGTGACGATCACCGTCCAGCCTGGCTATTACAACGAGATGCTTTACGTTCCCTCCAACAAACCGTTTATTACCTTGCGGGGCGTGGACCGGGACCGTTCCGTCATCCAGTATCCAGATAATAATAACTTCAATAATGGCTATCAGCGCGCGATGGTCGGCGTGGATGCCCCGGACTTCACACTCGAAAACATTACCCTCCACAACACGACCGTCAAGGGTGGTTCCCAGGCGGAAGCTTTTCGCGGCAATAACTCGCGCATTCTCCTCAACCGGGTGAATCTCTACAGCTTCCAGGACACGCTGTGGCTGCAGGGGCTGGGCTTTGTAACGAACAGCTACATCGAAGGAGATGTCGATTTCATGTGGGGTGCGGGGTCGGTTTACTTCCAGAACAATGAGCTGAAGGGAGTAAGTTCGGGCGGTTATTACACGCAGATCCGCAATGTGCAGAACCAGCCGGGGAATGTGTATGTCGATAACTGGCTTACTTCACCCGATGGAGTGACCGGAATGTATCTCGCGCGGATCGACCCGACATTCGGGCAGTTCCCGTACAGCCAGGTGGTGTATATCAATACGGCGATGGGGCCTCACATCGCGCCCGTGGGTTGGCTGTTGAATAATGCCACGACGGCGCCGAATGTGTCGTTCTGGGAATACAAGAGCGTGGACTTGGGCGGGAAGCCGCTGGATGTCAGCCAGCGCGCGCCGTTTTCGCGGCAGATGACCGATGCAGAGGCGGTGCAATGGAGTGATCCGGGTTTCGTGCTGGGTGGCTGGGTCCCTTATACGGTGAACGCGGTGCAGGTGGGGGCTACGGTACAGGCGGACTGGAGCGCATCACCCAAGCATGATCCGAAGGACACGATTGGCTTCTACGCCATGGGGACGGCGGACACTGCGGGAGAGTTGATCCAGCCGGTGGGAACGGCGAACCGCGGGCACTTGAAATTCGCCACGGCGGGGCTGAAATCTGGACAATACGAACTGCGTTACCTGACCGCTGACGGGAAAACCCGCCAAGCGGTCAGCAACGTCATCACCATCCCCTAAGAAAACCCTAAAGAATCGGTGCCAGGCACCGATTCTTTAGGGTTTGTTTAGCTGAGGAGGGCTTTTTTGCAGTAGTCGAGGCACTTTGCGACTTCCGTGGGGGAGTCCGAAGTGCCTTTGTATTCATACTCGATGTTTGCCGGGATCTTGTACTTCTTGTCCCGCAGGGTGTGCAGCACTTCTTTGATCGGGGTGTCGCCTTCGCCGAAGGGAAAGTTCGCGCCCTGGTCCTTCTTGCGGTCCTTGATATGCAGCGTCACGATGTCGGCGTGGTGCTGGTTGAGGAAGTCCACCGGGTTGAAGCCGGCGGCCCAGAAGTGGCCGATGTCGAGGTTGATCTTAATCCATTTGGAGCGGCCTTCCATGGCCTTGGCGAAGCTCTCCGGCGTCGCGAATTCGCCTTCCTTCATGTTGGAGTGGCCGTGCATGGCGACCGGGATACCGTACTTCTCGCAATAGGGGTAGAGCTTGGCCCCCATCGGCACCGTGGAGGAGGCAGTGATGTACTTCACGCCCATCGCCTTGGTCATTTCGAAGCCGCGCTCGATTTCCTTCTCGGTGAAGCTCTCGCGGAAGCTGTAGTTATAGGCGTAGAGGTTGATGCCCGCTTTGTCGAACTTCTCCCGGACCTTCTTGAACTCATCCAGATTGACGGTTTCGCGCCATGCGGTGAGTTCCTTGCCGCGGAGTTTGGGTTCCACGTGACCGGCGAAGAGTTCCACTTCCCCAATGCCGACCTTCACCATCGCGGCGATGGCATCATCGAGCGGCAGATCGCGGAAACTGTAGCTCTGCGCGCCGAGTTGCACGCCTTTGACAACGGAATTGATCTTGGCTGCCGATGCGCTGCCGCCAACAAGGGCGGTGCCGAGCGCGGCAAGGCTCAGCTTATGAAAATCGCGTCTGGAGGTCATGACACGACAGTTTATAACAAAGGCCAACCCCGAAGGATTGGCCTCAAGTTGATTTTCTCTTTGGACTTGATTTAGAAGGGGTAAAGCGGGATGCCGGGTCCGGCAGCCGCGCCGACGAGGACTTCTGAATTCTCGCCGTCACCCGCCGTCACAGCAACGGGTTCCGAGTTGAGCAGGCGGTAGAAAATGCCCGTGTCACCGAGGTAGATTTCAAGGTCAGCCGGCTTGGGCAACTGGCCCTGAATCATGGCTTCGGAGAGCGGATCTTCGACGTACTTCTGCAGCGCACGGCGCAGAGGACGCGCACCATAGCTGCGGTCAGCACAGGTCTTTTCGACGATGTACTTGGCCGCATCCTGGCTGAGCGTAATCTTGATCTGCTTGGCGACCAGGTTCTTGTTGATGCTGGCCACCAGAAGATCCATGATCTTGATCAGGTCTTCGTCGGTCAGCGACTGGAACAGGATGATGTCATCCAGGCGGTTCAGGAATTCGGGGTTGAAGGCCCGCTTTACTTCGCCACGCACCATGTCTTCGATCTTCGAAGGCACACCTTCATTCGCGGGAGCCGAGAAGCCCAGATGACCGCGCTTTTCGAGGAAGCGGGCACCCAGGTTCGAGGTCATCACGATGATGGTGTTCTTGAAATCGATGGTGTTGCCGAGACCGTCGGTCAACTGGCCGTCTTCAAACACCTGCAGCAGGATATTGAAGATATCGGGATGCGCTTTTTCGATTTCGTCGAGCAGGATGATGGAGTACGGCGAACGCTTCACGCGCTCGGTCAACTGGCCACCTTCCTCATAACCGACGTAGCCCGGAGGCGAACCGATGAGCTTGGAGACTGAATGCTTCTCCATGAACTCCGACATATCGAAGCGGATGAGACTCTTCTCGCTGCCAAAGAGCAGTTCAGCGAGCGCGCGGGCGGCTTCCGTCTTGCCGACGCCAGTGGGCCCCAGGAACAGGAACGAGCCAGCCGGACGGTTCGAAGCCTTCAGCCCGGCACGCGACCTGCGGATGGCACGGGCCAAAGCAGAGATCGCCTTATCCTGGCTGATCACGCGGCGGTGCAGTTCTTCTTCCACGCGGATGAGCTTGCTGATTTCCTCTTCCTTGATGGAGGTCATCGGCACGCCGGTCCAGCGGGCGACCACATCTTCGATATCGTCCTTGGTGACAACGCCGGTGGACGTGTCGTCAAGGTTGTACTTCTCGCGGAGCTGGCGCATGTTCTCACGCTCTTTCCGCTCTTCATCGGAGTAGAAGCGGGCCTTCTCGAACTCATGGTTCGCGATGGCATTCTCCATCCGGTGGACGATGAACTTGATGCGCTTCTGGATGTCTGCCAGATCGCTCGGCAGAGTGGTCTGGCGCAGCTTCACGCGGGCACCGGCTTCGTCGATGAGATCGATGGCCTTGTCCGGCAAGAAGCGGTCTGGAATGTAGCGGTTGGAGGCGAAGACTGCGGTCTCGATGGCGTCGTCTGTATAGCTGACGGCGTGAAACTTCTCGTAGCGGTCTTTGATCCCGAACATGATGCGCACGGCATCGGCTTCGGCAGGCGGAGGAACTTTAACAGCCTGGAAGCGACGTTCGAGAGACCGATCCTTCTCAATCGACTTGCGGAATTCCGCTGGCGTGGTCGCACCAATGCACTGGATTTCGCCGCGGGAAAGAGCGGGTTTCAGGATGTTGGCCGCGTCGAGCGAGCCTTCCGCCGAGCCAGCGCCGACGAGGGTATGAAGTTCGTCGATGAAGATGATCGCGTTCTGGTTCTCCATCAATTCCTTCATGATGGTCTTCAAACGCTCTTCGAACTGGCCGCGGTACTTAGTGCCGGCAACGATAAGCGACAGATCCAGCGCGAGAATCCGCTTGTCTGCCAGGAAGGAAGGCACGTCACCTTCCGCGATCTTCTGCGCGAGGCCCTCGACGATGGCAGTCTTGCCCACGCCCGGTTCGCCGATGAGAACGGGATTGTTCTTCGTCCGGCGGCAGAGGATTTGGATGACGCGTTCGAGCTCATAATCACGGCCGATGAGCGGATCGAGCGCATTATCCATGGCGGATTGCGTCAAGTCGCGGGAGAACTCGGCCAGCAGGGAGCTTTCCTTGGGCCGGTTCGAGGACACCTTTTCCGTCTGGGAGCGTTGCAGCTCTTCGCGGATGGTGGAAAGGCGCAGGCCCCGTTCGTGCAGGATCTCCGCGGCGAAGCATTTTTCCTCGCGCAGCAGACCCAGCAGGAGGTGCTCCGTGCCGATGTGCTTATGGTTCAACCGCTCCGCTTCCTCCGCGCCGTAAGCCAGCACGCGCTTGCACTCATGGCTCAGGGGAAGATCGACCGAGGTGGAGACCTTTTCCCGGACCGTGGTGTGGCCTTCGATCTGCTTCCGAATGGAATCGACGGCGGCGTGCGAACGGAGGAACCGATTGGCGAGCTGTTTGTCTTCGCGCAACAGTCCAAGGAGCAAATGCTCCGTTTCAATGTAGGGACTGCCGAATTGACTGGCCTCGTATCTTGCGAAGAAGATGACGCGGCGGGCTTTCTCTGTATAACGCTCGAACATGATCTGGGTGCCCCCTTCAACTACTGCTCTAAAACGACAGCTTGCTAAAAAAACTTTAGTGCCGCTGGAAAACCACTGCAGCCTGGCAAAGGGCAGAACTTACCCCTAACCATAAGATACCCTTCACTTCAATATTGTTGCAAAACCACTTGCGTATTAGCGGAGAATACCACTCTCCAGGGTCAGGGTGCGATCCGACTGGCTCGCGAAGGCGGCATTGTGGGTCACAAGAATCACCGTGAGGCCCAGAGAATGCCGGATTTGCTGCAGGAGACCGAAAATCGAGGCCCCGGTGGCCTCATCCAGATTGCCAGAAGGCTCATCCGCCAGCAAAAGGCTGGGGCCGGCCACCAGCGCTCTCGCGATCGCCACACGCTGCTGTTCACCGCCAGAAAGTTCTCCCGCACGGTGGTGGCTGCGGGCCGCAAGCCCGGTCGCTTCCAGATATTTCAGGGCATGCTGGCGGGCCTCGCGCTGCCCCATCCCCCGGATTAGCAGCGGCATGGCCGCGTTTTCGAGCGCGGTGAATTCCGGCAGCAGATGATGCTGCTGCCAGACATATCCAATTTCGCGGTTCCGAAAGCGGGCGCGCCGGGGTTCGGGAAGTTTTGTGATGTCCTGTCCGCCGATGAAGATACTGCCTGCCGTGGGCTGGTCGAGTCCACTGATGAGGTGGAGCAGGGTGCTCTTCCCTGCTCCGCTGGCCCCCACAATGGCGATGAGTTCACCCGGGAAAACTTCCAGGCAGAGTTCGCGGAAAATCACCAGATCCGACGCGCCGGAGCGGTAGACTCTGGTGAGGTTTTCAACGCGGACGAGCGGCCCTTCCATCTAGTAATTGACGATTGCAGCGAAAGATTTGGGGTCGAGAGAAGCGCCGCCTACCAGAGCGCCATCAATCTCTTCTTCCGCCATCAGGCCCTTGACGTTGTCGGGCTTCACGCTGCCGCCGTACAGGATGCGGACCGCTGCGCCAGCTTCCGCGCCAAACCGTGCGGTCACCTTGGAGCGGATGAACCTGTGGGCATCGGAAGCCATCTGCGGCGTGGCCACTTTGCCGGTGCCAATGGCCCAGACCGGTTCGTAGGCGATGACAATCTTGGCGAACTGTTCGGGAGTGAGCGGTGCCAAACCGCCGTCGAACTGTTCGGAAAGCACGTCTTCGGTTCGGCCGGCTTCGCGCTCCGCGAGAAGTTCGCCCACGCAGACAATCGGCGTCAGGCCCCATTCGAGAGCCGCTTCCACCTTCTTGACCACTTCGGGTTCCGATTCTTTGAAGTATTGACGGCGCTCGCTGTGCGCGATGATCACGTGGGAGCAACCGACGGCTTGCAGCATGTGGCCGGAAACTTCCCCGGTCACCGCGCCTTCCTTGCCCCAGTGCAGATTCTGCGCGCCGATGCCGATGGTGGTTCCGGCAGCTTCCGCAACGGCGGCGGGAAGATTCGGGAACGGCGGGCAAAGCACGATATCGCAGTGGGTGCTGGCCGCGACCAGGGGCTTGAAGGCTTCAATATAGTTGTGGGTTTCGGCAGGGGTCTTGTACATCTTCCAATTGCCCGCCATCAAGGGTTTTCTCATAGGATTTGGTTCAGGAAACTTTCGCCTTTCGCGATCTGGACGCCGAAGTTATGCGCGACCGTCTGCCCAAGGTCACTCAGTGTGGCGCGGAGGCCGAGGTCGACGCCGACTTTGGCGCGGGGACCGAAGACAAGCAGCGGGGTGTATTCGCGGCTGTGATCGGTGGAGGGCGTGGTGGGGTCGCAACCGTGGTCCGCTGTGAGGATGACGAGGTCGCCGGGTGCGAGCGCGGCCTGGAGGCTGGGCAGCCAGCGGTCGAATTCTTCGAGCGCCGCGCCGTAGCCTTCGACGTCATTGCGGTGGCCGTATTGCTGGTCGAAATCGACCAGGTTGACGTAGATGAGTCCGGTGGCTTGTTCGCGCATGGCTTCGAGCGTCTTCGCCATGCCGTCCGCGTTGGTCTTGGTCTTTACGTGGTCGCCAATGCCGCGGCCGAGGAACACGTCAAAGATTTTGCCGACGCTGTAGACTGGCACTTGGGCGGCTTCGAGCTGGTCGAGCAGCATGCCGGCGGGCGGCGGCACGGCGTAATCGTGGCGGTTGGCCGTGCGCTTGAACGCGCCGGGTTTGCCTTCGAAGGGGCGGGCGATGACGCGGCCGACTTCGTAGGGTCCGCGCAGGATTTCGCGGGCGATGTCGCAGATCTTATAGAGTTCCCAAACCGGAATCACATCCTCGTGTGCGGCGATCTGGAAGACGCTGTCGGCGGACGTGTAGACGATGGGCGAGCCGGTGCGCATGTGCTCTTCGCCCAGTTCCGTGATGATTTCGGTTCCGGAAGCGGCCTTGTTGCCCAGTGACGAGCGGCCGATACGGCGGTGGAATTCGTCCATCACCTCAGGTGGAAAGCCGTTGGGAAAGAGCGGGAAGGGCTTTTCGAGGTGAATGCCCACCATTTCCCAGTGCCCGGTTGTGGTGTCTTTGCCGGGAGACGCCAGGGTGCAGCGGCCGTAGCTGCCGGCCGGGTGCGGCGCGGCGGGAAGTTGTGGCATGGGCTTCAGTAAACCGAGACCCAGTTCGCAGAGATGCGGGACGTCGAGTCCGCGCAAACGGGCGATGTTACCGAGCGTGTCACTGCCAACGTCTCCATAAGCAGCGGCATCGGGCATTTCGCCAACGCCCACGCTGTCTAATACGATCCATACGATGCGGGTAAACATCACCTTACAATCTATCAGCAGGAATGTGGATACACTGAGTAGGTTGCAATGCAGTCAAGACGAAATTTCATCGGAAATGTAGCCACGGGCCTCGCGGGAACGATGGCGACGGGTACCAGCATTCTGGGGGCGAACGACCGCATCCGGCTCGGGATCATTGGTTATGGTGACCGCGGCAAGGAGATTGCGCTCGAGGCGTCGAATTGCCCGGGTGTCGAGTTTGCCGGAGTTGCCGATATCTACACGCGCCGCCTGGATGAATTTCAGGCGCGTTTTCCCCAGACCAAGCGGTACCTGGATTACCGGCATCTGCTCGAAGACAAGCAGTTGGACGCTGTCCTGATCGCAACACCCCAACATCTGCATTGCGAACACTTCACCGCGGCGATGGAAGCTGGAAAGCATGTCTACCAGGAAAAGACCATGGCCTTCACGGTGGACCATGCCAAGCAGATGCGCGCCGCATTCCAGAAGGCCGGCAAGCGAACCGTGCAGGTGGGGCACCAGTGGTGCTCGTCGGGCCAGGTGCTGGACGCGAAGCACTATCTCGATTCCGGCTGGATGGGCAAGATCACAGCGGTACACGCGCATATGTACCGGAATACGCCGCATGGAAGACCGCAGTGGTCGCGGCCAGCCTATCCGGACATGACGCCCGAAAATATCATTTGGAAGAGCTTTCTGGGCGGTGCGCCGGAGACGCCGTTTGATGCGAACCGCTACATCAACTGGCGCTTCTTCTGGGATTATTCGGGCGGCAATGTGTACGAAAACATGTGCCACCAGATTTCGTTCTGGTACAAGGTGTTGGGACTCCAGATTCCGAAGGCAGTCACCATGACCGGCGGACTTTATCTTTGGAAAGATGGCCGCGAAGTGCCCGACACGATGAATGTGGCCATGGAGCATGAGGACCTGCTTTTCAGCTGGGATTCGGGCTTTGGGAACAACCAGCTGGGTGTTACAGAAGATGTGCTCGGGACGGACGGCACGATCTCCAAAGGCCAGCAGATCCGGTATTTCGCGCAGAAGGTAAACCGGCGCGACGGGCTGGATTATCTGGGGCAGACGCCGACACCGCCCAGAGCGCATATGCAGAACTTCTTCGACAGCATGCGTGCGGGCAAAGAAGCGAATTGTCCGCTGGATCTGGGCTTCAAGGTCAGTGTGGCTTGCCGCATGGCAGTGGAAAGCTACCGGCAGGGGCGCACCGTCCGCTGGAATGCGGCGACCGAAGAAATCGTTTAGCCGGCCACAGCGCTCCCACTCACAGCGATCGCCAAGTCTTCGACAATTGCCCGCAACATGCGGGACTGCGCGGCGAGTTCCTGGGCTGCGGAAGCACTCTGCTCGGCGGTTGCGGCATTGTTCTGTGTAACGCGCTCGATCTGCGTGATGGCGCGGCCAATGTCATTCACATTCAGAGCTTGTTGATGGCTCTCGCTGCTGACATTGTCGACGAGTTCCTTCACGGCGGCGCTTTCCCCGGCAATGGAATGTATGGCCGAGGCGACGGTATCGACGCGGACCTTGCCTTCGCTCGAATTGCGGATCGATTCATCAATGAGTTCCGCGGTCTCCCGCGCCGCGCGGGCGGATCGCTGGGCCAGATTGCGGACTTCATCGGCGACCACTGCAAAACCCATGCCTGCTTCCCCGGCGCGCGCGGCTTCCACAGCCGCATTCAGCGCGAGAATATTGGTCTGGAAGGCGATGTCATCGATCACCCGGATGATGCCCGAGATTCTGTTGGCCGAGACTGCGATTTCCGCCATGGCAGAGACCGTGCCCTGCAACGCTGCTTCGGCCTGCTCGAACTTCTTGCGGGAACTGGTGACCAGGCTGGCGGCTTCCGTGGCACTGCTGGAATTTCGCTCGGCCATGTTCGAAACCTCCTGACTCGAAGCAGCAGTCTCCTGAATACTCGCGGCCTGCTGCGAGGCTCCCTGCGCCAGTGACTGACTGGCCGAGGCCACCTGCGAAGCGGAGTTCGAGACTTGGCGGGTGACATCAAAGAGTTGCGTCACGCTCCGCCGCAGTGTTTCGTTCACCCTGGTCAGCACACGGGCCGTGAAGGCGGTGATCAAAATGACCAGGGCGATTGCGCCCCAAGACATCCACCGGGCGTAATCGGCCGATTGGCGGGTCTGCGCGGTGAGTTGGTTGGCTTCGGCGGTCCGGGAGTCAATGATCCGGTTGGCGATCTCGGCGGCCCGTCCCGCCGCAGGACCGACGACGCGGAAGAAAGTGTTCGCGGCATCCGTCAGATTCGAGGCTTCGACATCCTGCCGGACCCGCTCTTCCCCGGCTTCCATATTCGAGAAGGCCCGGTCGAGTTCGAGCAAATCCGCAGCCGCGCCGTCAGCAAGCACCTTCGAATTTTCCCGCGCTTTCCCGAGAGCATTGCGCCCGAAGGCCAGCAGATTCCGCGCGTTCTCCTGATCACCGGCCATGGAGCGCAGCACGCCCCCGCGGGACTGCGCGAGAGACTCCCAAACCAGAGCCCTGATATTGCTGCCCGCCTGATTGTGCACCATCAGATTGCCTGTAATGGTGGCGCTCTGCTGCGCCAGCCTGCCTATGGTGACCAGACAGAAGGCTGCCAATGTGATGGAAAGAGCGGTGGCTGCACCAAACCCCAGCCACAGACGTTGATTCATGGTCCATGCGTTGTTCCGGCTCATCTTGTCTCTGCAACTCTCCTGCCCAGGGCGGTCATTTCCTGATAGCGATATATCGGCACTTTCGCCGCGAAAGATTAGCGACTTTACATAAAAAACTTGGATTAGCCCCATAGATTGAACTTGTTGTGAGTGAGCAGGTGTCCTCATTGATAATGGAGGGTTACCGCACCTCACCTCTCGCCCGGAAGACGGGCATTCTAAGGAGTTCAATGTCGAATCCATTGCAGGACTATCTCACCCTTTCTTACAGCGAGCTGGAGGAACTCAATCTCCGGGCCAAGAAGCAGCGCAAGGACCGGGTTCCGTTCGAGACGCTTCAGGAAGAACGCATCGCCTACCTGACCAACGAGAAGCGCATCAAGGCAGTGACGGTCATGTTCAGCGATCTCGAAGGCCGGCTGCACATGCTCGACTACGACAAGAAGTTCCTCGTCGGCAGCTACGACAACCTGACCTTCGACGGTTCGTCGATCCGCGGCTTTACGGCACAGCGCGAGAGCGATCTCCGTTTGCGCATTGACTGGAACGCGTTCTACTGGGCTCCGGCGGACTTCTTCGGCGCGGGTAAGGTGCTGGTGTTCAGCGAAGTGATCGACAAAGACGGCAGCCCTTACAGCGGCGACCTGCGCGGCATGCTCAAGAAGTATGCCAATGACCAGTTCGCAGCCAACGGCTACGTGCTGAACGCCGCCAATGAAGTGGAAGGTTTCCTCTTCAAGGGTGTGGACGCAGAACGCCACTTCCATGAAACCGGCAAGTTCGAATACGTCAATACGGGTGGCTACTACCACTCACTGCCGGGCGACCAGCTCCGCACGTTCATCGACCGCGTGGCCGAAGTGCAGCGCGCGATGGGCTTCGAGAACGAAAAAGATCACCCCGAAGTGGCACCTTCGCAGTTCGAAATCAACTACAGCTACGGCGATGTGGTGACGGCCGCTGACCAGATCCAGCTCTACAAGCTGATCTGCCGCCAAGTCGCCACCAGCATGGGTCTGACCGCCAGCTTCCTGCCGAAGCCGGTGGTGGGTGTGAACGGCAACGGCATGCACACCAACGTTTCGATCACGGCGAACGGCAAGAACCTATTCTGGGATCCCTCCGGCGAAGAGAAGCTTAGCGGCTTTGCATGGTCATTCGTGGACCGCATTCTCACCCACGGCAACGACATCTGCCTCTGCCTGAATGCCAGCGTGAATGCGTACCGCCGTCTCGACCCGCACTTCGAAGCCCCGAACCAGATCAAGGCTTCGGCGACGGACCGCGGCTCGATGGTTCGTATTCCGATCGGCAACGAACGCAGCTCACGCGTGGAAGTGCGCTCGGTGGGTCCGGACGCGAATCCCTACATGGTGATGTTGTCGGTGTTCAAGACCGGCCTCGAAGGCAAGCTGCAGGAAGGGCTGCGGGATGCCGAACGCTACCTGCCGGACAACGTTTATGACGCGCTGGCCAACTTCAAAGCTGCCGACTGGACCACGGAACTGTTCGGGGAAGATGTGAAGGGCCGTTATGCCGACCTGAAGCAGGCTTCCGCGGACCGCTGCTCGCGTCTGCTGGGTACGTTCGTGAAGACGCCGGAAGTGCAGTTCCACCACGAAGTCTACAATCAGTACCTCTGGAATCAGTTCTAAGATTCCAGCAACTGGAAAGGAAAAGGCCGGGTTCTCCGCAAGGGGAATCCGGCCTTTTCATTTCGGATTAGAACACGAAAGCGAGACCACCGCGGAAACTGCGGGGGCTGGGGATGAGGACGAGGCGCTGCCCATCGGCCATGGTGAGCGGCAGATAGCCCTGCGCCAGTAGGTTGCGCAGGTCAAAGGTGGCCTCCATGCGCCACGGCACACCTGGCAGGCAGGGGACGGGCTGGCGAACGTAGATATTCAGTCCGGGGTCAGAGCGCGACACCTGTGTGGAGTACATCTGCACGGGCGTTGCGGACTTCGAATCCGTCCATTCGTAACTGGTTGCGAAGCGTGTACCGGTTTCCTTCACTGTACCCATGGCCCGTACAGTTACGGAAGGGCGCTGACGGCTGGTCAGAGCGCGGCGAAGGTCTTCGGCGGACGAACCCTGAATCGCATTGGTCTGGGGAGTAAGGACACCGGCGGAACCAAAGGCGAGGGCGACCTTGTAGTTCTGCGTCAAATCCTGGGTGACCGAAGCAGATGCGCCCAGACTTTCAAAGCGTCCGGCATTAAAGGTCACGGAATTCGAAAAGAAATCGGGGAGAAGATCGCCTTGCAGGTTCTCAGAGGTTCCGCTCGAAGACAGCGCGAGCGCGGCGTTGCTTACGACTTCGCGGTAGCCGGAGATGCGGTACTCGCGGGAGCCCAAGCGTTGTGAGAGGCCGAGTTCGTAGTTGTCACCCCGCTGCACCTTGGCCTGCCCGTTCATCAGGCTGACTTTCGGAATCAAAGAAAGCGATGTCAGTTCGCGTTGCAAATCCGATTGCGGATCATTCGCGGCAGTGCCGAGTTCCGGGCGGGAGTTCCCGCTGGTCCAGGTGAAGTCGAGCGTGCCCTTGCCGATTGCATAGGAGATCTTCGCGAAGGGACTGAAGTAGTGCAGATGGCTGAGGAACGAGACAGAGTCAAGTTCGGCACCGTATTCCACAGAGATGGCGTCCGTGATTTCGGACTTGTCGGAGAAGCTGACGGCGAGGGTGCGGAGGGCGGGTCCCTGTGGATCGCTGGGCGAAGTTCCCCCGGCCATGGGGCGCAGGGGTGAGAACAGTTGCCTCACGGTGACGGCGACCTCAGGATTTGTGTCTCCGATTTCGCGGCGGAACGAAGTGCGAATGCCCGCCGAAGGGGTGCCCGTGGTGGGAGCGAAGGCCAGATTGCCACTGAAGCGCAGGCGGTTGACGCCATAGACGGAGGTGGCGAACGCGAATTGTGTACCGAGGTCGGCGGAGGTTTCGCCGCCCAGCGTCTGTGCCGTGTCACTCGCGGAAACCCGGATGAGCCCGTTGGAGCCATTGAAGATACTGCCGGGTTCAGCGGACGCATTGACGGAGGACGAAGACGCCGGGGCCGGACCCGGGAGGAGCCGGAGGATGGGACGGCGGGCGGTATCGGTCCGAAGCACCCATTTCCAGTTGTCGCTCATCAGACCGCCGGGTGCCGGTGAGGTGGAAATGATCTGCACCGCACTGTATATCCGGGACATACTGACGTCGAGCAGGCTGCGCATCCCCGGACGAACCAGGATGTGTTCGCGCACCGCAGGCAGGCAGTTGATCACCGAGACGCGGAGAGCGTAGATATCGGGGAGGAGTTCGGAGAAAGAGAAAGTTCCCTGCGGATCCACAGTGACGCGCTGGAGCAGGCGGTCCTGCTTATTGAAGAGAGAGACTACGGCACCGGGAACGGGTTTTCCAAGGGAATCGTTGACGACCCCGCTGAGTTCTCCCGAGAATTTGATGGGTTCCGCAGCAGGAAGTACGGAGACGAGCAGAGTTGCAGCGATGCCAGCCCGCAAGGCAGGCACGAGAAGAGACGCGAATTTCGCCGTCACGCCGCGCATTGCACTCCTTTTCAATCCCCAAAGAACAGAGCGGAGCGAATCCAGAGGACCCGCTCCTTTGCAGGTTAGCCTTAGTTTACAGTAAAATTCGCCTGCTGAAGAACCGTCTGGTTGCGATTCTTGTCACTGGCCTTCACTTTCAATGTGTAACTGCCGGGTCCGAGGGTTTTCAGAGGCAGAAGTTTCTCGACGGTGATCTGGCTGGCGGAAGCATTGGAGATGCTCGCCAGTTCTTCCGAGAACTCGAGAACTTTCTTGCCGTCCTTGCCAGCGGTATCGATTTCGTAATCGATGGTGCCGGCTGGCTTGTTGGTCTTTTCATCCGCGCCAAAGTTGTAGAACTGGAGGTAGATGCCCATCTTCTCTTCCTTGGTAAAGCGTTCGCCGAGGCGGGGCCGCACCTTGGAATCGCCGATGGAGAACATGCCCGCACCGATGCTCTTGGTGGGAAGCTTTTCGATCGTATCGGCCAGAATCAGGCTGCTCGAAGCGAGCTTTTCATCGTCGAAGTGGGGGACTTCGAGAGCCACTTCATAGTTGTTCATGTTGCCCGCAATGGTATCCTTCGCCACCACGTTCAGGCGGTACTTGCCGGGAGCGAGCGGCACGGATTCCTGATAGATCGACTTCTGCTGTGCGATCTTGCCGAGGAGGTCCGTCGGGGCGTTGATTTCGAGCGGCTTTTCAAACGTGGTGACGGGGCGGCGGGACAGGGTGGTCACGCGACCGAAGAGGTTGACGACGGACTTCTGTACGCCTTCCTTCTGCTGGAACTGCAGATCCTTGTTCTCAAACTGCACCGTGATGTTGGCGAGGATGGAGCTGTTGGTGACGCGGATGTAATCCACGCGAACCAGCATCGGCAACACGTTGAAGGTGATGCGGGAGGAGATGGCGGCTTCCAGATCCTTGAACTTGATGGCCGGGGGCTTCTGCAGCTTGGCGAACTGTTCGAGGCGTTCGAATTCGCCCATGCTCGCCGGGGTTCCGCCGAACGCGGTGCCGAGGTGGGTGCCGTCAGTCCGGTTGAAGCGGTCCGTCTTGGTGCTGAGGCCGAGCTGTTCGGTGAGGGTCAGGCCAGCTCCGGGGACGTAGAGGAGAGCGTCCTTTTCTGACGGGTCCATGGTCATGCGGTATTCGCCGGACATGGTGGGATCGACGAATTCGATGATGATGTTGGTGCCGATGCCTTCGATATAGCGGTAGCGCCATTGTTCAAAGGGATAAGTGGAGGTTTCGCCGCCGCCTTCTTCTGCCGGGCGCTGGTAGGAACCGCCCGAGGGATGGGATTCCACTTCGTCGGCGGGACCATACATGATGTAGATGCGGCCGCGGTCGGTTTTCCAGCCCGGAATACCGGAGGCATAGTGCTCATTCGCGTAGGCGATACGGCGGTAGTGCTCTTCCTTATATTCGTTTTCGATGGTGTCGGGGGAGGGATCGCGGCGGAGCCAGAACTGTTCGACAAACTGTTCGCGTTCTTCGTCGGTGTTCAGGCCTTTGAAAGCTTTGCGTTCTTCGTCGGTGATGATGTAAGTGACGTCTTCGTTGAGCCACTTGCGCCAAGGGGTTTCCAGTTCCTTCTTCAATTTGGCTTCGCGCTTCTTCTTTTCCTTTTCAGAAAGAGGTTTAGCGACGGTTTCGCGGTTCTGGTCGTCTGTCTTCTTTTTATCGGCAGCGATCAGAACACCGGCGGCGAGTGCGAGAGTCA
>CAIXXM010000163.1 GCA_903923395.1 uncultured Acidobacteriia bacterium
CACCGCCTCCGCAGCCGCCTCTACGCCGACCTCCGCCTCTGCCGTAAACTCCAGGCCGAATCCGCCGCCAACGCCAAACTCCCCCAGCCCGCCCCCGTCGGCGAAGAAGCACTCCAGCAGATCCTCGAAGAGATCGAACTCGAACAAGTAGCAGCCCAAATCGCAAAAAATACACCGCAAGATAAGCCCATTAACACTTCCCTTATGGAAACCAACCCGCCAGACACCCTCGAACCCGCCGCGTAGTCACCAACAAGAGCCTTAACCGGGCAGGCAGACAGGGCCGCGCCCATGTTCTTCGACAACTGAATACTCAAATTCCCGCCGCCCAAACCCGTCGTGCGGCTTCTTGGCGTCGCGCTCCCAATGCCGGAACCGCGCCCCCGTCCGCACTCATTCAGAGTCAGTCCCAAACCCCGGCGCGGCACACTCTCCATGATGCTGCCGCGCCCACTTGGCAGCAAACGTCAAAAACGCGGTACAGTCCCGATCATCCATCCGATTTCGGCCACCACTGCCATTACGCACGAAGCATTGGAGCCCCTCGCTCTGCGGTTCATAAACGTTTTCCAGGGTGAGCAGCGAGCCGGAGTAGGCACCGCCCCAGATCACACAATACTCGGACTGGTCAAATAATTCGCGGGGCGGGCCAGCGGCCAGCGGGAAACGCATCAGCTTCCAATCCTTCATCGTGACCGGCACCGAAAAATAGACCGTCTTTTGATCTGGTGACACGCTCGGACTCCGGAAGACCCGCCACACCGAACCACCGATAACGACCTGTGGAAACGGCAGCCGCAATGGCTTGTAGTGCTCTGCCTTCCGGGCAATATAAACACTGCTCTCGTCGATTGCAGGGTCAGCCGCGTTCTCCGTACCGAACGCCGCCTCTTGAACAGTGATGAAGGCAATCACCCTTTCATCGGGCGAAACCCATAAGTCCGCACATGGCTTGTCCAGCGGAATCACCCGTTCCTGGCCGGACTCCACGAAATGAATCACCCCTGCGCGCAGCGTTGGCTTTGCCGGCGCGGCCTTCGAACAGCCACCCAGCAGAAACGTCCCGAGCCAGAGCCCCGCCGCGGCAAATCGAGTCTTCCAGACCAAAACTGACCCTCCCTACGGCAGCGCCGCCGTTTTTGCAGCTCCGTAGAGCGTCAGCACAGGGTGCTTCGCCACCGCCCTGTATTCATAACGCTCCCCGGGCACCCAACCGGGCACAGTCACCTGAAAACTTCCCGTGGCCGTCACCTTTTGGAACCCCGTCTGTGTCCACTCCCCCTGCCGCTCATTCACATCCAAACCCCGCAGCGAGCGGTATTCGAAAGCCACCTCCAGCGACTGGGAATCGCCCATACTCGCCACCCGGCCCTCGAGCGTCATACCCTTCGGTCCCCGTGTGACTTTCAAGGTCTCAATCCCCGGCGGTACCAGCGCCGGTTCCACGCTGGTGAGCTTCAAGACCACTGGATTGGGCCACGCGCTGTTGTCCTGCAGCCTCTGCGCGAACATGGCGCGCACATGCAAGCCGTCCTTCTCCTGGTGCCAAGTGGTCTGGGGAACGGTCTTCGAATACTCATAAACCAGATCATTCTGCCCCAGCACGCCGGCCGTCGTCCGCGCCGTGGCACGAACGCTCTTCAATACGAATTCCTTCCATTCGCCCCGCTTCCAGGCCTTTTGCGGTGGAAATGCAGCCACAACATAGAGCGCACTGTTATCCTTCGCCTTCGTAAACCACAGATCCCCCTCATTGGTCAGCACCCAGGGCCGCACCCCATAGATGGCCTCCCCGTTGAGGAACATCCAATAGCCCAGTTCGCGCAAACGCTCCTCCTGCTCAATCGGCAGTTCCCCATCGGGCTTCGGACCCACATTGAGCAACAAATTCCCACCCTTTGCGCGCGTTTCGTAAATCAGCCGGATGAGTTCGAAGCCGCTCTTGTAGGTCTCATTCCGGGGCTGATATCCCCAGCTCGTACCCATGGTGATGCAGCTTTCCCAAGCACCTTCCAGCGGTGCTCCGGGAATCGTCTGCTCCGGCGTGGTGATCGCCCCGCGGGTCACCACCGTAGCAGGCTGCAACTTCCATGCCGTCTCGCGCAGCCCTTCCGGCGCACCATCCAGAAAGACGACGTCGATCTTGCCGTAGCGCGTCATCAACTCAGTCATTTGCGCCTGGTCCAGCGACATCAGCCCGGGATGCAGCGCTGGGGCAAATTCCGGCCCCCGGTTGATCGGGATCTTGTTCTCCCACAACCAGTGGAAATCGTCCGGCGAGAAATAAACGCCCGCGGCAATCCCCTGCGCGCGGAACGCAGCAGCGGTTTCCCCGAAAAGGTCACGCCCGAAGGGAGTATTCGCCACACTCAGCTGCGTGGTATCCGTCTTCCACATGGCGAATCCGTTGTGGTGCTTTGTGGTGAAAACCATATACCGGACGCCCGCCAGCTTCGCAAGCATGGCCCAGTCCTCCGGATGGAACTTGCGGGGGTTAAAGGTCTTCGGCAGCTGTTCGTAGTACCGTTTTGTGTAGTCATCAGAGGCACCAGCCAGCGAGTGACTGATGACAGTTCCCAACTGACTATCCACGGTCCAGTGGATGAAGAGTCCAAAACCTTGATCGCGGAACCATTCGAGCCGGTCGGCCTGATTGGCAGCAGGCGGCTGGGCAGCCAGAGAAAGTGCGAACAGCAGAGAGAGGGGAACCGCGGACGATAGGCGCATGGAAATCTCCAAAGTTAGCGTTATCGTAACAGGGCTGGCATTTTTTTGAAATCTCTTGATCGCACGTCATTCTGGCGTGCGTGCTTCTGTTCCCCTGAAAACGCGCGCCAGAATGGCGCGCGAACATTTGGTCGCGCGCCAAGCATGGCGCGCGATCCAATCAATTCACACCGGCAGCACTTGCCTTCACCCCTTGCGCCATCGGATCAGCGAGCCGGGGGTCCAACATCTTTACCCCGGCTTTCTCCAGCGACTGCCGCAATGCAGCAATCAGCAGGAGCATCTCCACGTGCCTCATTTCCATATCCTCGAAATCACCGCTTTCCCAATACCCGGTATCATCGGTGACCTGAAGATCCTTCATGTGTTTGTCCTTCAACATGCGCAGGAGCAGACAAACAATCGCGTGCTCTTTGGGGGACCCGCAAATCTTCACGAAGTGGCGGAAGGCAATATAGTGGGCTGTGTCCGGCATGGCATTCAACACCATCTCCGGCGGCGTGTCATGGTAATGAACCAAACGCCCCGACCGGTCAAACACCAGCCGCACACTCTCGGAATTCGGCGGGCACACATACACACCCGAAACCGTTTCTTCCAACAGAGGCGGTGGCCTTCTCCGGCTCACACGAACTAACATCCCCCCGCGGCCCTGCAGGTTCTCCGGCCATGGCTCCTCGTCCGGATCAGCAGTGGATGGTTTCGGATTGTCCGCTTCCTCCTGAGTGTATACAGCAACTCCGGAGTAATGTTCCGAGTAGTCTTTGCAGGGCCAGCCGGCCATTTGACTGAAGCTCCGGATATCCTGGAGCGCCTCGCCCGATCTCGACGGATCATTCAGCGAGCCTTGGTAGTAGATGCAGATTCCCAGAGAATCCACCTCCTATACCTGTAAGATTACTGAACGATCTTCGCGCCCGTCAATTGCCCAATTGCACCCAGCGTCGTTTGAGCCGCGTTCAACCCCAGACGGAAATCATCGTCGTTGTAAAAGGAATACATATCCGTCGGCTGATGATGCTGCGGATCCCACCCGTTACCCAACTGCGCGCCACGCTCGGCTTCCCGCAAACTAATCGACGGCGTCAGATCCATAAATGGCGTGGAATCCGTATTGGTCATGTGCGGACCCACATTCGCCGGATAATCCGTGGCGTACTTATCATTTGCCAATTGGAACTTATGAGCCAGCACCATGGCTGCATCCGCGAATTTTGAAGTCACTTGATACTCCACATTCACATCCGCTTCCGGCCTTTGCTTCTTACTCATCGTGCCATCCGGCAACGGCATGCCGTGATCAAAAAGCATCATGTCGTGCTGAATCATGCCCAGCCATTTGGGCTCTGGATACTTGCCCGACCCCGCCGGAGATTCAATCCCCTGCAAATCCTTCCGCTGCTCCGCATAGGCACGCGCACCATTCAACCCCGTCTCTTCGTTGTTCCACAGTGCAAACCGGATCGACCGGTCCGTCTTGACGTCCGGACTGCTGAAAATCCTCGCCAGTTCCATTACCAGCGCCGTGCCGGACCCGTCATCATTCGCCGCTTCCCCCCAGCCAATGCCATCCATATGCGCACCAATGATGTACATTTCTTCCGGGTGCGTGGAACCAACCTTTGTGCAATACACATCCTCACGAATCCCCGGCGTCGAAGGCGGCGTATTCAGCTCCCGCAACTTCACATCCGGCTGCTTCATCGGGTCGTTGTTCACTGACTCCGGAATCCTGTAGCCTCTCCGTCGCGACCCTCCCGGCCCATTGTTCGGATCATTGTTGCGCCCCGCACCCGTCCTCGGCGCACCCGCCACAGGTGGGTTGTATTCGTACCGGATACGCTCTGTGTTCGTGCAGCCATAACTCTTCAGCTGCGCTTCAATCCAGTCGAGTGCCATTCGATTGCGCTCGGTGCCCTGTCTGCGGTCACCAAACTTCGTGAGTCCCTTGATTGTGGCCTTGTATTTTTCGAGATCGAGGCGCCCCACCAGAACCGCAACCGGATCCACCGGCTTCGGAGCAGTTTCCTGCGCCAACGCACAGCCAGCATACACAAAGACAAAAATTCGACGGAAAGATGATCGAAGCATTAGAACCTTCAGCGAGTTTGGATTGCTATCGATCAGGGATAGTTTTTTGTCCAGAACAAGGGACAGCTGTTACTTCGTGCCATTCTACCGGGTCAAACCCCTTCTCCGCCACCCACACTGAACAACGGCCACGCTCCCGAACTAGACCGTTACCATTTGGGGCCGCGCGCTTGGAGCACGACACCAATCCAGCGTTCCCACTCTTCCCGTGAGCCCTCCGGAAACGGCGACGCGCCAGGACGCAACCGCAAAACGACGTCCTCCCTCTTCACGGGCAACTGCGGATGCCACCCCTCACTTTCCGTAATGACACCGCGCAATTCACCTGCGGACAAAACACCCGAAAAGGTAAACAGATTCCTCGCCGGCACGTCCTTGCCATTGACCTGGCTCCACCCCACACTGAGCTTCGCGCGAAACGACAACCGGCCCAACTCTTCCCGAATATTCTCCAACCGGCCCGCTGGCTTATCCCCCTGCAACCCCGCACTGACGAAGAGCAGACCCTGCAGGTGGCCCTGTTCCCGCCACAGTTCTGCCGTGTAGCCATACTCATGCTCCGCGGTGTAAACCACATTCGAATAGGTACCCACAAAGCGAACCGCCGTCTGTTGGAGCAACAATGCCACACTAACAATGAGCGCAGGAACCACCACAGCCCCTGAGTTTATCCGAATTCCCAGCGGCCAAACACACCGCCGCAACTGGTCTTTCCTGACACAGTGTTGTAAACTAGTGGTTTACGCTTAAAAAAGGCTCTCGTCATGCAGAACGCGTTGTTAATGAAGTACATCGAAAAGAATCGCCGCACGGACCTGCCCACCACGCTCCGCACCGGTGACACCATTAAAGTCCACGTGAAGATCAAGGAAGGCGACAAAGAGCGCCTGCAGGCCTTTGAAGGCGTCATGATCGCCCGTAACAACTCCGGGCTCGGCGAATCCATCACTGTCCGCAAGATCAGCTTCGGCCACGGCGTCGAACGTATCTTCCCCCTGAATGGCAAAATGATCGACCACATCGACCTGGTCCGTACCGGTCGTGCCCGCCGCGCGAAGCTCTATTACCTCCGCGGACTCAAAGGCAAGGCCGCCCGCCTCAAGGAACGCACCTAGTTTTTCTCATCCGCTCTCCTGGAGGCCGTCATGTCCCGCTCTGTCAGTTCGACGGCCTCCAAGCGGGCACCCCACTCCTACCTCTGCAGCACCAAACTCGAAGATGAGCTCAGGTCACGCGGTTGCCGCCTTATCGCAGGTTGCGATGAAGTTGGCCGTGGTTCTCTCTTCGGCGCGGTGGTAGCGGCTTCCGTGATTCTCTCCCCGGACGATCCCATTCCAGGCCTCAACGACAGCAAGAAACTCGATCATGCCGAACGGGTCCGTCTCGCTGCCTTGATCCGCGAACGAGCCACGGCATGGGCCATCGCTTCTGTCGACTCCCCCTCGATCGACCGCATCAACATCTACGAAGCCTCCCGTCTGGCCATGAAGAAGGCCGTGGAACAACTCTCCCCGCGTCCTGACTTTCTCCTCGTCGATGCCCTCGCACTCGATCTCCCCATCGCGCAACAGGCTCTCATCAAAGGCGATGAACGCAGCCACTCCATCGCCGCAGCCTCCATCATTGCCAAGGTTTACCGCGACGACATGATGTGCGCGTGGGACAAGTTTTATCCTGAATACGGACTCGCCTCGCACAAGGGCTACCATGCTCCGGAACATATCGATGCCATCCGCCGCCTCGGCCCCACCCCTTTGCACCGTATGAGCTTTGAACCCATCCGCGCCAACGCCGTCTGGTCGCATTTGCCGGACAACCGCCAATTGGAGATGTTTTCCGCCGTATGACTCCAGAGACGAACGATCCGGTTCCAGTCCCCGCACCCAGCCACACCTGGTTTCACCGCCTCTCGACGGTCCTGTTTGTGATTTTTTGCCTGGAGTTGGGACTCTTCCTGCTCGTCTACCCGTGGATGACGGCGTGGAATGACAATTTCCTCGCCTGGATGGTGCCGGCTGCCTTTCAGAAAACATGGAATGAATTCTGGAACAATGCGTATTTCCGCGGCGCTGTGAGTGGCCTGGGAATCGCCAATATTTGGATTGCACTTACAGAGATCGTGCGTCTCGTTCTGAGGCGCTAACGACTTCCCGCAACCGTATGGCAGCGGACAGCATCCACATAGGTGAAAACGAATTAATATGAAATTTGCCGCTCTGTTCGTGGCCGCCGCTGTTTCCCTGTTCGCTTTTGAACCCGGAATCGAGCGGGCCCACGCCCATTACAAACGCACGGAATATGTCGCGGCGATCTCCATCCTGAAGCAGGCTCCGCCCGACGCGAAAACCCTCAGCCTGCTGGGGCAATGTTATTTCATGCAGGGGGAATACAAGCGCGCGACCGAAACCCTGGAGAAAGCTGTGGCGCTCAACCCGGCTGATTCCATGACTTATACCTGGCTCGCCCGAGCGTGGGGGCGCCGCGCGGAAACGTCCTTCCCTGTCTCGGCTCTCGGTTACGCCAAGAAGTCCCGTGAATTCTTCGAAAAGGCCTATGAACTCGACCCGGTCAACATGGAAGCCATCAATGACCTTTACGAGTTCTACCTGCAAGCCCCGCCCGTCGTTGGCGGCGGTCATGACAAGGCCGCGAAACTGCTACCCGTCATCGCAAAGATTGATCCCGTGGAAGTCCACTTCGCCCGCGCCCGCATGGCCGAAGAGCAGAAGCGCTTTGACGCTGCAGAAGCGGAATACCGCAAAGCGATGGAGATGGAACCGCGTCAACAGGGCCGCATCATAGACCTTGCCGTATTCCTCGCAAAGCACAACCACTTCGAGGAATCCGAACAACTTTTCAACCGCGCCGCCCAACTGGGGCCGAATTCCCCGCGGATCTTGTTCGCACGCGCCAAGGCCTACGTCCGCGCGCAGCGTAAACTGGACGAAGCACAAACCATGCTCCGCAAGTACCTCGCACTCACGGACCTCACCCCGGATGACCCCGCAAAGTCCGAAGACGAGAAGCTTCTCAAGAAAGCGCAGGGCGTCTAGCCCTTGCGTCCCGGCGAAGCCCTAAAATTCAGCCTCTTCGCGCTCCGCCAAAACCCCATCCGAAGTCTGCTCACTGGCCTCGGGATGATGATCGGCACGGCATCGGTCATCCTCGTCGTCACCATTTCACTCACCAGCCAGAACTACATCTTGGAACAGATTGAGGGCGTGGGCTCCAACATGGTCTTCGCCTCTTACGAAGTCGGCACACAGCAGTCCGGTGCAGAGGTCAACGCCGACTTCATCAAGACCGCGGACGTGGACGCCATACGCACCAAACTGGCGGACCGCATCATCGCCTCCACCGGCATCATGACGAACTACGATGCCCTCTTCATCAATGGCAAAGAAGAGCGGCTGCTGGTGATCGGGTCTGATGAGTATTACAAGCCAGTACGCAACCTGCTGGTTCCGGCCGGACGTTTCCTCGCCGCGTCAGATATTGCTCTGCGCTCCAAGGTTTGCCTGCTCACGGAGAAGCTCGCCAAGCGTATTTACGGCAGCCAGAACGGTGCCATCGGCAACACC
>CAIXXM010000164.1 GCA_903923395.1 uncultured Acidobacteriia bacterium
CCGAAACACACAAACCCCAGAATCGCCCCTTCCCCTGCGCCAAACCGTTCGTGCGCCATTCTGGCGCGCGTCTTCAGGCTACCGAAACACACACGCCAGAATCGCCTCTTCCCCAAGCGCAAACCGTTCGTGCGCCATACCGAAACACACACACACCAGAATCGCCCATCCCCAAGCGCAAACCGTTCGTGCGCCATTCTGGCGCGCGTCCTCAGGCTACCGAAGTACCCCCCCAGAATCGCGACTCCCTGGGGCAAACTGTTCCTGCGCCGTACCGAAGCACACAAACCCCAGAATCGGCCTTCCCAAACGCAAACCGTTCGTGCGCCATTCTGGCGCGCGTCTTCAGGCCAGCCCCGCCACAAGCACTCCAGAAAAGATACGCATCACGGATACCTGAGAGTGATCCTGCTGCCGTCGCTGGTCAATTGAATCAACCCGCTCCGGTCCGTCCGCAGAATCATCGCGCGGCGTTCTTCGAGCGCCCGCAAGGTCAGCGGATGCGGATGCCCGTAGCTGTTCTCGAAACCATCAGAAATAATGGCAATCGCCGGGCGGACTTGATCGAGAAAGCCCTCCGTTGAAGATGTCCGGCTCCCGTGATGCCCCACTTTCAGGACCGTGGTCTTCTCCAGCCTCCCATCGAAGACAAGATCATTTTCCACCTGCTTCTCCATATCGCCGGTAAGAAGAAACGAAACATCAGCAAACGCGAACCGCATCACAAGCGAATCATTATTCTTCGGCTTTTCGGCGGGAACATAGTCCTTGTAAGGTGCCAGAAAGTCGATCGACGCACCGTTGTACCCGAATCCCTGCCCGCCGTGGAACTGTCGGATCTTGACCCCGTACTTCACAGCGGCATCCCGCACGGCACTCCATTCTGGACTCTCCGGTGCCGCGCCGTACCAGAGTTCCTTCGGATGAAAGTTGCGGATCACAGCCGGCAGGCCCGCCATATGATCTTCATGCGCATGCGTCATCACCACCGTGTCCAACCGTTTGATCGACCGGGACCAGAGGTAGTTCGACACAACGTCTTCCCCGATATCGATGCCCGGCTTCCGTTTCCGGTTGAACGTCGGAATGCCCCCCGCATCAATGAGCATGGTGGCCCCGCCCGGAAACACCGTGAAAACGCTGTCCCCCTGCCCAACATCGATGGCAGTGAATTCAAACTCGCCCCGGGCCGGAAGCTGCGGCGGAAATGGATGCAGAGCAATCACCGTGAGTGCCGCCAGCAGCGCTGGCCACACCAGCACCCTCTGCCACCAGTTCCGGCAAAGCGCCGCGACGAGCAGCGCCACTGCGAACACGGCCGCGAGCCAGTAAGGGGGCGAGGGGATGCGCAGGTCGGGCTCCCAGCGCGCATGGAATGCCGCCGTCGATTGCGCTAGACCCAGCAGCCACGCGCACAGCTTGGCGAGCAACACCGAATTCGTCGCCACCGCCAGGAAGCCCAGCGGCACCACCGCACTCAACACAGGCACCACAATCGCGTTCGCCGTGAGGCCGCTGAAAGCCATGCGGTGGAAGAAGAAGATCATCGGCAGCGCGAGTCCCAGTTGAATGAAGAAGGACGTGGTGAAGAGCTCCCAGAAGAAGAACGAAAACCGGCACGGAAACGTCACCAGCGCAGCGGCGGCATTCCGAGGCACCCCCAGCAATTCCACAGTTTCGACTAACAACCGCAGCTCCACACGGAATTGCGCCGTCTTGGCAGGCAGACGGATGTCCCGGCGGCTTTCCCACAGCGCCTCCAGTCCCGCCGAAAGCGGCGCACTCGTGGCATCCAGTGCCGGCACCACAAACGCCCCAATCAGCGCCACGGCAAGAAACGAAAGCAGGAAACTCGCATCCAGCAGTTGTTCCGGGTCGAACAACACGAAGAATATGGCCACGGCGGCCAGAATATTCAGCAGCCTGCCGTCGCGGTAAAAGATCCGCCCGAACCCAAACAGGCTCATCCCCGCCGCGGACCGCACCACCGGACCCTGCCAGCCCGTGACACCCGAATAGAGCCAAGCCATCGCGATGACCGCCAGCGTTGCCCCTTCGCGCCGGATACCCAGCAACCGCAAGACGAACAGCAGCACCGTAGCCAGCACCGCGACGTGACCGCCGGAAATCACCAGCGCATGAAAGGTGCCCGTGGAACGGTAGTCCTCAGTCCACATTCGTTCCAGCTTCGCTGTGGCCCCAATCAACACCGCCTGCATCATGCCGCAGGAGTAGGGATCATCGGCGTAGAGCCGGTCCAGACGGTCGAGCGCGGTCATCCGCAGCGCGAAGATCGCCGCCGCCACGGGATTGCCGCAACTGCCAGGGAGCTGCTTAACCCCCTCCGCATTTCCCGAGATATTCCAAAAGATCTTCTGGTGTGCCAGGTAGTGCACGAAATCAAAGCTGCCCGGATTCTGGTAGTTGTGCGGTGTCCGGATCTTGCCGGGAAAACTGATCCGCGTTCCATAGGGCAGGGTGGGGAACTCCGCGTCTTCTTTCACGTAGAGGGAGACCTGCGCCCGGGCATCCGGAGCCAGTTCCAGAATGAACTTCTCCCGGTCCGCCGCGGCCAGGCCCGGTTCCACCACACAGCCTTCCACCAGCACGGTCTCCTGGTCCGGCACAGAGAGCCTGGGGGACGGGCCCGGCGCGTGCACCAGCCAGAGCGCGGCTCCGCCCGTCAGCACCAACAGCCAGACACTAAGTTTGGCGGCTGCCGGTGCCTTCCACCAGCGCGAAAGAAGTGCCAGCGCGGGGAACCCCAAGAACGGCAGGAAAATCTCGCCTGGCTCCATCCCAAACCAGTGCGCCAGCAAGATACCGCTGGCAAGGAGTGAAAACGGAATAGTGAGCGGACAAGTCTTCCTCAACTAACAGAGTTGGAGAAACCGGCAATTCTTCTCAGTTATTTCCCTGTGCTCTGTTAACCTTTGAGAATCTTGCCGGATAGTACCCGTAGGACTCACAGTGGAAAAGTACATGCCCACAACCGCTTTCCAGCCCGAAACAGAGTGCGCTGAGGCCGATCTACCGCTCTACCGGGTGCCGCGCCGGCTCGACGAACTCGCCATCCGCGAACCTCTGGTGCTGGAACTGTTCCTGAAACATGCCATGCAGCATGGCACCTGCACGATGAAGAGCATGTCGGCTTCGATGAAAGTGTCGCTGGAGTTGCTCGAACAGATCTTCCACAAAATGAAGCAACAACAGTTAATCGAAGTCAAAGGCATGTACGGCGACGATTACGTTTTCAATCTCTCGCAGGCGGGCAAGAACAGCGCTATGGAGCGGCTGCAGGTCTCCAAGTACATCGGTCCAGTCCCCGTGCCCCTGGAGCAATACGAGAACGCTGTCCGTGCGCAGGTGGGCAAAGTGCGGGTCACGCACGACATCCTGCGGCGCGCCTATGCGGATCTAACCCTCGAAGAAGGGATGCTGAACCGGCTCGGTCCGGCGCTGGTCTCACGCGGCTCCATGTTCCTCTATGGCCCCAGCGGTACCGGCAAGACCTCTCTGGCGGAGAGACTGCTCCGGATCTATAACCAGGCCGTCGCTGTGCCCTACGCGATCGAAGTGGACGGCCAGATCGTCGCCCTCCATGACCCCGCCGTGCATCTCACGACGGAAGCTCCGGTCGAAGAACATGATCCCCGCTGGGTATTCTGCTCCCGGCCCTGCATCGTCGTCGGTGGCGAACTGGTTCCCGAAATGCTCGAATTGCGCCGTGACCCCGAGACCGGCAGTTACACCGCGCCGCTGCACATGAAAGCCAACAATGGCGTCTTCGTCATTGATGACTTCGGCCGCCAAATGATCTCCCCGCGGGACCTTCTGAACCGCTGGATCGTACCCCTGGACCGCCGCATGGACTTCCTCGCTCTCTCAAACGGCGTCAAGTTCCCGATTCCCTTCGAAGTGTTCGTCGTCTTTTCCACGAACTTGGCTCCGAACGAACTCGCCGATGAAGCCTTCCTGCGCCGCATTCCGAACAAGATCCTGGTGGATGCCATCGGCCCCCGCGTCTTTGATGAAATCCTGGAACGGCGTCTGGAAGGTGCGGGCTGGGATTCCGATACCGGTGCGCGGGAATACCTCAGGGAACTCTGTGTGGCACGGGGCGGCGATTTGCGGGCCTGTTATCCGCGGGATTTCTTCCGGATCATTGAATCGATTGCTGTGTTTGAGGAACGGGAACCAAAGCTGAGCTTGGAGGATATCGACAGGGCAGGGGATCTTTACTTCGGAGCAATGGGGTAGAGAAGTACTGCGGGCGGAACAAAGTGGTTCCGCCCGGATCACGGGGGAGAAGCCGGGGAACTAATGTCCGACCGCTACTCGAATTTTCGACGTGTCCAAATGGTCCAGGTAAGCCAGGAGGACGATCGTCTTGTGGGCTTTCTCGTCAGGGTTTGCCCAACGATTGGCCGCTGAAAAATCAAAAAAGTCTGCAAGCAGACGGTACGGATTACGTTTCTGGTTGCTCAACGAATCCAGAATGCAGGAGCCTTCAAATTCCGCGAGACACTCAAGTTCATCTCTCGAAAGCCCGCGGAGGAAATTCAACAGAGAATTTCGACGGGAAGGGACTACATTACGGAGGAGAGCACCGACAAGCGAAGAGCGAGGGGCTACGATAACCAAGAGCTGCTCCCGGGTACGAATATGTACGTGATTTCATTATCGCCGAGCGCTGCGTGGGAACGCAAGCGTAAGCGATAAAACGAGCCCACTAGCCGCCTCTACTTGATCGAGATCGTCGTCGTCGTCGCCGCGAGAGTCGTCGCGTTCGTCGGGTCCACGCTCGTGTAGCCGTACTGCTGCACAATCATCGTGACCCGCGTGCCGCTCGGAGCCGCAGACGGAATCGTCACATTGATCTGCCACACGCCCACCAGTCCGGGCGCAATGCCGGAGTAGAGAATGTTGGACGACGGAATCGTGTATTGTGCGCTGCCGTTGTTCAGCGTAATCACCGGCAGCACCGGATTCGCAATCGGCCCCGCGCTGATCTGCCCATCTGCCGGCGCGCCACTCACGTAGCCTTCACCCGTCAGGTAAAGGGTCACGTACTGCCCGCGCGCAATCGCGTTGGTGGTCGAATTCAGTGATCCATCCGGATGCACCGCAATGGCCTGTCCGTTGCCAGCCGCGCCAATCGTGAATACGCCCGGCGAACCCTTGGCCATCTGCAATTCCGCGCCACCCATGATCTGGCCAGTGGACTTCTTGATCACCTGCAGATCCACAGATCCCGTTTGCGGCAGATTGTTCGAAAGCGGCAAGTTGATCTGACCCGGCGACACATAGAACAGCGGCGATGCTGTACCGTTCACCATCACCTGCGTATCAGCCAAAACCGTCGCGACGGGAATGGGGTTGGGCAGGGAGTCAAAGGTCTGTGTGGCAGAGGCGAGCACATTCTTCGTACTGGTCGGGAAGATGGAAGCAATTGTTCCCGGTGAGAGTGGGCGCTGCGAGTAGTTCGCCGCATTCTCGATTGTGACTTGCGGCGCGAAGTAAAGCACCCGGTTGAGTTGGTCTCCCACGATCAGGTTGTTGAAACCGTCCACAAACACCGCATGCGGTCCCACCGCAGGAGTCGTCGCATCGGAAGCAAAGTTCTTCGATGGCAAATCACTGATGGACGGGAAGTGGTAGATCAAATTCGCGTTCGTATCGGAAACCCAGAAATCTCCCGTAGCCGAGGCCGAAACCGAGGTCATCCCCGTACCGCCCGAAGGCGCCTTGATGGTAAACTGCGGCGACTGCAGATTGCTCAGGCTGAAGACGCGGTCAAAGAAGCAAAGCCGCGCATTGCCGGAGTCCGCCACAATCAAGCGGTCGAACTGGTCCATCGCAATGCCGCGCGGCGTGGTGAAATGCTGAATGTCGGTACCTGCAGCGCCGTCCTGGAAGGAGAACTGGCCCAGCACTACCGAAGCTGCCATGCCGATGCTGAACGGCTGCGCGAAGATCAACACCCGGTTCAGGCTGGCGTCAGTAACAGCAAGATAACCCGTGGACTTCCCGGGGGTCTTCGCATCGGTGGAGAGCGCGATAGAGACCGGCTTGCGCATCGTCCGCGCCGAGGGGTCCGTCACCGTGGAGGTAAAGCTTGTTTGCCCTATTACCAGGTCGGCGGTCGGCAAACTCTTCGCACCAGCATAGGGAGACGGGAAGCGCAACACGCGCGAGTTCCCCGAATCGACCACGTAAACATTGCCTGCGCTATCAATGGCCAGACCGGTGGGCTGATACAAACCCTGTGCATTCGGCTTGTTGGCATCATTGTTGGGATAGTTGATCTGGTTGCGGTTCAGATCCGGCTGCCCGATCACAACGTCCGGGAAATCGCCATTTTTCAGTGCGTTGAAGTTGCTGAAGCCCAGGACGCGATTGTTGAAAGTGTCCGCGACATAGAGCCGGGCCGGGCTGACGCTCGTGTCCAAAGCCACCGCACCGAACGTCCCGGAATTGATCGCAAAGTTGAACTCGTGACCTTCAATCAGATTCACGGCCGAAAACGGGAAATCCAGCTGACCCAAAACACGGTTCGCAAACCCCGAAATCACCGGCCCCGGATTGTTCGTGAAAACCAGGACGCGGTTGTTCGAACTGTCCGCCACGTAAAGTTCCGTGCCCGAGAACGCCACATCGACCGGCCCGCTCAAGGAGTTGGAGGACGGTTCCGGATTCCCCAGATTGGCTTTCGAATCGCCAAAGCTCGCCTGGCCCAGTACAGAGACCGCCGAGGGAGAAAATTGAACAGCTTCAGAACTCCAACTGTCGAAACTCCCGTAGACCAGTACACGGTTGTTGGCAAAGTCAGTGATCACCACACCGGAAGCGTACTGGCAGATGCCGAACTCATTCGTCGTAGCGGTACCAAAACTGATTTCGCTCAAGGGGCTGACCGCGGTGGTCGGAATGCCAAGAATCCGCAGCGCCGAAGTGTTCGCGCCCACGCCGGACCCATAAACCAGCACTCGGTTCGCCGAGTCACCCACATAAAGTCTGCCAGCGGCGTCAAAGCCGATCCCGGTGGGCCGGTAAAGCGTCGACTTGTCGACTCTGGAGGTCGGCTGGCTGTTCGAAATCAGATCCTGCTGGCCGACGGCGAAATCCGCATTGGGGTTGTTCGTTCCGCTATTCAGGCGGCTGGCCGCATACCGCAGAACACGGTTGTTACCGATGTCCGCAACGAAGAGATTGCCCCCCGCATCCATCGCTAGCCCCGAACGTCCCAGGTAGCTGCCGTTGTTCAACTGCAGGGAATTGGGCTTCACGCCCGTGGGGTTCGCGGTGCCCGTGGTGAAATTCGGCTGCCCGATCACCATGTCC
>CAIXXM010000165.1 GCA_903923395.1 uncultured Acidobacteriia bacterium
ACCCACCCTCACATCCCCCTCAATCCAGAGCACTTCCCCCGCCACACCAACACCCTGCACCCAAAACCCGTGCTATCGTGCAATCGGCCGGGCACTTACAGCCCGCCCGGAAGCTGCCCCAGACCACAAAATCAACGGAACGAAACCACTGTACGGTTTCCTTATACAGCCCGCTTCATCACCCACGCCCCAGCCAAACACACCACGCACCCCGCCACTGATACCCAGGCCACGGACTCATGCCGCACCAGCACCCCTAAAATCAATGCCACCACGGGAATCAAAAACGTCGTCCCGGACGCCCGCGCCGCTCCGAAGCGGCCCGCCGCCGCAGCCATCAGTACATTCGCAATTGCCGTCCCGAACGACCCGAGAGCCAGCAAACACAGCAGCGGCTCCAGGCTCCAGTGCGCCGTCAGCAGGTCCGGCACCCCGAACGGACCCACCATCAGCACCGCCACGCCCTGCGCGCGCCAAATCACCGGAATGCCGCCGTACTTCTGCTGCAAACTCCGCGCCAGGCTCAGCGCAAAACCGTAGGAAGTCAGCGCCGCCACAATCATGCCGATCCCCAGCGCGCTGCTCCGGCCCTCGCCGAGACTCGGCAGCGCCGTCAGCACCGTGCCAAACACACCGATCGCCAGCCCCACGGCCACGCCCCTCGATGGCCAGCGCTTCATCAGCCACGCCGCAACCACCGTCGCGAAGATGGGATTGGCACCATTCAACATGCCGGTCATCGCGCTCGAAACGCGCTGTTCGGCAAAAGGAAACAGCAGCAGCGGAAAGGCGAACCAGAGCAAGCCGAGCAGCGCCACCTTGCCCCAGTCCTCACGCGCCACCGTCTTTCGAGCCGCCGGAAACATCGCCAGCGTCGCGAAACCGATGCAAATGCGCACGAACCCCACGCCGCTGGGCCCAATCGCCTGCAGCCCTTCCGCGATGAAAAGAAAGGATGCGCCCCAGATCAACCCCGGGGCGAGGAGTAATAGCAAGCCGCTGTTCAAGAGTTCTATCTTGACACTTACTTATCCCGCATACGGCGGAAGAAGCCGTGCAGACCAGGCCAGGTGCGGTTGTCAATCGGCTTCGGGAAGCCCGGGTCCACCCGGTCAGTCACCGTGTCAAACCGGAGGTAGGTCCCGTTATCCAGGAAGAAGTAAACCTTCTCGTTCGTCCAGTTGATCGCCGCCGCCATGTTCCGTGCATACGGTGCCAGACCCGGCCACGTGCTCGAATCAATCCGCTTCGGATACCCTTCCTCCACGCGGTCCGCCCGCAGGTCATAGCGGAGATAAGTGCCGTCATTCAGGAAGAAATAGAGCTTCGTCGAACCCCAGTTCAGAGCGCCATAGATCTTCGTCGCATACCGCGCCAGACCCGGCCATGTCTTGTTATCGACCGGTTGCGGATAGCCGCGGTCCACGCCGCCCACCGCAATGTCATACCGGATATAGGTGCCGTCACTGAGATAGAAATAGGCCTTGTTCTTATCGAGGCCTATGGCGGCCGCGATGATCATCTTGCCGTATGGCCCCAGGCCCGGCCACGTGTTGTTGTTGATCGGCTTCGGATAGCCCTCATCGGCGCGATCCTCCTTGATGTCGTAACGCACATACGTGCCGTCACTGAGGAAGAACTGCGCTTTGGCACCCGGCCAGTTGATGGCGGCGGTGATTACGGCGGGGTCGGCGGCTTGCACAGGGACTGCCGCGAAAGTCAGGGCGAGGGCTGCCAGCGAGGGCAGCAGATGTTGGATTTTCAAGAGGATTGTCCATTTCCGCACAAAAAGCGGACTGACATAAGACTATCACTTCGGGCGTTTCTTCGCCTTGAGGATTACATGTAACTCGTCATTGCGCGGGTTGTTGAACTTGCAAACCACGCGACCCTCCGCGTCCAGCGTGATGATCGCCGGCACCGTCGATTCCGTCAGCATCCATCCGGCGGGCAGTGTGACTTGGTTCCTCGGCCGCCCCAGCGTTCGGTCCCAGACCAGTTGCTCCCCCTCCATCTTGTAGCCAACAGGATCTGTATAGGTTTCCTGTACACGTATCCGGACTGATTCGCCTTCCCCCACAGGCCTGGCCAGATCCACCTGCACCGCTCCTTCCACCGGATACGCCTTCAAATCCTCACCCGTATCGAGGTTGAAGAAACGCGGATTCCATGCCGTCGACCCCTTCCGGATCAAACTCTGCACCGATTTCTGCCCCACCTTCGCCACGTTGAAATCATGCGAGATGCGAAACTGGTGCGTCTCCGGCTCCAGAAGCTGGTAATAGATTTCCCGGTCCTGTTCCGCCCGGTGCACCTGCAAAAAGGAAAGCGGCAATAACCAGATCATTTCGTCACCGGCCTTCCCCGCAGCTTGACCAGCAACTGGTCATCGCGGTCATTCACGAAACTCACGCGGATTCGCCCGTCAGACTGCGTCGTCACAATCCCGGGCGCCGAACAGGCAATCAGTTCGTACCCCGCCGGCAGCACAATCACATTCCGTTTGATCCCGAAACTGCGCTCGAAGACCAGTTCTTTCCCGTCCGGGTTGTAGGAAGCCGCGTCCATGTAGGTCTTGAAGATCCGCACGCGCGCTTCCCCGCCCTTGGGTACCGGCCGCGCCAGCGTGACCTGCAAATACTCATCCGCCGATTGCTTCCCCCGCAATCCATGCTTCACGGCCTGCCCGTAGGTGACCGTTTCGAACTGCAAAGGTTTCCCGGTTGCCGCGTCAAGCACCCTTTCGTCAGATGCCACCGAGCCCCGCCGGATGGGATTGAACAGATACGGTGCACCCTCCACCGCTGTCGACATGTCATAGATGATCGCGAACTTGTGCGTGGCCGGCGCAAGCAGTTCGTAAACCGTCAGAACATCGTCGGCCAGCGCGGATACGCACAGAAACAGAAGCAGCGGAATCAGCTTGCGTATGGATTCCCACAGGATCGCACAACCTCGCAAACGCAAAAGGCCGGCGATCCCACTCACGGGATGCCGGCCTCAATTGCAATGCTGCCGCGCGCTTAGAATCTGGCGACGGCTTCCGCTTCGTCGTCTTTTACGTCGAAAACGGTGTAGAGCTTGGTGATCTGCAGCAGATCCTTCACGCGCTTGGTCAGGCTCAGCAGTTTCAAAGAGCCACCCTGATTGGCAACCGTCGTAAAGCCGGAAACCAGTTCGCCGATGCCGGAGCTGTCAATGTAGGAAACATCGCCCAGGTTCAACAGGATCTTCTTCTGTTCTTTAGAAACCAGGTCGCGGAGCAGATCGCGCAGCGCGCTCGATCCCTCGCCAAGAGTAATACGACCGGAAACATCCACTACCGTCACGTCACCCACCTGCCGGGTGTTCAGTTTAATGCTCATTGCCGCTTGCCTCCTCGAATGGAACTGAAAATCAAAATTACAAAACTATCGGCCGCACAACTCAGTGCCCGCCCAGATTCTTCACCAGCGTAACAATGGTGCCGGAAGGCTCAGCCTTCGCGACACTCATCTCATCCATAAACGCTTCCATGAGGAACAATCCGCGTCCGGAATGACGCAGCACATTCTCCTCCTGCAGCGGATCGGGTACTTCCTGGCGCTCAAAACCATCGCCTTGATCGCCGATCTTGATAGTAAACCTTCCGTTCTCGTTTGAGACGCTCAGATGTACTTTTTTGTTCCTGTTGTAGCGGTTTCCATGCACCACGGCGTTCACAAGACACTCGCGGGCTGCCATGGAAATCTGATGAAGACTGTCCTCATCAAACCCCGCTTCCTCCGCCGCCTTAATGATCTCGCTCTCGGCGACATCTACGCTTTCCAATGTGGATGAGTAATCCTGGTCGATCACCGTTGTCGATCCTGTTCTGCCGAAAGTCCGAAATAGGGCGTAAAGACGAAACGGTACCATAAAAGCCCCTCCCGCCGAAAGCGGTACCGGCGAATTTGCGGCTTTCCCGATCACCGACGCGTTACCATGAACCCATGAGTCCCGCCCAGCCGAAGCTTTTGTTAGAGAAAAATCAGGAATACCGGGAGGGTTACGCCAACAGCGTGCAGATCCGGACCAACCTCTGGGACTTCCTGCTGATGTTCGGCATCGTCAACCAAACCTCCCCCGACACCGTGCACATCCAGAACTTCCAGGGCGTCTACCTGAGCCCGCAACAGGCCAAGGCCTTGCTTGGACTGCTGCAGCAGAACGTCGGCCAGTATGAGGCTGCCTTCGGTGAAATCAAGCTCGAACCCCGCGCCGGCTCCGGCTTCGTACAGTAACGGTTTGTGATGCAGGCGGAACAGCGGCTTCGCGTCAGGAAGCGTTCCTATGCGTTCGTGTTCCTGTTTTTCACCACGCTGCTGGTGCTGGCGCATGGACCGCTTTTGAAGACCCCGTTCTATTGGGATGAGATCGGTCAATTCGTCCCCGCATCGCTCGATCTTTTCGAAACCGGTGCCTGGATTCCGTACTCCACTCTGCCGAACGTGCATCCGCCGCTCGTCATGGCTTTCCTCGCCGGGTTCTGGAAGCTCTTTGGGCTCTCCGTCATCGGGACGCGGATCGCGATGCTCTGCCTGGCGGCGGTGGCCGCGCTCAGCACGTTCCTGCTGGCCATTGAACTGAGCCGGGGCATCGCCGGCGCGCCTGCCTTCACGGCCGCGATTCTGCTGTGCGTTTCGCCACTGTTCTTCTCCCAGTCGATGATGGTCCTGCTGGATATGCCGGCCATGGCCTTCACCACCGTGGCACTGCTCCTGTTTCTGCAGGATGAAATCCGTCTCGCCGCAGCGGCATGCGTGGTGCTGGTGCTGGTCAAGGAAACAGGCATTGTGGTTCCCGCCGTCTTCGGCCTGTGGCTGATCAAAGAGCATCGTCTGCGCGATGCCGCGTGGTTCCTGCTGCCGCTGCCTGCACTCGGGGGCTGGCTGATCGCCCTGCATCAGGCTACGGGGCACTGGGCCGGGAATGCGGAATTCGCCCAATACAACGTCTGGTATCCCTTGCACCCGGTCCGTTTGCTGCTCGCTTTAGTGCGGCGGGTCTACTACCTGCTCCTCTCGACCGGACACGTCATCGGCACCGCCGCCGTCATTTACGCCTGGCGGAGAATCCCGCAGTTCCACAGCCGCAACTGGCGGGTCGCACTGACGCTGGCTGCCGCCCACACCGTCGCAGTCTGCCTCCTGGGCGGCGCGGTGCTCGAACGCTATCTGCTGCCCGTGATGCCGATTCTCTACTCCGCCTTTGCCCTTGCCTTCGCCGGACTCGCCAAGAAGTGGCGAATCGGCGCACTCTGCGCGTTAACCGCCTGCCTGGTCACGGCCAATATCGTCAATCCGGTCTACCCCTTCCCCATGGAAAACAACCTGGCCTGGACGGCCTTCGCCGGTCTGGAACAAAAAGTGGCCCGCGTGATCGACCTTGTGCCGCGGGCGAGACTCGCCACGGCGTTTCCCTTCGTGGATGCCCTGCGGCGGCGTGAATTTGGTTACGTGCAACTGCCGCACAAGGCGATCCCCGTGGCCAGTTTCCGGCCCTCTGACTTGCGGAAGATGCAGCAAACCGAAGCGCCTCAACTGCTGGTGACATTCACGCAGACCTGGGATCCACTTCACCTGCTCGGAACGTCGCCCCTCGGCCGCTTCCTGACGCAATACTACGGCTACGAGCCCGAGGCGACCGAAAAGGATATCTACGTCGTGCTCGGCATGAAGCCGGTGAAGGTCTGGAAAGACCGGGGCCTCGAATTCAAAATGTACCTGAAAGAATAGCGAATCAGGCTTTGGTCAGCAGCAGATTGGCCGCAGCATCGGAGCGCATGGTCCAGCCCGGGGGAACCAGCGTTGTGGACCCATAGTCCGCCACCAGGGCAGGCCCCTGCAATGGCTTGGTGCCGATCGTTTCCCGCTCCACCACAGGCACCTGGCGCCACTTGCCGGCAACCCAGACCTTGCGGACCACTCCCGCCCCTTTTTTCCGGCTCCGGGGAACGGCAAGCGAGGGCCGCTCCACCGCCAGCGTGGCTCGCAGACGGAGCGTAACGGTCTGCACCGCCCGCGCCGCGTCGGCATAGCCGTAAACGCGCTGATGCTCCTGATGGAATCTGGCCGCGGCATCTTCCCAGGGCACCGTCAATTCGTAGCTCTGGCCGGCATACCGCAGATCCGCAAAACGTTCGAGCTTCGCGCCGCGCATGTCCGCCTTCGCCTGCTTTTCCAGCTTGCGGAAAAACGGCTCGAAGTTGGTCTCGCCCAGCACGCCGGTGGAATAATCCCGTGTGCGGTCCGCCAGCAGCATGCCAAGCGCGGAAAGGGCCCCGGCGAGCCTCGGCACAATCACCGTGGAAACGCCCAGATCATCAGCCAGTTCGCAGGCGTGAAGACCGCCGCAGCCGCCGAACGCCACCAGCGGGAATTCCCGCGGATCTTCGCCGCGCTCCACGGAAACCGCACGAATCGCGCGCTCCATATTCGAGTTCGCCACGCGGATGATGGCACCGGCCGCGTGGATGGTGTCCAGACCAAGCAGTGCACCCACCCGGGCGACAGCATCGGCGGCGCGTTGCGCATCAATCCGCAACTCTCCGCCAGCCAGTTGATCAGACGAGATACGTCCCAGAACCACGTGCGCATCCGTCACGGCGGGGCGCTCCCCTACTCCGTAACAGGCCGGACCGGGCACAGCACCGGCACTTTCCGGACCCACGCGCAGACTGCCGCCGGCGTCCACCCAGGCAATCGAGCCGCCACCCGCGCCTACCGTGTGGATATCCAGCATGGGAACCCGTACCGGAAAGCCATCCACGCGCGCTTCGGTGGTCAAACGGGGGTTCTGCCCGGCCAGCGCGACATCAGTGGAGGTCCCGCCCATATCGAACGTGAGGGCGCGGTCAAAACCACAGATACGCGCAATCTCCACCGCCCCGACGATGCCGCCCGCCGGCCCCGAAAGAATGGTGCGCACCGCATGACGGCGGGCTTCCCCGGCAGACAGCAACCCGCCATTGGACTGCATGATGGCCACCGGATGCCGGGAGCCCTTTTCGAGTTCGCCCAGATAGCGGTCCATCAGCGGACCAACGTAAGCATTGATCACAGTGGTGGAAGCGCGCTCAAACTCGCGGAATTCGGGGGAAATATTGCAGGACGCTGAAAGATAACCCAGGCCATCGAGCGCGGCCAGCAGCGCCCGCTCGTGCGCCTCATTGCGGTAGGAATGCAACAGGCAGATCGCCACGGATTCCACGCCGGAAGCTTCAATCGCGCGGCGCAAACGGGCGGTTTCCTCCGCCAGCAACGGCTGTTCCACAGAACCATCGAACAACATTCGCTCCTGTGCGCCGAAGCAAAGTTCCGCCGGCACAATCGGGCGCGGCGGCGCGGGCATCAAGTTGTAGAGCTCCGGGCGGTTCTGGCGTCCAATGACGATCAGGTCCTCAAAGCCAGCCGTGGTGATGAGCGCACAGCGGACACCCTTGCGTTCCAGCAGAGCGTTGGTGGCCACCGTGGAACCATGCACCACTTCGGCCTTGCCTTTCCCCAGAGCAGCTGTGGCGCGGGCGATTCCTGCCAGGATTACCGCCGCCGGATTCGCGGGGTTGGAGCGAAGCTTGAAGGAATGCAGCCCTGTGTCGTCCAGGACCACAAAATCAGTGAAGGTACCGCCGGAATCGATTCCAATTCGCATCGAAACCGAAGTGTAGCGCGGCAGCTATTGGCGGCGGGCGCGCAATGCGGGAGTCAGCGCCAGGCAGGTCAAACAAAGCAAAACAGTGCCGGGCTCCGGAGTGGCGACAAACGCGAAATCCACGGCGCTGCCAAGCGAGGCAAAGACCGCTGCCGTGCCGCCCGACGCCGAAACACGGTAGACGCCGCTGCCGCCCTGACCAGCCACGTAGGCATAACCGTCGCCTTCGAACTCGAGACCGCGCAACGTCCCGCTGAAACCGGAGTTGGAGAGATTGGACGAAGTCGTTACATCGTAGACCGCACCGGCAGCCGTGGCGTAGAGATCACCGTTGTTGCCGAAAGCGAGACTGTCCGGCGAGTTGGAAAGAGTCGCGAGCACGGTCGGTGTGCCGCCCGCAGAAGCGTATTGCAGAACGCGCTTGCCCTGGAAATCCGCCACATAGACATTGCCGCCACCGAAGGCGATGCCATCCAGCGAATGGCTGCCCGTGGAAGGCCCTGTGCCGAAGACGCCAATGTAGCTGCCGGTGGAACTGTACTCCACGACTTCATTCGAGATCCCCAGCGAAATGTAGAGATTGCCGTCCGGCCCAAAAGCGATGTCTTCCGCATCGTATTGCGAGGAAGACGCACCGGAGACGAACAACCCGGTTTCGGTACCGGCCGCGGAGTACTCGTAAACGTTGTTGTTCTGAATGTCGAGCAGATAGGCGTTGCCGTTATACGCAGCAATCCGGGTAATGGAGGCAGGCGCGGTGATGGTGCCCGTGGCGGTGCCTGTCGCCGAATCAAACAGGTGGATGGTCGAGGTGCCGTTGGTGACCCACAACGTGCTGGCCATGCAGGGAGTCAACAGCGCAAAGAAAGCAGGAATGACGTGCCGGAGTTTCGCCATAGGAACTTTCGAGTGTAATTACTACGCGGGGCGAAATCCAGACTTGTAGTTCCAAAGGCCGGATAGTCCTAAAAGCACAGTACCTGAAATTGCCCCCAGACTGATCACCCTGGTCAGTATCCGTTCCCAGCCGCCATCGTATTCGAGCGTGATATCGAGATCGCCCGCATGGGTGGGAATGATCTGCAACTGGCCCAGGCCGTCTGCCTTCACGGCAAGCGTTTCGCCGCCCGATGCAGCATGCCAGCCGTGAACGAAGCTGATCTGGGCGGAGACCACATCGCCGGGGTTGACGTGCGCCTGAATGCGGGCACTGCCCGGGGCGAGCCACTCCACTTTGGGCTCCCGCGCTTCGTGCTCCAGCGCGTTGATGTAAACCAGCATCTCTTTGGTGTCCAGGCCATTTTCCGGCGGGTGCACTGGCATGGCTGCCGCGGGCACAACGTGTACCAGACCGGTGGAGTGCAGCGGCACTTCGAAGATGGCATCATCGCCGTCGCGCCAGCTTTCCGTAAGAACACCCTTGAATTTATTGGGGTTTTCAAAGGGTTTATAGACTTCCGTGCTGCGTGGTCCCGTGACCCCGACTCTGGCCACGCCGAAGGCCTTCAGCCATGCGATCGAAGCAGGCAGATTCAGCTCATTGCCCGCATTCGATTGCAGCAGGTAGCCGCCCGCGCCTTGATTGTCGTTCGGAATCGCCTGGACGAAGCCGCCGTCCCACTGCGGGATTTCGAAAAAGTCATTCATCCAGATACCGACATCGCCCGGTGCCAGAACCCTGGCCGCCGTGCCGCGGCGCGCAAACTCCTGCGACATCTTGTACTCGGAGGTCTTCGTGATATCGAGTGGCTGCAACAGATCCCGCGCCTGTCTGCGGAGCGGACCGAAATTCGCCGCAGCCAGCAGGACCAGAACACCAGCCGCCACTTTGGGCGCAAACGCGGGCCACTGCTTCCAGGGCAGAGCCGCGAGAGACAGGGTCACGATGAAGGGGAACAGCATGTCCAGTTCCACGTGATAGCGCTTCGGCATGGGGACGAAGTCGATATGCCGCCAATACGCTGGCAGCGCAAGAATGCCGAAAAGAAAGAACGCCACAATGAAAAACGCCACCGCGCTCTCCACGTTCAGCCGTTTCAAGACGTACGCGATCACCAGCGCTGTGGCAAAGATCATGGGAAAGACCAGCGGCGCAACCTGATAGGCCCACGTGTAATCCCCGCCGACCAAACGCGCCCGTTCGCTGATGACCGCCGTCAGCGATGGTGGTATCCAGAGCGTGACAATCGCATACGCCACCACAGCAAGGAACGCGGACTTCACCCAGTCAAAGAGCTTGATCTGGTCCCGGGTGACCAGATACGCGTACACTCCCAGCAGCGTGGCGAGCACCCCCATCACATTGCTGAAGAGCACGGCTGCGAAACCGAAGATGGCGATCGCATAGTCAGCGCGCCGGTTGCGGGTCAGTGCTCTGTGCAAGAGAAGAACGGCGATGGGCAGCAGGATCAGGGTGAGAATATGGGGCCCTTCGCCATAGGGTTCCAGCACCTGCAAACGCCGGGACAGGAAACGTCCGCCGACATCCGACCGCACTTCCCGCAGGAAGAACGAGGAGAAATTGAAGATGGAATAGAGCACGCCGCCGGCGAAACTGGCGAAGAGTTTTCGTGAAAGCGCCCAAGCCAGAAGAAACGCCGCAGCGGGACCCACCGCGTATTCCAGACCACTGACAAAGTGGTAAGCGCGCGGCGCACTCCAGCCGGAGATCACCTTGACGGCAGCCGTGATCCACATGAGCAGTGGCGGATAGGTGTTCTGCGTGGGCTCGCCGCAATACCAGAAAGGGAACCATGAAAAGCTGTAGCCATGTGCCGCGAAGTACTTGCCCAGCGCGATGTACGCACCCTCCACAGAACCCAGATGAGTGCCCCATTCCAGGCCGAAGAGGCGGGATACAATCACGGCATTGAAGGCGAAAAGCAGCAGCGCTCCCGCCAAGGCGGTGCCTGTGCTGCTGATGCGCTTTGAGTACACTTGAAGTTCTCCCATGAGTCTGAACAGTTACACGATTACGCAGGGTCCGCACCGGGCACCGGCACGGAGCTACTTGAAGTCTATCGGTTTTACCGATGAGGATCTCAAGAAACCCATTATCGGCATTGCCAACACCTGGACCGAGACGATGAACTGCAACTACAAGTTGCGGGAGCTCGCCGTTTATGTGAAGGAAGGCATCCGCGCGGCTGGCGGCACGCCGATGGAATTCAACACGGTTGCCATCAGCGACGGCATCACCATGGGCACGGAGGGCATGAAGGCCTCTCTGGTAAGCCGCGAAGTGATCGCGGATTCCATCGAACTGATGGCCCGCGGCCACATGTTCGACGGCATTGTGGCTCTGGTGGCCTGCGACAAGACGATCCCCGGCGCGGCGATGGCACTGCTGCGTTTGAACATTCCCTCCGTCATCATGTACGGCGGTTCTATTCTGCCGGGCACGTACAAGGGTGTGGACATCACCATTCAGGATGTCTTTGAAGCCGTCGGCAAGCACTCTTCGGGCAAGATCAATGACCAGGAGCTGCTGGATATCGAAAACGCGGCCTGCCCTGGTCCGGGTGCCTGCGGCGGGCAGTTCACGGCGAACACCATGGCCACCGTGATGGAACTGATCGGCCTCTCGCCAATGGGCACCGCCGCAGTACCGCAGGTGGACGTCCGCAAGCAGGATGTTTCCCGCCTCTGCGGCAAAGTCGTGCTGGATTGTGTGCGCAACAACCTGCGCCCCCGCGACATTGTGACCCGCACGGCCTTTGACAACGCGATTGCAGGCGTGGCGGCGACCGGCGGTTCCACCAATGCGGTTTTGCACCTGCTGGCCATGGCCCGCGAAGCCCAAGTCCCTCTCGCCATTGAAGACTTCCAGACCATTAGCGAAAAGACCCCGCTGCTGGTGGATCTCAAACCCGGCGGCAAGTACGTCGCGGTGGATGTGGACAAGGCCGGCGGCATTCCCGTGATTGCCAAGCGCCTGGTGGACGGCGGGTATGTGGACGCCTCTGCAATCACCTGCACGGGTGAGACGTTCGCGGCGGAGGCAGCCAAAGCCGTGGAAACACCGGGACAACTGGTGATCCGCCCGCTCGATCAGCCCATCAAGAAGACTGGCGGTATCGCCATTCTGCGCGGTTCACTCGCGCCGGAAGCCTGCGTGATCAAGCTTTCCGGACACACCAAGCGCAAGCACGTGGGTCCTGCGCGCGTTTTTGAGCGTGAAGAAGACGCCATGGCGGCTGTGACGCAGAACCTGATCCAGCCGAATGACGTTGTGGTGATTCGCTACGAAGGTCCCAAAGGCGGACCCGGCATGCGTGAAATGCTGGGCGTTACCGCTGCCATTCAGGGTGCCGGGCTCGGTGCCGATGTGGCACTGCTTACCGATGGCCGCTTCAGCGGTGCGACGTTCGGCTTCATGGTCGCCCACATTGCGCCCGAAGCCTATGACCGCGGACCCATTGCCGCCGTGCGCGAAGGCGACATCATCGACATCGATGTGGATGCCGGTGTGTTGAACCTGAACATCTCCGAGGAGGAAATGGCCGCACGTCTGGCAGAGTGGCAGCAACCCGCGCCGAAGTACAAGTCCGGCGTGTTTGCGAAGTACGTTGCGCTGGTGGGCTCTGCGTCGCAAGGCGCGGTGACTTCGCTCGCGTGAAGATCCTTTTCATCGGCGACATTTTCGGCCACGCGGGCAGACGCATCGTGGCCGATCATGTCGGCGACATCCGGGCATCCCAGGGTATTGATGTCGTGATCGCGAACGGAGAGAACTCCGCCGGCGGTTTCGGCATCACGCCGCAGATTGCCGATGAGTTGTTCTCGCTCAAGATCGATGTAATCACCACCGGCAATCACATTTGGGACAAGCGCGATATCTATGACTACATGGCGCGCAATCCCAGAGTGATCCGGCCTGCGAATTATCCCGCGGAGTGCCCCGGCAAAGGTCTTTACATCCACACCACCGCGAAGGGAATTCCCGTGGCTGTGATCAATCTCCAGGGTCGCGTCTACATGCCCAGCACGGAAGACCCCTTCCGCAAGGCGGATGCGATTCTGGCTGGTTTGCCGCCGGAAGTCAAAGTGAAGTTCGTGGACTTCCATGCGGAAGTGACCAGCGAAAAAGTGGCGCTCGGCTGGTATCTGGATGGCCGAGTCTCCGCCATGGTGGGAACCCATACGCATATCCCCACCGCGGACACACGCGTGCTGCCCGGCGGCACGGCCTACCAAACCGATTGCGGCATGACCGGCCCCTATGATTCGATCATCGGCGTGGAGAAAGAACCGATCATTCAGAAGTTCCTGAACTCCATGCCGGTCAAGATGGAAGCGGCCAAGGGCATGGTGGAACTGCATTCCGTGATTATCGAAGTGGATGAGAATACCGGCAAGGCGCTGAGCGCCCGCCGGCATATGGTTCGAGGGGATTAGGTCAAACGGCGTTTGCGGGCAAAGAAGATGATCCCGCTCACGCCGGTCCCAAACAGTAGCCACGTGGCGGGTTCCGGGGCTGCTGTGTCCACCGAAGAGTCGGTAAACGAATAACCCACGCTGCCATAGTTGCCCACAGTGAAGACTTCGCTGCCTGAGCCATTATTGAGGGTCCAAACGGCCTGCCCCTGGTTATAGAGCCCGCCGTCGCCGCTTAAATTGGCATCGACCGCGGCAGGAGCGTTGACGTCATAAGGGAAACTCACTTCGCAGCACTGTTCGACAAAGAAACGGAACTGTGATCCATCAGTTCCATTGCTGACGAGCGTGAATTCGTTATAACCCCTCCGCGCCCAGGCTTCAGAAGCGACCGAACCGCCAGCGGAGGCATTATCAGAGAAAGTACCCAGCGTGATGCCGCCGCTTGAAATGGAAACGGCTTCCAGGATCGTGCCGGTATTGGCAGAGGTGTTGTTGGCGGTGAGGGAGGAATAGGAGTGCGTGTTGTCTATGGCATAGCTGCCATTGGCTGCGATCTGGGTGGGGTCGTAGCTAAAGGTGAAGCTCACGGACTTGCCCACGAGACTGCCGCCGCCGAAGAGGTTGAGGGAATCCGTGCCGGCCCAAACGGTGCCGGTCACAGTGCCCGCGATGATGACCTCTGCTTTAGCCGCAGGTGCGCAGAGAGCCAGGAAGACAACAGACGACAAGATCGCTTTCGCCGCACGAGCGGGCGCGATGCATTCTGCTTTTGAGTTCACTGTGGAGTGGTGACCGGCGGCAGGAGGGCGACGCCGCCGGTATCTCGATTCTGAAGAGTCAACCCAACAATTTGACCTGAATCAAATCACAAGGGTGCTTCGTTAACTATAACTCAAAAGTGAGAGCTATTTCTGTTTAATGTACAGCGTTACGGGTCTTCCCAGGCCACCGCCGCCCGAAGGCGTGCTGTCCTGGAGCACGATGACTTGAATCGGCGCGGTGGCCGTGGATGGCGGCGCGTTATCCGGAATCCGGGCATTGATCTGCCAGACACCAACGAGGCCTGGTGCGAGTCCGGAATACTGCACGTCACCGTCTGGAATCGGCCCCACGTTCATGATGACCGTGGGTGCTCGCTGTGTCGTGTTCTGGGTGCCGGAAGCGGCGGCGCCGTCGGCCGGGAGTGTGCCATTCACCGGACCCTGCCCTGTGCCGTAGAGGGTGATGTAACTGCCCTGCGCGGCGGGGTTCTTGGAACTGTTGACAGTGCCATCGGAATTGATGGCAGCCGCGGCACCTTTGCCCGTGCCATCCGAGGTAAACAGGCCGGGGTTGACGGTGGCGAGCGCAACAATCGCTGCACCAACCACGCGGCCGGTGGCCACTTCCACAATCGCGATGTTGGCCGTGCCGGAAGTGCCCAGACTCCAGGGCATCTGGATATTCATCTGGCTGTCATCGGCGTAAAAGATGGGGCAAACAATGTCATTGATGGTGACTTGCAGGCCGTTGAGTACCTTCGGCAGAGGCACCGTCGTGGCGGAGGTGGGGGAACCGCCAAACTGCTTGGTGCCGATATTTGAGGCAAAGAGGGACGCGATCATCCCGGGAACCATGGTGCTGCGGAGGAAATTGGCGGCATTCGTGGCAGTCACGCCGGGGTAATGCATGACCACCCGGTTGGTGGCATCGGCCACGTAGACGTTGCCATAAACGTCCTGGGTGATCGCAATTGGCGCGGACTCGCTGAGCACGGTGTTCGAAACAAAGCCCTGGCCGGGAATATTGTTGAATTGCGGGAAGCGCGTGACGGTGTTTGCGGCCGCGTCTGCAATCCAGATCTCACCGGTGACATGGTTCACAAAGATGCCGCGGGGGCTGGTGAAGCCCGACAGGACAACGGCCGCGTGTGAACCGGAACCAGCGGTTGGGGCGTGGTCAAAAATCATGACTCGGGCATTGGCGGTGTCGGTCACATACAAACGGTCATCGGTATCCGTCGCGATGTGGTGCGGGGCTGCCATTTTGTCATCCGTGGTGCCGCTGGAGACGGTGAAGAAATCCGGCTGCCCGAACACATAGGTAGCTGGCTGGCCGCTCTGGAGCGTGTCCGGCGTTCCCTGAAAAAAGAGCACGCGGTTATGGAGGATGTCTGAGACGAGCAGGCCCTGTGTGCTGGCAAAAGCCACACCGTAGGGGGAAGCCATGGTGCGGGCGGAGGGATCTGTAATGGTGGAGTTAAAGCTGATCTGGCCCAGGACAAGGTCAGCCTGCGGCAAGACGCCGGCTGCGAAATTGTCAAAAGGCCGGGGGAACCGCAGAACGCGGCCGTTGCCGGTGTCCGCAACGTAGAGGTTCCCGTTGCCATCGAGGGTCAGACCAGTCGGCAGGTAGAGGCTGGAGCGGCTGGGCCGGGAAACGTCGTTATAGGGATAGTTGATGAGCGTCCGGCGCAGATCAGGCTGACCGATCACGAAATCTGCCTTGTCGCCCGGGCGAACATTCCGGAGATCCTTATAGCAAAGAATGCGGTTGTTATAGGGGTCAGAAATGTAGAGATGCGGCACGGCGGAAGAGAAATCCGTAACCATGCCGGTGTCCGCGCTGCCGTTGGAAGTGAAGTCGAATTCCCTGCCCTCCACCAGATTGGGCGCGTTGAAGTTGAGGTCGTCCTGCCCGAGCACGCGGTTGGCGGGGTCAAAGCCGGAACCGTTTTGGGCCATCACAACGAGCCGGTTATTGCCCGAGTCAACCACGTAAAGCTCTCCGTTGTAGAAAGCGGCGGCGGTGGGGGAGGAAAGCAGTGCTGGACCTGTTTCGGGCTGCTTCTGGTTGGCATCAGAACTGGAGAAATCGGGCTGGCCGATGACGGTGACAGCAGCCTGGTAGTTCTGATTGGAACTCCACGAATCGAAGGGTGGATAGACGAGAAGCCGGTTGTAGAACGTGTCCGCAATGCCAATGCTGTCCCCGACCGCGAACAGCGCGCTGGACGAAGGGCCGAGTTGGGTTTCGTTCACTGCGGGCGGTTGGGGAACGTCAGTATTCGCAGCGAGGAGGCGCGTGGCGGCCTGCCCGGAGCTGAACGGCGGTGAATAGACCAGAATCCGGCTTCGGGCACTGGAGCGGGACTCGCTGAGGAACAGCCGTCCACCGCTGTCAAACGCGATGCTTGTGGGCGCGGCGACGCTCCGCAGAGACAGAGTGGCATTCGTACCCACCTGGGGGCTGTAAGTGTTGGTGATGAAATCGGTCTGCCCCAGCACAATATCAGCACGTGGCGCATTGGCTCCGGTGGCGAGAACCGAGGCGTTAAAGCGGAGCGCCCGGTTATTGCCGGGGTCGGGCACCCAGAGATTGCCCGCGGAATCGAAAACGGGGAAGGTTTGGAGCGGGGCGCCGGTGGTGGTCAAGAGGCTTAAGGAGGAATCAGAACAAGTGCTGGCTCCTTGATTGGGTGTCGCGGCACTGAACGTCTTCTGGCCGATGACCATGTCAGGCAACTGGTCACCCGTTTGATTGAACGGTTTGGGGAACCGCAGGATACGACTGTTGCCGGAATCCGCGACATAGAGATTGCCGGCAAAGTCGACGGCGATTCCGGTGGGAGCGAAAAAACCCGTGGTCCGGGTGGTGTGGCCCGGCCCCTGGGTGAAGTTCGTGCGCAGATCCGGCTGCCCCACTACGACATCCGCGGTCTGGCCGTTCGAAAACGCGGTGGCGTTCTTGAACCCGAGGACGCGGTTGTTCAGCGAGTCGGCAACATAAAGACGCGGGGGGGTGACGCTGGTATCCAGCGCGAGTGCCTGCGGGAAATAGAACTCCCTGCCCTCAATCAAATTCGGGTTGCTGCCCGCGATGGTCAGCGAGGTCTGGCCGATGGTACGCGTTGGAGCGCTGTTCAGCAGCAACTGTGCGTAAGCGGTCTGGAGGAGAAGCGGGCTGCAGATCAGCAGGGCGCGGAGAGCGGATTTCATTCTTAGACTAGTCCCGGCAAACACGGTTCCAAACCTTCAGTTTAATCGGACGGGGGTCATTGCTGCTCCGGTTTCCGTATTACGGCATCCAATGAAAGGAATGAGCGTCATTTTGGGCGGGGTAAACTCTGGATTGCGAGTTTCCGCCGTCAGTTATCTCAATACCTGGCCCCTGGTCTGGGGCTTTTTGCATGGGCCATTGCAAGGCCGGTTCCAGTTCCGGTTCGATCTTCCGGCAGTCTGCGCGGCTACTTTGGGATCTGGGGAGGTGGAACTGGGCTTGGTGCCATCGGCGACACTGACACCGCTGGGTCTGGACTTCCTGCCGGACTTGGGGATTGCGGCAGAGGGTCCGGTGCGGAGTATTCTGCTGGTGTCAAAAGTACCGGTGCGGAAGATCCAAACATTGGCGGCGGATTCCAGTTCCCGGACCTCGGTGGCGCTGACGAGGATTCTGCTGCGGGAGCGGTACGGATGTGAACCATCGATGACCCGGCACGCTCCTGATTTGGAAGCCATGTTGCGGGAGTCGGATGCCGCGCTGATCATTGGTGACCCAGCGCTGCGTTTGGACCCGGCCACACTACCCTATGAGGTTTTGGATCTGGGCGCGGAATGGACCACGTGGAGTGGCTTGCCGATGGTATTCGCGGTTTGGGCGGGTCAGACACCGGTGCTGACGCCGGAGGTTCGGGCAGCATTCCTTGGGTCCTACCAGTGGGGCAAGCCACATCTGGAGAGCATGGTGGCCAGGGCCGGAGAGGAGCGCGGCTTTGAACCGGCGCTGGCGCGGGATTATCTGACGAAGATCATCCAGTACGAACTGACGCCAAGGCATCTGGAAGGGCTGGCGCTGTTCCGGAAGCTGGCGTCACAGCTCGCGTGAGCGTTGGAAGCTACCGGTTCCCTTGCACGCGGCGGCGACGGCGGAGGGCGTAGCCGGCGATAAGCGCGGTGGTGAGCAGAATGCTGGTGGAGGGTTCGGGAGTGGTGATCCGGTCATAGCCGATCACGTCCATTTCCTGCAGATCGACCGTGGAGAGGCCGTTTACGACGCCTGACCCCGAGTATTGATTGAAAGAGTCGTTGGTGCCGCTGGCCCAGTCGCGGGAGTCGAGACCGTTGGAACCGGGGTTGTTGTAGGTCTTCAGCAGAGTAGTGCCACCGTCGATGGAAAAGGAATCGGCGCCACCGGAAAGGTTCCGGGTGCCTGGTCCGCTGAACGAGAAGGCGTCGAGGAGAGTGACTTCAGAGCTGCTCTTCAGCCCGATGCGGCCGAGAACTTCAGAGATTTCGTGTTCGGCGATACCTTGGAAATCGTAGGTTCCGGCGGCGATGGAGCCGGAGAAGGTGAAGGAGTTGCCTGCGCCGAATTTGGTGGTGCCATCGTTGGAGAGATCGTCAGCGATGAGACCCAGCGCCTTGGCCTGGGAGCGGGTGACGTACCAGGTTTCGGTGCCGCCTGTTGGGTCGGATACGGGGAGTGAGCCGCCGGTACCGATGGCGGTGGCGTCATCCGCGGTCTTGGCATCGGCGACGACTTTGGCGCGCAGATTCGAATAGGTTTCGGAAAGAATGGAGGTGCTGCTCTGGCCGAAAACGCTGGTGTCTGCGACGGCGTCCACGGTGATATTGACGTGAATGGCGTCACTGAAGTTGGCGGAGAAGGCGTTGGCGGCGGCGATCCAGGAGGCCTCTGCGGCGGTGGCGTTGGTGCCGAAGTCCGTCACGAAGGCGGTGGTGAAGGTAGGGGTGATGATCATGCCGGCATTGGCACCGGCAGAGAGCAGCAGGGTTCCCGCGACGAGACAGAGGGCGGGTTGGCGCAGGGCGTTCATGCATCGTAAGCTATCACACAAAAGCGGGGATGAACAAATGTATATGGGGGTAAGGTACGGGAAGCGGTAAGGTGCGGGTTTTGTGCTGGAGATGTAGCGGCGGTGATGGGTGATGTTGTATATTAAAAAGAGTTCGGCTTCGTTACTCCGCAGTAGCTCAACGGTAGAGCATTCGGCTGTTAACCGAAGGGTTGTAGGTTCGAATCCTACCTGCGGAGCCAAATTTTGTCCCTCCGAACGCCGACGTCCTGTTGGTTGACACCATCCGTCTTGCGCTCCTCCTCAAGATATCCCCAATTACTGCATACATTTCCAGACGATTCTGTTCTCCGTTTCTATTCGTGGAGAGTAGTTGTAAATGCTTCGGTGTGGCTTCGGCGGCACCTCTTCGGCTGAATTCTCCGTTTCTCCAGAGAATGCCTCCGCGCGGTTAACGCGTTTCGTATTTCGCTCACCGATTTCGGAATCTGGTGTTGGTTGACA
>CAIXXM010000166.1 GCA_903923395.1 uncultured Acidobacteriia bacterium
CTGGAACTCCGGCGAAAACCCCTGCCTGCAAACACCTCCAAACACGGCACTTGCAAAAAACCAGTTTTTCAATCCAACTCTTCTGCTCTCCCGAGCCGCCAAATCACCCCTTGAATTTACTGGTGAGATATCCGGGCTAAAAGCCGGATAGTGGTCGACTTCGGGCCGCCGACAACGTCCCGATTGAACAAAGCCTTATTGCGGCGCGGCACGCGCGCCTGAAAGGCGCACGAACAAAAGAGTACTGGAAACGAAAATGGCCGGGTCGCCTCCGAAGAGAGGACCCGGCCAAATGTACTTGCCTAACTCCGCGACTTAGAATGCGAAGCGCAGACCGAGCTGGGCGCGGCGGGCGTTGGTGCCGTCCGGGAAGCCAGCCGAAGCCGTACCGAGACCAGGGGTCTGGGCCGTGCAGGAGGTGGCCGTGGCGGACGTGCAAGGCGCGATCACGAAGTTGGGAGCCGTGGCGGTTCCCTTGTTCGCGGCCGTGAAGCCAGCCGAGGTGACGCTGGTGTTGGAGATGGTGTTGGTCAGGTTGAAGACCTCAAACAGCAGCGTGAGGGACATCTTTTCGCGCAGTTCAAAGCGCTTCTGGATGCGGGTATCGAAGCGGGTGGTCGGGTCCAGGCGCAGCGGGTTGTTCTGCAGCCAGGGCACACGGTTGTCGCCACCGAGACCGTTCAGGGTGCCGGTGAAGGCCTGGGGCAGATTCGAAGTGGAGGAGAAGCTCACCGATTCAAACGCGGGGCGGCCGCTGGCGAGAGTCAGCAAACCGGTCCATTCCCAGCCATTCACCACATATTTGGCGAACTTGCTGTCGCTCTTGATGAAGGTGGGGCGGGCGACGAAGGTGCCCACGAACCGGTGGCGCTGATCGAGGTTGCCGTTGCCCTTGTCCGCGGAGGGGTTGCCGTTGTAGAGACCCATGGGGCCGCTGCTGAAGAAGATGGCATTGCTGCCGGACTCCTGGTTTTCATCAAGCTCATGCGCCCAGGTGTAGGCGATGGAGCCCTGGAAGGTCTTGGAGAACTTCTTGTTCAGCTGGACCACCATGGCGTCATACCACTGCTTGCCACCGTTCTCCACCTGATTGATGTGCCCGTAACGGGTATCAATGCGGTTGGCGAGAGTGTAGATCGGGGTGCTGTAGACCTGACCAGTGGGCTGGTAGTTGGAGTCCAGAATGGTGAAGTTGTAGGTCTGGGAGCTCAACGGTCCGATATTGATATCGCGGACCGTATAGAGACGCTTGCCGCGGTTCATGATGTAGGACGTGGTGAGGCTGATGCCCTTGCCGAGCGAACGTTCGAGAGCGACGTTCAGCTGTTCCGAATACGGGTTGCGCATGTTGGGAGCAGCGAAAGTGATGCTGCGGTTGCTGGCGAGAACACCGGCCGGGCTGGAGAGCACGTTCGGGAAGATGGGAGCACCTGTTGTGGTGGGGCTGCTGATGCTCAGGCTCTGGGTGTAGACGTCATTGGCCGTGAAGAAGGTGCTGATCAAACCCGTCTGGTAGCGGGCATAGTACAGACCATAACCGGCGCGGAGGACGGTCTTGTCGTTGATCTGGTAAGCCAGACCGACGCGGGGAGCGAAGTTCTTCTTATCCGACGGAATGCTGCCGGTCTGTGAGTAGTAGGGGTTGGTGGTGGTGGGTTGCGGCAGCACCTGGTATTCGTAGCGGAGGCCGTAGTTGGCGGTCAACTTGGAGTTGATCTTCCAGCTATCCTGCGCGAAGAAGCCCATGGAGGTGATGGTGGTGTCGACAATCGGGTTGCCGAAGACCTGGGAGAAGCCGGAGTAGTTGCTGGGGCCGCCGGCCTTGGGGCTGCTGAAATCGAGCGCGAAGTTGGTCACGTTCGCGTAGGTGTAAGAACCGAAGCGGCTGCTCAGGGAGTTGGAGAAGTCTTCCGTCTTGGAGATTTCCGCGCCGAACTTAAAGGTATGCGCGCCCTTGACCCAGGAGAGGGTATCGCCCCACTGGAAGCGGTTTTCGCTGGGCAGGATGCGGGGCAGAATGCTGTATGCACCGAGGTTGCTCACGCCGGCCACGGTGAGCCCGACGGTGCCGATGGGATAGCCCTTCAGCAGGGTCGGGTCAAAGTCATCAGCCTGGCGGTCTTTGAACCAGCCGAACTTAAATTCGTTCACCACGGAGCTGGCGGGAACAAAAGTCCAGCCGAGCTTGCCGATGCGGTCACGCACGGTGTCATCGCCATTGCTGCCGACTGCCGCGCCGTTGGTGAGCGCATTGCCGGTCTGGATGCCGTTCGGGGAGAGCCAGTGCAGATAGTTGAAGCTGGCTGTCAGGGTGTTGCGTTCATTGAGGTGATAGTCGAGCTTGAGGAAGTAGAGTTCCTGGTCGGCGCGGCGGTCAACGAGACCGAACATGCGGGGGAGCACCGCGTTGGCGGCAGCGCACTGGGCGGCGGTCGCCGGGGCGGCGCAACCGATCCAACTCTGGGTGCTGCCATTGACGTTGGCGTTCAAAATGCTGCTGGAAATGGGTTCGTGACGGCGCTGGATTTCGGTGTCAAAGAAGTAGAACAGTTTGTTCTTGATGATCGCGCCGCCGATTGTGCCACCAACCTGATGGCGGACGTCCTGCGGGTTGATGATGGCGAAGCGGTCGCGGGCGTCGAGGCTGCGGTTGCGGAAATACCAGAAGAAGCTGCCGTGCAGATTATTGGTACCGCTCTTGGTGACGGTGTTGACCACGCCGCCAACAGCGCCGCCGAATTCCGCGGCATAGCTGGAGTTCAGCACCTGGAATTCCTGGACAGCGTCCTGGGAGAGCTGGGAGCCGAGGCGCGTACGTCCGGCGTTTTCGTTGTAGTACTGGTTGGTGGTGTCCACGCCATCGACGACGAAGGCGTTGCCACCGGCCATGCCGCGGAAGGTCAACAGGCCGAAGTCGGCGTCTTTGGTCACGGCGGGCGTCAGGAGCACGAAGGAATCGACGCGGCGGCCGTTAATGGGAAGGTTTTCGATCTGTTCGCCGGTGACGACGGTCGAGTTTTCGGTTTTCACGCTATCGACCAGTGGAGAGGCATCGGTCACCTCAATCTTCTGTGTCATGGCACCGACCGCGAGGGCGACCTTCAGATCCACAATCTGGCCGACCTGCACCGCCAGACCTTCCGCGTTGTAAACCGAGAAGCCCTGCTTTTCCACACTCACCTTGTAACCGGGGCCCGGCACCAGAGCGGGAGCGGAGAAGACACCTGCACCCGTGGTGGTCAGATCACGGCTGAAGCCAAGAGCCGGGTTGGAGACCACGACTTTTGCTCCGCCAACAGCTGCACCGGACGGATCCGTCACGGTTCCCGAAATGGCACCGCGCCCGGCTGTAGCCTGGCACCATGCCGACAGCGACACCGCTACGGTAAGCGCGAGCGCCGATAAGACTTTTTTCATTTACGAAGACTCCTGACTTCAAATTGAACTGAACGCACGTGAAGCACTGTTACCAAACTAGCAACTCGAACGTTACAAATCGATGACAATCAAGAGACAATACTATCCCACATTGGGCCGGGCTGCGTACGAAACAGCCCGTTTTATTGCATGGTGACGACTGGCCCAGCCACTGTTTTGACGCCCGCGACGGTGGCTTGGATGGCTACATCGCCCACGCGGTTGGTGACGGGCACCACGATGTTGAATTGGTAGAGTCCGGCGCCTGTGATTCCGGCGAAAGCGACCTGTGCGTTCACGCCGCCGATGGTGATGGTGACGGGATTGGTGGTGGGTGCCGCGCCCGCGAAAGCGCTGCCGGCGGGAACGGCGGGCTTGGTGGGTCCGAAGCCGACGCCGTAGAGCACCAGAACCTCACCGGCTTTTACGGGCCGGGTGTTGTAGACAAAGGCACCCACCGGACCAACGATGTCATAGCCGCCGCCACCGTAAGCGCCGGAGCCATCCGGCGTGGCGATGATGGCAGCGACGTGTTTGGCATCGAGCAGGCTGAACGAGGGGCTTTCCGCTGCGAGAGTAACCGTGGCAGTGGTGGTGCCATTGGGGTTGGTCACGGTCACGTTGACGGTGCCTGTGGCGGTGTCATCCGGGGCTTGCAGATTGATCTGCGTGGGGCTGACAAACCAGAGATACGCCGGCTTGCCGTTGATGGTGACGGTGACACCGCCGAGGGACTTGGGGAAATCATTGTTCCAGATATAGGTATCGGGGGCCAGATTGATGCCGTAGATGGAGACCCAGCTACCCGGTTGAATGGTGGTGGCAGAGCTGTAAACGGGGCCGATGCCACCCGCGGTGATGGACGGAGTGAGGGAGTTCGCCAGCTTGCGGATGCGGAGATTGTTGGTATCGGCGATGTAGACGGCGTTGGAGGCATCGAGACAAATGCCGCCGGGCTGGTTCAGCGTGGCGCTGGTGCCAAGTCCGCCATCGCCCGAGAAGGCAGCGGTGCCTGTGCCGGCGATGGTATTGATGATGCCCGTGCCAGCGGTGATTTTCCGGATGCGGTTGTTACCCATGTCCGCGATATATACGTTACCGGCGCTATCGACAGAAACATCACCGGGCTGGGAGAGAGCGGCGGCAGTGGCCGGGCCGCCATCGCCTGAATAGCCTTCGGTGCCGGTGCCCGCGATGGTGGAGATGATCCCGGTGGAAGCGGTGATTTTGCGGACGCGGCTGCTTGCCACGTCCGTGACGTAGAGATTGCCCGCAGTATCCACGGCCACGGCATAGGCCCCCATCTGGGCGGAAGTGGCGGGGCCGCCGTCGCCGCCGAAGCCGCCCGTGCCGCTGCCAGCGACGGTGGAGATGACGCCGGAAGCTGCGGTGACTTTGCGGACGGTGTTACTGCCGGAATCGGCGATATAGACGTTGCCGGCGGAGTCCACGGCAACGCCGGTGGGCGCGTAGAGGGAGGCTTTTGTGGCAGCGGAGCCATCGCCGCTGTAGCCTTGGGTGCCATTGCCAGCGATGGTGGTGATGACGCCAGTGGAAGCATTGACCTTGCGGATGGCATTGTTGCCCATATCCGCGATATAGAGGTTCCCGGCGGTATCGAGCGCGAGGGCTCCGATCTCGTCGATCTGGGCGGCGGTGGCCTGTCCGCCGTCACCGGCGTAACCCTGCACACCGCTGCCGGCGTATGTAGTGATCAGGCCGGTCTTGGCGGCGACTTTGCGGACGCGGAAGTTTTCGTTATCGGCGATGTAGATATTGCCGGAGGCGTCGACCACAACATCGCCCGGGAAGTTGAACTGCGCGGAGGTGGCAGCACCGCCATCGCCGCCGTAGCTGGCCTGGCCATTGCCAATCAGGGAAGCAATGATGCCGGTGGCAACGGTGATCTTGCGGATGCGGTTGCTGTCCGTGTCCACCACATAGACGTTGCCTGCCGCGTCTGTGGTGATGTCACTGGGGGAATTGAGTACCGCCTTGGAGGCTGCGCCGCCATCGCCGGCATAGCCCGCCGCGCCGGTGCCCGCGACGGTGCTGATGATACCGGTGCCAAGAACAAGCTTGCGAATTCTCAGATTGCCGGAATCGAGGATATAGAGATTGCCCGAGGCATCGAGGGCCACTTGTGTGGGGTAGTTGATTTGGGCCTGCGTCGCGGGGCCGCCATCGCCGCCCATGAGAGCGGTGCCGTCTCCGGCGATGGTGGTGATGACGCCCGTGCTGGCGGCTACTTTGCGGATGACATTGTTCGCGGAATCCGCGATGTAGAGATTGCCTGCACTATCAGCGGCGATGCCCTGGGGTTGCGCCAGTTGTGCACTCCCCGCGGGGCCGTTATCGCCCAAATAGCCGTAAGCAGCGTTCCCGGCGACGGTGCTGATGGTCCCGCCGGGGGTGACCTTCCGGATGCAGTTGTTGACGGTATCGGCAATGTAGAGATTGCCTGCGGCGTCCATGGCCAGAGCCGTGGGGGCGTTCAGCTTGGCGGCAACAGCGGGGCCGCCGTCACCTGCGTAACCTTCCGTGCCGCTACCCGCGACTACAGTTGCCTGCCCGGTGGCGAGGGCAATCCGCCAGACCTTGGAACCACTGATGCCGTCCGCGATGTAGAGACTTCCGGTGGAATCAACCACAGGATGCGGACTGGGGAGCAGAATGGGGGTTTGCAGATGCCGGGTCACGGCACCGGCGGCATTGTGAATGTAGACATCACTGGAGGGGATGACTTCACTGTGCGAAGGCAATACATAGAGATTGCCCGACGAATCTGTAGCCATGCCGATGGGGGCATACAGAGCAACCGCATTGCCAGCCTCGCCCGCGCCTGGACCACCACCGGCGACGGTGCTGATGGCGTAGGGTTGCGCGGCGGCGAGAGTGGAGAATGCCACAAGGGCAAAGAGAGTTCTCACTTGGCACCTCCAGAGACCATTTTGCGGACCAGGACCGCGAAGCTCTTGACCGGGGTTCCGGCGCTGTCGAGAGTCTCGATGACGATGGAAGGATTCGCACCGCGCTGCAACAGGCGGTATTCCACGGGTGTGAGGACAACATCCGAGGTGAAATTCAAAGAGGTGCCGGCATCGAGATCGACACCGCCGCGGAGCAGTGCATCACCGGCGCGGGTTCGCAGGGAAACTTGCGCGCCATGCAGCGGCGTGGCCTCGGCATTGCGCAATCTGAGGCGGAGTGTCAGCTGGACGCGGTCCGCGGAAGTGGTGACATTGCTCACCGAATAGTCCCCCGCAATCGACGGCAGGGCACCCGCGAGGGCGGGTATCAGGGATATGGAAAATATCAGGACGGTTTTCAACATGGTCCGGCAGCTTTCATCGTGGCATAACTCACAACCCTGCAAGCCCGAAAATGTTACTCTTTGGAGCTATATAGTCGGCAAAGGCCTGGGCGGCCCCGTCGCAAACGAGCATTCGCTGCCGCCCGGTGTCCGTTTTGCCGACGAATACTGAAGAGTCCGACATGATTCGATTTCGAGCAATAATTTCCGTCCTGCTGAGCGCTGTTCCGCTCACTGCTGCACAGCACGTGCTGAAGGCGACGCCGCAAACGGTGGTCATTGGGAACTATTCGGCCGATGCCAAGCCGGTGTTGCGGGTGAAATCCGGCGACACGGTGGAGATCGAAACGGTTTCGGGCAACCCGGACAATCTTCGGCGTCTGGGTGTTCCGGAAGCGGAGATCCCGGAAGCGCTCAAGAGTATTCTGCGCGATGTGAAAGACCGCGGCCCCGGCGGACATATTCTGACCGGGCCGGTCTATGTTGAGGGCGCGGAGCCGGGGGACACGCTGGAGGTGCATATCGAGAAGATTGTGCTGACGGCACCGTATGCCTACAACCAGTTCCGCATGACGGCCGGTTTCCTGCCGGAGGATTTCGCACACTCGAATCTGAAGCTGATCCCGCTCGATAGAAAGAAGATGCTGGGGCAGTTCGCGCCGGGCATTCAGGTTCCTTTGCGGCCGTTCTTCGGCAGCATGGGCATCGCGCCGCCTGCCGATGCGGGGAAGTTTAATTCCGCACCGCCATGGCTGCACGCTGGCAATATGGACAACAAGGAACTGGTGGAGGGCAGCACTTTATATATCCCTGTCTGGGCGAAGGGCGGGCTGTTTGAGGTGGGCGACGGCCATGCGGGTCAGGGCAATGGCGAAGTGGATATCACGGCGATGGAAACCATGCTAACCGGCACGTTCCGGTTTGTGGTCCGGAAAAATTTGCACCTCAAGTGGCCGCGGGCGGAGACGCCGACTCACTACATTTCGATGGGGATGGATGAAGAGCTGGTCATCGCCACGAAGCAGGCTGTGCGGGAGATGATTGATTTCCTGGTGGCGGAGAAAGGCCTTTCGCGGGATGACGCGTATGTGCTTTGCAGCATCGCCGCGGATTTCAACATCACGCAACTGGTGGACACGAAAAAAGGTGTTCACGGGATGATCCCGAAATCCATCTTTGTGAAAAAATAGCGGCTCATGAACTCTGCAGACCGTCTTTCGCTCACTCTGGCACTGGAACAATCGCGCTCGCTGCTGCGCGCCGCGGTGGAGGGTATTGAGGAACCGCAATGGCATGAAAAGGTGGACGGGGCGTGGTCCGTCGCGGAGATCATGGAGCATCTTTGGATCACGGAATACGGTGTATCGAAGGTGATGATCCCGCGGTTGCTGGCCTCACCGGCGGTGGAGGGTCCGGGGCCCACGCCGGATGCGGTTTTGGTGGAACGGACGCTGGACCGGGGGACGAAGGTCATGTCGCCGGAAAGGGTGGCGCCGAAGGACAACACGTTGGCCAGGGCGAAGGCGCTGGAGCGGTTTCAAGAGACGCGGGAGAATCTGATTGCTTTCGTGCAGAGTACCGGGGAAGATCTCCGGGTCCATCACGGCCAGCATCCGGTGCTCGGCAGGATGGACTGCTGCCAGTGGATTTTGTTTATCGCGGCGCATACGGAACGGCATACTGAGCAGATTGCTCAACTCAAAACCCGCTGAGTTGTGATTTACTAAACTCATGCGCAACAAGCTCGTTTGGTGTGTCCTCGCAGCCACCCCCCTCTTTGCCCAGGTCAAAATTTCGCAGGGCAAGAACAAGATCGACGTCGAAATCGACGGCAAGCCTTACACGGCTCTCTACTTCGGTGATGATGTTCCAAAGCCCTACATGTACCCGCTCCGCGCCCCCTCCGGCACGGTGGTGACGCGTGGCTTCCCCATGGAGAAGATTGACGGGGAATCCGTGGATCATCCGCACCAGCGGGCAGTCTGGTTCGCGCATGACAACGTCAATGGCGTGGATTACTGGAACAACGAATTCAGCTACACGAAGGGTGTCATGGGCCACATCTTCGTGACGAGGGTGACCAAAGCCGAGGGCGGCAAGAAATCCGGCGAGATCGATTTCACGGCGGAATGGAAGAACAACGAGAACAAAGTGGTGCTGGTGGAAGACCGCAAGACGACGTTCCATGCGGGCGGTCCGAACCGTGTGATCGACTTTGACTTTACCCTGACCGCGAAGGAAGAAGTGAAGTTCGTGGATGGTAAAGATGGCGTGTTCGGTATCCGCGTTGCCAGCGGTTTAGAAGAACCGGGCCAGAAGAATCAGCCGAAGGAACCGCTGCGGACAGGCATGATGACCTCCGCCGAAGGCTGCAAGCTGGAAAAGGAATGCTGGGGCAAGCAATCCAACTGGATGGATTATTCCGGCAAGGTGGATGGCGAGAACGTGGGCATCGCGATCTTTGATCACCCCGCGAATCCGAAGCACCCGACCTACTGGCACTCCCGCGGTTATGGCCTGTTTGCCGCGAACATCTTCGGTGTGAAGCAGTTCACCAAGGCGGGCGATGGCACGGTGACACTCAAGCCGGGCGAGAAGATGCGCTTCCGGTACCGCGTGGTGATCCACCCCGGCGATGCGGCTGCGGCCAAGCTGGCCGCGCTGTATGCGGAGTACGCGAAGTAGAGAAGGAAATAGAAGTTGCAGGGAATGGGCGGGGTCCGGTAAAGGGCCTCGCTTTTTTTTGCGCCAACGCTGCGGGCATATAATTCCAGTCACCACTCTTCTGGAGGATGTATGTACCGCTTCGTCTGCGCGCTCCTTCTTGTTTCTGCCGCCCCCTGCTTCGCGCAGGACACGGCCGAAATTACCGGACGCATTACTGACCCCGCCGGTGCCGTGACGCCCGGGGCGACGATTGAGATACGCAACAGCGGCACGGAAGAGAAGTGGGATGCTGTCTCGAATGCGGAAGGTTATTACACGCAGGCGCTGTTGCCGCCGGGCGCTTACCGCATCACGGTGCGGCACCCTGGCTTCAAGCAGGAAGCACGCAACGTCACGCTGGAGGTCCAACAGACGGCCCGGCTGGATTTTGTGCTGCAGGTGGGCGCCGTGACGGAAACCATTGAGATCACAGCCGCCGCACCGATGCTGGAAAGCAGTACCGCCTCGCTGGGGCAGGTGATCGAAGCGCAGGCCATTGCCGATCTGCCCCTGAACGGACGGAATTACCTGGATCTGGCGAAACTGACGATTGGTGTTTCCGACCCCATCGGCAGTGACCAGGCCGGACAGGCTGGGGACCGTGCCAAGAACGGTGGATCCTTTGTGGCCAATGGCACACGCTCCGATATGAATAACTTCATTCTGGACGGGATTGATAACAACGCCAAGATCGCGGATATCTCCAATGGCAGCAATGTGGTGATTCAGCCGTCTGTGGATGCGCTGATGGAGTTCAAGGTGGAGACGAATGTTTATTCCGCCGAATACGGCCATTCCGCTGGTGCGGTTGTGAACGCAACGATACGGTCCGGGACGAATAAGATCCACGGCAGTGTTTTTGAGTTCCTGCGGAATGACAAAGTGGATGGCCGCAATTACTTCCTGCTGCCGACGCAGGCCACGCCGGAGTTGAGAAGGAACCAGTATGGCTTGACCGGCGGCGGTGCGATCCGCAAGAACAAGACCTTTCTATTCGCCAGCTGGCAGGGCACGAGGCAGAACTCAGGGGCGGGAACGATTGTGGAAACCTTGGAACCAGTGCCATACCGCACCGGAGATTTCTCCAGTGTGAAGACGGCCATTAATGACCCGAGTCTCACGGTGCCAGCCACCTCGACTACTTATACGAAGACGCCATTCCCTGGTAATATCATTCCACTGAGCCGCATTAGTCAGCCTGCCAGCCTGCTGTTTAAGGATTTACCGTTGCCGGAAACCTCCGCGGCAGCGAATAACTATGTCGCGAGTCCGATTACTATGCTAAAACGGGATCAATGGGACCAGCGGGGTGACCAGAATGTCTCGAATGCGGACAAGCTGTTTGTCCGGTACAGCTATTACGTTTATCACAACGTGAATCCAGGGCCGCTGCCCGCGCCGCTGATTGGTTCCACGGGGTTCACGCAGTCGATTAATGACCAGAGCGGCCATGGTGGAGTCCTTGGCGAAACGCATATCTTATCGGGGTCCATTGTGAATGAGTTCCGCGCGGGTTATAACCGTGTCTCGAATGCGCTCACACCATTTATTACGGATAACCTCTACGCGAAGTATGGCTTTGGTTACATTCCGCCCGCGCCGGGGCTCGCAGGGTTGCCGAACATCACGATTTCCGGCTACGCGCAGCTGGGGGAAGCGACTTTCCTGCCGGATGCGAAGGGTTCTGACACGCTGCAGTTGACCGATGGACTTTCCTGGAGCAAGGGCTCGCACTTCCTGCGGGCTGGTGGAGAATACCGCTGGGTTCGCAGCCGCTATCACATTTGGGGCAGCGCGCGGGGCTCCTTCTCATTCAACGGGGCATTCAGCGGGAATGCAGTGGCGGACTTTTTGCTGGGTGATCCGAATTCGGCCTCGCTCTCCAGTGTGCTCGAAGGCGATATACGGTATAAGTACTACGGCGGCTATCTCAATGACGACTGGAAGTTGACTCCCAAACTCACATTGAACCTGGGCTTGCGTTACGAATATTGGACACCGCCCTATGAGCGTCACGATCTGCAGGCGAACTTTGTGGTGGGCCCGAATAAGTTGGTTTACGTTAACAACAATGTGCCGCCCTCCACGCCGGCCGTACTGGCGATGAATGTGCCGTCGAATTATGACAGCCGCGGGCTGGTGGAGAATCATTACAATAACTGGGCTCCCCGTCTTGGCCTGGCCTATCAAATGTTCCGGAACACGGTCATCCGGGCAGGCGGAGGGGCATTCTACTCGGAAGCCAGTGCGACCGGGGTTTCCGCAAGACCGGAGTACAATCCACCGTTCCGCGTGGGCTATACCTATACCTCGGATAACATCCATCCGACACTGACGCTCGCCACAGGCTTTCCTGCCAATGCGGTGGACCCGACGCAGTTAGTCGCAGCGAACACAGCGTTGAACTCTTTCAATCCAACCATGAAGGTCCCGGTGGTGTATCACTGGAGCTTCAGCTTGCAACAGCAACTCGGCAAGTATCTGCTCGACTCCAACTATGTGGGGACCAAGGGCACGCACCTTGGCATCAACTACAACATCAACCAGGACTATGCAGGCGGCACCTCAGCGGCGGCGCGCCGCCCGATTCAGGGCTTCAATGACATTACCTTTTTCGATTCCATGGGGAATTCCGAATACAACGCGCTGCAACTGCGCCTGCAGCGAAGATATTCGAACGGCATCTCCCTTCTGGTGTCTTATACGTGGAGTAAGTTCATGGATCTCGGCAGTGGCCAGTTGACGGGAGATCTTTCGGTCCGCAATGTGGATCAAGTGAATTGGGAGCGCGCGGCATCCTCCGGCAATACGCCGCACCGGCTGGTCTTCAGTTACACTTACGCGCTGCCGGTGGGTCGCGGACAGCGGTTCCAGATCCGGAACCCGGTGCTGGCGGCTGTGGCCGCGGACTGGCAGTTGAACGGCATCACGACGATTCGCGACGGGCACCCGTTCACGCCCGTGATGAGCGTCAGTTCGGCGAACACCGGTGCCGCGCGGCCGAACCGGATTGCAGACGGGTCACTGCCGGCAGACCAGCGCAGCATCAATGACTGGTTCAATCTGGCGGCTTTCACCACGCCCGCGCAATACAACTACGGCAACAGCGGCCGGAATATCATCTACAGCCCCGGCGCCACGAACTTTGATTTCAGTATTTTCAAGCGCTATGGATTGCGCCGGCTGGGTGAGGCCGGGCAACTGCAGGTGCGGTTTGAGGGCTTCAACGTGATGAATCATCCGCAGTTCGGACAACCAAACGCCAATATCTCCACAGCGGGTGCGGGGACGATCACGGTCTTGGCAAATTCCATGCGGCAACTGCAGGCAGGCTTGAAGGTGATCTTCTAGAAAGATGTTTGCCAGGCAGCCACGCTCTATCTATGCATCTTCCAAGAGATGCCTAAAATCAGGATAATCTGGGCAAGTACTACGACCCGGCGGCTGGCTCCTTTTGTAGGGTTGTTCTGTCAAGCAGATAGAGCAGAGCGGCGCCGATCTCGCGATCCGCGCCGCACACTGCAGGTCTTGTGCCGGAGAAAAATCAACGCACTGTGATCACTACGCCCGATGGCGTTTGAGTGCCTCCCACAGTGGCAATCAACGGCAACTCACCACTGCCCAAGTTTGCGGGAAGCGATAGGTTGATTTGATAGAGACCGGCACCGGACAGACCTGCAAATTGAGTCGGGACCGATACTCCGTTGATCTTCACGCTTACGGTCCCGGTGGTGTAGGCGGCCCCGGAAAAGGCTTGACCTGCCGGTACAGAGGGAGCTGTTGGACCCAGGCCAACACAGAAGAGTACTATGTTGTCCCCTGGTGCCGCAGCGACGGTTGGATATCCCAAAGAGCCTCCGGCAGGGCCGATAATGTCATAGGTCCCGCCACCGTAAGCGCCTGACCCATCGGACCTCAAAATTAATCCGGTCACGTGTTTGTTATCAAGTAAGCTGAACGAAGGTGCAACGTCGGCTAAATTTACCGTCGCAGTTACCGTTCCGTTCGCGGTGGTAACCGTTACGGGAACCGGGCCGCGCTTGGCGTCGTCGGGAACCTGAAGATTCAATTGCCCTGGACTTGCGTACCACATGTAGGCGGGAATTCCATCTACCGTAACGCTCGTTCCCGCGAGTGAGGTCGGGAAGTCACTGTTCCAAAGAGCCGTAGAAGTCGCGAGGTTTGTGCCGAAGATTGAAATCCATTCGCCGGGCTGTACCGTTCCTGTTGTGCTGTAAACCGGCGCTATTCCTCCAGGTGCGATCGTCGGTACCGGAGCTCTCGGGTTCCCCACGGTAAGAATAATCGGTATCTCCACAGAAGTGGATTCATCGGTCACGAATAGCTCGCTTTGATAAATTCCAGCAGGCAAGGAAGTTGCTGAGATCGTTGCACTATATGCCTGGGGTGACTGACAGTTAGTGCACCCGCTCATTTTCAGCCACCCTCCCCCCGTCTGGTAATAAGCCTCTCTAATATTTAGGGCGGCACCTGTTCCTTTAACGGTAACGAATGCGGAAGCAGGGTTTGGTCCGCCGGGTGTCATCGTAAATGTGAGCGGTGTTGCCTGCTGGAAGACTGATCTCGTCGTATCCAGAACGGTTAGTGTTACGGGAATACTCACCGCGGACTGGCCTGCCTGAAGGAGCACTTGACCGAGATAGGTGCCGGGTCCGAGTCCTGCAGGTGAGACGCTGACGTTGAATGTGGATAGCGAATCGCCGCTGGTGGCAGACAGGCTCAACCAGTTTCCCGTGCCTGATTTCAGAGTTCGGGAAATGGATGTGGATGCGGTCCAGTTGAACAACCCATTCACATTCGTGACCTGAACGGTTTGGGCGCTGGGAGTGAAGCCGTTACCGGAAACAAAATTCAACTGACCGGGCATTCCTCCAAAGGCCGGCTGTCCGCTTGGCAATACAGTTAGCGTGACAGAAACGATTAATGTCCTAATCGGGTTATTATTTGTCGTGTAGACGATTTGACCGGTATAGACGCCAGGCCCCAGTTTGGAGCCGTCCACTTGAATCTCAGTCGCAAAAGGAGTGGATGGATAGCCACTGTTATTAGAAAGGGACAGCCAGTTGCCTCCTGTTGCTGTCTGAATACCGTTCAGGTATGCAGTGAAGCCGCTTCCGGTATCCGAGAGTTGCAGGACTTGTGACAGCGGTGATAGGCCGCCGGCGTTCATCGTGAATGCATAGGAAGCAACCTGTTGGAAAGCGGTTGTGACGTTATCCAGGATCACAAGGCGAACGGGTACGGTTACGGAGCTAGTGGGAGAGGAAAATTGAATCTGGCCCAAATATGTTCCTGGCGGCAGGCCCGCGGGAGTTGCGTTCACCGTGACGGTTGACGGTGCAGTGCCTGAGGCCGAAGACAGGGTAATCCAGTTCGCCGCGGTTCCAGCAATGCTCTGAAATACGGTGGATGTCGCGGTCCAGTTCAAAGTGCCTGCGCCCGCATTCGTCAAAACGATGTTCTGAGGCACTGGCAGAAAGCCATTCCCCGATACGAAGTTTAATCCGCCCGTGATGCCGCCGAACGACGGAACATCAGGAGTTACAACTTTGAGCGTGACGGATATTACTTCGGGCATATAGGGTTGGTTGTAAGGGTAGAATACGAGTTGCCCAAGGTAGGTGCCCGCAGGTAGCGTTGCGGCGTCAATAGTAACGAAACAGGAAAACGGAGTATTCTGATAGCCGCTGCAGCCGCTGGTCTTCAACCATGATCCCCCGCTTCCAGTGAAGACATCGACTGGAATCGTTTGGAAGTCGATAGCCGTAGTCGCCAGTGAAATGGCCTGCGGCAGGGGATTTGATCCCCCTACATTCATCGTGAAGCTCAGCGCTGGTGATTGTTGGAAGAAAGCTGAGCTTGTAGAAGTGATCACCAGGCTTACAGGAATTGCGACCGTCCCAGATGCGGTGGTAAGAGTGACTTGGCCACTATAGCTGCCAGGGGTCAGACCCTGAGGGTTGACGCTGACGGCAAGACTGGCCGGGCCTGTACCGCTGATGCTCGACAGGTTGATCCAGTTAAGATTGCTCGCGGCAGCGGTGTTATTGACGGAGGCCGTCACACTCCATTTCAGTGTGCCTGCTCCTGCGTTGTCTATGGGGATCGTTTGTGGTTGCAGTTGGGCACCGTTCCCGGCTGTGAAGGTTAATCCACCTGGAACCGGTGTGAAGATACTCTGGTCGGTGGAAACAATATAAAGTGTGACCGGGACAATCAGGGGAGCGGTGTTGGCGGTGTAGTTGATAAAGACGAGTTGGCCGGTGTAGGTCCCTGCGGAAAGAGTGGCCGCCTTGATGACAACCTCGCAGGAGGACCTCGTGTTGGCATAACCCGTACACCCTGGGGCGCTTAACCAGTTCCCTCCCGATGCTGTCGAAATTTGCACCGGGTTGATCTGAAAGTCATTTCCAGTACTGAGCCTGGGCAGTATGGCCGGCAGGGGATTGTAGCCCCCTTCCGGCATCATAAAGCTCAGTGCTGGAGATTCCGCAAATGTCGGTACGGTGGTGTCAACAACCGTGAGGGTAACCGGGATTGATACGTTGCCGCTGCCCGACTGCAGTAATATCTGACCGGCGTAGATGCCTGGCGCAAGTCCCTGGGCTGCGATGCTGACCGTCATTTGCGAAGGAGCAGTGCCGCTCACGGCGGAGAGGTTCAGCCATTTTCCCGTTACCGTACCGGCAGCCGCGGTCCAATTGAGTGTTCCAAAGCCTCCGTTGACAATCGGAAAGGTTTGCGTTGACGCAACATTACCCGCTCCTGTAACAAAGGTTAAGCCACCCGGCGCGCCCGATAGCCATGCTGCGGCACTCGATGCTACGGTGAATGTCACCGGCAGCAAAAGGGTCACGGCGGAACTGGAAGTACTCGTGAAGGTAACCTGGCCTTTGTAAACTCCTGGCGCAAGTTTCGTTCCGTCGACCGCAATGCTGCAGGTAGTTGGGGTGTAGTTGTAACCACCGCAGTTGTTCAGAAGCAGCCAGTTACCACCCGATGTGGTTTGTGCCTGCGCCGGCGAATACTGGAAATCCTTCCCCGTGCTGACGATTGTGAGGACTTGCGGTAACGGATTCTGCCCACCCGTCTGCATCGTGAAATATAGGGGGGCCAGTGATTGAAAGGATGGCGTCTGTGCTGGTGCTTGCCCGCTTCCCATCAGCAGTAATAGCTGCAACGGCAGTGACATCCCCACAAAGCGTGTAATTGCTTTCGTAAATTTAATTCGAATCATGCAAAAAGAGGACCTTTCCGGTTGGTGTGTGTATGAGGGTGTAATGGTTTGCCCGCCAAGAAGTTAGTCAACTCCGAAGCGTGAGGCGCCTGCGCCCGCTCTTGAGAGGATTACATTCTCAAAGTGAGAACCAGTATCCTGAAGGTTCGGAAGATCCGCCAGTCCGTCACATATATTGCAGTAAGTGAGTAACACAGGGGCATTCGTTATGTTCCTTGGAGCGATTGCAGGAATTACTTTTCGGGCGCGCATATCTCAATCTCCCTGCAGAAACTTGGAGAGTACTTAGCTTTCCCGGTGCAGTGCAATTGATTGGGGTTAAGTCCCGAATTAACCCTGGTGGGTCCAGACGGTTGTGCGAAGCTGAATCGAACTGGTTCGCTAAACTGAACACGTGGCCGAATCGCAGCAGACCGTGCAATCGTTCGAGTTGTCGCTCGAAGAACTCGAAAAGACCGTCCGTGAACTGGAGGGCGGTGACCTTCCGCTGGACCGTTCCCTGGAGCTCTTCGCCCGCGGCATGGCCCTGAGTGATGCCTGCCGCAAGCAGTTGGAAGAAGCAGAAACGCGGGTGGAAACCCTCATCCGCAAAGACGGTGCCTACCAAACCGAACCCATGAGGCAAGCAAAATAAATGGTGACGGAACAAACCCTCTCCGAATTTCTCACTGAACAGATCCAACTGGTGGAAGCCGCGATGCACCGCCTCGCGCCGCCGGAAACCGCGCACCCGGAAACCATCCACAAGGCCATGCGTTACAGCCTGTTCGCGGGCGGCAAGCGCATCCGTCCCATCCTTTGCCTGCAGGCTGCGGAAGCGATCCGCGAAGATGTGCCGGGGGCGATGGATGCGGCAGCTTCGCTGGAGATGATCCACACGTATTCGCTCATCCACGATGATCTTCCCGCCCTGGATAATGACGACTACCGCCGCGGCAAGCTGACGAATCACAAAGTCTTCGGCGAAGCGATGGCCATTCTGGCAGGGGACGCACTCTTCACCCTCGCCATTCAAACGCTGGTCAACATCAAAGGTCTCTCCGCGGAAGCCCGCCTGGCTCTGGTGGAAGAACTCTCCATTGCATCCGGCACGCTGGACGGCATGATTGGCGGGCAGGTGACGGATTTGGAAGGCGAAGGCAAACCCGCCACCGCGGAACTGCTGGAACTGATCCACCGCGCGAAGACTGGTGCGTTGCTGCGGGCCAGCGTCCGGATGGGTGCCATCTGCGCGGGTGCCAGTGCGGAACAACTCGCGGCGCTCTCAGCGTACGGCGAACACACGGGGCTCGCGTTCCAGATCATTGACGACATTCTGGATATTGAGGAATCGTCAGAGGCGCTGGGCAAGACAGCGGGCAAAGATGTGGCGCAGGGCAAAATCACCTTCCCGGCGGTTTATGGCCTGGAAACCTCACGGCGCATGGCGCAGGAAGAATGCGCCAAAGCCCATGCGGCACTCGCGATGTTTGGTGACCGCGCGAAACGGCTGCACGAAATCGCGGATCTGATCGTCTACCGGAAGTCGTGACCCGCTCCCGTCTGGACCGCTATCTCGTGGAACATGCTCTCGTCGAATCGGGCGGGAAGGCGCAGGCCCTGATCATGGCCGGCGAAGTGATGGTCAACGGACAAAAGGCTCTGAAACCCGGGCAACTGGTGCCGTCGGGTGCGCGTGTGGAATTGCTCGCAAAGAGCCGGTATGTTTCACGGGGCGGCTTCAAACTGGAACACGGGCTGACAGTATTCGGCATCTCACCGCAAGGGCTGGTGTGCGCGGATTTCGGCACCTCCACGGGCGGTTTTACCGATTGCCTGCTGCAGCATGGCGCGCTGCGTGTGCATGCGATCGACACGGGGTCCGGCCAGATCGACTGGCGTTTGCGCACTGACCCGAGAGTAGTGCTGCATGAGAACACCAACGCACGCTTCGTGGAACCGGGAACTCTTGGTGAAACGGTGGATCTCGCCGTGTGCGACGTCAGTTTCATCTCCAGCACCCTGGTGGTACCGGCGATGGCGCGCGTGCTGACGGCATCCGGGAGAATCCTGGTGCTTGTGAAACCGCAGTTTGAGGTGCCGAAGGGGCAGGTCGGGCCAGGCGGCATTGTGCGGGACCCGGTGCAACACGCGGAATCCTGCGCTAAGGTGGAACGTACTCTCGAAGAACTGGGCTTCCGTACGAAACTGGCAGAGAGTCCCATCACAGGCACCGAAGGCAATAAGGAATTCCTGATGTTCGGCGAAAAGGACGTGAAGGCAGCATGAGCACACTCTTTTTAAAAAGCGTTGGCGTCTTTGCCAAACCACACTCCCCGCAGGCGGCGAAACTGGTGCCGCAGTTGATCCAGTGGCTGACGCAACGGAATCTGGAAGTCCGTTTGGATAACGAAGCCGCGCGCTATGCGGGGATGTTCGTGGGGCTGGACCGGACACATGTCGCGGAAGGCTGCGATCTGGCCGTTGTGCTGGGCGGGGATGGTACGGTGCTTTCGGCCGCGCGCGCCATCGGGAACCGGCAGATCCCGATTCTGGCGGTGAATCTGGGCGGGCTCGGCTTTCTGACGGCCATCAAAATTGAAGATTTCTTTCCTGAATTGGAACGGGCACTGGGTGGCGGTCACCGCCTCAGCCGCCGCAAGATGATGGAGGTCACGCTGCTGCGCGATCACACCACGGTGGCGACTTATCAAGCTTTGAACGATGCTGTCATCGCGAAATCCAACATCGCCCGCATGATTGATGTGGATGCCTATTATGGGGACGCGTTTGTCTGTTCTTACAAGGCGGACGGCCTGATTATTGCCACACCCACGGGTTCCACCGCATATTCGTTGTCAGCGGGCGGCCCGATTATATATCCTACGGTGAAGGCATTTTGTCTCGCGCCAATCTGCCCGCATACAGTTACCAACCGGCCCATCATTGTCCCCGCCGACAAACCGGTCCGTGCAGTGAATCATGCAGCGGATGAATCGGCATTTCTGACAATTGACGGGCAGGTGGGCAGCCCTCTTGAAAACGGAGATACCGTGGAGTGCCGCGCGTCGGATTTCGACGTGCTGCTCATCCGTCCGCCGCAGAAGAGCTTTTTCGATGTTTTGCGCCAAAAATTGAAATGGGGTGAACGGTAAACCAATGAAGAAACTCAATGTGACGTTCTGGATCTTTTTCGGCCTGGCGGCGGGCATACTCGTCGGAGGCTATTTTCCGGACTTCGCGAAGAAGCTGGCCCCCATCAGCAATATTTTTCTTCACCTGATCAAATCCATCATCGCGCCGCTGCTGTTCGGCACGCTGGTTTATGGCATCGCGGGCGTGGGCGATACCAAATCGATGGGCCGCATTGGCCTGAAGTCGATTATCTATTTCGAGGTGGTGACCACCGCGGCTTTGTTCCTCGGTTTGGGGATGGTGAATTTGGTGAAGCCTGGCGTAGGGTTGGTGATTGCGACCGCGAAGGCACCCTCCGGCGCGGTTCCCAAACAGGATTTCGCGCAGATTCTGGAACACGTTTTCCCCACCAGCATTATTGATTCCATGGCACGCGGTGACGTGCTTCAGATTGTGGTGTTCTCCTTCCTCTTCGGTGCGGCCTGCGCGGCGATCGGCACCAAGGCAACTCCGGTGGTGAAGTTCTGTGAGTCGCTTGCGGAGGTGATGTTCCACTACACGGGCTACGTGATGTACCTGGCTCCCTTTGGCGTATTCGCGGCTGTTTGCGTGACGGTGGGCACGAACGGATTCGGTGTTCTGGTGCAGTTGAGCAAGCTTGTTGGAACGGTCTTCGCCTCTCTGGTGATCTTCATTGTGCTGGTGCTGGGGATTGTGGTCGCGATCTTCCGTATCCCTCTGGGGCGGTTCTTCCAGGCGGTCAAGCAGCCGTTCATCATCGCGTTCTCCACGGCATCGAGCGAAGCGGCTCTCCCGCTGGCACTGGAAAACATGGAGAAGTTCGGCGTTCCCAAGCACATTGTGGCATTCGTACTGCCCACCGGCTACAGCTTCAACCTGGATGGCACAACGCTTTATCTCTCTGTCGCGGCGCTCTTTGTGGCACAGGCGGCGGGAAGCCACATGCCGTTCGGCGAGCAGTTGATCATGATGCTGACCCTGATGCTGACCAGCAAGGGTGTTGCCGGTGTGCCGCGCGCCTCCATGGTGATTCTGATGGGGACACTGGCCACCTTCAACCTGCCGCTCGAGGGCATTACAGTGATTCTCGGGGTGGATGCGATTCTCGATATGGCCCGCACCAGCGTAAATGTTCTGGGCAACTGCCTGGCCTCCGCCGTGGTGGCCAAGTGGGAAGGCTACCAGTTCCCGCAGGGCAGCGTGGACCTTTCTTTACCTCCAGCACCGCCGGTTCTGGCGAGAAGCCTCGAACACACAGCGTGATACCCTCGTAATAACGACTTCATGGCTGCTCAAACTACTACGGCAACGGCTCAGAAACCCGCGCCCGCGCTCAGCGCCTGGCTGCTCCCGGTTGCTCTTACGTGGATCATTCCGGGTGCGGGGCACTTCATGCTGAAGAAGACCGGCCGGGGTGCACTCCTGTTCGTGAGCGTGGTCTGCATGTTTGCGCTGGGTCTGATGATGCGGGGCTATATGTTCACCCCGGAATCCGGCGACCCGCTCACCACACTGATCAATTACGGCGGATTTTTCTGCAATCTGGCGTCGGGCGCACTTTACTTTGGCGCCATGATGTTCGGCTATGTGCAGCCTGACCTTGCGGGACACGTGCATGACTATGGCACGAAGTTCCTGGTGACCGCCGGTCTGCTCAACATCCTCTCCATGGTGGATGTCTACGAAATCATCGCGGGAGAAAAAGAGTAATGAAAATGAACCTCTCTCACTTCGAGATGGCGTTCCTGTTCGCCTTTTTTGTCTCGATCGTGCTGGGCATCACCAGCAAGAAGACACAGCAGGAGCAGATCCGTTATGGACTCTACTGCTTCGGCTACTTCATTCTGGCCCTGTTTGGCGTGGGCTGGATCATGAAGCTCGGCCACGGCTAAACAGGCTGTGACACGCGCGCGCCTGCTTCTGGCCTGCCTTGCCGGCATTGCCTTCCAGGCCTTCTGGTACGGGCCGGCGCTGGCATCCTCCACCGGGCGCGGCGTGAATGACTTTCTCAACTTCTACACGGCGGGAAAGCTGGCGTTTTCCGGCCATTTGTACGACCCGCAGACCTTCATTGCGACCGAGGCATCGGTAACCGGCTATTCCACAGCCAACCTGATTTTTGTCCGGCTGCCCTGGCAGGCTGCGTTGTTCTGGCTACTGGCCCGGCTGCCTTACTTCCCTGCTTACGCCGTATGGCAGTTGCTGTGTGTGTCGGCCCTGTTCGCGGCTTTCTACCTCTGGCCTTATGGTTCCAGGCAGTCGAAGCTGCTGGCTGCGGCGTGGTCCTTCCCGTTGTTCACCAGCCTCGCGGTCGGCCAGGATGTTCCATTTGTACTGCTGGCGATCAGTGCGGCGGTGCGCTTCCGGGAAAGATACCCTGTGCTCTGCGGCATCTGCCAGGCACTGTGCGTGGCAAAGGTGCACTTGCTGTGGATATTCGTACTGGTGTGGCTGGGGTGGGATTCCAAGCCAAGGCTCGCTGCGTTCCTGAGTACTGGCGGCGTTCTTGCCGGATTGTGTTTTGCCGCGGGAACGTGGAATTGGATTCCGCAGTTTCTGGGGGCACTGCGGTTCTGTGAACAGCATGAAGACCTGAGCGTGATGCCGAATCTGCATCGGATCTTCGCGGCAGCGCCAACCCTCGAAGGGATCGCGGCGCTCGTCTGCGCAGCCGCCGTATTCCTTGCCGCCCGGAAGGACAGATCCCTGGCTGCGGCGGCCGCCCTCGCCGCTGGAATTCTGACTGGACGCCACGGTTTTATTGCGGATTGTTCCATCCTGCTTCCCGCAGCGGGCCTGGTTGCGGTGAGAGTACCGGAAGCACGGAAAGCACTGTTGCTTATCCTGGTGCCGCTGACTTATCTGCCTTCGTTCTTCGCTCAGCCTCTGGCAACAACGCTGGTGATCGCCTCACTCTGCTTTGGCTCCGCATACGCCGCACTCACTTTCCGCGGACCCGAAAAGAACGAGGCGATGAGATAGCCGGCCGGCAACGCCAAAAATGGAAGCAGCGGCGTGGCATCGGACTCGCGCGACAAGCTCAAATAGCAGCCCAGGGGATATACCAGCAGAGAGGCCAGAATTGGTGCCGCCATCGCACGCCGTTGACTGAGCAACAGCGCAAGCCCGCCCCAGCCCAGCAGCACGATGAACCAGGAACCGGGCGACCTGGAAGGGAACCAGAATTCCTGGATCCGTCCTGCAATCAGGAGCGCCGCCTTTTCGCGGTTCGTCAACACCCACCGCAGGCCTTCGGCAAGCCGCGCCTGCCCGTAAACGGCTTCCCCGGCAGCCATTTTCGTTTCCTCCTCGGGACTGAACTGAGGATGGCTCTTTTCGAGGCACCCCGCGCGTTGCGTATTGGCCCAGGAGACCTTCGCGCAATCGTTGAATGCGGAGCCGAACTCAATCGCAAAACCATCCTGGACCGGAACCCAGGCATGTAGGCGGGTCACATTCCGCAGCGTCCAAGGCAGCACCAGCAGGAATGCCGCGGCAGCGATCTTAACAGCGCATTTCGGGCCTTGTCTCTGCTCCAGCAAGATCCAGGCCAGGAAACTGACACAGATGGCACCACAGCCGGCATGAGTGAGAAGTACCGCCACGGAGGCGAAGGCGGGAAGCCAAAGGCTGCGGTTTTGCCGGATGGCCCATGCAGTGATGAGAACAGCGGCGAGAGTCAGGTTTGCGGCAAATACTGGCCCGGACCACAACCAAACCTGGTTGCCACAGACGAGAGCGGTGGCAATTGCGGCTGCCCACCCGACCTTTGCATTCCCCCACAACCATTCACCGGCCATGACAAGCAAGACACCTTGCAGTCCGATGCCTGTGAGCGCCAGCCAGAACAAGATCACTTCGGAATCTTGACCGGCAACCCGGCTCACCAGGGCGAGCGCGGCAGGAAAGACAGGAGGCTCCAGGGCACTGGGTCCGGTGGTACCTGTGCTGGGGTACGGGTTGGAAAAGTCCCCCTGTTGCAGCAAGCTTTTCGCGAGCGCAAGGGACACACTTCGTTCTGGAACATCGGACAGTGGCCTGCCTGGACCGAAATGCCAATAAGCAAGGGCAAGGGATCCAAGAACAGCGGCTAAGGGCAACATTTTCAGGCACTTAGCTCGCCAATAGAACATCACGTTAAGAGTTTACCCACCTCTCAGCCGCCTGAACAGGTAAGAAAAGCACCGAACGGTACTAGCAAGCCAACTGGTCCCAGCGACCATTCCGCCAGGTACCCGGATGGTACGGGACGTCAATTTATAGTGCGGCTGCCGCGATCGGAATCAGGCCGAACACATATAAACACAGGCCAGCCATGGCAGCCCGTGGCAGTTTCACCCGAAGGCAGAACCAAATCGTCATCAGGCCCAGAGCGGTGACCAATGCAAAGCCCCAGAGCGCCGGGCTCTGCAGAAAGATGGTTTCGAGCCGGGACTGTGCCTGCACGGCAACTGCGGCGAGCGCCGCCACTGTCGCGAAAACCAGCCAGCGGACTCCTGTTGCCGTACGGAGCGCGAGATTGCCTCTCCGCACCGACAACCATAGTGCACCAAAGAGTGACAGAGAGAGGACAACCGCCAACGCCGAGGGGATCGTATGCCAGATCATTTCCATGCCGCAGGAACGTGCACGGACCGTGCCAACCCGATTGCGGCGAAAAATCAACAAGTTAGGGAAATCAGCCCTGCGAGGTGACGCAGCCCAGGCAGGAAAACCTGCGTCTTTTGGCGCATACCTTTGCAAGAAAGTCCGCTTTTTCATTGAGTTGCACTTTGGCTACTCACCTGCGCCATGAGGGGTGTATGAAGACCAGGTACAGAACAGAGAGCCTGGGATGTCCGCTCCCGAACGACGGCGCACTCGCCTTGGCCGTGGTTCCGGTTCCCATGGCAAAAACCCTGCGGAAGTTGCTTGCAAAGTTGCACTGGCAGTTGGAACTCTGCAGTTCGCCGGGAGAAGCAGCCTCGCGCTTTGCCGATGGAAGCGCAGCCGTACTGTTTTGCATGGATACCAACTGGCGGGAAGCCGTGGCAGGCGTGAGCGCCATAACCCATCCGCCGGTAGTTCTGGTGATCGCACAGGACAACACGGGGACACACTGGATGGACATTCTCACCGCCGGTGCGTTCTCACTCAACGCGAATCCGGTTCGCATGACCGAACTGTTGCCTCTCTTGAATCATGCCTGGAATCACTGGCACCAGCCCAACGCCAGTTAGAAGGAAATCGATATGAGCCAATTTCAACGCATTCTCTTCCCCGTGGATTTCTCAGAACGAAGCACCGCGGCAGCGCCCTTCGTCCACTCCCTGGCCGCACGCAATCTTGCGGAATTGACGCTGCTCCACGTGATTCAGCCGCCAACGCCGATGTACATGGGCATGGACGGCATTTATGCCACGGACTGCGATATTCCGGGACTCAAGGAGAACCTGCAAAGCCGGCTTGAAACCTTTGCCGCTGAGCAGTTCCCGCGCATGGCGGTCACTTCTGTTGTGGAATATGGCGACCCGGCCAAGACCATCGCCGACTATGCCGGTGAACATGGCTTTGGGGTCATCATGATGCCTACCCACGGCTACGGCTCCTTCCGCAGGCTGCTGCTGGGTTCCATCACGGCCAAGGTTTTGCACGACACGCAAGTTCCCGTGTGGACCGACGCCCATGCGCCGGAGCCCAGCCACCGCGCGCATCCGCAACCGCGCCGCATCGTCTGCGGCATTGACCTGAAGGCTGACAGCGCACGCATTCTCGATTTCGCCCTGCAGACAGCCGCTGCAACGGGAGCCGCCGTGGAGGTTGTGCACTGCGTGCCGGAGCAGCATTCCAAGGCGGAAGCCGTGGAGCAGTACAACCAGATCCAGGAAATGCTCTGCGAAGCAGCGGATAAGCAGCAGGTGGAAGCTGAGGCGGATGTCAACACAGTCCTGGCGGGGGGCGATATCGCCAAGCTGCTGCGCGAAGTGGCACTCCGGAAGAGGGCTGACCTGGTGGTGATCGGGCGTGGCCGCATCCAGGAAGCGCTGGGCGGGCTGCACTCTCATGTGTATTCCATCGTGCGCGAATCCCCGTGCCCGGTCATCAGCATTTGAGCCTTCGATACCATAAAGAGCGTGCCCCGCATCCTCGACGGCAAGACCGTCCGCGATCAAATTAAAGCCGAACTGAAGCCCCGTGTTGCCGCTTTCCGCGAAAGCACGGGGCGCGCTCCCGGACTGGTGGTTGTCCTCGTAGGCAATGACCCGGCCTCTGAAGTCTATGTCGCATCCAAGACCGCCACGGCGGACGAACTCGGCATCTACAACGAGACTCTGACCTATCCCGCCACAACCACCACGGATGAGCTTCTTGCCGTGATTGCCAGGCTGAATGAACGACCGGAGGTGGATGGCATTCTAGTGCAGTTGCCGTTGCCCGCACATGTGGATTCGCAGAGAGTTTTGCTCGCGGTCCTGCCGGAAAAGGACGTCGACGGTTTCCATCCCTGCAACATCGGCGCGATGGTGACCGGCCGCCCGGCCCCGAAGCCCTGCACGCCAGCCGGGATCATCGAACTGCTGAAGTACTACCAGATTCCGGTGGAAGGGAAACATGCGGTCGTTGTGGGGCGCAGCGACATTGTTGGCAAGCCCATGGCGGCACTGCTGCTGCAGCAGAACGCCACGGTCACCATCTGCCACAGCAAAACGCGGAATCTCGCCGAAATCTGCCGCACGGCCGATATCCTCGTCGGTGCCATTGGCCGCCCTGCCTTTCTGAAAGCGGAGCATATCCAGCCAGGAGCCGTGGTGATTGATGTTGGCGTGAACCGCGTGGATGATTATGGACTCGCGGAAACCATCTTCCCGCCGGAACGGCTCGCGAACTTCGCGAAGAAGGGCTATCTGCTCACCGGCGATGTGAACCCAGCGGACATAGAAAAGCTGGCCTCGGCATATACGCCCGTGCCGGGTGGCGTGGGTCCCCTGACGATCGCCATGCTGATGTTCAACACGGTTGGCGCGGCGGAACGGCGGATTGCGCAGGCATGATCTTTGCCGGACTCACGGGCGGCATGGCCTGCGGCAAGTCCTTCGCGGGGCAGGAATTCAGCCGCCTCGGCGCATATCTGATCGAGGCGGATCAACTCGGGCACCAGGTGCTGCTGCCCGGTGGCGAGGCGTATGAGGAAACGGTGCGCGAGTTCGGGCCCGGGATTCTGGCTGCGGACGGCACCATCGACCGGTCAGCACTCGCGGCCCTGGTCTTCCCTGCCCCGGCGGCTCTCGAACGGCTGAACGCGATTGTTCATCCCGCAGTGCGCTCCCGTGCCGCAGCGCTGGCGAAGGCCTCCACGGCGGCGGTGGTGATCTATGCAGCCGCAGTGCTGATTGAATCCGGCGGCTACAAGGACTGCGACAAGATCATTGTTGTCACCTGTTCGCAGGAACAGCAGTTCGAGCGGGCGCTGGAGCGCGGCGGCGTACCGGCAGAGCAGATCCGCGCCAGACTGGCACGGCAGCTTCCGCTCAACGAGAAGCTGCATTTCGCCGACTACCTCATCGACACATCCGGGACAAAATCGGAGACGCTCCGTCAGACTAAAATGGTGTACAACGAACTCGTCGAGCTGTCGAAACTATGAGACCCCGCGCGCTGCTGCTAACCATGTTCCTTGTCTTCGGCTTCTGGCTGATTACCCAGAAAGCGGATATCAACTTCCAGAGTGTCTTCCGCCCGGCACATGCGTTGTGGAGCGGTCCGATCACAGCGCAGGGCGCCGGTTTCTCCACTGACGAACAGAACAACATTGACGTCTACAAGGCGAACCGCGCCGCGACGGTGAACATCACCAGCCGCGTCTACCAGCAGGATTTCTTCTTCCGCGTTTACCCGGCAGACGGCACCGGCTCCGGCTTCATCATCAATGAAGAGGGCCAGATCCTCACCAATAACCACGTTATCAACGGCTCGCGGGAAATCACGGTCACGCTGTCTGACAAGAAGAAGTATCCGGCGCGGGTGCTCGGGACGGATTCGCGCAACGATATCGCCCTGCTGCAGATCAAGGCAGACAAGAAGCTGCCCTTTGTCCGTTTGGGGGAATCCGACAACATCCAAGTTGGGCAGAAGGTGCTGGCGATCGGGAATCCGTTCGGTTTGGAAGGGACGCTGACCACGGGCATTGTCAGCTCCGTTGGCCGTTCGCTGCAGGGGGATAACGGGAGGCTCGAAGGTTTGATTCAGACCGATGCCGCCATTAATCCCGGCAATTCCGGCGGGCCGCTGCTCGATTCGCACGGCAACGTGATTGGGATCAACACCGCCATCTACGGGTCGCAGACCGCAAGCGGGCAGGCGGGCAGTATCGGGATTGGTTTCGCGATGCCCATCAGCCGCGCGAAGGCGATCCTCGATGAATACCGCAAGACCGGCAAGATTTCACGTCCCTATGTGGGTGCCAGAACCATCTTTGTCGAAGGTGACCTGGCCGAAGCCCTGAAGCTCCCTGCGTCGGGCGGCTTGCTGATTGAAGCGATTGAGCGGGGTTCGCCGGCAGATCAGGCCGGGCTCAAAGGACCAACGGAAACCGTGATCGTGGGCGGTTACCAGCTTGGCATCGGCGGCGATTTGATTGTGGCGATTGAGGGGCAACCCGCGGACAGCCAGGATGCGCTGCAACGGGCGATGTTGACCAAACGTGCGGGGGAGACTTTGGAGATGACTGTCTTCCGGAAGAACCGCAATCAGCGGGTCACGCTGACCCTGGGTGCCGCACCGGAACGGTTCTAAGCGAGTGGAAAGGGTGAGGCGCGCACCCTCCACAAGGAGGGGAACAGTCCGCGCCGCACTCTGTTTGCGCGGTGTTTCTGGAGAGGGCCTTAGTAACGGGCCCTTTTAGCTGGCGGCAGTGGCTGCGTTGGCGAGATAGCTGTTGGCCGACTTCCAAACCGTCTTCGCGCTGCCGCCTGCACTGGCAAAAAGCGTGACAGACGCCACCGCGATAAATGCCATCAGCAGCGTGTATTCGATAAGATCCTGGCCGCTCTCATCCCTCAAAAATTCCCGAATGCGTTCCATGCTGTAAACACTAGCAAAACATCAAGAAACCCCGGAGTCAACGCTGACAAGAGTTAGTTATCACTTGACTGTAGCCAGCGCCGTTAACGGACGGCAGTGACATCCGGCGCGGATTTGTTTCACCCGCGCCGGACTATCTTCCGGCTATTCCACCTCTTGCCTATTCCGCGGGCGGACCGCCGGGACCGCGCATCGGACGCGCGGGGGGCTGCAGCAGGTTCAACATGGCGGATTCATGGATGGCGGGGCTCAACTCCGCCGCGGCCACCAGGGCAGCCAGTTTCGTTTTCTGCTCCGGCGTCAGCACCGCCACTGCCTGTTGACGAAAGGGCTGCCGCTTCGCTTCCAGTTGCATCCGCAATTGCTCCGTCTCCGGCGTTTCTGGCTCTGCCTGGCGGACCTTGTTCATGAGCGGTTCCAGCGCCTCGCGTTCACTCTGGTGAATCTGCTCCAGCTTTTGCAGTTGGTCCTCAGTCAGAGCGAAATAGTCCGCGGCCTTTTCAAAAGAAGGCCCGTAACCCTCCACCTGCTTTTCGGGCGGTGCGGGGCGGCGGCCAGGGCCACCTCCCGGTGCCTGCGCACTGACCGCGACCACTGCCACCATCATCAGTAACAACGTGTTCTTCATTTCGGATCTCCTTGGCTTGCTCTGTCTTCGGCGGAATCATTGTTCCGTCTGATGATGGAACCCGCCGGGTGTGGCGCGTCGCGTAAAGCTGCGGGAAAGCGTTTTCTTTACACTCATTACAATTCCTTTCCAGCGCTTTTACTCGCGGTGGCACGCCGGGAGCATAAGATAAGACTGGATTCATGACTCTTGTGCCCAGAAAGCCCGCCGCACTGCTGCTGACAGCGGTATTTACAGCCGTGCTTTTGCCCGTGATGGCGGCCTTGCAATACCGCTGGATTGGAGAAGTTAGTCAGGCGGCGAAAGAGCGCATGTCGAATGACGTAAAGCGGAATACCAGCGCCCTGGCGCGCGACTTTGATGACCAGTTCCGCCAACTGGGCTTCCGGCAGGCGGTGAACCGAAACAAGAACACAGACAGGCAGACGCCGGAAGAACTGGTGAAGACCTGGGCCGGGGGCGTGCCAAACCTCTCGCTGGTCAGCCGGGTGTACCTGGTGGAACAACCGGACGCCGCCAAAACGGTTTTCCGGGTCAAGCAACTGGATCTGAAGAGTTCCACACTTCACAGTGTGGAAATGCCGGAGGAATTGCGGCCAATGGTTCTTCGGCTGCAGAATGGCAAGAGCGCCACGGACCCCGATCTTGCGGCCCATGCGATGCCCCTGCCGCGTCTGGGTGCATCGCGGGATCCACCCCGCAGAAGGCTCCCACCCGAACGCCGGGAGCCCCGACAATTCGGCGGGCCGCCGGAAGACATGGAAGGACCGCGCGGGCCGGGCCGCAGGCACCCAGGGGAAGAGGGTCCGCCGCCTGAGTTTCGGAATGGCCGCCGCCCGCCAAGACCGGAAGACGGTGATACCCCTGACTTCGGTCCCCCGCCCCGCCGGGAGCCAAACAGGGCGGAACCCGAACAACCGCGTCCAGACGCAGCCAGGCAGCAACTGCCCGGCGTACGCCCGAATCACTATCAGGCCTGGATGATTCTGTTTTGCGACCAGAGTTACGTGGCCAAAACCCTGTTGCCCGAATTGATGCTTCGTCATTTCGGCAGCACGTCAGACTTTCTGATCCACCTGAAACGCAATCTGCCATCGGCGGTTCCTCTTTTTTCGACTGGCGATTTCCAAACTGCCGATGCCAGCGTCGCTGTCCTCCAGATGCCGGAGGGGGACCCGGAAGGGCAGCCTGTGACGGACAACTCCGGCCTATGGCGCATTGAAGTTCGCCACAAGGCTGGGTCTCTCGAATCGATAGTGGCGGAGACGCAGCGGCGGGATCTCGGGGTAAGCGCGGTGATATTCTGCGTTCTCGCCATGAGTATCGCCGGGATGTTTGTGGTTTCGCGGCGTATGGCGCACCTCGCCCAGATGCAGATGGAGTTCGTGGCAGGAGTCTCTCATGAACTGCGGACGCCGCTGGCTGTGGTGAATGCCGCGGCGGATAACCTCTCCGCGGGGATCGTGCAACCTGAATCCGTGAAGAAGTACGGAGCTTTGATCCGCAAAGAGACCCGGCGGTTGGGCAAGATGGTGGAGGATGTACTGGCCTTCTCTGGCGTGGAACATTCCCGGCGGCCCAGGAATCTGCAACAGATCGAAATCGCGTCCATGGTGGAAGCGGCGCTGGCAGGCTGTGCCGCAGAGCTCAGCGAATCCGGTTTCACCGTCGAGAAGACCGTCGCTCCGGATCTTCCCCCACTGCAAGGCGACCCGGCGTGGCTCGAACAATGCCTGCGGAATTTGATTGGCAACGCGGTGAAATATGCGAAGGCAGGCCGCTGGCTTAGCATCCGGGCTTCGAGGGAAGATGGCATGGCGGTGCTGCGTGTGGAAGATCATGGCCCCGGCATTGAACCGGGCGACGCGAGGAAGATCTTCACACCCTTCTACCGTTCCCGCAGCGCGGCACAAGCCCAGATTGAAGGCAGCGGCATTGGGTTGAGCGTGGTGAAGCGGATCGTGGAAGCCCACGGCGGCACGGTCAGCGTGGAAAGTGAACCCGGCAATGGAAGCAGGTTCACCGTACGCCTGCCGTTCGCTCCCGCCGGGGAAGCCCAGGCGTAAAGCAGCTCTTGAAACGCAGAAAGGGGGACAGCCCGCCGGCATGGCGAACTGTCCCCCTTTGGGTTGAGCGGTGGAAGCGGATCAGAAGCGGAACTTCAGTCCGATTTCCACGATGCGCATGGGCTGCACGTTGGTCAGGTTGTAATAACCAACGCCCGTCCGGTACTGGTTGAAGGCCGCCAGCGAGTTGGTGTTGGAGGCGAGCCGGGAGACGATCTGGTCCGGTGTGTTGTAGACCTGGAAACCATCGGAGAAATTCACGCCCTGCGCCTTGTACTGGATCGATGAGTTGATCGTGGTACGGCGCACCTGGTTGAAGGCATTGTAGGCACTCACGCGGAGTTCCAGGTTGTAGCCTTCCTTGATGGTGAACTTCTTGGACATCGTCATGTCATTGCCGAAGGTGCCGGGCTGCGTGATGTAGTTCCGGGGTCCGGTGCCGTTGCCCGCGGGGTAGAACTGCGGCACGTTGAGCGCACTCGGATTGAAGTACATGGAACTGTTCGGCGAAGCGAGGCTGGCGTTCCCGTTGATGTTCAGCCGGGGCGTCACATCAGGCGTACCCATGAACACGGTGGGCAGGCTGATGCTGGTGCCGGTGCTGGCTTCCACAACGCTGAACGAGGGCGACACAGGCAGACCGCCGAAGAAGGTCAGATGGTGGGCAAACTGCCATCCGTCCATGGCGGAACGGGCGACAATGTTGTGCCAGCCGAGCTTCTGCGACGCGAAGTTGGGCAACTGGTAGATGTAATTGATTGCCGTGTTGTTGGTACGCATGGCCGAGGACGGATAGCCGGAGAAAGACTTCCACATGTAGGTGTAGATACCGGCGTTTTCCACTCCGCTCAACAGCCGGTTATGGCTGTAAGAGAGCTGGAAGGAGAGTCCGTGACCGAAGCGCTTTTGCAACCCGAGCTGGAAGGAATCGAAGCGGTTGTTGCCCACGTTGGCCGTGTCATTGATGGTGTTGAAGCCCTGGTAGGGACGCATCACCAGCGCATTCATCGCATTGCTGCCGGGCAGCGGATTGGGATTGGAAGCGCTGACCGGACCATAGAGGTTGTAACCTGCGTTGGTCGAGTCAACATACTTCGGATCGAAAGCTGTACCGGGCTGAATGGCATTGAGGTTGAATTCAATGGCCTGGTGGCGCTGCAGATTGCCGACGTACGCCAGGTCGATCACGGTCTTGAAGGGAAGTTCACGCTGCACCGAGAGGCTGTAATCGTAAACAGTCTGCGGATGACGGGTAGATGGATCACGCGCCGTCACAGTGGCCGGGGGAGAGATACGGGACACGCCGGTACCGCTCGACAAAGTGGAAAGGCTGGTCTGAAGATAATCCACCTGCTGCGCAGTGCCGTTTTCAAAGTTCACCACGGCATCACCAATCGTGTTGCGGTTGTAGGCCCAGCCGAAACCGCCGCGGATCACCATCTTCGAATCAAAGGAAGGCGACCAGGCGAATCCGCCGCGGGGGGCGAACATGAGGGTGGGCGGGCTGAAGAGTCCGGCGTTGCCCTGGCCATTCGTGCCGAGCGGTACCAGTCCATTGGTCAGGTTGCCGGAACCGGGCACCAGCGAGTAGAGAAGGATGGAAGCAACGGCAGCCGGAACAGGATTGTTGGGGTTGGCCGGATCGATGACCTGGCTCTTGTTGGCCGGGTTCGGAATGTAGTAGCGGGGTGCCTGCGCCGGGTTATACGTCCAGGGCAGGAACACAGCGTCTTTGCTGCCGACCGGATTCACATCCGCTTCCGCTGGCATGTGGTACACACGGAAGCCGTAGTTCAAGGTCAGGCTGCGGTTCACGCGCCAGGAATCCTGTGCGAACAGCTGGAAATCCTTGAAGCCGGAGTTCTCATACGCGGTGGAGGAGACCTGCGTGTATTCGTTCAGTGCACCTACAAGAGCGTTGGTGGGTCCGTAATTGGTATCGAAGGCGCTGTGGCTGGCGCTGAAATCGTAAATGCCTTTGTCGTTGGCGGAGTTGATCTGCTGCTTGGTGTCAATCAGATACTGGCCGCCGAACTTGAAGGTATGCGTGCCCTTGGTCCAGCTCAGGGTGCTCGAGGCCTGCCATTCATTGGCATCCGCGAACGCCGGGAGGCGGTTGAAGTTGAACGTGGGATAGGTGCCGCCCACATTGATGCCGGGCAGGATATTGCTGGTGGACTTGTAGACACTGGGCAGACCGGAGAGCCCCAGCTTGCTGGCATCCACGGCATTGGGATCAGTGGGGTACACGCTCACGTAGTCATAGCTCCAGGAGAAGAAGCTCTCCAGCACCATCGACGAACCGAAGGTGTGCGTGATGTTTCCCGCCGCCGCACGGTCCGGACGGTACTGATTCATGAGGTTGAAGGGCAGCGCGGCTGAGGTGTTGTACGTACCCAGCTGCGTATTGGTGCTGCCGTCATTCGAGTACCGCAGATACATGCGGGTGGAGTTGCTGATGTTGTAATCCACCTTGCCCACCTGTGAGAGGCGGGGAAGAATGGTTTGGTAGACCAGGTTATAGTTGCCCGTCGGACTGTTGGGATTGTTCGGCTGCGGGTAGAGGTTCAGGATCGCCTGGCCCAGAGGATTGATCTGCGAGGGCGGAATCGTCAGGTTGGGCAGCGGTACAGCGGTGCCGCTGTATTGCGAACCGGGCGTGTAAATGGTGGGATGCTGACCAAGCGAATTGACCGTCTGCGAGAAATTCCCCTGCCGTTCCAGGGTGGTGGGAACCTGTGTCTGCACAACGGAACCGGGAATATTCTGCTTGAAATCTTCGAAGTTATAGAAGAAGAATACGCGATTCTTCTTTACCGGACCGCCAATATTGGCACCAAAATAGTTGTAGCGGTACGTCGGCTTGGCCAGTCCGCTGTAGCTGTTTGACCAGGGCGTGGCATTCAGATCTTCATTGCGGAGGTTATCGAAAGCCACCCCGTGAAAAGAATTGGTGCCGGACTTGGTCACGATATTCACCACCGCGCCGCTGCGGTTGCCGTATTCTGCGGTGAAGTTGTTGGTGAGAACTGAAATTTCCTGAATGGATTCAAGACTGGGAGAAACCGTGACCTTCTGGTCACTGCCGTGGTCCACGATGCTGCCGCCGTCGAGGTTGATCTGCATGGTGGCAGAGGCCTTGCCGTTGATGGTGTAGTCCTGATAGCCGTAATAACCGTATTCACGGCCGGCGATGGAGGTGTCATTGTTGCCGATGGCGCCGGGGATCATCCCCAGAAGATTCGCCCAGTTGCGGCCGTTGTTCGGAATGTCAGCGACTTGTTCCGCCTGCAGTGTGCCGAGGCGCTCGCCGGAATCCTTGACCAGCTGCTGGTCAGACGTAACCGTCACCGTCGTTGCGGGACCCGCACCAACCTGCAGAGTAATTTGGCCAAGATCGAGCTTCTGGAAACCATTGATCACAATGTTTTCGAGCAGTTCTTCCTTAAAACCGGAAGCCTTAATCGTCAAAGTATATTGACCGGGCACCAGAGAGGGCAAGTCAAAGAGACCTTGCGCATTCGAAGTTACTTCACGTGTCGATTTTGTCGACAACTGCACCACTTTCACCTGCGCACCGACAATCACAGCATTGCTGTGATCCACGACGGTACCAGAAATTGTACCCAGACCTGCCTGCCCGAATACGGACGCAGGGAGAGCGCACATCAGCAACAGAGCTAACCGAGTTCGCACAAATAACCTCTTTCCACCAGACGCTAGAATTGTGACTATCACTCTATTGCGGTGTCTGGCATCAGGTCAAGTGACGCTTGAAGAAAACTGAATCGTTGTAGTTGGGGCGGATTTGACATGGCAACGATTTTCGCCACGCTGAACGGCATACAACGAGGCGGGGAGCTCGATGACTTTCGGCTGGATTCAGAGCAAGAAAGGAAGAACGCAAAATATTGCGCGTCTTGACATTCCAGGGCAAGAAAACGCAAAATATTGCTTATGGAGGTCATTCCTCACCTCTCCGAAAACCTTATTGATCGAAGGAAAGCCCGCGGCCTCTCGCAGGCGCAACTCGCCCAGGCGGCAGGCGTCAGCCTCCGGACCATCAGTTCCCTCGAAAACCGTGGCAGCCACGACCTTGGGTTCCGCAAACTCACCCGCATCCTCTCCGCGCTTGGTCTCGAACTGCGGCTCCACGAGGCCAACACACAGCGCCCCACGCTGGACGATCTTTTGAACGAGTCCGCAGATGATTAAGATATGGACCGATAACGCCGAAGCTGGATTCCTGGACCGCCTGGGAACCCGCGGCACCGCGTTTGTCTATCCGCCTGGAACCGACCCGCAACGCGGCGTCTCCGTCACCATGCCGGTGCGGCTCCCCAGCTATGACACTCCCTACGGCTTGGCGCCGATCTTCGAAATGGGTCTGCCGGAGGGTGCCTTACGGGAACATCTGCGTCTTGCCTTCGCCAAAGCCGCGGGGGCCTTCGATGATTTCAGCCTGCTCACCCTGATTGGCCGCTCGCACATTTCCCAGCTCCGGTATACGGGCGGGGAACAAACGCTCTGAGACGAGGTGCCCTTCCAATCAGTCGATGAGATTCTCTCGGCGCGGCGCTCCGAAGGCCTTTACCGCTACCTGCTGGAACGCTTCGCCGCTTACTCCGGTGTGAGTGGTGTGCAGCCGAAAGTTCTCATCCGGGACGAAACGGCGACGCTGCAGCGTGTCTCCCCCAGCCACAAAGGCGCAACCCACATTGTGAAGTTTTGGGATGATCCCGCCGATTTTCCCCAACTCGCAGCGAACGAATACTTCTGCCTGAAAGCAGCGGAGCGTGCCGGTTTCGAAGTGCCCCGTTTTCGCCTTTCTGACGACGCCTCCGCGCTGGTAATTGATCGCTTTGATCTTCGTGCCGATGGCACTTACCGGGGCTTTGAAGACTTCTGTGTGCTGAACGCGCGGTCCACCGCGGAGAAGTACCGGGGCAGTTGTGAGACCGCCCTGTTGAAGCGCTTCCAGCAGTTCGCCAACTCCAGGAAAGTGATGAATGACCTGGAAACGCTCTATTCACTGATTGTTTTCAACTGCGCCATTCGGAATGGCGACGCGCACCTCAAAAACTTCGGCATTCTCTATGACGATGTGCAGGGCGAAGCGCGCCTCGCCCCGGCATACGATCTGGTCACCACAACGGCCTACATTCCCGTGGACGCGATGGCGCTCACTCTGAACGGGAGCACCAACTGGCCATCCCGGAAGGAGTTGCAGCGCCTGGGAGAAACCCGGATTGGACTCGCGCCGTCACAGGTCCGGCGGATTTTCGAACGGATTGGGGATGCTCTGGCCGATACCGCGAAGGACCTGGAAGCCTATAGGAGAGAGCACCCCGCTTTCCATGAAATTGGCAACCGGATGTTAGAGGTCTGGCGAAACCATGACAAATCGAAAAATGATTGAAGGTCGCCCGCCCGGCCGCGCTGCCCTACAACTGCGCCGGAACCCCGAACGTATCCGCGAACACGATCTCGTCCAACCCTTTCCGGGTCCGCACTGCCAGTTCGCGTTCCTTCAGAGGGTCAGGCAGTGTGTTGGGGTCACCGGGGTAGCCGATAACGAAGACGGCACCGGCTTCGAAATCGTCCGGCACCGCGAAGGCCTCACGGACGGCGTTGCGGTCGAAGCCGCCCATCGCGTGGACCTGCAGCCCGAGTGCCGTGGCCTGCAAGGCGAGATTCGCCAGCGCGGCACCGGTGTCATGCAGTGCATAGGGGTTGGCCATGTCGCGGCCGGTGAAAGTCTTCTTCCCGAAAGACACGGCCATAACCGGAGCCTTGGGGGCCCACATCTGGTTGAAGCCGACGAGGGCAGCGGTGAGTTTCGCGAAGGCTTCCGTGCCGTTTTGGGCCACCAGGAAGCGCCAGGGCTGCTCATTATTGGAAGATGCCGCCCAGCGCGCCGCTTCGAACAAGGTCTTCAGTTTCTCCGGCTCCAGCGCCTTCTCAGAGAACGCCCGCGGGCTCCAGCGCTGCTGCATCAGTTCATGTATCTGCAAAGTTTCCACCCTCTCAATGATGCTCTTTTCGCCGAAAAGTCGCCCCATCGTTGTGACAACGTTAAAATGGCCATTGCGACTCCTCAATGAGTGATAGAAAACTGCAGGTGGTCCCGCTCGGCGGACTAGGCGAATTCGGCATGCACATGATGGCCTTCCGTTACGGTGATGACATCATCGTGATCGACGCCGGCATGATGTTCCCGGAAGACGAGCTCTTGGGGGTCGACATTGTCACCCCGGATCTGACCTGGCTCAAGGAGAACCGCGAACACGTCCGCGCGCTTCTATTGACCCACGGCCATGAAGACCACATCGGCGCGGTCGCCTTCTTCCTGGAGGAGTTTAACGTTCCGGTTTACGGGACGCCCTTCACTCTTTCCCTCGTGGAACGGAGGCTTGAGGAATACTCACTCGATTTCGAACCGGAGCTCAAGCCTGTTCACCCGAAGGTGATGATCACGGTGGGGCCCTTCCGCGTGGAGTTCATCCACGTGACGCACTCGATCGTGGCCTGCGTGGCCATGGCGATCACCACCCCGGTCGGCGTCATCATCCACACAGGCGACTTCAAAGTGGACCCGACTCCCACCGACAATGTGCTCTTCGATCTGCACACTTTGGCGGAATACGGCAAGCGCGGCGTGCTGCTGCTGCTCTCTGATTCCACCAACGCAGACCGGCCCGGCTACTCGGATTCCGAACGCGCGGTGCGTCCGCGGCTCGAAGACATTTTCAACCGCAGCGATTCGCGCCTCTTCGTTTCCTGCTTCAGTTCTTCGATTCACCGGATGCAGCAGATTCTGGATCTCTCGAACGAATTCGGCCGCAAGGTCGCGCTCGTGGGCCGCAGCATGATTTCGGTCACGGAAATTGCGCACCGCCACGGCCTGCTCGATATTCCCGATGGCATTCTGATGCGCCCGCAGGACATCATGAACACGAAGCCGAACAAGGTGACGGTTCTGATCTCCGGCACGCAGGGCGAACCGATGTCAGCGCTTTCCCGCGCGGCCGTCGATAACCACAAACAGGTTTCCATCAACAAGGGCGATACGGTCGTCCTCAGTTCCCGCATCATCCCCGGCAATGAGAAGACCATCTTCCGCATGATCGACCACCTGTCGAAGCGCGGTGCCGATGTGATGTACGGCAACATGAATCCGCCGCTGCACGTTTCCGGACACGGTTCCATGGAGGAACTGCGGCTGGTGCTGAACCTTGTGCGGCCCCGTTACTTTATTCCTGTGCATGGCGAATACAGGCAGATGGCGAAGCATGCGCGGCTCGCCGAGCACCTGCGTCATGTGGGCCTGGAAGAAACGTTCATTCTCGAAACCGGCGACGTGCTGGAGATCGACAAACTGGGAGCACGGCGTGCTGGACGCGTCACCGTGGGCCGCGTTTGTATCGATTCCGGCGGGTCCGCGGATGTGGTCGGCGACATGGTGATCCGTGACCGCCGCGTGCTTTCCGAAGACGGCATTGTGCTGCCGGTGATCGCGATCAACAAACATTCAGGACGCGTGGAAGCGACTCCGGAACTCGTGAGCCGGGGCTTTGCCCTGGAAGACGACCCGGACTTCATGCGGGCTGCTAAGGAATCCGTGCAGCGCACACTGGAAAATTCATCGGATGAAGAGAAGATGGATTACGGCGTGATGAAAGAAAAGATCCGCGGGGATCTGAAGCGGTATATCAACAAGCATGCCGACCGGCGGCCATTGATTATGCCGGTGATTCTGGAAATCTAAACAAAAGGGGCGGATCTGATCCGCCCCTTTTCGTTTTGTAACTTACTTCATCTGCACTAACTGCCGCGCGGAAGCTCTGGCCTGCTTCATCAGGTCGCCATAACCCTCCTTATCGAAGGGCGGGCAACCGGCGGGGAACTGCCCCAGCGGATGATTCTTCTGGCGCATGAGATAAGTGCAGTAAGTCAGCGTCTTGCAGACGCGAAGTTCATCGAGTTCGCCCTTCTCCAGCAGATCTTTCGCGAAATCAGGGTAAGACAGCGACCCGCGGCCCAGACCGAAGATACGAATGTCGCCCGTGGCTACATTGTGCGCCGCAGCATTCACCGCATACTTCTGCAGCCAGCTGTAACCGGTGCCGACCATGGGCAGGTCCGGGAAGGTCCGCTGCAGTTCGCCTGCAATGCGGAAGTGACGGTCCACGCCGGTGAGCGGATGCTCCGGCATTTCGTAATTGCCTTCATCGGGCTTTTCGAACGGACGGCCGAAGTGCGGATTGTAGTACGGGCAGGCAATGGAAACGTTAAGCAGGGCGAGTCCGGCCGCCTTGAGCAGACCGATGGCCTGCTTCACTTCCGTGAGATCTTCTTCGAGCGGGTTATCGGGATTGACGCCATACCCATGCGGATAGGGCAGTTCATACTTGCCCGGCACGCCGATCCTGGTCGCTTCATCTTTGAAGTAAGGCACGGCATCAAAGCAGCCCATGCGGGAGCCGATGAGCAGCTTGTTCCCGAACTTCGCCTTGATCTTGCCGATGACGTTCAACGGGAAGCGCATGCGGTTTTCGAGCGAACCGCCGTACATGCCCCCGCGGACCTTTGCGCCAGCCAGTTCACTCAGCAGATAGCCATGGGTAATCTTGATATCGATGGCATCGAAGCCGGCTTCCAGGGCCAATCCTGCGGCCACCACGAAGTCATCTTCCAGACGCTGCAGTTCATCGTCTGTGATGGGCTCCTGTGAGGCAGGAGTGTTGGTCTTCTGATCGATCAGCGGGTTGTGATAGGCGATGATCCGGTTCGGATAACTATAGCGGCCCGAATGCGTGAGCTGCATGGGGACGAGCAGGTCATCGGCGGTGCCATAGATGGCCGCGTGGTCTTCACGGATCATCTGGATCATGCGCGCGTAATCACTCTGGGTGTCTTTGTTGATCCAGAGCTGCCGCGAATTCGCACGGCCGTCTTCCCGGACTGCTGTAGCCTCAAACCAAATCAGCTTGGCGCCACCTTCGGCGAAGCGCTTGTACCTGCGCCAGGTGAGTTCGTCGGGCCGGCCGTCCAGTGTGCCGTCACAGCCTTCCATGGGGTGGATGGCCATAGAGTTGCCGATGACACGGTCGCCCGCGGTCACCTTGCGGCCGAGAGCTTCCTTGAGTTTCGCCGGATCAGATTCAAACCGGACATACTGCGTCATTTGCTCCGCTGCGGCAGCCAGTTCGCCGAGCGATTTATAAGTGAAGAATTTCGTAGCCAAAAGGGATCCCTGTTCTTAACGGTACAACTAACCGCGTGCGGCAGCAGGCTCAGCAACAATGGCCGGGGGAGCGTCTTCCTTTTTGTCCTTAGGCAGCAGCAGGATGGCAACCGCGCCGATCATGGAGATTCCCAGGATGTACATCATGGGGGTCTCATAGCTCGGATACTGCTTGCGGAGCCAGCTCAGTCCGTAAGGCACCCAGGTCTGGCCAATAGTGTTCACGGGCAGGATGATCGCCATGGAGCGGGAGAGCGAGTTCACGCCGAACTGCTTGGCGGCCATCAGCGGGATGAGCATGTAGTCAGCACCCATGGCGAAACCGAAGACAATGGCGAAGACATAGGGATTGCCGCCAGGCTTCACGCTCAGCAGCAGCGGGATGCTGGCCGCGACGATGAAGTAAGTCACCGTCATCACGTTCTTCATGGAGAACATATCGGCGAAACGGCCAATCAACAGGCGGCCGGCGATGCTCGACCAGAGAATCCAGCGGGTCGCTTCGAACCAGACACCATTGACGTCGGCCTGGGTCTTGAAACCGGCATCTTTGAAGACGAGCTTCATGTGCTGATTGATGGCACCTATGGAGCCGATGGAGCAGAGGCTGCCGATGAGCAACAGCCAGAACGGCCACTGCTTCAGCAGGAACCCGAAACTATGCGCAGCCACCGTGCTGTCTTTGTGGGCTTCGAGAGCGCCATCCGGGAACTGGCCCAGATCAGACGGCTTGTCCTTCAGCATGAAGAGCGCAAAAGGCCAGGCGAGGAACATCACGCAGCCCACGGCGAGCATGGCACCGCGGAAGGTGTACGCCTCGGTCATCGGCTTCAGCAGCCAGGGCCCCGCCGCACCCACCAGACCCACGCCGACGTAGACGATACCCATCGCCATGCCGCGGCTCTTCTTGAACCACTGCGACACGATGATCTGGTGCGGAATGGGGCCGCTGAGAATGTAGCCGAAGGTGTAGATGAACCACAACAGGTAATAGATGTTGAGGTCGCCGGTCATCTTGCTGAAGCCAAAGCATGCAGCGAAGGTGAGGCCGGTACCAATAACGATGAGCTTCCGGGGACTGATCTTCGGAACGAGAATCGGACCAACCCAGAGGGTCAGCAGGGCAGCCAGCGGGAAGCCGAGCGTGATGTCCGGGCGGCTCCAATTGAAGGCCTTCTCGTAATAGTCATAGAAGAACGGCATGTTGTAGTAGGGCAGGCCCACTGAGATGCCGAACGTGATGAAGGCGGCTGCGATGATCCAGCGCCCGTAGAAGCTCTTTTGCATGGTCGGTATTTCAATTTATCACTGCCTTGCGGCAGAGATGGAAATTAATCGCCGTGAGCAGGCTGCGCGGCAGGCAGCACGTTCTTGGGTGCCTTCCAGCGGTTATACGCTTCCAGGAACGAAGACATATAGGTGTAGACCACAGGGGTGAGATAGAGCGTCACCAACTGGGAGAACATCAGACCGCCGACGACCACCAATCCGAGAGGCTGCCGGGCTTCGCCACCGGCACCGTAGCCGAGCGCAATGGGAACAGCACCCAGCAGCGCGGCCATCGTGGTCATCATGATGGGGCGGAAGCGGATGAGGCAACCCTGATAAATCGCGTCATGCGGCGAGAGACCCTGGGTACGCTCGGCATCCAGCGCGAAATCGATCTGCATGATGGCATTCTTCTTCACGATGCCGATGAGCATGATCAGACCGACGAACGCGTAAATGTTCAGGTCCATGTGGAAGATATACAGGGTAACCAGGGCGCCGAAACCGGCGGACGGGAGACCGGAAAGAATCGTGATGGGGTGAATGTAGCTCTCATAGAGAATACCCAGCACGATGTAAACCACGGCGATGGCAACCACAAGCAGCGCCAGCAAGTTACCCAGTGAGTTTTCGAACGACGCCGCGGCACCCTGGAAGGTTGTCGTGATCGAAGAAGGCAGCGTATCGGTCGCCACCTTGCGAATGGCAGACACTGCATCGCCCAGCGCCGCGCCAGGCTTCAGGTTGAAGCTGACGGTGACCGCGGAGAGCTGGCCATAGTGGCTGATGGTCTGCGGGCCGGTATCGGAATTGATGTCCGCGAGCGTATCCAGCGGAATCAGCTTGCCGCCGCTGCTCTTGAAGTAGAGCAGAGACAGTGCCTTGGGATCCTGCTGGTATTCAGGCTTGAGTTCAAGCAGCACCTTGTATTCATTGATCGCCGCATAGATCGTGGAGACCCAGCGCGGCCCGAAGGCGTCGTAGAGCGAGTTCTCAATCGAGTTGGCGTTGACGGAAAGCGCAGCCGCTTTGTCGCGGTTGATTTTGATATCGACCTGCGGTGCGGAGATCGCCAGATCGCTCGTCACATCCTGCAGGCCGGGAATCTTGGAGGCTTCCGCTTCCATCTTCTTGGCCGCGGCGTAGAGTTCCGGCTTATCCGGCGAAGCCAGCGTGAACTGATACAGGCTCTTGGTCACCTGGCCACCGATTTGGATGACCGGCGGGTTCTGCAGATAGACCTTCATGCCCGGCAGGTTCGCAAAACGCGGACGCATCTCTTCCACAATCTGATCCGCCAGGCGCTTCCGTTCCGCGCGCGGCTTGAGATGGACCACGATTTCGCCGTAGTTTGGTCCGCCCAAAGTGGTCGCCGCAGTACCGCCGACCGTGGACATCAGACCGGCCACATCGGGATCTTCGCGGATAATATCCTGCACGATCTGCTGGTATTCCGCAATCTGGCGGAACGAAGTACCCTGCGCGGATTCCGTGATCGCCAACAATTGATCGGTGTCCTGGTTGGGGATAAAGCCTTTGGGGATCTTGATGAACAGGTAGCCCGTCGCCACCAGCACCACAACGAAGGAAATCATCATCAGCGGGCGGAACTTCAGCACCCACTGCAGGCTGAGGTCATAGAGATGCAGCCAGGCCTCAAAGAAGCGTTCCGTGATGCGGTAGAAAGCGGATTGCTGGGATTCATGCGGCGGCTTCAGGAAGCGGCTGCAGAGCATCGGCGTCAGGGTGACCGACACCACACCGGAGATGAGAATCGCGACGCAAATGGTCACCGCGAATTCTTTGAACAAACGGCCCAGAATGCCGCCCATGAACAGCACGGGGATAAACACGGCTGCCAGGGACAAGGTCATCGAGACGATAGTGAAACCGATTTCCTCTGAACCCACCATCGCCGCTTCCATGGGCTTCATGCCATGTTCCATGTGGCGGACGATGTTTTCCAGCATGACGATGGCGTCATCGACGACGAAGCCGATCGACAGAATCAAGGCCATCATCGAGAGGTTGTCGAGCGAGTAATGCAGCAGGTACATCACCGCGAATGTACCGATGATGGAGAACGGCAGAGCAAGACTCGGGATCACGGTGGCGGAGATGTTGCGCAGGAAGATAAAGATCACCGCGACAATCAAGGCCAGCGTCAGGCCCATGGTGAACTTGATGTCATCAAAGGATTCCTTGATCGTGTCCGAACGGTCATAGAGGATATCCATGTTGACCGAGGGAGGCAGTTCGGACTTGAAGACCGGCAACAGCCGCTTCACACCTTCCGTCACGTCAATGGTGTTGGTGCCAGGCTGGCGCTGGATGGCGAGCACGACCGAGCGCTGGGAGAATTTCGGGGTGGCGAACCAACTCGCGGTCTTGTCATCTTCCACGCTGTCAATCACTTTGCCCAGTTCTTCCAGGCGGACGGGCGCACCCGCACGGTAAGCCACAATCAGCGGACGGTACTGCGCAGCCGAGGTCAACTGACCGGTGGCCTGCAGGGTGAATGCGCGCTGCGGACCATTAATGGTGCCAGTGGGCAAATTCACGTTCCAGCCGCTGAGTGCGGTTTCAACCTCATTCATGCCGACCTGGCGCGAAGCCATCGCATGGGGGTCCAACTGTACGTGAACGGCATACTTCTGAGCACCCAGAACACCGACCTGCGCGACGCCGGAAACCATGGAGATGCGCTGGGCGACGCGCGTTTCGGCATATTCATCGAGTGTCCAAAGCGGCATGGACTTCGAGGTCAGCGCGATATAGAGCACGGGCTGATCTGCCGGGTTGACCTTGGTGAAGGTCGGCGGCGTGGGCATACCCTGCGGCAGCAGGCGGGTCGCCTGCGTGATGGCGGATTGCGTATCGACGGCCGCACCGTCCAACTGGCGGCTGAGATCGAATTCGAGCGTTACCTGCGTGGTGCCCAGCGAGTTCCGCGAGGTCATCTGGTTCAAGCCGGCGATGGTCGAGAACTGGTTTTCGAGCGGCGTGGCGACGGAGGACGCCATCGTGTCCGGGCTGGCACCGGGCAAACTGGCCGTGACCAGCAGCGTGGGGAAATCGACGTTGGGAAGATCGCTGACCGGCAGAGAACCGTAGGCCACCAAGCCGAACATGGCGATCGCGGCCATCATGAGGCTGGTCGCGATGGGGCGTTTAATAAATGTTTCCGATACGTTCATTGAGTTAGTCCGCCCCTGCCTGTGCCGGAGTCAGGCCCTGCTCTCCGCCTTGCACCGCATCAGCGGTGCGGCGCTTCCTGCCCTGAATCCGCTGCAGAATTCCATCCATGTAGGTGTAGACCACTGGGGTCAGATAAAGAGTCAACAACTGGGAGAAAATCAAGCCGCCGACAACGGTCAAGCCCAGCGGGCGGCGTGCTTCCCCGCCCGCGCCGTAACCGAGTGCGATGGGCAGAGTGCCGAACAAGGCCGCGGCCGTGGTCATCATGATGGGCCGGAAACGCGCGATACAGCCTTCGTAAATCGCGTCCCGCGCCGAAAGATTGTGGGTTCGTTCCGCTTCCAGCGCGAAATCGATCTGCATGATCGCGTTCTTCTTCACAATGCCGATCAACATCATCAAACCGACGAAGGCGTAGATGTTGAGATCCACGTGGAAGATGAGCAGGGTCAGCAGCGCGCCGAAGCCGGCGGAGGGGAGACCGGAAAGGATGGTGAGCGGGTGTATGTAGCTCTCATACAGTACGCCGAGAACGATATAAACCACGCCAATCGCCACCGCCAGCAGCAGACCAAGGTTCTTCAGCGAATCCTGGAAGGCCTTCGCAGTGCCAGTGAAGCTCGTCACCATGTTGGCCGGCAATGTATGGAGGGCAAGATCCTGCACCGCCTCCACGGCCTGGCTCAACGCCACGCCGGGCTTCAGGTTGAAGGAAATCGTGACGGAGGGCAACTGGCCGGAGTGGGCGATGGACTGCGGCCCGGCATAGGGCGTCAGCTTCACCACGGCATCCAGCGGGATGAGATGCCCGTTGCTTGCCTTGAATTGGATGTCCTTCAGGTTGTCCTGCCACTGCTGATACTTGGGCTCCATTTCGAGCAGCACTTTGTTCTGGCTCAGAGGAGAGTAGATGGTGGAGACCCAGCTGGGACCGAAACCGTCATAGAGCGCCTGTTCGATGTTGATCACATTCAGCCCAAGCGTGGCGGCCTTGTCCCGGTCGAATTCGATATTCAAACGGGGATTGCGAATCTGCAGGTCGCTGGTCACGTCCTGGATCATCGGCAGTTTGGCCACCTGCTTTTCGAGGCCCTGTGCCTGCCGGTAAAGGTCATTCACATCGGGCGATTGCAGCGTGAATTCATAACCGCTCTTGGATTGCCGCCCGCCAATGCGGATGGCCGCGGGCACGGTCACGAAGGCGCGCATCCCGGGAATCGCGCCCAGCTTGCGGCGCAGATCTTCCGCCATCTGTTGTGCAGATTTCGGGCGCTGGCTGCGCGGCACGAGATTCACCCAGCCGCGGCCCTGGTTGGCCGAGGTGCCGAAATTGCCGCCTGTGCTGGACATCACGTTGTCAATGCCGGGCTCATTGCGCATGATTTCATTCACGCGCTGCTGCAACTGCACCATACGGAGATAGCTGGTTCCCTGCGCGGCTTCCGTCGTGATCTGCAGACGGTCAGAATCCATTTCCGGAACGAAGCCTTTGGGGACGATCTGGAACAAATACACCGTAGCGCCGAGGACGCAAACGAAAACACCCAGCATCACCGGGCGGTGACGCAGCACCCATTGCAGGGTCACTTCGTAAACCCACAGCATGCCACCGAGGCCGCTCTCCATGATCCGGTAGAACCAGTTCTTCTTCGCGCCGTGATCAATCTTGAGGAAGCGGCTGCAAAGCATCGGCGTCAAGGTGACTGACACCACGCCCGAAATAAGCACCGCGACGGTGATGGTGACTGCGAACTCGCGGAACAGCCGGCCCAGAATGCCACCCATGAACAGCACGGGGATGAAGACCGCCGCCAGAGAGATCGTCATGGAGACGATGGTGAAACTAATCTCCTTGGAGCCGATGAACGAAGCTTCCAGCGCGGATTTGCCCTTTTCAATATGGCGGACGATGTTTTCGAGCATGACGATCGCGTCGTCAACCACGAAACCGACCGAGAGGATCAGCGCCATCATGGACAAGTTGTTGAGGCTGAAGTTCAGCAGGTACATCACGCTGAACGTGCCGACGATGGAGAACGGCAGCGCCATGGAAGGGATCAGCGTCGCCGAGAAATTCCGCAGGAAGACGAAGATCACCAGGATGACCAGCACGAGCGTCAGGCCCATGGTGAACTGAATATCTTTGAAGGCTTCGCGAATGTTCCGGGAACTGTCGCCGCGGATACCGAGAGAGACGCTGGGGGGAAGCTGGGCCTGGAAAGTCGGCAGCAACTTCTTGATGGCATCGGCAACATCAATGGTGTTCGCGCCCGGCTGCTTCATGATGATCAGGCTGACGGAGCGCATCACGTTTTCCTTGGTCACGAACCAGGACGCCTGATACGCATCTTCCACGCCGTCAATCACATTGGCCACCTGCGACAGGCGCACCGGCGCGCCGTTCTTCCAGGCGACGATCAGCGGACGGTACTGCTCGGCATTCATCAACTGCCCGTTGGCCTGCACGTTGGTGTTCTGGTGCTCACCGTACAAAGTTCCGGTGGGAAGATTCACGTTCCAGTTGGTCACCGCGTTGGCGACTTCATTGATGCCGATCTGCTTCGCGGCGAGCTTGTTGGGGTCCACCTGCACGTGCACAGCGTACTTGGCAGCGCCGAAAACGTTCACCTGCGCGACGCCGGGCACCATGGAAATCCGCTGGCCGATGATGTTCTCGGCGTATTCGTCCACTTTCCACAACGGCAGAATATTGCTGGCCACGCCGAGCATCATCGTCGGCACGTCCGCGGGGTTCTGCTTGCGGAACGAGGGCGGCGAGGACATGCCCGGTGGAAGCAGCGGCATGACTTCCGCGATGGCGGTCTGGAGATCGACCGCCGCGCCGTCAATGGAACGGGACAAATCGAACTGCAGAGTGACGTTCGTGGAGCCGGTCGACGAACTGGAGACCATGGAGTCGAGACCGGAAATGGTCGTGAACTGGCGCTCCATGGGGGTCGCAACGGCCGAAGACATGGTGTCAGGGTCGCCGCCGGGAAGGCTGGCAGACACCTGTAGCGTCGGAAAGTCGACGTTGGGCATGTCCGCGACGGGAAGCGCCCTGTAGGAGACGACTCCAAACAGGGCGATACCCAACATAATCAAACTGGTGGCAATCGGACGTCGGATGAACGTGCTCGATACGTTCATGGAAATACCTTCTTTCTGATATCCGCCCTAGAGCCCGGTCGGACTCGCCTGACCGCCGGGGCGTTGCCCGCCCGCGCCCGGTCCCGCACCTGCAGGCCGGCCGCCGCCTTTACCACCCGGACGGCCTTCCCTGACCACAACCCGCGAACCTGGTGCGAGCCGCAGTTGCCCCTCGGTCACCACGGTGTCGTTCGGCTGCAGGGCACCGGTGATCGCAATATCCTGATCCATACGGATGCCGGAAACCACGGGCACGGTGACAACTTTCTTATCCTCGTTCACCTTGAACACGAACTGGCCGTCCTGACCGGTCTGGATCGCCTGGTTCGGAACCACCAGTGCATCTTTCATTGTGGTCAGGCGGAGGGTAACGCGGACGAACTCGCCCGGCCAGAGGCGGCGCTGCGTGTTGGGGAATGTGCCCTTCAGCTTGATCGTACCGGTGGAAGCGTCCACGGAGTTGTCAAGGAAGGTCAGGAAGCCCGATTCCACACCATTCGGATCATCCTGCGGCACGGCGGTGACCGCAAGCTTGCCGTTCGCCATGTACTTCTTGATGGAGGCGAGCTGTGCTTCCGGCACGTTGAAGGTGACGTAAATCGGCTGCACCTGATTGATGGTGACCAGATCCTGCGAATTCGCCTGGATGATAGTGCCCTGCTTCGTGGCGAGGTTGCCGGTCCGCCCATCGAGCGGCGACTTGATGATGCAGTAGCTGAGATTGACCTTCGCCGTCTCAATCATCGCCTGCGTCGCCTTGATCTGTGCTTCCATGCTGGCGATGGCCGCGCGGTCGGCTTCCACGGCGTGGACGGAGATGTCAGCCGTGGTTCCCGTCTGTTCGGTTTGGTCCTTTGAGATCACGCCTTCCTTAAAGAGCTGGGCGTAACGGGCTGCCTGTGCCTTGTTGTAGACCTGCTGGCTTTGATCGCGCTGCAGATTGGAACGGGCCTGCAGGAGATTGGCATTGTTCATCTGCAGCGACGCCTGCGCCTGTTGCAAAGCAGCTTCGTAGGGACGGGAATCGATCTGGAAGAGGACATCGTCCTTCTTCACGTAGTCGCCTTCGTTGAAGCCGACCTTGATCAGCTGGCCGCCAACCTGCGCGCGAACCGTGATCGAAGTGTAAGCTTCCACGTTGCCGATGACCTGCACTTCCACAGGGACATCGCGCTGCGACACCTTCGCCACAGTGACCGGCACATCGCCGCCGCCTTTTTTGCCGGACTTGGCATTGTCAGCAGGCGGGGGGGCGCATGCGGACAGGAAAAGGCACACAATTGCTGGAATGCTCCAGAAGAACCCTCGTTTAGGCATGAATATAGAGATGGTACTGAAAAAGTAGACGGCGCGGAAGTACCGTTTGTTACTTTAGCGCGCCAGCGGGCAGTGAAGCTTTCGTATGGTGCCTCACTTCGCCTTCTTCCCGTGGCTTGGTACCCTAAAGCGTTGAAACTTCTCGACGTTGGCTGCGGCATCAAGAAATTCGCGGGTTCCCCGGACACCACCGTCGTCGGCGTGGATCTCAATCCCGCCAGCGACGCCGATGTTTTGGTCAACCTCGACACCTTCCCCTACCCCTTCGCGGATCGAACTTTTGACCACCTGCGGGCGATCCACGTCATTGAACATCTCACCGATGTCATACGGGCCATGGAGGAATTCCACCGTTTGGTCCGGCCCGGCGGTACGGTTCGAATCGAAACCCCGCACTACACGGACTTCAGTTCCTTCTGCGACCCGACGCACAAGCACCACCTCAACAGCTTCTCCTTCCGTTACTTTGGACTGAACCACGGCGGATTCGGCTATTACACGGAAGCAAAATTCCGTGAGATTTCTGTCTACGTAAAGCTACTTAAGTTTTGGAAGTGGCTTGGCTTCGAGTTTCTGGTGAACCGCTTCCCGAGATTCCGGAAGTTTTGGGAGTTCTACCTTTGCTATCTCATCCGCGGCAAGGCCATGGAGTTCGTCTTTGAACCCGTTGGCCCCCCTGTACCGCCTCGCCGATAAGCTCCGCTTCCGCAAGCACCGGGATATTGGGAAATTCGGCGAGGACATCGCGCACCGCTATCTGCGCCGCCATGGTTTTACGGTTATCGCGCGAAACTGGCGGCCCCCGCAGGGAGGCGGAGAGATCGATCTCATTGCCTGGGAAGACGAAACGCTGGTGTTTGTCGAAGTGAAAACCAGAACCTCCAACCAGTGGAGCGCGCCGGAACGGGAGATTGACCGGGATAAAATCTTCGCCGTGAGCCGCGCGGCGAGGGATTACGTGCGCCGTTCGGGCTGCGATCCAGACCACGTCCGGGCCGATGTGCTGGCCATTGATACAGAGCGGACTTTGGAATTTCAGGTCCGCCATTACCGGAATGCGTTCCATGTCTCGCTATAGTGGTGAAGCCGATGCCTGAACTCCGCAAAGATCCCGTTACTGACCGCTGGGTCATCATCGCGAGCGAGCGTTCCCGCCGCCCGACAGACTTTGTCCGCGAGCCGCTGCCCACAACTGCGTCTGGCAGGATCTGCCCCTTCTGCCCGGGCAACGAATCGAAAACGCCGCCCGAAGTCTTGGCTTACCGCACTGGAACCGCCCCCAATCAGAAGGGCTGGAGCCTGCGCGTCATCCCCAACAAGTTCCCTGTTTTGGGAATCGAGGGCGAACTGAACCGGGAAGGCGAGGGCATCTTCGACAAAATGCAGGGCATTGGTGCCCACGAGGTCATCATCGAGAGCCCGGACCATGCACTCAGCACGGCTGAGCTATCGGAAAAAGCTATCGAGCAGTTGATTTGGGCATTCCGCGACCGCGTCCGGGACCTTCGCAATGACAAACGGCTGAAATACATCCTGCTGTTCAAGAACCATGGCGAACCGGCCGGTGCGACTTTGGAGCATACGCATTCTCAATTGATCGCGCTGCCCGTTGTGCCGAAGCGGGTGCAGGAAGAGCTGGAAGTCTCCGAGCACTATTACAAATTCAAAGAACGCTGTGTCTTTTGCGACATGATCCGCCAGGAAGTGAAGGATGGCTCGCGTGTAGTCACCGAAACGGACAAGTTTTTGGTGATTGAACCGTATGCCGCACGCTTCCCGTTCGAGACCTGGATTCTGCCGAAGAAGCATGCCTCACATTTTGAGGATCTCGATCAGGCGCATGCGCAGAATCTGGCCTGGGTGATGAAGTCGACGCTGCGGAAGATTGAGTCAGTACTGGAGAATCCGCCGTATAACTTCCTCATCCACACGTCGCCACTGCAGGAGAGCGCCAATTGTTATTACCACTGGCACATTGAGATCATCCCGAAATTGACGAGGGTGGCCGGATTTGAGTGGGGCACCGGGTTTTATATCAACCCGACGCCCCCGGAAGAATCAGCGCAGTTCTTGAGAGAAGCCGGCTTGGCTTAGATTGCCGCACAGTCCGCCGTCCGCGGCACGAACCGGGTCAAGGAACCCGTCGGCTTCAACGCGGATGGCGAGTCCGTTGTGCGGCTTGTTTCTCAGTAGCGGGCGCTTAGTGAGCCGCCAGTTCGGCTACACCGCGCCAGCTGGCGATGAGGTTGCCATGGTCATCGAAGGGCAGTTCGTGCACTTCTTCAATGATTTCGAGCAGTGGGTTGGCTTCGATCTCCGGGCGCATGTTGGCACTGAGCGCGATGGGTGAGAGTTCGAGCGTGTTGTGAATCCAGCCTAGGCGGATGTCTTCGAAGTTGTGCTTGCCCACGGTGGGGAAGAGCTTTTCAAGGCATTCCCGGTCCGTATCGAAGTGCATCGGAAGACGAACCGCAGCAGGGGTGGAGGCCGTCAGGGAGTTGATCCACGTCGGCTTGTTGTCAATCTTGTGGGCCAAACGCGTGGTCACCATGTCCGCCATGCCAACGCCGGCGGCATTGCCATACGTCACCGGGCTGAGATCGCGCACGAAGACGCGCTTGATGATGGGCAGACCCGGCCACGGATTGTACTGCCCGTAAACACCGCGGTTCACCACCTTGGTATCCATGCCGGCACCACTGATATTCTTGCCGATTTCGTTCAGGATGAGCACGTCGAGATCCGTCGGCAGGCCCGGCGCGGTGGCTTTGACCAGTTCGAGAAGTTCCTCTTCCCGCTTTTCCATTTGATCGACCGGCACGGCAGATAACTGGCAGGTATTGTGATACGCATCTTCAAGGATCGCGAGACCACCGAGGATCTTCGCCGAACCGAGCATCTTCCGGCCCACGCTGTAGATCACCTGCTCCAGACCGATATTGAACGCGTGCATGTGGTAGTTTTTCGCACCAGCCCACTTGCCGAGCCCGATGGCCATCATCTTGTAGAGGCCACTTTCGATCTTGCCAGCGAAATCAGTATGCTGCTTCACGCGGCCGACCAGCATGATGCCATCGGCCTCACTGGCATATTTGTCGAGGAAGACCTGAATGCCTTCCGGCGTGTGTCCCACCGAGATCACTTCGAGAGAACTCTTGATGGGGCAACCCATGGTCTCTTCGATGATGCCGTAGTGCGCGAGAACATCCGCCTGGCCCTGTGCCGTGGCCGCACCATGACTTCCCATGGCGGGGAAGACAAACGGATTCATTCCGCGCGACTTCCAGTAATCCACCACAGCTTTTACAATCGTCGCGATATTGCTGATGCCGCGGCTGCCACAGCCGATGGCGATCGATGACCCCGGTGCCAGACCGTTGCCGAATCCGGCTTCACCCAGCTCCTTTTGCACAGTTCCCGGGATATCCGACAGGGCCCGGTTGGGGAAATTCTGCTTCACAAGAAGCATCTTGGGGAAGGTCATGACGAAATTATAACAGCGGCTTTTAGACCTGCTGCCACTCTTCTGCGAGCTTCCGGGCATACTCTTCGGAAGCGAATATCTCGAAGGGATACTGCTCCGGCTTCAGAGACAGGAAGGGCTTCAGATGCTGGTGGCAAATGAAGGCGTAATCCGCATAGCGATGATAGTTCTCAAGGAACGATAGAGAAAAGCACTCCGCGGGCGGCGGATCTTCCAAAATGCTGTGCAGGCCAATCGCACGGGCAAAGATCGCTTTGCGGTCAGTGACACCCCAGCGCTTCAGCTTTTCCTTCACCGCTTCCGGCGGAGATTCCACCACCAGTTCAGAAAAGCTCTGCACATTGATCCGCATGTCATCGTGTTCCGAGCGGCGGATATGCTCCACACATTGCTGCGTCCAGCGGCGAAGATCCTTGCCGAGGAAGATCAGCATCCGCAGTTCCTGGTACCTGCCGGTCACCATTCTGCGGACGAGTTCCAAATTATCGATCTCAGAATCCACCAAGCCCTGCAGAGCCAGGGCGGCTTGTGAACCATCCACCAGATCAGACGTGTTCGTCCCACCGCTGAACGGATGCAGGATCAAGGGCGGCAATAGCGGCGTTTCACTCATTCATCAGCACCACAATGGTTAGATCGGCAGATCGCTCGCTAAACTGTAGGGCTCACTTTCGTGCAGTGAGTAGTACTTTCACTTTCAAGCTCTTATTGTCGCGCAAAACTTCGACTTCCACCTCATCGCCCGGCTTATGTGCACGTAAAGCGTAGGTAAAATCGTACAGATTCTGGATATCTTTGCCGCCAAAGTTCACCAGAATATCGCCCGCCTTCAGGCCAGCCTTCGCCGCGGGGGACCCGGCGCGGACATCGGAGAAGCGCACGCCCTTCGGCGGTTCCGCGAAATCCGGAATACTCCCGAAGTCCGGCCCATAGCCGCTGCCCGCACCGGAAGAAACACCCGATACGGTTCCGCTGTGCGGGTTTGGTTCCACACGCAGGAATTTCGGTTTCTCCTGCGCCGCGTCGATCCGCCCGGCAACATCCGCCACAAGCCGCATCACCTCAACGGCGCTGGCCGCTTCAATCTTGTCCCAGGTATCGCTGGGCTTGTGATAGTCACCATGCAAACCACTGAAGAAAAAGAGCACAGGCACCTGGCGGACCGTAAACGAAGTGTGGTCGCTCGACCCATAGCCGCCGGTTTCAGAGGAATCCACTTTGAGCGGATGCTTCGCCACGGCCTCCGTCAGCACGGACTGCAAAGTGGTTCCAGTGCCTGCCCCACTCACAAACAAACGCCCGTTCTGGACCCGACCCACCATATCGAGATTGATCATCGCAGCGGCCTTGTCGAGCGGCAAAAGCGGATGCGCCCCGTAGTAACTCGAACCCAGAAGACCTAATTCCTCTCCCGCGAAGTTCAGAAAAAGATAACCGCGTTTCGGTTTCGGCTGTTTCGAGAAGTAACGCGCCAGTTCCAGCACCGCGGCCGTGCCGGACGCATTATCGTCCGCCCCCGGATGAACGGTACCCGCCAGCGAAGGCGCCATGGAAAATTGCTCACCGAGGCCCAGATGGTCATAATGGGCGCCGATCACCACATACTCATCCGTCTGCCCGGGCATATAAGCCGCCACATTGTGGACGGTCTTCACTTCGCGCTCCAGATCCAGATTCTCTTCCACAGAAATTCCGGTCATCACAAATGATCGGGGCTTCAAATCTTCGTCAATCTGCTTCTCGATATCCGCCAGGTCGCGGCGGGAAGCACGGAACCACGGACCCACCACGCTTTCCCGGACCTGAATCAAAAGAATCCCGGCATCCGCAGGGCCTTCCACCTTGCCGAAGGGATCCAGAACATCGCTGTCCGCTGCATGGTGGCCGCGGTCATTGACCAGAATTACGCCGGCCGCACCATGACTCTTCGCGTTCGAAGCCTTGCTGGGGATTTGCGAATGCTGCGTGTAGACGTCGCCGTCAAACACGCTCTTCTTGTCGAACTCCTGAGGCTCGTGGCGCAGAACGACCACGAACTTACCCTTGACGTCGAGTCCGGCGTAGTCATCATAGTTGTATTCGGGTGCCGTGATGCCGTAACCGGCGAAGACCACGCCGCCGGAAGCTTTACCCTTCGCCGAGAAGCTGAGGGGTTCGAATTCCTGGCCCTCCGGCACGGTCTGGCGGTCACCGGAGATGACCACCGCCATGCTGTTCTTCTTGCCCAGGCGTGCAGAAGTGGTGATGGGGAATGCCTGCAGAAAGGTTTTGCCAGCCACCGGCTGGAGTCCGAGCGCCTTGTATTGCGCTGCGATGTACTCTGCCGCCTTTTCGAGTTCCGGCGAACCGCTGGCACGACCCTTCAAGCCAGGGGATGCAAGGAACTTGATGTGGTCCAAATAGCGGGCGGCGTCGAAATCATCCGCGGCAGACAGCAGGATGCACAGCCCCGCGAATACCGGCAGGAACCGCTTCACTTTTTCACCGCTCCCGGGGTTGTGGGTGCCGCTCCGGCAGGGGTGAAGCCAATCGTCGGCAAGCGCAGGTCGCAACCGCAGTTCTCACCTGCGTTCTTGGCGGTCTTCTGGTAGTCGATCTCGTAGTCAATCACACGTTTCAGTTCCGGCCAGCTCAAAGCCCCCGCCACGCGCCGCCCGTTGATAAAGATGGTCGGCGTGGATTGCACTTCCAGATCCTTGCCCAGATTCACGTTCTTTGTGACTTCCTCTTCAGTCAGCTTCGAATCAAAGCACTTGGCCAGTTGCTCCACATCCAGGCCCTTCGTCTTTGCAAATTCCAGCGACTTCGCCCGCAGGTTCTCCGGGGTGATCTCCGCCTGATGCTCGAAAGCCCAATCGTGGTAATCCCAAAACGCGGACGCTTCCTGGTGGAAGATACAACGGCTCATCATGGCGGCAGCCTTTGCCCACGGATGAATCTGTTCCAGCGGGAACGTGACGAAGTAGAGACGCACGTCCTTCGGATAATCCTTCAGCAGATTGTCCCGCAGAACTTTGGCTTCTTCCTTGCAGTATTGACACTCGAAGTCACTGAACTCCACCAGCACCACGGAAGCGCCGGGAGTACCGATCGAAGGCTGGAAGTCGGTCTTGAGCTTGTCGAGATCCGGCTTGAAGGGATTCTGCGCGGTGTCGAAGACCTGGCCGCGGATCAGCTTCTTCTGGTCCTGCGACATATAGAAGGTCTCGGTCAACTGGTTCGCGCCCTGCCGTCCGGTGACCTTCAGTTCCCAATAGCCGGGCATGGGTCCGGGAACAGGGTCCGCGATCAGAACTTCGATGGGCGGGGACCAGACGAAAAGATGCCGGAAATACGCTTCGAGCTTGACCTTGTCGAGCTTCGGGGCGAGTTTTGGGTCAAGCTTGGGTGCAGCAGCCTTGGCGACTGGTTTCCTGGGAGCCGTTTGGGCTCCCAGAAGAAAGCTGAACAGAACAATGAGACCGAGTGTCCGCATGGTGATTCCTTACATTACCGGGCCGATGCGCCACGGCACAAATTCCTTGTGCCCCAGTTTTTCGGCTTTGGTCTTCTCACCCGATGCCACGCGCAGGATCATGTTGAAGATCTCGCGGCCCACTTCGACCACGGTCTTGTCACCATCGGCAATCAGGCCGGCATTGATATCCATGTTGTCCGTCATACGCTTGTACATCGGGGTGTTGCTGGCAATCTTGATGACGGGAATCGTCGGGAACCCGATGGCGCTTCCCCGCCCGGTGGTGAACGTAATGATGTTGCAACCGCCAGCGGCCAGGCCGGTGAGGGAAACCGGGTCATACCCGGGGGTATTCATGAAGTTGAAGCCGGGAACTGTGATGCGTTCCGCGTAATCGACGGCATCTGTCAGCGGAGAAACCCCAGCCTTTGCCACGGCACCGAGGCTCTTTTCGAGGATGTTGGTGAGTCCCCCCTCTTTGTTGCCGGGAGACGGATTGTCATTGAAGCTGCCGCCGAACTGGCGGAGGTACTTCTTATACTTCTCCACGAAGCCCAGCAGCTTTTCGGCGACCTCACGGTTGCGGGAACGCTCCACCAGCAGGTGTTCGGCACCGAAGATTTCGGTGGTTTCCGCAAGCACCGTCGCCGCGCCGAGTTCCGCCAGCATATCGGAGGCAATACCCAGCGCCGGGTTGGCCGTGATGCCGGAGAAGGAATCCGAACCGCCGCAGTTCAGTCCGAGCGTGATTTTGGATGCAGGAACTTCCGTGCGTTTTTCGCCTGCGACCTGATCGAGAAGCTTCCGGATTTCGCGCCGGGCGATATCTTTGGCCGCCATGGTGCCGCCGCTGCCCTGCACCGTCATACCCACCAGACGGCTCGTCCGCGGGGCATTCGGGCCCAGGTAATGTTCAATCTGGTTCACTTCGCAGCCCAAGCCCATCACGACTGCCGCCGCGACATTGGGGTGCGCCAGAACACCGGCGAGAGTGCGCTGCAGTTGGTCGCTGTCCGGCCCGATCGACATGCCGCAGCCTTCGCCATGCGGGAAGGCCATCACGCCGTCAATACAATCCGGCAGGGTTTCTTCGAGGAAGCTTTCGGCTATGAGGTTGGAAGTGTGCGCCGCACAGTTGCTGGCAGCCACCACCGCGATGTAGTTCCGTGTACCCACGCGCCCGTCTTCACGCTCATAGCCCATGAAAGTCGGCATGTTGGCGGGCGGCGGGGGGAACGGGACTTCAACAACCGGGTACTTGTAATCGAACTCGGTCTCTTCGTACTTCAGGTTCTGGGTGTGGATGTGCTCACCGGCATAGATCTGGCGGCTGCCCTTCCCAATCTTCTGGCCGTAGCGGTAGACCTGCTCGCCGGGGCCAATGTCACGCAGTGCAACCTTGTGGCCGGCGGGAATCGCGTTGCGGGTGATCAGCGAAACGCCGCCGACATTCAGCGGCGTGCCTTCCGGCACGGGAACGCGGGCAATCGCAACGTTGTCGTTGGGATGCAGGTGGATGGCTGAGTTTTCCGCCGTCGGCAACTTCTGAATTTCGAGTAATTCCATGCCTTACCTCATGAGGACTGTTTCTGTAATGTTTTCGCCCGTATGGACATGCAGGCGGTTGCCGAGGGGGTGAATCCAGATCCCGGTACCGTCCGGCGGCACAGGGATTTGGGCGGGGGAATCGACGGTCACCCCGCCCGAATATTCAATGTCTTCCAGCATTTTGCCGACGTGGACGTGGCCATGGCACTGGGTGCGGGACACATCACCGTTCATGGCAGCACCCCAATCGTTACCCCAGAGCGACTTGCCCTTTTCGATGGCGGCGGTCCAGAGCGCGGTGCGGTCTTCAAGAGGCATAGCCGCCAGCGGATGTCCGGCAGAATAGTGCTTGCGGGGCAGAATCAGCCAGCGGTTGGGTTTGCGGGGATTAATGTCCTTGACCATGACGACCGGCAGGTCAGCCGGGGATTTCTCCACTTCAGCGCAGAGACTGCATTCGCGCGAAGCCATTGTTTCGGGCTTCGCCAAATCACAGGTGCAGCCCCGGACGTCAGCTTCCAGTTCCGGGAAGCCCGGCAGAAGCAGAAGAGAAAAAACAATGGCGGAAAGGATGCGGAAATTCACCAATCGTCATTGTAATGCGGGCAAGGTTACCGCTTACTGGTTGTCCTGATACTCCTCATGCCAGGCCATTTGGATTGCTTCCAGTAACCCCTCATTCGATTTCGATGGATTCCCCGTGAAACCGTCGAGTTCGGTGACCCACCGGTGCAAGTCAGTGAACCGGACAGTCAACGGGTCCGTTTCGGGGTGCTCCTCATAGAGAGCAATGGCAATGTCTTCTGTGTTATCCCAATCCATGGAGTGCGGCATCAGCACCCAGTATCTCTCCGAAGGGCGTATATCTTGCGAAGCAGACAAAAAATTCCTGCCCCGGCCAGCAAGGCCATGGTGGATGGCTCCGGTGTAGAATTGGTGGAATCAAGGCCAGGGTCAAACAGGTAGGCTTCTACGGTGCCGTTCAAGTAACCTTCGCCGACGATTTGCCCTGCCCGGTTGATCGCATTCGCCTCGCTATCAAGCCCGCCGAGAGTTCCCAAGTCCTGCATCTGGCCACCCGAGTAGAGAAAAGCATGAGCGAGAGAATCCCGACCGTCAACGGCGATGTAAGATACTCCGACAACTTCGCCGGCATCATTGAGCCCAAGACCCTCACTGACGAAATCGCCATTTCGCCGACGATCTGACCGGACGCGTGAATTGCTGATCCCGAACTGGCATATGCGCTACCGCCGGAATCGACATAGTGCATCTCTCCCCCTGACCAAAACACCGCCTGTACCCAGCCGGCGCCGACTATCCAGTTCGAGCGAACTGTTCCCACAACGGTACCGGCATCGTTGATACCGGCGACGTTAATAGTTCCGTCCGAAGGCGATGACAACACAGTAAGACTTTCCTGCTGATAGATGGCCGCCTCGTAGCGGGTGCCATCATTGGGCGCATAGTATCCGGTCACCTGGCCCGAACTATTCAGCCCTACCGGGCTGAATCCGTCCGGGAGCGCCACAATGGTGGATGCCACGGCAGGAATTGCGAAGGAACAGATGACCAATAGGTAACTAAGGGATTTAACTTTCAAAACTGACGCCTCAAATAAGAGCTTTTCTTGTAAGCAGAAACAGGAGAATGCCGCAACACATGGCCCAGGTGGATGGTTCTGGCGTTGCTGAATCGCTGCCCGGGTCAAACAGGAAATATGACGGACCGGAACTGCCACCGTAGTAACCCTCGCCGATGATCTGACCGGAATCATTGATGCCAACAGCATTGGTCACAATCCAGCCCGAGTTGGCCGGAAGCAGCGAGTTCAAGTCGTACATTATGCCGCCGTAGTACACGAATGCCACGTCAGCCTCCCCCGTGTTCGTGGTTCCTACGATCTGTCCCATGCGGTTGACGGCGTAGGCCGCGCTGCTGTTGCCTCCCAACGTGCCGAGATCCGTCATCACACCATTTGAGTAAGAGAAAGCGTGTTCGTAGTAGGGGTCGCCACCGGTATCCGAGACACCTACAACCTGCCCGGCATCATTGATCGCGTACCCTGTGCTCGATTGTCCGCCGAGCGTCCCTAAGTCAGTAAGTGAACCTGATGAATAGAGGAAAGCCGGACCGGCGAAGCCGCTCGCCAGTGCGCTGCTCCCGGTGATTTGACCCGAACTATTAATTCCGTGCGCCTGGATATAGCCTTCGGAATCGATATCAGTTCCAGTGCCACCGGAATAAAGGAATGCATGGAAGTAGGGGTCGCCGGGAACTAAGTGAGATCCGGTAATTTGGCCTGATGCATTGATGGCAGTGGCGAATGCCAATCCAGTCACAGAGTCCAGTATGGTGATCTGTCCGCCACTCCAACTCGCAGCATAGAAACCTGTGGAATCCGTCACTTCTCCAACCACCGTGCCTGCATCATTGATTGCCACGGCCTCTGCCGGGCCGCCGAGTGACGGCAGCGCTGTTAGGCTACCCTGCTGGTAGATATATGCTTGCCCATCGCTGCCAGCACCTGCGATCTGCCCCGAACCATTTATCGCCGTCGCATAGAAACCGGCTGGAAGGGCAACAATAGTGGAGCCAAGGCTAACCCGCTCCATTACCAACCCAAGACCAATTAAGAGCACTGTCCGAACAAAAGCACTTCCCATCTTTCCTCCAAACCTGTGTGGTCTCTTCTCTCCGCCACACTCACACCGGAAGACGAAAATCGGCAGGAACTTTGATCAACTCCCGAAATTTTCCCCGCGCGATACTCTGAGGTGAATATGCGCCTGCTGCTTTCCTCCCTCCTTGCCCTTTCTCTGGCCTCCGAGCAGACGAAGAAGCCGGTGACCGATGCCATGGTGAATGAGATCACCAAATCGGCCATCCTGATCGACACACACAACGACGTCACCAGCCTCACGGTGGACGGCATGGACATCGGCAAGCCCTCTACCACCTCGCACACCGACGTGCCGCGCCTCAAACAGGGCGGCGTCGGTGCCGTCTTCTTCGCGGCTTACGTTTCCGCCATCTATGCGAAGGACAACTCCTCAGCCCACCGCGCACTCGATATGATCGACACCGTCCGCAAAGACATCGTCGCGGGACACCCGAATGACTTTGTCTTCGCCGGCACCGCACAGGAGATTGAAGAAGCCCACAAGAAAGGCAAAATCGCCGCACTCATCGGCATCGAAGGTGGCCATGCGATTGAAGACAGCCCCCGTCTGATTCGCGATTTCTATGCGCTCGGCGTGCGTTACATGACCCTGACCCACACCAATACCAACAGCTGGGCAGACTCCTCCGGCGACATCAATGACGCCAACGTCAAGCACCACAACGGACTCACTGACCTGGGCCGCCAGATTGTGCTCGAAATGAACCGGGTCGGCATGATGGTGGATATTTCCCACGTGGCCGACAAGACTTTCTGGGATGCTCTGGCGGTCAGCAAAGCCCCTCTCATCGCCTCGCACTCCTCCTGCCGCGCGCTGGCGAATGTTCCCCGCGATATGACGGACGACATGATCGTGGCGCTTGCAAAGAAAGGCGGCGTGATCCAGATCAATTTCAACTGCGGATTTCTCTCACAGGCCAGTGCGGATGCGGCATCCAAAGGTCCCAGCTTCGCCGCCCTGCTGGATATGGAGGCCAAGTATAAGAACGACCCTGTGAAGCTCAAGGAAGAGACCGAAAAGATGCGCGCCGAGATCGCGAAACACGTTGTGCGAGCCACGTTGGCGGATGTCGTCGCGCACATCGACCATGTGGTGAAGCTAGCCGGGATTGACGCGGTCGGCATTGGTAGTGACTTCGACGGCATCACCTGCACTCCAACCGGACTGGATGATGTTTCGAAATTCCCCAACCTCACGCGCGCATTGCTTGAAAAGGGTTATACTGCGGCCCAGATCAAAAAGATTTACGGTGGCAATACGCTGCGGCTGATGCGCGCGGTGGAAAAAGTCCGCGGCCAGTAATCGCGGCATCAAAAGGACCTGAATTCTATGCTCGGAAAATTTCTTGCTTTGACTTGTCTGGCGGGAGCCGCGCTCCACGCCGCAGAACCCAGCCTCACGCGCATGCTGCGGATGCCCACGGTTTCCGCCACACAGATCGCTTTCGTTTACGCGGGCAATATCTGGACGGTGGAACGTACAGGCGGCGCTGCCCGGCGCATCACCTCCTTCGCCGCGGCTGCATCGAACCCGCACTTCTCGCCGGATGGCAAGCTGATCGCCTTCACCGGGGATTACGCAGGGAACGCGGATGTGTATGTCGTCCCGGCCGAAGGTGGCGAACCCAAGCGTTTGACCTGGCATCCCGGCGCGGATACGGCGCAGGGCTGGACTCCCGATGGCAAGCGCGTCCTTTTCACCTCTGCCCGGGCAACATCTGCCCCCAGCGCAGCCCCGAAGTTCTGGACCGTCCCGGTGGAGGGCGGCGTGGAAGAGCCCATGTCCATTCCGCGCGGCTACCAGGGCAAGATTTCCCCCAACGGCAGCCACATCGCCTACCGCATGAACAACAGCTGGGACGAAGAACGCCGCAATTACCGGGGCGGCCAGAACCGGCCCATCTGGATTGTGGACCTCAAGACCTTTGACCTCGTTTCCCCGCCCTGGAAAGATTCCAAAGACATGGACCCGGCCTGGGTCGGCGACACCGTGTACTTCATCTCAGACCGCGATGGCGTGGCGAATGTCTGGTCCTTTGACACCAAGGCGAAGAAGCTGACACAGGTGACCAAGTTCACTGATTTTGACGTGAAGTCGCTCGACTCTGCCGCAGGCGCGGTGGTCTTTGAACAGGCCGGTTACATACATGAGCTGGATGCGAAAACCGGCAAGGAACATGTAGTCAAGATTTCCGCCAAGGGCGATTTCCCGTGGATGATGCCCCGCTGGGAAGATGTTACCTCCCGTATCTCCAGCTTGGTGCTTTCCCCTACAGGCAAACGCGTCGCCGTGGAAGCCCGCGGCGAAATCTTCACCATCCCCGCGGAAAAGGGCGATGTACGCAACCTCACCAACTCCAGCGGCTCTGCCGAGCGCGACCCGGCTTGGTCGCCCGATGGCAAGTATCTCTCTTACTTCAGCGACAAGAGCGGCGAATACAAAGTTGTGATTGAAGCGCAGGATGGCCTGACAGCGCCGCGCGAAATTGCACTGCCGAAACCGACGCATTACTACACGCCCAGCTGGTCACCGGATTCCAAGAAGCTGCTCTATACGGATACGAACTTGAATGTCTGGGTCCTGGATATCGCCAGCGGACAGGCGAAGGTTCTCGGCAATGATCCCTGGATGGTACCCACGCGGACCGTCAATCCTGTATGGAGTCCGGATTCGAAGTATGTAGCGTACGCAAGTCATCTGAAGTCGCTCTATCATGCGATCTTCGTGGCGAATGTAGAGACCGGAGAGTCCAAGCAAGTGACTGATGGTCTCGCGGATGCCGTCTGGCCTGCCTGGGATGCGAGTGGCAAGTATCTTTGGTTCCTTGCCTCCACTGATTTTGGCTTGAAATCGCAGTGGCTGGATATGACTTCGTATGACCACGAGGAAACGTTCGGGTTGTATCTTGCCGTGCTGAAGAAAGGTGAGCCAAGTCCGCTGCTGCCGGAAAGCGATGAAGATACGGGCGTGGGTACAGCAGCTCCGGCGGAGGGTGGTCCGCGCGCGGGCCGTGGCGCTACTGCCGCCGCTGCAGCGCCAGTAAGTGTGCAGATTGATTTCGATGGTCTGCAGCAGCGCATTATCGCCGTGGCTGGAATTCCGGAGCGTCCTTACACGCAACTGCGTGCCGGTGCGGCCGGTCACGTCTATTTCCTGGAACCGGAGCCCCGCGGCGCCGGCGGAGCAACATTGCAACGGTATCGTCTGAGTGACCGCAAAGCAGCACCCTTCGCCACCGGCGTTTCTTTCTTCGCCTTAAGTGCGGATGGACACAAGCTGGTCTACCGTGCCGCGGGCGGAGGAGCAGGTGGCGGACGCCGCGGTGCCGCAGCAGCAGGCGAGGAAGCCCCCGCATCCATTTATCTGGTCGACGCTGACAAACTCGCCCCGCAACCGGGTGCCGGACGCCTCAACGCCTCACTCCGGATGTATCTTGATCCGAAAGAGGAATTCAAACAGATCTTCTATGAGGGCTGGCGCAACCAGCGCGACTATCTCTATGTTCCGAACATGCATGGAACCGACTGGCCGCGTATGAAGGAACTCTATGGGCAGATGCTGCCGCACGTGATGCACCGGGCGGACCTCAACTATCTTCTCGACACCATGGGCGCCGAGATTGCCATCGGTCACTCTTACGTCCGCGGCGGGGATTTGCCGCAGGTTACTCCTTCGCGCGGCGGGCTGTTAGGGGCTGACTTCGCTATTGACGGTGGCCGCTACAAGATCACCCGGATCTATGACAATGAGAGCTGGAATCCTGACTTGCGTGCGCCGCTCGCGGCCCCGGGCGTCAACGTTGCCACAGGCGACTATGTCCTCGCCATCAATGGCCAGGAACTGCGGACTCCCGATAACATCTATCGGCTGCTGGATGGTACGGCGGGCCGCCAAACGGTACTTACGGTGAACAACCGGCCCGTGATGGACGGCGCCCGGCAGATTACAGTGGTGCCCGTCCCCACGGAACAAACGCTGCGCACCCGTGCCTGGGTGGAAGAGAACCGCCGCCTGGTGGATAAGTTATCCGGCGGCAAGCTGGCTTATGTTTATATCCCGAACACGGGCCAGCCCGGTTACAGCAGCTTCAACCGTTATTACTTCGCCCAGCAGGATAAACAGGGTGCAGTGATCGATGAGCGCTTCAATGGCGGCGGCTCGGCGGCGGATTACATCATTGACGTCCTGCAGCGGCAGTTTGACGGCTACTTCAACAACGTCGCCGGTGACCGCATGCCGTTCACCAGCCCTTCAGCCGGCATCTGGGGACCGAAGGTCATGATCATCAATGAAATGGCGGGGTCCGGTGGCGATTTGATGCCGTGGATGTTCCACTACCGGAAGCTTGGCACGCTGGTGGGCAAACGCACCTGGGGTGGCCTGGTTCATACAGCGGATACCCCCACGTTCATCGATGGCGGCTCCATGATTGCCCCGCGCGGCGGCTTCTTTACCCGTGATGGCAAGTGGGCTGTGGAGAACGAGGGGATTCCCCCTGACGTGGACGTCGAAAACTGGCCCAAGGATGTGATCGCGGGGCATGATCCACAACTGGAGCGCGCCGTGGCCGAAGCGATGAAGCAACTGGCCGCCAAGCCGGTTGACCGCAGAACCACCGAACCCGCGCCGCCCACCTGGGGACAACGCGCGAAACCAATGACCGCTCCGGTCATCCAGTAACCATGCACTCATTGCGGCGGGAGATGGAAAAGGCGCGGGCGGAAACAGACCGCCTGTTTGCGATGCTCGCGCCAGAAGCCCTGTATGCACGCCCCGTGGAAGACCGGCACAGGCTGGTCTTCTATCTGGGCCATATTGATGCCTTTGAGTGGAATCTGCTGGCACGGCGCGGCGACGCGGCCCCTTCGTTTCATCCTACTTTTGATGCGCTCTTCGCACGGGGGATTGATCCTGCACCGGGCATGGCACCCTCAGACAGCCCCCGGGATTGGCCCAAGCTGAAAGAGATCCACGAGTACAACCTCCAGGTGCGGCAATGGCTCGATGAGCACTTGGAATCGCTCGACGCGGCACTGCTCCAAATGGCTGTGGAGCACCGCTACATGCATGCGGAAACCTTCGCTTACTTAATGCATGGTCTTCCGTATTCGTGGAAGCAGGGCCCGGCACCGCCGGCGGCAGTACGCCCGGCTCCTGTAACTTCGTGGCGTGACGTTGCCGGAGGCATGGTGCTTCTCGGGCAGCGCGCGGATGTCTTTGGCTGGGATAACGAATTCCCTCGTCACGAAGTTCGTTTGAACGATTTCCGGATCACTGAGAACAAGGTATCGAATGGCGACTACCTGCACTTCCTGCAGGAAACAAACGCCGCACCACCACATTTCTGGTGCCTTGCGGATGGTGAGTGGTCCTGGCGGGGCATGTTCGGTCTCATACCTTTGCCCCTGGACTGGCCGGTCTGGGTAACCTGGTCCCAAGCAAGAGCCTATGCGGATTGGTGCGGCAAACGGCTCCCCAGCGAGGCGCAATGGATGCTTGCGGCGCAGGGCACCGGGACTGTCAACTTCGACTTTCAGCAATTCGATCCCGTTGCCGTGGATCAAGCGCGTGGCATGACCGGAAATGGCTGGGACTGGACCCGCGATATCTTCGCACCTTTCGAGGGATTCGAGCCCCACCCGGCCTACCCCGGTTACTCTGCAGACTTCTTTGACGGTGCCCATTACGTATTGAAAGGCGCATCCCCGCGCACCGCGGCACTACTGGCACGGCCCAGCTTCCGGAATTGGTTCCGGCCCGATTACCCGCACATGTACGCGGGCTTCCGGCTGGTGGAGGAATAGATGTTCGCTACCGCCGTAACGCCGAAGATCTATCCGGCCGAATTCCTGCGTGAAGTGGAGAAAGGCCTGGGGAAGCGCGGGCAGAAAACATTATCGGCATCTTGCTTTTATGACGCCATTGGCAGTGCGCTCTTTGAAGTGATCACATTACTGCCGGAGTATGGTCTGACGAGGGCAGAAAGCAGACTGCTCGCCAAGAGCGCCAAGGCCATGATCCGTGAGGCTGGCATGCCCCGCATGGTAGTCGAACTGGGCAGCGGCAGCGGGACAAAGACACGGCACCTGCTACAACAGTGCGGCGAGGTAACTTACCGGCCTATTGATATCTCAACGGCCGCGCTGGATGGTTGTGCTGCAGCAATGTCAGGGCTTCCTCAAGTTACTTATCAGCCCGTGGAAGGAAGTTATCTTGCTGGCCTGCGCAAGGCTCTCGCGAAGCGCGACGGCAACGTACTGCTGTTATTTCTCGGCAGTACAATCGGCAACTTCTCCAGGAAAGAAACACAGGCTTTTCTTCGGAAATTACATGCGGCGATGCGTCCCGGGGATGCCTTTTTGCTGGGTGCGGATCTGCTGAAACCACGGCGTATCCTGCTGGAAGCTTATGACGACAGCGCCGGTGTGACGGCGGCTTTCAATAAGAATGTGCTCGCCCGCATCAACCGGGAACTCGACGGGAATTTCGACCTTACGCAGTTCCGACATGTCGCACGCTTCAATGAGGCCGAATCGCGGATTGAGATGCACCTGGAATCGACGAGGGATCAAACGGTGGAACTTGGCGCTCTGCAGTTTCCGATCAAATTTCGGCAGGGAGAAACGATCTGGACGGAATCCTGCCATAAGTTCCGCGCGGAGGAAATCTGTACTCTGGGGAGAGAAGCCGGGTGGCAGGTGAAACGCCAGTGGATTGACCGTGAATGGGGCTTTTCGGAGACTCTCTTCCTTGCCTGAACCTTTGATTGAGTTCCGCAATGTTAGCTATGCGGCCGGAGAGCGCCGGATTCTGGAGAATCTGAACTTACAGGTCCTCGCGGGGGAGACCGTTGTGCTTCTGGGCCGCAGTGGCTCCGGCAAGACAACGGCACTGCGCCTCGTGAATGGCATGCTGCAAGCGGCCTCGGGATCTGTTACTGTTCTGGGCAAGTCAGTCCCGGACTGGGAACCCGAGCGGCTGAAGCGTTCGATTGGCTATGTGATCCAGGAAGGCGGTTTGCTGCCTCATTTCACAGTGGCGCGCAACGTTGGTCTTGTGCCGGAACTGGAAGGCTGGCCGAAGGAGAGGATCCAGGCCCGCGTGGATGAGTTACTGCACTTAGTCGGGCTTCCGATGGAAGTTTATGGGTCGCGCATGCCACGGCAACTTTCCGGCGGTCAGCGTCAGCGTGTTGGTGTCGCGCGGGCACTGGCGGCGGACCCTCCAGTTCTGTTATTCGATGAACCCTTTGGCGCGCTGGACCCGGTCACACGCGCGGAACTGCAACGTGAGTTTCTGCGGCTCCGGATGGACCTGGGCAAGACTTCGCTTTTCGTTACTCATGACGTGAGGGAAGCGCTGCTGCTGGGAACACGAATCGTACTGCTGGAAGCCGGGCGGCTGTTGTTCGATGGCACGGCGGCTAACTTCCGCGCTAGTAACTTACCCGCGCTTATAGCCTTCCAGGAGGGAGCAAATGATGTTTTCTGACATCCTGCAAGACCTGCTGGAAGAGGGCCTGCCACTCCTTGGAGAACATATCTTCCTGGTGGCTGTATCTGTAACAGTGGCTGCAATCATCGGCATCCCGCTGGGACTCTTCATCGCAGCTTCGCCCCGGTGGCGCGCCATCGCACTGGGCATCGCCAACGCAGGCCAAACGATCCCCAGCCTGGCGCTGTTCGGCTTTCTAATTCCGCTGCCATGGGTGGGTGGCATTGGTGCCAGGACCGCGATTGAAGCGCTGGTGCTCTATGCATTTCTGCCCATCCTGCGGAATACAGTTACCGGTGTGCTGAATATTGATCCCGGCATCCGGGATTCCGCGGTTGCCATGGGTATGACACGAAGCCAGTTAGTTCGGCTGGTGGAGTTACCGCTGGCGGCAAGGTCCATCATGGGTGGCTTGCGCATTGCCACCGTAACATCCATCGGCACGGCAACCATTGCGGCTGCGATTGGTGGCGGCGGTCTGGGTGTTTTCGTCTTCCGCGGCATTGCTTCCGTGGATAAGTGGACGATTCTGGCCGGTGCCCTGCCCGCCGCTTTACTGGCTCTTGCCGCGGACGCCCTGCTGGGAATTGTGGAGCGGCGATGCGCGGTGGAGTAGCACTTTTCGCCCTGCTCCTGGCCGGTTGTTCGAACACGCCGAGAATCCGCGTTGGCTCGAAGAATTTCTCAGAGCAATACATTCTGGGGGAGATCATCGCGCAGCATCTGGAGCACCGTCTCGGCGGCCGGGTCAGCCGGAAATTCGGCCTCGGCGGCACGTTACTCGCAGAGCAGGCGCTCGAAAGCGGAGGCATTGATCTCTATCCGGAATACACAGGCACCGCATTGACCGCCGTGTTGAAGGCCAGGGTCTTGCGCGAGCCCGCGGCTGCCCTGCAGGCGGTGAGGGAGGGCTATCGATCCAAAGGGCTCCTCTGGCTTGACCCGCTGGGCTTCGAGAATACGTTTGCGATGACCGTGCGGCGTGAGCATGGCGCGAATACTTTGACCGAAGCTGCCGCGGCCGGCCCCTGGCGTCTGGGAGCAGGTTATGAGTTTGTCACCCGCGAAGATGGCCTGCCCGGACTCAAGAAAGCCTATGCTCTGCGTCTGGACGGCGCACCGAAGACCATGGATCTGGGCTTGCTCTATCAGGCGCTGAACCGAAGGCAGGTCGATATGGCGGCGGGGAACAGCACAGACGGCTTGCTAGCCATACTTCCCTTGAAGGTACTAACCGACGACAGGCACTACTTCCCACCCTATGAGTGCGCCATTGTGATCCGGCCTGACGTGGCTTCGCGGTTTCCAGGTGCCTCCACGGCACTTGCGGAACTCTCCGGCAAAATCACCAGCGCACAGATGCAACGGATGAACTACGCCTTGGATGGGAAGCACCGTCCGGCGAAGGAGATCGCGCGGGATTTTCTTAAAAGCGCAGGCTTGCAGTAACCACCTGCGCGAAGGGTTCCGGGAAGCCCTCCCGGCTTTCTACCTTCGTGCCCTTGCGAATGAGCTCAAAGTAGCCATCCTCACTCTTGCCCGTGAGTTGCGTCTGCTCCGTAGTCAGAACCACAGCGGACTTCCATTTCTTCTCCAGCGCTCTGGAATACGCGGCAAAGAACGCCTTCGCGGCATCTTCATCTGCCCATTCCGAAAAATAGACAAACGTCGAGCGGCGGTCTGGCTTGGCTTCATCGATCCGGAACGCACCGCCTTTGAGCTTCGGTGCCAGCCATTTCGCCGTGGGTTTGCCTGCGTACTGCTCAATGAGCACGGAGGTTTCGAGTTCCCCGAGTGTTCCCTGCGTGTAGGCCTTGTAGGGCTTGATGGGTTTGGGAAGATCCGGCATGACGAAGGGGGCATGGCTGAAGTAGCGGTCGCTGTGGATGACCTGCGCTGTGGATGCCGGCGGACTGGTGAACAACTTTGCGAAGGCTTCGGTGCCATCGTGCAGAAAGACATCCTGCTGAAAATGCATGCCGTCGTCGTACGGGAACAGCAGCGTCCGTTGCAGATAGAGCGGCGATTTATCAAACACCGGGTAAGCCTCGCCCGGTTCCGCCTGCTCCCCTTCGAGGAATTGCTTGGCTGTTTGTGGTTCCCGCAGGCTGGTGCCGCCGCGCCGGGCCACCACTTCGAGCATCAACCAGGAGGCCTGGCCTTCCACGACGGCTTCTCTGGCGGAGGATTCTTCGCTCGTTTTCGCTTTGAGAAATTTGGAGATGGAGTAGTTTTGATCCGCCAGTGCGTGGGCCAATTCATGGATGACCGCGGAATCCCGCATATTTTTCGCAGCCCAGTCAGAGATGAAGAGCTTCTTGCGGTCGTAGTCATAGAACGCAGCGGCCTGTTCGGTCAGCAGGTCGATGGTGGTCTTCTTGAGATCGAAATCAGCGGGTACGAAACCGAACTTCTTAAGCGTCAGCTCTTCGGCACGTATCTCGTCTGGTTTCACTGTCTTGCGGATCTTTTCGTCGACGAATTTATTCACTTCCTCCCGGGTCACCATTTGAAACGGAAGCTGGTGCCGGATCTTGAATCCGGTGATCGCCGAAAGCTCTTTGAGCGTGGCGGAGATCTCGTTCGGGGCGGGTACCGAGGCCGGTTCCTGCCACGAGCCGAAGAGAAGTACGGCGAAAAGAATGAGAGGAAGTCGCCTGATCACTTGCAACCACGTTACAATATGGGTTTGGATTTCAGAAACGGAGACTAGAAATTGCCTGAAGAAGTAAAGATTGACGCCGCCCGCGAGGCAGCACGTGCAGAGCGCCTCTATAAGGCCGAATACCTCGGCAGCGGTACGTTCATTATCAGCAAGCCGAAGCGCAAGGCCATCAAGGCCCGCCAGACGCGTCTGAAGAACCCCAAGGCCGGCTCCCGCAAGTAAGCCCCCTATCCCGTTTTGGGATTTAGAGGTATTGTGGCCAATGCTAAATTAGAATCAGGAGCTGACGGCGGCTACCGTCAGCGCTCCTGATTGTGAGGTTAGCGGTTCTTATGAACTCTAAGCCTCGCGGTGACCGTGCCGAAGAACGACACGATCCGAAGGAAGAAGTGAACTCTCATTGAGATCTCACCTCCTTTCTGCACGACAAACACGTTATGGGGTGGCCCGGCCTTCTTGGCCGGGCCTTTGTGTTTGGGATGCTCGACCGCTCCCGCACGCATTAGCCGCCACCAAACCGTGATGTGCACAGAAAACCTGTCACAACCTAATCGGCGGCAGCACTCGAATACGGCCACTCTTCCGGCCGTCGCGCCAAACCGAGGACTACCGGTGAGATTTCAATTTCGCGGGTGACTTCGACGCGCCCCCTCTGCCCGGACACCCACCGCATCCGGAAAGCGCCGGATTCGATGTCCGGAGGCGTCTTCCAAATTGCGGCCGCAATCTCATCCAGAGTCGCCGCGGGCGTCAGGAGTGCCTTCACCTCATTCCCTGCCACCACCCAGGAACAGAGCTTGTAGAGATGCAGCTTTTCCCCTAAGGTCAGTCTTTCCAGTGTTTCACGGGCGGAATCAGCATCCGTGTCCCCGAGCCGCCATGACAGGTAGAGCCCCCCGCGGCGGTCATGCATTGTTTCGGTCAAAGCTGATAGTGGGAAAAAGGAGAAATTTTTCTCACATGTTACGTTGGTTGAGATGACTGCGCGTGAATTTGCTTCTACCCTGACCGGTGTCTGTGGCTTCCCGGTGACGCCCATGCACAAAGACCTCTCGTTGAATCTGGAGGGCTTAGCTCAAAATGTGGACGAGATGGCGCGCCATCCCTTCTGCTGCTTGTTTGCCGCAGGGGGTACGGGTGAACTCTATTCATTGACGCCGGAAGAAGTGGAAAGTGTGGTGCGGGTCACCGTGGAAGCCACGGCCGGGCGCATGCCGGTCATCGCCGGTACCGGCTACAACGCGCCAATCGGCGTGGATATTGCGAAGCGGGCCAAGAAAGCCGGTGCGGACTGCCTGCTTGTGTTGCCGCCGTATTACGCCTCAGCGCCGGAAGACGGCCTGATTGACTACTACGCCGCAATCGGAGAAGCCACAGATCTGCCGATCATGATCTACAGCCGCGAATGGGCCGCTTTCACTCCACAACAAGTGGCGAAGCTCGCGGAGAGAATTCCCACCTTGGTGGCATGGAAAGACGGCCAGGGCAATGGTCCCAAGTACCGCAGGATTATGGACTACGTGGGTGACCGCTTGGCATGGCTGGGTGGACTGGGTGACGACACTGTCCCGACGTACTTCTCTGTCGGCGTGCAGGCCTATACCTCCAGCATCTCCAACATCGCGCCCAAGTTGTCACTCGCTCTCGCGGAAGCAGGCCTGAAGCATGACTTCACGACGCTGACTCAACTCATGGACAAATACGTGCACCCGCTCTACGCGATCCGGGAACGTGTCCGTGGCTATGAGGTGTCCGTGATGAAAGAAGCGATGGAGATGCTCGGCATGCCTGCCGGGCCGGTGCGGCCCCCGCTGACCAATACCAAAGCGGCGGATATCCCGGCCATTCGTGCGTTGATGGATGTCTATGCGGATGTTGTGGACAAGAGAGACGCCGGAGTTTCCTAGCGGGAATGCCTCTTGTGTAAGGAGAGGCGGCGGGTAGTCGGGCAGATTGTATTGAGGACTGCAGGCGGGTCAGCTACTAGCGGAACCGGAATCTCTCTTGCGGTCTCAAGCTAGCAGCGAAATCTCCGCCCGCTGTGCCGCCCTTTCGCCAAAGCAAACAAAACAAAGCGATTAAAACTTTTCCCCGCACGTTACTCACGCGCACTACGCCCCTGGATACCCCCTCTTGCGCATCCTCCCGCCGTGCCCTGCCGACCTCGCCCAGTTGTCGGTGACGCTTCGCATCACCAGGCCCATCACCTGCCCGCTACACTGAAATCTAATGAAAATCGCCCTCGGACAAATTAATCCGACGGTCGGCGACGTCCCGGGCAACATCGCGCTTCTCACCCGCTTCGCCACCGACGCCGCTGCGCGCGGAGCTGACCTCATCGTCTTCCCCGAACTCTCGCTCATCGGCTATCCCCCCCTCGACCTGATTGAGAAGCCCAGCTTTCTTTCGCGCTCCGAAGCCGCTGTGGAGGACCTGGCCCGCGCGACGGCACATCTGCCGCTCGCCATCATTGCAGGGTACGCTGGCAAATCCCACGAAACGCTGGGCAAACGCGCCGTGAACTCGGCCGCCATCATCCGCAATGGCAAGGTCCTCCTGCGCCAGAACAAAGTCCTGCTGCCTACTTATGACGTGTTCGATGAAGCACGCTACTTCGTCCCCGCGCAGAAGCAGGAACTCTGGCATGACGGACCGAATCACATCGCCCTCGCCATCTGCGAAGACGCCTGGAACGACAAAACCTTCTGGTCCCGCCGCCTCTACCCGCGCGACCCCGTGGAAGAACTGGTCGCCATGGGCGGCAACATTCTGATCAGCACCAACGCCTCGCCCTACAGCCAGGGCAAGCGCCAGATCCGTGAGGACATGTTCCGGGCCATGGTGCAGCGCCACAGGATGCCTGCCATCGTCGTGAACCAAATCGGCGGCAATGACCAAATCCTGTTTGACGGCAGCAGTTTCGCGATGGATGCCGCGGGGAACATCATTGCCTCAGCCAAGAGTTTTTCCGAAGACCTCATTATTGTTGATCTCGAAGCGAAGACCGGCGACCGCCACGCCAACCTGCCAGACGAAAACGAATGCACCTATGAAGGCCTGGTCACGGGAACGCGCGACTACATCCGCAAATGCGGCTTCTCGAAGGTCCTGATCGGCCTGAGTGGTGGCATCGATTCTGCGATCACCGCCTGCATCGCCGTGGAGGCCGTGGGCCGTGAAAACGTGCACGGCATCGGCATGCCCGGACCCTATTCGTCAGACCACTCTGTAACAGACGCCCGCGACATGGCCAAGCGCCTCGGCATCGCTTTCGACATCGTCAACATCACTCCGGCTTATCACGAAATGGTGCGTACCCTGTCACCAATCTTTGGCGACCGCAAGCCCGATGTTACCGAAGAAAATATCCAGTCAAGACTGCGCGGACTCACCCTGATGTCGATGTCCAACAAATTTGGCGCTCTGGTGCTGACCACAGGCAACAAGAGCGAACTGGCCGTGGGCTACTGCACGTTGTACGGCGATATGTGTGGCGGGCTCGCCGTGATCAGTGACGTTCCCAAAACAACGGTCTACGAACTTTCCCGGATTGCGAACCGGCGTTTGGGCGATGTAATCCCGGAGTCCGTCTTCACCAAACCGCCTTCCGCCGAATTGCGCCCGGACCAAAAGGACTCCGATTCCCTGCCCGAATATCCCGTGCTGGACGCTATTCTCCGCCTCTACGTCGAAGAATTCCGGTCCGCGCCGGAGATCATCGAAGAACTCGGACTGCCGGACGAAGTGGTGCTCGATGTGGTCCGCAAAGTCGACCGTAATGAGTACAAACGCCAACAAGCCGCACCGGGGCTCAAAGTCACCACCAAGGCATTTGGGATGGGGCGGCGCTTCCCTGTGGCCCAACGCTACAGGGATCGTTGAATTTCATCAAGCCGTCATTCCGACCACGCAAAATAGAAGGACTTATGCGCAAAAAGCTCACCATCGCCGCCGGAACCGTAGTCGCTTCCGCCCTGTTGTTGATCTCGCAACCAGGAGTCAAAGAAATGGTTGGCCCCGTGACCAGCGGCTTCCTGCTCAGCAGTGGCTGGAAGATTGCGCCGGCGGGCACGCAGATCCCGGTGGACACACTCCCGATGGCATCCGTTCTTTCCGCCGATAAGAAGGTTCTCTTCGTCATGAATGGCGGCTACAATCCGCCTTCCATCAGCGTGATTGATATTGCCTCCGCGAAGGAGCTCAGCCGCACACCTGTCCCGGATGCGTGGCTCGGTCTCGCGCTGAGCAAGGCCGGCGACAAACTCTATGTTGGCGGCGGCTCCAAGTCCGCTGTTTTCGAACTGAACTGGGCCGATGGCAAGCTCACCATGGGCCGTACGTTCCAGGTGGTCGCGAAGGCAGATTCGCGCGAATTCATCGGTGACGTGCAACTGGGCCCGGACGGCAGACTTCTCTATGCCGCCAGTCTGTATAAAGACAAGATCGTGGTGATCAATTCGCAGTCGGGCTTCATTGTGGGCGAAATGAAGACGCTGCGCCGCCCCTATAAAATGCTGTTCCAGCCGAACGGCAAGGGCTTTTATGTTTCCAGTTGGACCGAGGGGTCGATTGGCCGCTACAGCCTGCAGGGCGAACTTCTCGACACCACACGCGTTGCCCCTCACACCACGGAGATGGTCATCGCCCCCGGTGCTGTAGAAGACCATCCCGAACTCACGGGAAGGCTCTTCGTTTCGGCATCAAACACCAACAATGTGTACAGCCTGGGCATGTCTGAAAGCGGCGAACTCTCCCGGCTCGAAACGATCAACGTTGCTCTCACGCCCCGCCAGCCGCTGGGGATGACTCCGAATGGCCTGGGTTTGACGCCAGATGGCAAGCACCTGGTTGTCGCTTGCTCGGATGCCAACGCGGCAGCCGTGGTCGATCTCGCGCCGCCCCGCAGCCATGTCGCCGGTTTTATTCCCGCTGGCTGGTATCCCACGGCAGCTTTCGGCCTGCCCGATGGCCGCATCGCAATTCTGAACGGACGTGGCTTGCGCTCTTATCCGAACCCGGATGGCCCCAGTCCACTGAAGAAGGTGGCACTTACCCATGAAGGTACCCGCGTGGATCAATACGTGGGCCGCCTGCAGACTGGCACCGTTTCGTTCGTGGATTTTCCAGATGACCGCAAGCTCGCCGAATACACAAAGCAGGTACTGGCGAACACGCCTTACCGCGATGCGCAGCTGGATTCCGCGAACACGCCCGAAGGAAATCCAGTGCGCCCGAATGGCCCCATCAAGCATGTCATCTATATCGTCAAGGAGAACCGCACTTACGATCAGATCTTCGGCGACATGAAAGAAGGCAACGGCGACCCCAACCTGGCAATTTTCCCTGAGAATATTACGCCGAATCACCACAAATTAGCCAGAGAGTTTGTCTTGCTGGATAACTTCTACGAGAACTCCGATGTAAGTGCCGATGGTCATAACTGGGCCACCGCCGCCATCGCGCCGGACTACACCCAGAAATTCTGGCAGAACAGCTACGCCGGCCGCCGCAAGTTCTACGATTACGAAGGCCAGGAAAAGGCAAACTATCCGCCCGCGGGTTACCTCTGGACCAACATCTCGCAGAAGGGTCTCACCATGCGGAACTACGGCTACTATGGCGACATGGCAGCCAAAGCCGACAAAGATGGTGATGAGATTACCGGCGTGCGCGATCCCATCCTCGAAAAGTGCACCAACGGCCACTACCGTCCCTTTGACCTGGACTACTCAGATACCAAGCGCGCAAAAGCCTTCCTCGAAGATATCGCCGAGTTCGAACATGACGGCAAGATGCCGGACTTCCTGATTCTGCGCATGGGCAATGACCACACCTCCGGCACGGCACCGGGCAAGACGGCGCCCCTGTCACTGGTGGCAGACAACGATCAGGGCATTGGCATGGTGGTGGAAGGAGTTTCGAAGAGCCGCTTCTGGGGGGAAACCGCGATCTTCATCATCGAAGACGATGCCCAGAATGGCGCCGACCACGTAGACTCCCACCGTGCCCCCGCCTTGGTGATCTCCCCGTGGGTGAAACGCCATCAGGTCAACAGCACCATGTATAACCAGATGTCCGTGCTGCGGACCATGGAAATCATCCTGGGACTCAGCCCCATGACCATGCACGATGCCTCCGGACGCCCCATGTTCAGCGTCTTCGGCAACAAGCCCGATCTGGCAAAATACACGAACGAACCGGCACGGATTCCGCTCGATACCAAGAACCCCGCGAACTCCACCACGGCGGAACGGTCCCGCAAACTGAACTTCCATGACGCCGACATGGCGGATGATGACGAATTGAACGCTATCCTGTGGAAAGCGATTAAAGGAACGGAGCCGCCCGCACCGGTCCGGAGCCGTTTCGCCCACTAATACATGGCCAAAATCAACCTCTGCTTCCTCTGGCACATGCACCAGCCCTTCTACAAGGATCTGGTGTCAGGGGAATACCGCCTGCCGTGGACGCGCATGCACGCGCTCAAAGACTACTACGGCATGGTCAAGATCCTGGAAGAATTTCCAGAGATCAGGCAGACGTTCAACCTTGTGCCATCCATGATGGTGCAGGTGGAGGAGTACGCCCGCGGTGAGGCGCGTGATCCTTTTCTCGCAGTGGCATTGAAGCCGGCGGAACACCTGACACCCGAAGAGCAGCGCTTCATACTGCATAACTTCTTCATGGCGAATCCGGCGCGGATGATCTACCGTTACCCGCGCTACGGTGAACTCTACACTGCATTTCAGGCGCAGGGCAGCCCGGAACAGGCCCGCGGCGTGTTTGGTCCGCAGGAGTTCCGTGATCTGCAAATCCTCTCGCAGGTCGCCTGGTTCGATGAGGAATTTCTCGATAAGGACCAGGAAGTACAGGCGCTGGTTGCCAAGGGAAGCAAGTTCTCTTTGGAGGACCAGGCGTTGATGGGCCGCAAGCAGCGCGAGATCATCTCGCTGGTGATTCCGCAGTACAAGAAACTGGCGGAATCCGGGCAGATTGAAATCTCCACCACGCCGTTCTATCATCCGATTCTGCCGCTGCTCTGCGATAGCGATATCGCGACAATTTCCCACCCCTTTGTTCCGTTGCCGCCCCGCTTTTGCTATCCCCAGGATGCACGGGTCCAACTCGAAATGGCGCGGGATTATATCACGAAAACCTTCGGTGTTGCACCTGTGGGGTTGTGGCCATCAGAAGGTTCTGTATCTGATCAGGCGCTGCAGATTGCGGCGGCCGTGGGCTTCCAATGGGCAGCGACAGATAACGGCGTGCTGGACCGCACCCTGCACCGCGCGGCAACGCCCGATGTGACTTACAAACCCTATCTCTGGACCCAGCAGAACCGCAGTATGCGCATGATCTTCCGGGATCATCTGTTGAGTGATCGCATCGGTTTTGTGTATCAGGGAATGAGCCCGGAAGCCGCCGCACAGGACTTTCTCAACAGCATCAATGAGAACTGCAAAGGCATGCTGGCCGCGGGGCGGGATGTGCTGGTGCCGATCATCCTCGATGGCGAAAATGCCTGGGAGTATTACGAGAAGAGCGGTCGCGCGTTCTTCCGTGAGCTTTATTCCCGCATCCAGAATGACCGCCACATGGAAGCGGTGACCGTCAGTGAAGCCTTCCGCCGCATGCAGCCTGAGCCCATCGACCATATCTTCCCCGGCTCGTGGATTGGAGCCAATTTCGATGTCTGGATTGGCGCTGAGGAAGATAACAAGTCCTGGCGTTTGCTGCTCGAAGCCCGCCAGGCTTATGACCGCGCGGTGGATGTACCGGAAGAGCGGCGCAAACAGGCCTACGAAGAACTCTTGATCAGCGAAGGCAGTGACTGGAACTGGTGGTATGGCCCGGAGCATGACTCCGCCAACCGGATCGAGTTTGACCAGATCTACCGCGAGCACCTTGCGAATGTATACAAAGCGCTCGGCGTGCCCCCGCCTCCGGAACTCTCCATCCCGATTCTCAAGACGGAAGTGGTCCAGGCAGCGCATACTCCGCCTTCCAGCCCGGTTCACGCAAGAGTGAATGGCAAAATAGACAGTTACTTTGAATGGATGGGCGCTGGCATTTACCGCGTTGACTCCCGCCAGGGTGCAATGCATGGCAAGCGTGAATATGTGCGGGAAGTACATTATGGCTCCAGCGAAGATACGCTCTATCTGCGCGTCGACTTTACCGGGGAAGCGCTGGAAGGTTTGGAAATCCAGGTCCTGCTGCGGCAGGAAGGCGCGGATACAGTAAGTGTGATCAAAGTATCCGGCGGCATGGCAACGGTAACTTCCGGGAAGGCGCAGGCTGCGTACCGGGATATCCTGGAAGCCGCTGTGCCACTCCAACCCGGAGTACCTGCGGAGTTCCAGTTATCGCTGTGGCATGACGGTCTGCCCGTGGAAGCGATCCCCCCGCAGGAAAAATTGAAGGTAACTGTCGAAGAGCCGCTGGGCTGGTGGAATTAGATGCAAAGTATCCGCCGTTTCGATGCCGGGTCTTCGCAGGGAAGCGCCCCTGACATAATCTGATTTTGACTAGTCTCGGTGCCGGCAGGAAATGTTGACGGAGCGTTTTGGGTAAAACTCCCAGAGTAAAAAGGGGAACCGGAGTCCGGGAATGAGCGCCGGTTCCACGAGCGGCCCGCCTTAACTGCGGCGGCGCCGAAGAGCCAGGAGAGTAACTCCCGCGAGACTGAACAGAGCGAAGCTGGCAGGTTCCGGAGTAGCCGCGCCGGGATCGGCGGTCAGCGAGAAGATCAGATCATTGGATATACCCGTCAGACTGCCACCGAGGGTTTCTGCAGAGGAAGATCCGGTGTAAGTCAAATTCGCATCATGAGAAACACTGGGCGTGCCCGCCGTATCCCAAATGGTGCCGCCGCTTCCCGCAATGAATACCTCATAGGTGTGTCCGGAATAGAAGCTCAGCGGACCCGAAAAGAGATTGTAAGACTCGATGGGATAGGGCGCGTGAGCAACACCGACTGCGCCAGACGCCACTTCGGTGCCGTTATCGTAAAGATAGGTGCTGAAGTCAGCCTCAAAGTTGTATTGTCCTTCCAGTTGTGCGGTCGCTGCGCCGTTTGAGAAATCGGACGCCACCGTAAAACTCACAACATAGTAGGGATGAGCCGCAGAACCATTAAATGAATAGTTTCCACTGGTCCCCGTGCCGCCGGTGGTGGTGATGGACAACAGGGTATTCGCCTGTGCCGTGAACGCGGCAGTAATCAGTACCGCCGTGAATAGAATTAGATGTTTCAAAGTTCCTCCAGAGCCTTCAGATAGGGACGTCTCACAATCCCCTCTGCGCTCAAGGCGCAAAACAGCAGCGAATTGGCTCAGGCCCGGAGCTTTTTTTGAAGTTAGGTACGTTCGGATCGGCGCGGCTTCAGAATCCCCCAGGCACAAAACACCGTCCCAAACAGCAGGAACGTCGCAGGTTCCGGCGTGGACGTCAAATCCGCAGTGGAGGTGGCGACCATGATGTTGTCAAAGTACGCGCTGGGTGCGGTACCGATAAACTGCTCCAGTTTCAACTGATACGCCGTGTTGCCGGAATATTGCGGGACCGTGAGAACAATGTGTTGCCAGACCCCAGGCGTTAAACCTGCCAGCGCACTCGTGTAATTGGAACCGGAGAAGCAACCGCTGCAATTGCCTGCAAGCCAGATTTCGCCGGACCTGTTGCCCTGAATGCCGATAAAGCCACCACCGGTCAGGCCGCCCGTGGACAGGTAGTCAAAGGAGATGTAAGTGGTGCCGGTGTAAGTGATCAAGCTGGAGAAAATATCACCTGCGCCCTGCGTTCCGTTGAATGCCAGCGCGTGGTTGGAAGGGTTCAGCGGGTCCGTAGCCACGTACCCGTGGGTATTGGTGATCCACTTGGTATCCGTGGTGACCACCGAACCGTTCTCGAAGTTGTCTTGAAATAAAATTTCGGCCTGCAACAGCGGCCCAAGCATCATCAAGAGAAACAAAAAGCGCACAATCCAGTCTCCATATAGGGAAACAGGAATTGTGCGCTTTCTCTGTCAGACTATTTCGCTTTGCGCGACGAATTCTTGTTCAGCAGCGTTTCCACACGGGCTGCGGCGGCAGGAGCAGGCACCGCCGTGGTCAGAATCTCTTTGTTCGTGATCTCACGGCCATAAAGACTCTTGTTCACATCATCATCTCCGCGCATGGTGGCACCCTGCAGCGAGAGCCCGGCAAACAAGCCGCGGGAGCGCGAATACGAGAGAATCTCCGCCCGTAACTGTGCGTCGGTCTGCGCCGTGAGGTCGCGGCCCACAGGACCAGCCGCTGCCGTCGCCTCACCGCCAATGGTGAACTTATCGGAAATCAGCTTCTTCATGCCGGATTCATTGCGGACCAGCAGCAGAACGTCCTGCTCGGAAGCACCAATCTGGAAACCCACGCTCCCGCCTTCCACACGCATTGCAGCCGGCGCTGTCCAACCCGTGCCACCCGCCTTGCGGCAAAATGCAAAGCCGCGGCCAAACTTCGCGCCGATGATGAAAGCGCCCTTCTTCAAACCAGGGATCAGCACGACACACTGCGACTGATTCATCAAATCCTGGGGGACGCCTTTATCTGAGGCCTTCATCATGTCGGCCAGCAGGTCTGCCGCCGCATCCAGGCGCTTCGGCGGGTCATCCTCCTTCGCCTGCAACCCCGCGCCACACGCGAGCACCGCCGTCAAAACTGCGATCTTGATACGCATCAAGTCATTCCTCCAACCCTATTGTAGGAGGGATCTGATCAGTTCGCCGCCAGCGCACGGACTAGATCGTACAGAAACAACTGCGCTCCGTAGAAAGAGTCCTGCGACATGCGCTCATCCTGCCCGTGCGCGCGGGATTCGCCCCGCTCTCCGAACAAGCCAGACACGCCGTAGGTCTCAATGCCCGCCGCCCTAAGTGCCTTGCCGTCTGTGGCGCCAGTGGACATGGAAGGGATGACGACGACGCCCGGCCACAGCGTATCCGTGATGCGCGTGATCTGCTTCATGAGATCGGGCCGCAGAGCTGAACCCGGTACCGCAGTGGTGGCTCGCGACGAAGTTACCGTCACCTTGTCATCCGCCACCACCTTCTTCAGAGTTTCGAGCACGAACTCCGGCGAATCATCCGGCATGACGCGGCAATTCACCGTCGCGGCCGCCAGTTGCGGCAGGGCGTTGGTGGCATGGCCGCCTTCCAGCATCGTCGCGACGCAGGTGGTCCGCAGCATGGAGTTCCAGCGGGGATACTCCGCCGCAACACGGTTCATCGCTTCCAGGGACCCTTCGCCGATCTGCTTGAGGCTGGCCACCACGGGTCCGGTCTCTGTCTTGGCGAGTTGTGAGAAGTAGTTCTTCGTGACTTCGTTCGATTTCAGGGGGAAGTTGTATTGGGAGAGCCGCGTGAGCGCCCCGGCCAAGTGATAGATCGCGTTATCCGGCAGCGGCACGGAACTGTGCCCGCCCTTGTTCCGCACTTCGAAGCGGAAGTTCATCACGTACTTCTCCGCGACCTGCACGTTGAGCGAGATCTTCTTGCCGTTGACCATCTCGCCACCGCCGCCTTCATTCAGGGCGAAGTCGGCATCGATGAGGTCTTTGTGTTTGTCGAGCAGCCAGCGGACGCCGTTGTGGGTGCCGCCCTCTTCATCGGCCGTCAACGCCATGATGATGTCGCGGTTTGGCACGAAGCCCTCGCGCTTGTAACGGATGAGATTGGCGACCCAGATGGCGGCCTGCGCTTTGTCATCAGCAGTGCCCCGGCCATAGAAGAAACCGTCGCGCTCAATGAACTTGAAGGGATCGAGATCGGGCGACCAGTCTTCCTTCTTCGCCTCCACAACATCCGTATGGGCCAGTAGCAACAGCGGCTTCAACTTACTGCCCGGCGCGCCATGATACCGGACCACAATGTTCCACTTGCCGGGAACGGGTCCGCCGAGGAAGATGTCCGACTCAGGGAATCCTGCAGCCCGAAGCCGCCTCGCCACAGCCTGCACGACTGGTGTTGTGGTGCTTGTGGTGACCGAGGAGTTGATCTCGATCATCTCCTTGTAGATGTCGTGCGCGAGTTGTTTCTCGGCTTCCGGCGGCATCTTCTGTGCCAGCAAGGCCAGAGAGATCAGCGGGAACAGTGCAAGTCGTTTCATAACACTCCTCATCAGAAATCAAAATAACAATGACTCAGACAGGGAGTGCACCAGCAGATAACTAGCGGACGAAACTCGCTGACCGCAGGGCGAAATCGAGCACCGCGGACGGCAGAATCCCGAGGAAGAACGTTCCCGCAGCGGGAAGCGCCAGCGCTGCCTGCAGACCGAAGCCGACTGGTTCCGCTTTCTGCACAGCTTCGCTCGGCTCCGCCATGTACATCAGGAAGATCAACCGCAGATAGTAATACGCCGCCACAGCGGAGTTCAACAGGCCAAGAATTGCGAGCCACACCAGTTTGCTCTGCAGCGCTGCCTTGAAGACGTAGAGCTTGCCGAAGAAGCCCGCCGTCAGAGGCACACCGATGAGCGAAAGCAGGAAGATGGTGAGGAAGATCGCGGTCATGGGCTGCACACGGGCGAGTCCGGAAAGATCTTCGATCCGCAGATTCTTTTCCCCCTTGCCGCCGATATGAATCACCACAGCGAACGCGCCGATGTTCATCAGCGCATAGCCCGCGAGATAGAACATGGCAGCAGCGGTACCGGTGGACGAAGCCGAAGCCAGCGCCACCAGAACGTAACCGGCATGCGCAATGGAGCTATAAGCCAGCATGCGCTTCAGGTTGTTCTGTGTGAGAGCACCGAAGTTGCCGATGGTCATGGAGAGCAGCGCAGCCATCCAGATGAGCGGTTCCCAGCCACGAGCCACAGGCAGGAACGCCGTCATAAAAATGCGCAGGAAGATCGCGAAGGCAGCGGCTTTGGGTCCGGCGGACATGAAGGCGCTGACCGGTGCGGGCGAACCCTGATAAACGTCCGGAGCCCAGACCTGGAAGGGAGCAGCAGAGACTTTGAATGCCAAGCCAACGAACATCAGCGCGGCGGCGACGCTCACGAAGCCCAACGAAACACCGGGGTGTGAGACCGCCAGTTGGATGGTATCGAGACGCGTGGAGCCGGTCAGCCCGAAGATCAGGGCCACACCATAAAGCAGGAAGGCCGTCGCAAAGGAACCAAGCAGGAAGTACTTCAACGCCGCTTCATTGTTGCGCTTGTCATCACGAAGGTA
>CAIXXM010000167.1 GCA_903923395.1 uncultured Acidobacteriia bacterium
GAGCACCAGCAACTCGATGTTGCGCCGGTTGACGTTCATCAGCCGCAGCGCGCCTCCGGACCGTTTCAACTGCGTGGAAACCATGACCATCGCGCCAAGGCCGGTGCTGTCCACATAATCCACGTCGCGCAGGCAGGCAATAATCTTCGGCTGGGGTTCCGTGGAGGCCTCTTCGATGGCGGCACGGAAGGTGCCTACTTCTTCACCGGCCACCAGACGTCCTTTCAATTCCAGAACGTGGATGCCTTCCCGAAGCCGTTTTGTGATCGTCAACGCCATACTTGCTGCAAGCCTTTTCTTAGGATGGATTTTTCCGAATCAACGATTCAACCCGGGCATATCTTAATATTGGTCCTGAACAGCTGAATACTTTTTATCACCGACAAATCATGGGAAGCCTTTGGACAGAACAGGAATGGCAAAGCCTCGAAAACAATACCCGCCGCGCTGTCACGTCCGCCCGTTCGGAGTCTGACGCCTGGCATGTCATGACCCGCGCCGCAAGAAGCGTCCTGCGCAACTATAGCACCAGTTTCTTTCTGGTTACACGTTTCCTGCCCTATGCCAAGCGGGTGCAGGTGGATGTGATCTACGCCGCCGTCCGTTACCCCGACGAGGTGGTGGATACCTTCCCCATGAGTCCGGAGCAGCGCATTGAGCAGTTGGAAGCCTACCGGAGCGCCTACCGCACCGGGCTGACTTATTCGTCCTGGCGGCGCGCCGTTGCGGACGGACTTCCGATCTGGGCGGCGGCATTCGCCGAAGTCGTGCGGCGGAACGAGATTCCTCACGCGCATTACGAGGCATTCCTCGATGCCATGGCGGCCGATGCCAGTCCGCGGCTCTACAACACGCTCGATGATCTGGTGGACAACTACGTTTACGGCAGCGCGATTGTGGTGGGTTACTTCCTCGCCTATGTCTATGGCGCCAACAAGCCCGGCGATTTCGACCGGGTTCTGGATGCCTCGAAGGCTCTGGGCATCGCTCTGCAATTGACCAACTTCCTGCGGGATGTGGCGGAGGATCAGAGGCGTGGCCGTGTCTATCTGCCGCAGGATCTGCTGGGGCTGGAAGGTCTCTCCGGGCAGATTGACACCGGTGATCCTCACCAGCTGGTGCCTTTGAATAAAGTCTTGCAGCGGATGTCAGATATCGCTGAAGCGCATTACCGGCTGGCGGAAATCGATCTCGATGCCTTCTCGCCGGATTGCCGTATTGCGATCCAGGCCTGCATTGATGTTTACCGCCGTTTGAATCTGCGAATTGGCCGGAGCCCGGAAGGGATTCGCCACCGCGAAAGTGTTCCCATGATTGAAAAGTTCAACGCCCTTCCCGCGAGTAAGTACTGGAAAGTTCCGCTCGCTTATATGGGGGCGCTCTAAACGTGTCCAAACCGAATGTTGCCGTGATTGGCGCGGGCCTCGGCGGGCTTTCCGCAGCGATCCATCTGCGTCTGGCCGGGCACAGTGTCACGGTTTTCGAAAAGAATCCACTGTGTGGCGGGCGGGCGAACCGCATTTCAGATAACGGGTATCACTTCGATACCGGTCCGTCTCTGCTCAATTACCCGTGGGTCTTTGAAGAGCTCTTTGCCGCCGCGGGCCGGAAGATGTCCGATTACATGGAACTGATTCCGGTGGACCCTTCCGTGGAATTCCGCTGGGCGAACGGCACGACGCTCCATCTTTCCAGCGACATGAAGACCTTGCTTGCGGAATGCGAACGGGTGTCGCCTGGCTCCTCGCCTGGCATGACGGCCTTCTTTGCCGATGCTGCGGAGAAATACCGGATTTCCTTCGACAAGCTGGTTCTGCAGAACGAAGATAATCCGCTCAAGTGGTTTATCGGGCTCTCACTGGGCGAAATGCTGCGGACAGGCGTCTGGCGGTCCCTCGACAAGGAACTGGCCCGTTTCTTCAGTTCCCGCTACATCCGGGAAGCCTTCGGTTCGTACGCCATGTACCTGGGTGGGTCACCATTCGAATTGCCGGGTGTGTTTTCCATCCTGCCCTACGGTGAACTGGCCTATGGACTCTGGCTGCCGAAGAACGGGATTTACGGCCTGGTGGAAGCGGTGGAGAAGCTTGCGCGAGAGATCGGTGTGGAAATTCACAACAATGCTCCGGTGCAGATGATCCGCCAGGAAGCCGGCAAGGTGACCGGCGTGTTGTTGGAGAGCGGGGCGTTCTTCCCGGTGCCCATTGTTGTCTCGAATGTGGATGTGCCGGTGACGGACCGGAAATTATTGCAGAAGCCCACCCCCGCGAATCCCGGGATGACGCCCGGTGTTCTCACGTTTTACTGGGGCGTTCGCGGCAATGTGGATGCCGTGGGTCACCATACGATCTTCCTGCCGGACGATTTCAAGGGTGCCTTTGATGACCTCACCAAGAACAAGCGGATTCCGGAAAGTCTGCCCTTCTACGTGGCCGTCGCGTCGACCAGTGATCCGAGTCTCGCGCCTCCGGGTGACGCTTCGTTGTTCGTATTGGTCCCAACACCGGTGCTCAGTGATTTGGGGGAGGATTTCGACTGGCCCGCTGCGGTCGCGAAGATCCGCAAAACCGTACTTGACCGCATCGGCCTCAACCCGCAGCGCATTGCAGTAGAGCATGTCTGGACTCCTGTCGAATGGGCGAGGCGCTTCGGACTCCACGATGGCTCAGCCTTTGGCGCGGCGCACACTCTGTTTCAGGTGGGGCCATTCCGCTCCAAGAACTATGCGCCGGAAACGACGGGCATGTACTACACGGGGGCGAGTACCACGCCCGGGACAGGCATGCCCATGGTGGTGCTCAGCGGGCGCTTGACGGCCGAACGTATCGCGATGCATTACCCCGGTTGATGCCCATGTTTCTCACGCGCTGCGGCAACGGTCCGGTGCATTACCTGGGTGTTCATGGCTGGTCCGGGGACCATCGAACGTTTGATCCTTTGACCAGCGGGTTACCTGCGGACGCCTCGTTCTGGAGTGTGGATTTGCCGGGTTGCGGGCAATCGGCACCACCGCGCGAATGGAGCGTGGCGGGAATCGGTGCGGAATTGGCGGAAGTGCTGCGGGGCTTGCCACCGGATATTACGGTGATCGGGAACTGCAGCGGCGCGATTTTTGCACTGGAAGCAGCGAAGCATGTGCCGGTGCAGCGGATCGTGATGATCGACGCTTTTGCTTACTGGCCGTGGTATTTCAAAGTCTTTCTCGCTCCCGGCTGGGGCCGTTATGCCTACATGACGGCCTTCGCAAATCCGCTGGGGCGCTGGCTTGCCAACCTTTCGCTCGCCAGCAGGAGGGCAGAAGATACAGACCTGACCGATGGGTTCAGCCGGGTCAACCATGCGGTAACTTACCGCTATCTGGAAATGCTTGCAAAAGTTCCGAGTCCAGAACGCTTTCGTGGCATCTCATCGACGATTGACCTTTTACACGGAGAGCGGAGCTTTGCCGCGGTGCGCAAATCCGTCGCGCTTTGGCGTGATGTATTTCCCCGTGCAACGTCGCTTGTGCTTCAGGGCGCCGGGCATCTGCCCATCCTCGAAGCGACAGCCCAGCTGCGCCGGTATCTTTTCGAACGCTAGTGTTCCCGGGAGGCGTTATGTCAGCGAAGCCTGACGAACTGCTCCAACTCATCGAATCCGCGCTGGAAGCAGCCCTGCCCATCAGCACGTTACCGGGGAATTCGGATCTGAACCGGGCTATCCACTCGGCGGTCTTTCCCGGCGGCAAGCGTCTGCGCCCGGTGTTCACGCTGCTGGCAGCGCAGGCCGCCGGTGTACCCGTAACCAGTGCCCTCGATGCAGCCTGTGCCGTCGAGTTCCTGCATTGCAGCTCCCTGGTGTTTGACGATCTGCCCTGCATGGATGATGCGGGCTTGCGGCGCAACCGGCTCCCGCTGCATTTGCAGTTCCGGGAATCCACCGCGCTGCTGGCCGGCCTGGCGCTTTTCAATGAGGCCTACCGGTTGTTCGGACGCCATCCGAGGCTGCTCGCGGACGCGGCCGACTGCGTTGGTGTGGATGGCATGATCGGTGGCCAGGCGGTGGACGTCCAGCAGGAAGAGAATCCCTGCGCGGACCTTGCCGTCCGGGACCGCAAGACCTCAGCCCTGATGCGACTGACATTTATTGCCGGACCATGCAGCGGTGAGGCCAGCGCCGAGGTTGTGGATCTGCTTTCCGATTGCGGCGAGCGTCTGGGTTTCGCGTATCAGATCCTCGATGACTTGCGCGACGCCTCCCCCGAAACGGGCAAGACCGCTTCCCAGGATGAACGGCACCACCGCCCTGTTCATTCCGGCGCGGAGGCCTGCCGCCAGCGGGCGCTCGACGAAGTGGAAGCCGTTTGCAATATCTTGCGCAGTAAATTCGGAGCATCAGCCGGGCCGCTCATAGCAGCGGTGCGGATGGTTTTTGCCGGTGTCTCACAAACCAATCCCGCACGTTTGGTGTCTGCATGATCCTTCTCATTCCGGCAGTCTTCTTTTGTTTCATTGCACTGGTAAATGTTTTCTTCTGGCCCTCAGTGCGCCGCAGGGAGACGTACGCGCCGGTGTCGATTCTCATTCCAGCCCGGAATGAAGAAGCGAATCTGCCCGAATGTCTCACGGCGGCGATCACCTCGGATGCTCTCGAAATCATTGTGTACAACGATCATTCGACGGATGCGACGGCGCGCATTGTCAGCACCTATGCGAAGAGGGATCCCAGAGTCCGGCTGCTGGATCCCTCCGAATTGCCCCTCGGTTGGGCTGGCAAAACCTTCGCATGCCATTGTCTGTCACTTGCCGCGAAGGGCGATTACCTGCTGTTTCTGGACGCCGATGTCCGGATCACGTCTGATGCCCCTTCGCGTATTGCGGCGGAAGCAGCGGCACGGAACGTTTCACTGCTCTCCTGCTGGCCTGGCTTTGAGATGCGCAGCTTCTGGGAGCGGGCACTGATGCCGTTGTTGAACTTCGTCGTGTTCTCCATCTATCCTTCGCCGCTCAGTTTCTTTCTGCCGCATGCGTCTCTGGGCTTGGCGCACGGGGCCTGCATTCTGGCGCGCCGCGATGTTTACCAGCGTCTCGGCGGGCACGTGCTGGTCCGGAATGAGATGTTCGAGGACACACGCCTGGCGCAGGTTTGGCGGCAATTGGGCGAACGCTCTCTGTGCCTCGACGGAGCGGATCTGGTGACGGTCCGTATGTATCAAAACTTCTCTGAGATCTGGCGCGGCTTTCAGAAGAATTTCTATCCGGCCTTCCGGCACAAGCGGAATTACTGGACCTTCCTGACCTTGCACTTCACCGTCTTCCTGCTGCCCTTTCTGTTGTTGCCTTTTGACCTCGATTTCTGGCCCGCCGCCGCCGCGATCCTCGCCATCCGGCTGGTGCTGGCGCTGCGTTTCCGCCACCCTGTCTGGAGTGTTCTTCTGCAGCCGTTCACGGAAGCGTTGTTGATCGCACTCGGGTTAATCTCCTTCTGGCGCGTCGTGAAGGGACACGGCGTAACTTGGAAGGGCAGGGCTTACCGCACTATTTAAAAATCCGTGACTGAATCCTCCCGAACGAAGCGCGCTGTCATCATCGGCGGCGGTCTTGGCGGTCTTGCCACCGGTCTGCGTTTGCAGTGTGCCGGCTGGCAGACCACAGTACTTGAAGCCGGTCCTACTTTCGGCGGCAAAATGAACCGCTGGACCTCGAAAGGTTTTACCTTCGACACCGGTCCCTCTCTGATCACGATGCCGTGGGCCTTTGAGGAGACCTTCGCCGCCGCCGGCAGCAGTCTTGCTGAACACGTCAACTTTCATCCGCTCGACCCCATCGCTCAATACCGGTTTCATGACGGCACACGCTTTGAGTATTCCTCACAAGTGCCGACACTGCTGGAGCTGCTGAAGCGGATTGCGCCGAACGATGTGGATGCCTTCTTCCGGTTTCTGCACCTGGGTTCCCGTTTGTTCGCGGTCTCGAAAGCCACCTTCTTCCGCAAGACTCCTTTTGAACCACCGGTGAAAGCAGACTTCCCGTTGCTGCGGCACATGCCTTTCCGGCACGCCTGGGGGAATTATGCAAAGACGGTGGAAGCGCTGTTTGAATCGCCTTACTTGCGCCAGTTATTCCTGCGTTACCCCACCTATGTGGGCTCATCGCCGTATCTAACTCCCTCTACCATGCTGGTTGTTCCCTATGTGGAGTTTGCCTATGGCGGCTATTACGTGGATGGCGGGCTCTACAAGATCGTGGAAGGGCTGCTGCATCTTTCGCGGAAACACGGCGTGGATCTTCGAACGGATTCCCGGGTCACGCGCATCCTCAAGACCAACGGCAGGGCTTCCGGGGTGGAATTGGCGTCCGGGGAACAGTTCCACGCCGATGTGGTGATCTCCAATGGCGACTCCGCTGCACTGACAGAACTGCTGGGCGAGGGCAAGCCAGATATGCGCCACCGTTCCATGTCCGGTCTCGTCTTCCTCTTCGGGATCGATAAGGAACTGCCGGAGATCCATCCCCACACGGTGATGTTCTCCGCCGATTACAAGCGCGAATTCAGTCATATCTTCGACGAACAGCGCTTTCCCGATGACCCCACTGTCTATGTGAACGTGCCCAGCCGCACCGACCGCTCCCTCACGCCGGGGCAGGGTGAGACTCTATTTGTGATGGCGAATGCACCTGGTTGTGACACCGTTTGGAGCGACAAGATGATTTCCGGGGCCCGGGAGCGTGTGATGCAGCGGCTCCGGCACGCGGGTTTCCCGGAATTCGAAGGCAACATCGTCACCAGTGATGTCTTCACTCCGACGCGGATTGCACAGCGCTACCTGATGCCCGGCGGTTCGATCTACGGCCTTGATTCCCACGGCTGGAAGAACGCCTTCCTGCGGCCCGGCAATGCGAACTCCCGTGTTCCGGGGCTGTATCACGTGGGCGGCAGTACGCACCCGGGTGGCGGAACGCCCACGGTGCTGATGTCCGCGGCGATCACCACACGCCTCATTCTGGAGCGCGAATCCGCCTGATGCGTATTTTGTTGCGTGTTCTTTGGGGCATTTATGGCTTCCTGTGGCTGGGTGGTTTGATCACAGGCGGCGTGTCTACCCTTACACCCTGGGCGGCACCGTTGTTCCTGATCATTGCGGGCACCGTGGCAATCCTCGAAAACAAGGCCGCCTGGCGGGCGCTGCTGATTTCCGCCGCCTGTGGCTACCTGTTTGAGTTGATGGGCGTTCATACCGGCTATCCCTTCGGCCGGTATCAATACACGGAAGTGCTGGCTCCTTCGATTGCCGGTGTTCCCATCGCGATGACCCTGGCCTGGCTGATTCTGATCGATTTCGTCCGCGGCATGACGAAAGATATCCTCTGGGGCTCTCTGCTGATGGCTGGCATTGATTTGGTGATTGATCCGCTTGCCGCCGGACCCCTCGGGTATTGGGAATGGTTTGAGCATGGCCGCTACTTCGGCATTCCGGCCATCAACTACGTCGGCTGGGTATTGACGTCGATTTTAATTCTGGCGATCCTTCCCAAACATCCGCCACGCCGGGCGTATGTCGGCTGGAGCGTGGTTGGCTTCTTCACTGTGCTCGCTGTGGAGAAGGGTTTGTATCTTCCTGCGGGGATTGGCCTGGTTCTGGTGCTGATGCCTTTGTACCGGGTGCTTTGGCCAAAGGCGGAGAAGGCGGGTTAACAGACGGTTGTGTTACTGCCACTGAAATAGTTTTGATATGCTGCCCTTTTCACTGAATGAAAAGAGACGCATTGTGAGCAAAGTACGCATTCTCGCCGGCACCAAGAAAGGTGCCTTTGTCCTGGAATCGGATGCCGCGCGGAAGGACTGGTCCGTCAACGGACCGTTTTTCACTGGCTGGGAGATCTATCACGTCAAAGGCTCCCCCGTGGACCCCAACCGCCTCTATGCCTCCCAAAGCTCCGGCTGGTTCGGGCAGTTGATCCAACGCTCCGATGACGGCGGCAAGACCTGGGAGCAGGTGGGGAAGGATTTCATTTACGATGGTGTGCCCGGGACCCACCAGTGGTACGACGGTACGCCGCACCCATGGGAGTTCAAGCGCGTTTGGCATCTGGAGCCTTCCCTGACTGACCCCGATACGGTCTACGCCGGTGTGGAAGATGCCGCTCTGTTCAAATCCACAGACGGAGCCAAGACCTGGACCGAAGTTTCCGGCTTGCGGAAGCATGGTTCCGGCGCGCGCTGGATGCCCGGCGCGGGTGGCATGGGGCTGCACAGCATCCTGCTGGACCCGGTGAATCCCATGCGCATGTACATCGCGATTTCGGCCGCAGGAGCATTCCGCACCGATGATGGCGGAGAGACCTGGAAGGCGGTCACCGCTGGTCTGCATTCGCGGCATCTGCCCGACCCGGAAGCCGAAGTGGGGCACTGCGTCCACCGGATTGCGATGCATCCTTCACGCCCGGAAACGCTCTACATGCAGAAGCACTGGGATGTGATGC
>CAIXXM010000168.1 GCA_903923395.1 uncultured Acidobacteriia bacterium
CTCATCGAAGATCTTTTCTGAGGTAAGTGGTGCCTCGAGCGGACTCTCCCTCAGGAAGCCGAGATCAACCTCGCCGGAACGTACGGCATTTTCAATCGCGCTGGTCGATAACTCCCGCAGCGTGAATTGCACTCCAGGAAATTGCTTCCGGTATCTGCGGATCACCGCGGGCAGGGCAGAGAGCATCACCGAAGGCGGCGCACCCACCGTCAGCCGGCCTGCCTCGCCTCTGGCTGCGGCGCGGGTATCTTCCACGGCCTGCCCGGCAAGTTCCAGAATGCGCCTGGCTTGTTCCAGCAAGACCATTCCCGCCGCGGTCAGCACTGTTTTCCGCCCGCGGATGAGCAGAGTGCAGCCGAGATCACTCTCCAGCTTCTGAATCTGCTGTGTCAAGGGCGGCTGGGCGATGCCAACCCGTTCCGCTGCGCGTCCGAAATGCAGTTCCTCGGCCACGGCGGTAAAGTATCTAAGCTGCCTGAGATCCATATTAAAATCATATCGAAAGAGCGACATTTGCCTATTGGACATATGAAACGCAGAGCCCTACGCTGGACTCATGAAGCAGGGATACTTACTCGGCAACTATGAACGCAGCCCACTGACCATCGAGTCCGGCAGCGGCTGTTCCATCTTCGATATGCATGGCAAGCGCTATCTGGATATGATCACCGGCATCGGCGTAAATGCCTTTGGTTACTGCCATCCACGCCTGACCAGTGTCATCACGGAACAGGCGCAACGCTGTGTGCATACCTCGAATATCGTTTCGCACCGCCATCAGGAAAGCCTGGCTGAGAAACTGTGCCGCCTGAGCGGGCTGGACCGCGCCTTCTTCAGCAACAGCGGCACGGAGGCGATGGAAGCGGCTTTGAAGGCGGTGCGCGCGCGTTCCACCCCGGGCAAGAGCAGGATTGTAGCGCTGCAACGTTCGTTTCATGGCAGAACGCTCGGGTCACTGGCACTTACCGGACAGCCGGAACTGCGCCAGCGCTTTGTCTTTTCAGGTGCGGAAGTCACTTTCATTCCGCCGAACTGGCTGGCAGCACTGCGCGATGCGGTCGCGGAAGATACGGCAGCCGTGGTTCTGGAGCCCGTGCTCGGTGAGGGCGGGATATATCCGCTCGATGCGAGTTATCTGCAGCAAGCCCGCGCCTTGACGAACACTTATAGCGCTTATCTGGTTGCCGATGAAGTGCAATGCGGGTTGGGCCGCACGGGAAAGCCGTTCGCTTATCAATGGTGCGGCGTGCAGCCCGATATCGTAGTTACGGCGAAGCCTCTGGCTGCCGGTCTGCCTCTCGGAGCCACGCTGTTCACGGAAGATGCGGCGCAATGGCTGCCGCCGCATTCCCATGGCAGCACATTCGGCGGTGGTCCGCTGGCATGCCGGGTCGCGATCGAAGTGCTCGATATGATGGAGGCAGCGCTGCCTCATATCCAGGAGATGAGCACTTACTTCCGCCATCTGCTGGACGCGCTGTGTCTTAAGCACGGAGTCATTACTGAGATCCGTTCCAAAGGCTTGATGTTCGGCCTTCAACTCGACCAGCCTGGACGCCCTTATGTGGAGGCCGCTTTGCGTCACGGACTGCTCATCAATTGCACGCAGGGGAGTGTTTTGCGCTTGCTTCCGCCCTACATCGCAGGGCCTGCGGAGTTTGCACAGACCGCGCAGATTTTGGATGCGGTGTTCACGGAATCAAGCGCTGCAAGTAGCCGGGTTCACGGTTGAAGATGGGAATCTCCTGATCCACACGCCAGCCCTGCTCATCACGGAGCACCACGCGGCCCCGTTTGAAATCGGCTGGCTCTTTAGCCCAGTTCAGGCCTTTGGCATGTAACAGATCATGCTTCTCCTGCATAGACTTTCCTTCCAGTTCGGAATGCGGATAGTGGGCCGATGCGAGCATGTTCAGACTGTTGCCGGAGGCATCCAGTTGGCGCCACAGGAAGTAACGCTCCACCTCTGTTCTCTGCGAAATCACCATCACGCGGCTGTCAAAGGCCGCGATCTTCTTACTCTCAAAGTGCTTCGCGAAAACTGCTGCAAAGATACTGGCGGAAACGGACACGATCTTCTGTAAATTCCCGTCGAACCACAGCACGGAGTCTTCGGCTTCAAAGTCCGTCAGCAGGAAGGAATATTCGTCGCTTTGCCCATAGGCAAAACGGCAGCCAATCATCTCCTGCGCCAGATGCAGGGCGGCTTGATCCAAAGCGTCAGCCAAACGCCGTGAATAGGGTCGCTCCAGTCCCTTGGTGAACTGGTGGAAGCCGCGTCCATCAATGCGGATCACGGTGTAAGTCCGCCGTGGCAGCGTGATGCGCAGTGCATCTTCGTAGTCCCGTTTGATTCTGCGCCCCAGTTCGTCTTTCATTGACTGTCATTGTGGCAAACTCAACACAACATGCGCGTCGTGCTCGATACCAACATTCTGATCAGCGCCTGCTGGAGCCCCGGCGGACTGGAAGCACGCGCGCTGACGCTGGCACTTTCCGGCAGCGTCAAGGCTTGCGTGTCCCCGGCAGTGCTGGCAGAGTACCGGGACGTTCTCACCCGTCCCAAGTTCCGGTCAAAACAGGAAAGGATTGCCGGGGTTTTGCAGGCACTTGCTGCCGGGGCTCTGCATGTCGTGCCGGCAGAGGCCATCTCGCTCGCAGTGGATGAGGACGACAACCGGTTCCTGGAGTGCGCGGTGGCCGCTGACGCCCTATTTTTGATCACGGGAAATCTGCGCGACTACCCGGCGGCCTGCGGCACTGTGCGGATCGTGAACGCACGGGAGTTTCTAAATCACCTGGGTGACACCACCGTTGCGGGGTGACACTGGCAGGGGGATGTGGTACTGTCCCTTAGGTCTCCATTTCCGAGCGCGGTCTCCAGAACTGGAGCTACCTCCCGCCTCTCTTTTGAGACCAGATAGGCAGTCCTTCGTTTTATGAAAAAAATACTTTTAGTGGACGACGATCCGCTTGTGATGAACTTTGTATCATCGCTGCTTTCGGACGCTGGCTATAAGGTTCTCTGCGCTCCGAACGGGGAGGAGGCAATCCGGATTTCCAAATATGAAACGGGTGAAATCGACTTGCTGCTCTCTGATTTGGAGATGCCCGGCATATCGGGCATTGAACTTGCCACCTGCTTGTGTCTCGAACGCCCGGCGTTGAGAGTTTTACTGATGTCCGGTTTCAACGGCGGCATGTTGGTGTTGAACGAAGGCTGGCACTTCCTGGCCAAGCCGTTCGTGCAGTCACAGTTGAAGGCCCTGATTCTCAATATTCTGGGCGACGCACCGAACTTCAACGCGCTTGTCAAAACCAAAATCTAGGGGTCTTATGACCTCAACGAAACCTTTTCCCCGCCCGGTGCGACAATCAGGGTATGCAGGTAAAGCTTTTCCGGGCAGGGATATTGCTGTGTCTGGCGGCCGCGTCCGCCTTTGCGCAGTCCGCGATGACGGTCTCGCAGGTCAAGGATTTCGTCCATACGGCCATTCAAGATATCCGCGCCAAGCGCGCGACTGATGCGGAAGTTGCCAAACTGCTCATGACCTTCAAGATGAAGCAGAAGCTTGAAGCAGGCACCGTGGAAGACCTGCAGAGCGAAGGTGCCGGACCCAAAACCGTCCTGGCGCTGAAGCATCTCATGGAGATTTCCGCCAGTCTGACGCCTCCGGCTCCGCCCGCTGTGGCACCGCCGAAGCCGACCTACGCGGATACGCATCCGCCACCGCCTTACGAAGAACAATACGCCATTCTCAATGAGGCCCGCGAGATGGCAATCAACTATACGAAGAGCCTGCCGAACTTCGTCTGTCTTCAGACCACGCGCCGCTATACGGACCGCCATTTCAAGGCTGGACAGGATCCGCTCTGGTCCCTCGGTGACACGCTGAAGGCGAAGGTCGGCTACTTCAATGGCAAGGAAGACTACCAGCTTCTCGGCATCAATGATGATTCGGTGGTCAATAAGAATTACAACTCGGTGGGCGGGTCGATTTCCACCGGTGAATTCGGCAGCATGCTGAAGGAAATCTTCGACCCGAATACCCACACCGAGTTTCACTGGCTTCGCTGGGGTACCTTGAATGGCAAGCGCTATCATGTCTACCAGTACAAAGTGGAGCAGGAAAACTCCCGCTGGTCAGTGGACTATCAGCATACCGATCAAGTCACCCCGGCTTACACCGGACTGGCTTATCTTGACGTGCAATCTCATCTGGTCATGCGGATTACGCTCGATGCGCTGATGCCGCCGAACTTCCCGATCCAGGACGTGCATTCGCTGCTCGATTACGGCTATGCAGATATTGCCGGACAGCCGGCCCTGGTCCCGGTCCGCTCCGAAGTCAAAATGCGGCACGACCTGGTGGCGACGAAGAACGAAATCGATTTCAGGGGTTACCGCAAGTACTCCGCGGATACCACCATCCGCTTCGATGATGTGGATGATACTCCTGCGGAAACTGCGAAAGAGAAACCTGCGGCCCCGGTGACGAAGAAACCCTAATCGAGAGGGCGCAGCCGCGGCGGACGGGCATCGGGCTCAAGCAGCCAGGCCTTGCGATCCGGATAATAATTCCGCAGCGAAGTATTTTCCCCGCCCAGGTCGCGGGCCCAGATTACTTTCTGCCTGTCAATGTCTGCGGAGTTATGGACCCATTCGCGGAAGGTATGCATCGGGAAGTAGCGGACGAAGACTAACTGCTTACCCGGTTGCGCTTCCATCTCTTTGCGAACAGCAATACGGCTTTCCGGGTCTCCCATGTTGATCACGTGCCAGGTGGCGAAGGGTTTCAGTGCATCCAGTGCTGGCGTGGAGGCAAAGAGCAGCGCTCCGAACCAGAACAGGAAATGCGCCATGGTCAGATGTGATACCCAGAGCGCTCCCTGCGCCGACCAGTGATACATATTCTCCAAACCTCGCACTGCCAGGAGGACAAACAGGCAAGTTACCGCCGCGATGTACTGCGGATAGAAGTACGGGTAGAAGTTACTTCCCAGAATGAATAAGCCAATCGTCCCGAACGCCCAGAAATACCGTGGCTTGCGGAGAGAAGGTAGAAAGAACGGGATCGCGAGATACACCGGCGCGAGGAAGTAAAAGCGCAGATACCGGAAGCGGTAAGCCAGCCGCTGGAAGTAGAATGACGGCGATTCCTCCGTTGGATGCCGCTGTTTCTGGATCTCCACTGCCAGTTCCTGTTCGCGCGTCAGTTCCCGCTTGGGTTCCGGTGGCGTGAAGAAAGTAAATGTGGAAGGGACCCCGTATTGTTCCTGACTAAGTTGGAGCGGCAGCTTGGTCCACTGGCCCGTGACTGCGTGATTCTGGAAGAGAATCAAAACCAGGGCCGCGCCCACCGGCCCAACGGCGAACCAAGGTTTGCAGCGGCTGGCCGCGAGATAAATGCCCGCACTGGCGAACAGAAAGATCGACTCATAGGGCCGCGTGATTAGGTGCAATGCCAAACCCGCGCCGAGGATTAGTGCGTTCTTCCGGGAGGGATTCGTCTTGCAGCGGGGCAAGGCCCCAAAGACCAGACACCCCGCGAATGCAGCTACATTGCCGCCCCAGAAACTGTTCATCCATTCACAAAGCGGGCCGAACTGGATACCCGTGAGCACTCCGCCGAGCAGCGCCCAGCGGGCAGCCACCCAGCCGCGCAGCATCCAGTAACATCCGGCGGCAAGCAGGCCCGATGAGATCGCCACTCCACCCCAGAAGGTTCCGGTCAATAACTTGCCCAGTGCCAGTATGATGCCCTGGCCCAGTGGGAACATCGCCGCATAAGCTGGTTCCTGCAACGTGAAGAAGGTTTCAAAGAAGCGGTGCATGGGATGCACGGGGTTCGCCAGGCGCAAGTGCAGCAACGTGTCTGCGGAGAGTAACTGCGCGAAGTCATCGGAGACTGCCGGACTGGGCACCGGGTAGCGCACCAGTAACACCAGCCGCAGGATCACCGGCAGCGTGAAAATCAGGGCACCTGCCATTCGGGGCCTCTCCGCCAGCGATGCGATACGGCTTCGCTGCAATAGCCAGAGCGCCAGCAGAATGGCCGCGAAAGTAAGTTCGACAGAAACCGGGATCACTTGACATCCTCAAACGGACTAACTTGTTTCTTCTTCGGTGCTGCAGTTTCCGGCGTTACCGGGGGCGGCGGCAACACACCTTCCGGACGGAAGACCTGCGGACTCGGTGGTGCCATCGGCCGCTCAATCCGGTTCGGCGCCTTCCGCAGCGGCCGCAGATTTGGCACCGCCGCCGCAACGAGAAAATGGCATACGATCATCGCGGCAGCCACCTGCAGGATGCCCTCGCTCTGACGCAGCCGCAAGGGCAGGTACCTGCTGCCCCACACGGCACCAAGCAGCACAAATGCCAGCAAGAGTTCGACGAAATCCTGAAAGCCGAAGCCCACAGGATTCTCCATTGGAAAGAACGAACGAAAAAGAGGGATCATGGAGGGTGACGTTTCCGTATTAGCGTACGACGTTCCCATGCCTGATGGAGGATTCATGCGTTTCTTTCCCGCCCTGCTCGCTGCCGCCTGTGTTCTGTCCGCGCAGATCGACCCTGCTGCCGAGGCTCTGCTGAAGAAGTCCGCGGACTTCACCCGCTCCGCCGGTTCTTACTCCATGGAGATGACCATGACAGTGGAAACCTCGGGTCCTCTAAAGAATTCCCTGGAAATGCCGATGAGTGTGAAGTGGAGCAAGCCGGACAAGATGTTTGTGGAATCGAAGAGTCCGGTTGGGACGATGACCATCGTGTCGGACGGCAAGGCCAGCTATATCTACATGGGCGGCGCGAACCAATACCTGCGGCGCGAGGCGGCGTTTTCTCCTGCCATGATCCTGCAGATGTCGGGAATGCCCGGGAATTTGACTTCGTCTCTGATGCAGAAATCGGTCCAGATCGTCCGCGAAGAGGTTGTTGCGCTGGAGGGCAGGGAAACGCCCTGTTTCGTGGTGGAAAGCGAGTATGCGGGCGTGACGGAACTAAACGGCATGAAGGTCCGGCAGGGCAAGACGACCATGTGGCTGGCGAAAGATACCGGCAACATGCTGCGGATGGAATCCTCTTCCATGATGGAATCGCCGGTCTTCCCGAAACCAGTCGAAACCCGTATCCGGCTGGATGTGAACAAGATGCGGCTCGGGGAAACGTTTTCCCCGAAGGACTTCACGTTTACGCCACCGCCCGGTGCCAGGGAAATTCAACAGATGGCGGGCTTCACCCTGGCCAACGTCAGGCCGGAGTTGATTGGAAAGCCACTGCCGCCGCTTCAACTGACTTCATTGGACGGCAAGCCCTTCGATATCGCCCAGTTCAAGGGGAAGACCGTCTTGCTTAACTTCTGGGCCACATGGTGTGGTCCCTGCCGTGCGGAAATTCCGGATTTGAAGAAGCTCCACACCGAATGGCGGGATTCGGACATTGTGCTGATTGGCGTGGATGTGGACGAAGATGCCTCGACCGTCGAAGGGGCGATCAACGATCTCAAGATCAACTATCCCGTCGTGCTTGCGAAGATCGCGGAGAACAAGGAGATCGGTGTTCATGCCTACCCGACGCAGGTTGTTGTGGATCCGAACGGCAACATCCTGAAGTATGAGGTGGGCAAGCGGAGTGCGGAGCAATTCGAGGCGCTGGTGGGCTTCAAAAAAGCAACTGCAGAAATCCGTTGACAAATGGCGAAGAAAAGGCGAATATTGAGGTGTGCTGTTCGGCGATTCTCCTGAACCGGGTCTGGTTGGGATAGCGAAGCTCGCGGCCGGAAGCGAAGTACTCGAAGCCAAGAAGACGGTTCAGTATTTCGAACTTGCCCCCAAAAGCCTGTTAAACAAAACCCGACCCGGTATGCCGTTTGCCTGGAGCCTCAACCCTTACCGGGGCTGTGAGTATGCCTGCCGATACTGCTATGCGAGGTATACGCACGAGTTTATGGAACTCCGGGACAGCGATGACTTCGAGAATCGCATTTATGCGAAGGGCAATATTGCTCCCGTGTTGCGCCGGGAATTGAGCCGGCTGGACCCGCGCGGCGGCATCGCGATCGGGACGAGTACAGACCCTTACCAGCCCGCGGAGCGACGCTTCGAACGGACCCGCGCTGCATTGGAAGTCTTCGCGGCTTCGAAAGGGCTGCAGATTTCCATCACCACAAAATCAGACCTGATCAAGCGGGATCTTTCTTTGCTGCGGGAGATCGCGCGGCGGAACTCTCTTGCGGTGAACATGACGATCACGACGCTTGATGAATCCCTGGCCAGGATTCTGGAACCGAGAGCCCCCGCACCCCGGCTGCGTTTGAATACGGTTCAGGCACTTTCCGGCGCGGGGATTCCCGTGGGTGTCTTCCCCAACCCCATCATGCCTTTGATCACAGACGATGAGCGGAAACTCGACCGTCTCGCGAAGGCAGCGAAAGATCACGGAGCCCAATATTTCGGGGGCGGCATTCTCTTTCTGATGCCCAGCGCGAGACGTGTCTTTTTCCCATTCGTGGAGAAGCACTATCCGCATCTGCTCCGCCGTTACCAGGTGCGTTACGAGGAATCGGCGTACATCCGCGGGGCCTATCAGGACTCAATCCGCGCGAGGATCGCCGCGATCCGGGACCGTTATGGTCTGGCTGCGGGGCCCGAAGCGCCACTCAGCAAGCCCGTACAAAGTGAACCGGTCCAGGCATCTCTCTTTGATCTGCCGCTCGCCGGATGAGTTACTTCAGGAACAGGATGCAGACGGGGGAACTCAAAGCCGTGCGTTTCTTGGTATCCGTCAGCAAACCAGTTTTCTGGTCCACCGTGAAGACGGACATATTATTCCCGTTCTGGTTCGCAGCAATCAGATGCCCGCCATCTGGAGTAAGTGCGAAGTGCCGTGGCGTGGCTCCGCCGGTGGGCATGTTCTGGAGTAACTTCAAGCCACCCTCCGGGCTAACGGCAAACACGGCAATGCTGTCGAGTCCGCGGTTCGAAGCATACAGAAACCTTCCAGACGGCGATAACTCGATTTCGGCGGTGGTGCTTTCGCCCTTGAATTCCGCGGGCAGAGTGCTCACGTTCGAAACCTCGGTTAGCGTACCCGTGGCACTGAGTCTCATCACCGTAATCTTGCTGGCCATCTCATTGATGACGTAGGCAAAGCGCTGGTCTTTGGAAAACGCAATGTGGCGAGGTCCGAAGCCCGGCTTCACAGAGAAGTAGGCCGGTGCGGTTGCATTCAGCGTTGCCGTTGTGGCATCGAGCGCATAGCGGTAAATCCGGTCGAGTCCAAGGTCCGCGACGTACACGAACTTATTGTCGGGAGATACGTAAACCGAGTGCGCGTGTGGACCGGTTTGCCGTTTCAGGTCCGGCCCGGCACCCTGGTGTTGCATCAGGGAAACGCGGTGGTCGAGGCTCCCATCCGAAGCCACGAGGTAAGAGACCACACTGCCGGAGTCATAATTCGCGATGATGACCACGCGTCCGGTATGGTCGACGGTGATATGGCAGGGTCCGCGGCCTTCCGAGGGAAGCTCATTCAGAGGCCGCAACGCGCGGCTTCCCTGGGCGATCGAGAAGGCGCTCACGGAGCCTTTGCCTTCTTCGTTGACGGCGTAAAGAAACTTGCCGGACGGGTGCACTGCGAGAAAGGAGGGACTCGGCGTATTGGTCGGCAATCCCATACTGGTGATTGCGCCGGTCTTGGCGTCGAAATAGTAGGGGTAGATGCCGGTGGAACCCTTGCCCGTATAGGTGCCAACGAGGAAAACTTCCCCAAACAGCAGCGGAGTGATCAGAAGAGCGGCGAGTAGACGCATGTCTTCAGCACTCTAACAAAAAACAGAGGCAAAGTGGGATCAAAATTGCCGCTCCGGCGTCTTTTCCCCTATGGTCAAATTCTTCGCCATGCTTGCGGCATTGCCGCCGGTGGTCTCCGCCTGCATGTGTGTCACGCCGGTCCTGTGCTCATCGCAGCCTGACCCGGCGCGGATCGCCTTCGTCGGCAGGGTCATTGATTCCTATCCCGCCAGCGTCTTCGCTTACGGTTTACCCGGGGAAGATGACTTCCATATGGGTGATGCACCGGGCTCCTTCGCGTTGCACAAGCAGATTCTGCTGAGTTTGTGGCAGAGTGCGTTTACTCCCGCAGAACGTGCCGCCGTGGAAATGGCTTCTGATAGCGGAACTTTGCGCGCCGCGACTGACCTGCACGGTGTGCCGCGCCGTGTTCGCTTCGAAGTCTCTGCCTGGCTCTCCGGCTCCGGGCGCTCCACATCGGAAGTCTTCACCAGCTTTGACTCCTGCGGCTTCAAATTCGAGCCCGGCAAGCAGTATCTCGTGTTGAGTCGCGCGAATGATCTTTCCGGTAGATGGGAAACCGGGGCGTGTTCGGGAAATGCCCTGGCTGCGACAAAGCAAGCCCGTCAGGACATTGCTGTACTCCGGGCCTGGAAACCAAACCGGAAAATCTCCCCCTGCAAAAGCCGCTGGCGCTTCTGAAGAACCGCCGCATGACGGACTCACCGTCCGCGTTGAGCGCATCGGGTTCCCTCATTCGATTGACTCTGCGATTGGTGGCCTGTGCGCTCTAGCCGGCAAAGGCCGGGTCGGCCTCATCACAAACAAGCATTCGCCGCCGCCCCGAGGTCCGTTTTGCCGGCGAATACTTAGGAGACCTTATCCCCGCACAGCGCCAGGATTTCCATCGCATTCAAACACCATTGCGATGTACTGTTTGTCGACAGCCCCGGAATCTCCTCAATATCATTCAGCACCTGCGGACCTGCGACCTTGCGCGGCTCCGCGGGCGCACGATTGGGCCCGCCCAGCAGCGTTTGTTTGGCCAGTTCCGCATACCGGGCATCTTTCGTCTTCGCGTAGCAATACGCCCAGAGCCGGCCACCCGCTCCTCCAGCATTGCCGCCGCGCCCTTGTTGCCCTGGGAACCAGACCTCCGCATGCGACGCCATATCCCGCCTCACCACATCCCGCGGCGCTCCCAGCAGGCGGCAATATTGCAGCCAGAGCTTGTTGAAGGTCTCGCTCGCCAGCAAGGGTTCGAGTTCAAATAGAACTTCCGCGCCACCCATAATCATCGCCAGGTTGTAGCTGCCAAATGGGTCGTCGGCCAGGGGGTAGAGCTTGCCGGTTGCCGGGTCATACCCAAACAGCGCTTCCGGTCCGGAAAGCATCCCATACGGCATCGCCGCCATGGATTCAATGCCCGCCAGGATCTTGTCGCGGTACTTCGTGTTCCCCGTTCGCTCCCACTCCGTCATCCAGTTGCCAGCGAATGCCACCCAGTCCGGGCCGCCACGAACACGCGCCGGATACTTGCTCGGACGCTCGCTGGTAGGCCGCGCCAACCGCATCGGGTCAATCTCGGTCAGCTTCAAATCCGCATCCACCATCTCGCGCATGATGTCGCCGGTGCGCTCATCCGCCGTCAGGTAGTAGTAAAACCTGCGCAGTGCTGCCTGGCTGATCCTGACTTCTTTCGCGCCGCAGCCCCAATGCCGCACATTGTGCCTTGACCCCAGATGCGCGAAACGCCCCAGGTGATACGTATCCACCTCACCGGTATGGCGCGTCATCGCCTCTGCCATCGCGAAAACATCGGAGCGCCCGGTCCGCAGGAAGGTGTACCAGAGCCACATGTCCGGCACCAGCTCTGAGTTATCCCACGCGAAGCCGCCGATATCGTAGCGCCACACATGACGTTCCGTATCGTACTGGTGCATGATGTCGCCGTAGTTCCAGAAGCCATACCAGGAGCGTTGATCCACCTCTTTCTGGTAGAAAAAGAACGCCTTTTCGAGGCGCTCTTCCAGTTGCGCCTTCCCTGGCGTCGAGCGGTCCGGCAAACTCCACGCACCAAACACCTGCGTCGAATGCAGATAAGCCGCCGCGCATGCCAGCCGGGGCGGGTTCTGCGCCATATCGGCATCCAGGACCGATTGCGTTTTGGCCGGCACCTCCGTCGAAGGAAACAACATCAACTCGCTGGTTCTTGCCACTCCATACGGCGTGCTGAACCCTGGCTGCACATCTTCATAGGACGCTTCGAGCCCATGGGCTTTCGTGTCATAGTGGCGCAGATCCATCGCCGGCGCGTCCGGGCTCCACAACCAGGCATGTAGCGTGGCCGCAGCCGCCGACGCATTGTGAATTTCGAGCGATGCCGGGTAAGACTGCCAGAAGTTCCGCACCGTGATACCCAGTCCGCCCGACGTATCGCCCACGAACGCATAGCCCGATGACCGCTTGCCCGCACCTGCCTCCAGCCAGCACGCATTTTCCACCGCCCGCTTGTGGACCGTAAACCCGTGCGGATTGGTCTGCGCCAGCTTGAACGAATCCCACACCGCCCAGTCGCGCAGTAGAAACTGCGAGCGGGAATCATAGGCCTCTTTGTTCGGAACAGCCTTGCCCTGCAACTGGTCGGGATAAACATCCCTGCCTTGATAATTCAGTGTCCGCCGTCCCGTCAGTGGCTGCACTGGTTCTGCCCAAAGTCCGGAACCCTCCCCGCCCAGGCGCACGTGCCTGTTGTGGGCCTGTTCCCGCAGCGGCACATCGAAGGTCAGCCCCAGTGATTTGATGAAGTCCTTCTGGTCATCACCGTCGAAAAGAATGGTGTGCAGCACCCGCACCGGGGTGGCGTCTTTGTAGAAATAGAGCCGGACGATGAAGGGCAGCCATTCGCGTGTACGGCTCTTGTGTACACCTTCAAACTTCACCACGGTGCGGACGCCGTCGCTGGATTCCACGATGGCCGACTTGATTGCCGACGTGAACTCTTCAAACTTCAGAATTCCCTCTGCCGCCAAACGCGAACGGTCTTCGAGCGAGCACTGCAGTCTTCCGGCGCGGGCTACCTCTCTGCCATCCACCGAAAGCGATTCAATCAGGTTGGTGCCCCGTGTGTTCAGCTTCGCCGTGATCTTGCCAGCCTGCACTTCGATCTGCCCGTTCGCTTCCCGCGCCGTCATCGCAGGCAGTGCCGCAGCCCCCGTTTTTGCGAGCTTCAACTGGGACGCTGCCGTATTCGGGGGAATGACCGTTGCGAATCCCATCCACTTCACGGAACCATCGGGCCAGTAAGCCAGCGGCCATTGCGACAAAGGCAACGTTCCCAGCGCAAAACGGTCAGAGGTCTTGACGGTGGATTTCGCAAAAGGCACGCCCCAGGTGGTGCCCAGCGGCTGCGTGGGCAACCCGTTCAGGTAGTGGAGTTCTATGGGTCCGGCAGCGTTCTGGGTTGGAGCAGGTTGGGGAGCGGCAAGGGCGGGGGTGGCGAGCAAAGACAGCGCGTCGCGGCGGGTGAGTTTTGGCATGGCTGGTAGACACGCGTGTGAGGCGTGCCTACCAGTAAACCAGAAAAAAGCTGCGTTCTAAACCGCCAGCGAACCCTTGAAACCCATTTCTTTGGTTTCAAACTTTGCTTTCAGGGTCAGAGCGCCCAACTTCACGGTGAAGAGTACTTCTTTGTCGGTAGCGGCGATGGGCAGGGCACTCTTCTGGAAGCCGAAGTACATCACCTGTCCGCCTTCGGGACGAACGAAGAGATCGGGGTGCTGCGGATCTTTCCCTTTGACCACGAGCGTGGTGCCATCTTTCATGCGCTTTTCCATCGCCGCGGGGTCCATCTGGGGCCGCTGCTGGCCGCGCTGTCCTTCCTGCTGTTGGGGGTCGAGGAACTGCTGCCGTTCGCCACCACCGCGGCGGTTACCTCCGCCCATCTGGAGACCGGAAACACTGATGACGTAGTGCTCTTCCATCTCTTTCGGCAGGGTCGTTTTGCGACCGGCGAGAATCGGCGGCGCACTTTCCCAGCGGACCGTCGCTGGCGGGAGGCTCGGCATGCCGCCACCGCCACCCATACCGCCTTCACCCATACCGCCACCGCCGCCCATACCACCGCCACCACCCATGCCGCCACCACCGCCCATGCCGCCACCGCCACCCATACCACCACCGCCGCCGCCACGGCCGCTCTTGCCGCTGCCGCCCGTGTTGCCGATCGATGGCTGCATCGACATCTCCGGCCGCACCTGCTTCGCCCACGGGCTCTTGGTGATCAGTTCCGTCACTTCCTTATCCGACCACTCTGCCGGATCCTTCTTCTCCCAGAAATTCGAGGCGCCAAGAGACAGCGCGGGACCCACAAGAGCGCCGCCTGCCACGCCAACCAGACGCAGTAATTCCCTGCGCGAGACGATCGTGATTTGCATACCCCACTTGTACCTGTTTTGTGTGTTCGAAGACATTGCCTTTTACGATTCTTTACGTAGTTTGTTCCCGCAGCATCGGCTGCCGCTGCCAATACGTCAGCGACCGCCAGCACCATTCGAGCGGCCCATACCGGTAAGCCCGCAACCACAGCGGACTCGCCACCAGTGAAAACACCCACATTCCAGCCACGATGTAGTAGAGCTGATACAACTCCAGCCTGCCGAACAGGTGGAAACCGTAGCCATAAAACGCGAAGCCGTAGACCAGTGAGTGCAGGATGTAGTTCGAGAAAGCGGTCTTGCCGACTGCGGAGAGCGCGGCTTGCAGTTTCGGCAGCCAGCCGGATTTGAAGAACAGGATCAGCAGGCACAGGTTGCCCAGGGTCCCAAAAACGCGCGCGGGTTGGTAAAGCGTCCACATGAAAACGTCCTGGTCAATCTGAAATCCGTGTCCCCAGGCGCGGAACACCATGATTATGCTGAGCGGCAGCCCGATTCCATACGTCACCAGCATCATCACCACGTAGAACCGGTTGGTTCGCTCCCCGCTCAGAATTCCCAGTTGCAGCATCGCGATACCAATCAGCATCATCGGGAAGGCATCGAAATCCCACAGGTAGAGCGGCCCAGAGTGCCACCGGCGGACCCCCGGAGCCCTTTCCTTGACCACGTGGAAATAGCTTCCGGAAAATTTGTCGGCTTCCTTCTTCAGGTCTTTTTTCGAAGGACTTACTCCTTCCATGAATCGTTGCCAATCGGCAATGGCTTTCTTTTGCTCGTCTGTCAGTTGTTTGCCCGCCTTCTTGGCCTGGTTGGCCTTCAGGGCATCGGCCTTGAGTTGTGTACGCTCTACGGCGGTCCAGATGGGTCGCGCTGTGCCGATCCCGATCAGCAGTGCAGCAACCAGTAAGAGAAACTTCGGTTTCCAACGCAGCAGTGGGAACAGCAGAAGTCCGCTCACGGCGTAACTGTAAAGAATGTCGCCATCCCAAATCAGGTAGGCATGAATGACGCCGAAGACGGCCAGCCACAAAATGCGGCGATAATAGAGTTCTGCCGCGAGTATTCCCGCACCACGCGCTTCCAGCCGCCGGACGAAGAGGAAGACGCCGGCTCCAAACATGATCGAGAAGAGCCCGCGCATTTTTCCCTCGACCAGAATCCACCGCGCCAGGAAGACAATCAGATTGATTCCCGTGCTCCCCCCGGCAATGTTCGGGTTGCCGAAAGAGGCATCGGGCAGCCCTGTCGGGACGTTCAAGAGCGCGATGCCCAACAGGGCCACGCCGCGGAGCAGGTCGATCGACGAGATGCGGTCGCCGTCCTGCACCGGCTGGAGCGTTGCTGTTTTGACTTCTTCTTCGATGGGAGGGGCGGGCGTTTCGGGTGACATAAGAATCGTATAGAGCTTCTACACGATTCCCCAAGTTAAAGTTACACGGTTTGTGGCTGTGGCTCCCGCATCATCCGCTGCCGCTTCCAATACGTCAGCGACCGCCAGCACCATTCGAGGGGTCCATATCGATAAGCCTTCAGCCACAACGGACTCGCAATCAGCGAAATCACCCACATCCCGGCGACTACGTAATACAACTGATACCGCTGTAACTTCCCGAACATGTTGAAGCCGTAGCCATAGAACACCACACCATAAATCAACGAGTGCAGAATGTAATTCGAGAATGCCGTCTGCCCTACCGCCGACAACGCCCTCTGCAGCTTCGGCAGCCATCCCGAGCGGAAGAACAGGATCAGCAGCGCCATGTGTCCAATCGTCATCGCCACCCTGGCGGATTGATAGGTGGCATAAGTAAACCCGGTTTGGTCCGGGTCAAAGCCCTGTTTCCAGGCAGCAACCGCGGAGAACGTGCTCACAGGGATACCGAACAGATAGGCATACAGCATCAGCCGGAGATAGAACTGCGTGGATCTTTCCGCCGAGAGTATTCCCGCTTTCAGGAAGGCAATCCCCACCAGCATCATCGCCAACATATCCCAGGGGCTGGGCGAATAGAAAGGCGTGCTGTGCCAGTCTTTCACCACCGCTGCGCGCTTGGCCACCAGATGAAAATAGCCGCCGGAATACATCGCCGTTTCCTTCTTGAGTTCCTCCGGCGATGGGCTGAAGTACTTTCTGATGCCCTCCCATTCCGTTTTCGCTTCTTTCTGCTCCTCCGTCAGCACCTTGTGCGCCGCTTCCGCCTTCTGCGCTTCCAGATAGGCCTTGTGCATGGAACGCACGCCATAGCCGCGGCCAACACTGATACCTGTCATCACCACAACGAAAATACCCGCCGTGATCAGCAGTGCTTTCGGGCGCGCACGCAGCAGCGGCAATAGAATCAACCCGAGCAGTGCGTAGGGGTACAGGATATCTCCGTGCCAGATCAGATAGGCGTGGATCATGCCGAACAACATGAGCCATAAGATCCGGCGGTAATAAATCTCAGCGGCCTTGAGGCCCGCACCCTTGTCATCCAGCCGGTGAATGAGTAGATAGGTGCTGGCGCCGAACATCATGGAGAACAAACCCCGCATCTTGCCATCAAACAGGATGTACTGCAGTAGAAAGGCAACCAGATTGGGACCCTCGGCGCCGCCCCCAACTTTGGGGTTCAGGTCCGCCGCCAGAGGCAGCCCTGAGAAAATAATGTTCATGATTGCGATGCCAAGCAAAGCCACGCCACGCAGTAGATCGATGGAAGAGATCCGTTCCGCCGCCACAGCAGGAACAAAGATTTCCTGCTGTAATTGCGGCACCGCCTCAGAAGATGCGAGAGTTTCGGGTGACATAGGTGTTTCGCGTAGAGTACTACAAATCCAAATAGTAAGTTACAGTAAAAAAAATAGAGCAATGTCTGAAGTCACACCCAATATGATCCTCGTAGTCGATGATGAGGCGGACATTTTGCGCCTTGTAGAGGCACTTTTGCAGCAACTGGGCTATAAAACAGTGACCGCGAAAGGTGCGGATGCCGCGCTCAAAACCTTCCAGTCCATGGCGAAATCTCCGGAACTGGTGCTCACTGATGTTGTGATGCCCGGCATGAGCGGTCCCATGCTGGCCGACCGTTTACTGCAACTCGACCCCGGCGTGAAGGTTCTCTTTATGTCCGGCTACGATGACCGTCATGTCGTGCAGAAATATGTGGTGGAGCAAGGGTTCGCCTTGATCCCCAAGCCGTTTACCCTCCAGCGGCTCGGTGCCTTCGTGGCGGATGTTCTCGAGGGACGTCAGCCTAGTGTCTGAGCCGCAACTGGAGGCACGCGAATGGCGCGTCCGGGGTCGCGTACAGGGAGTCGGCTTCCGGTGGTTCGTTGCCAGGCATGCGAAAGCCATCGGCGTTGCTGGCTGGGCGAAGAACCTGGATGACGGCACCGTGCAGGTTTACGCGGTTGGGATCACCAAAGAACTCGACATCCTGGCCGGTCTTCTGCACCGGGGCCCGCAAGGTGCTGACGTTCGCGGGGTTGAGCAGCGCCAAGCCGCCGTGCAACAATTGAATTCGTTTCGCACTGGCTGAGGCAACCCTTTTGGAACAACTGAAATCTCTCATCCGGGAAATTCCGGATTTCCCCAAACCTGGCATTCTCTTCTATGACATCACCACCCTTCTGAAGGACCCCGCAGGTCTCAAAGGCACCATTGACGGTCTCAAAACCGGCTTTGAAGCCATGGGGAAGAAGGTGGATGTCGTCATTGGCATGGAAGCGCGCGGCTTTATCTTCGCGCCGGCTCTCGCGGTGGCTCTAGGCGCCGGCTTCGTTCCGGTCCGCAAGCCGAAGAAACTGCCCGCTGAAACTGTGAGCGTCAGTTATGACCTCGAATACGGCCAGGACACTTTGGAAATCCACAAGGACGCCGTCGGACCAGGCACCCGCGTACTGATCGTCGATGATCTGCTGGCCACGGGCGGGACCGCGGCCGCCGTAGTGCAACTCGTTGAAAAGCTGGGCGGCACCGTGGAAGGCATCGGCTTCGTGGTCGAACTGACTTTCCTGAACGGTCGCGCCAAACTGCCGGGCTGCGACGTCTACTCGCTGCTCGCCTACGACAAATGAGCGCCCGGCACGTTACTGTTCCAGCCTTCGCGAAGATCAATCTGGGGCTGAGAATCCTCTACAAGCGCCCGGATAACTATCACGAACTCCGGACCGTTTTCCAGACGATCTCGCTGCAGGACAGCCTGGCCCTCAGCTTCGAACCCTCCGTCGAAACCGTTGTGCGCATTGATGGCACGCCGGAAATTGCCGACAACCTCGTCGATCGCGCCGCGCGCGCCGTACTCAGTCACCTCGGCCGGAACGGTACCGTGCATTGTGTGCTCAAGAAACGCATTCCCTCCGGCGCTGGTTTGGGCGGCGGCTCTTCGGATGCAGCCGCCGTTCTGCTCGCGCTGCCGTTTCTCATGGGGGAAGCCGTGCCGATGACGACCCTCAGCGCGCTGGGTGCGAAGCTCGGCAGCGACGTGCCCTTCTTCCTTTACGGCGGTACCGCCCTCGGGCTCGGGCGCGGCGAAGAACTCTACCCATTGCCCGATTTCCCGGCCCAAAACGGCCTGCTGGTGACGCCTCCCGTGCACTCCTCCACGCCCGAAGCCTACAAGGCACTCAGCGCGGGTTTGACATCATTTTCGTTACAAAATAAACTGGATGGTTTCCAGCAGGAAGTCTGGAGCGGGGTTCCGGCAGCGGACGGGAACGATTTCGAAAGTGTCGTTTTCGACCGTCATCCGGAGTTGAGGGGAATCAAAGATAGCCTGCTCGGCAGCGGGGCTTCGTTTTCGGCGATGTCCGGCAGCGGGTCTTCTGTGTTCGGCTTTTTCTCTTCCGCCGGGGGAGCCAAACTGGCAGCGGCGGAGCTGGGCGATTACCCCGCGCACCTCTTCGAACTCGTTAGCCGTGCGGATTACCGCAGAGTGTGGGCGGAGGCACTCGGAATCTCCGGTGCGATCCAAAATCAAACAATAGGGATGGAATGGCCTCCACAAAACCCGCACGAATAATGGATTCCGAACGGATCAAGATCTTCACCGGCAGCGCCAACCCGGAGCTTGCCGAGCAGATGTGTGCCGCTTTGCGCCTGCCGCTCAGCAAGATGAAGCTGCGCCGCTTTGCGGACCAGGAAATCAATCTCCAGATCCTTGAGAACGTGCGCGGTGCCGATTGCTTCGTGGTGCAGCCGACCTGCAATCCCGGTGACAGCCATCTCATGGAAGTGCTCTGCATTATGGATGCCCTGAAACGGTCATCGGCGGAGCGCATCACAGCAGTGTTACCCTATTATGGGTACGGTCGTCAGGACCGCAAAGATAAACCACGAGTGCCGATTTCGGCAAAACTGGTGGCTTCTTTGCTGGAAACGGCGGGTGCGGACCGGATTATGGCCCTTGATCTTCATGCGGCACAGATCCAAGGGTTCTTCGATAAACCGGTCGATCATTTGTTCTTCCGGCCGGTCATCATCGATTACTTCAAACCGTTGAATATTCCCGATCTGATGGTGGTTTCGCCAGATGCCGGGGGTGTGGAGCGCGCGCGGTCCGTGGCGAAGCGGTTGAACGCCAGGCTCGCTATCGTGGATAAGCGGCGCGAAGAGGCCAACGTGGCGGAAGTCATGAACGTGATTGGCGACGTGGAAGGGCAGAACTGCCTCATGGTCGATGACCTCATCGATACGGCAGGGACGCTGGTCAAAGGTGCGGAAGCGCTGTTGAGCCACGGTGCGAAGTCCGTGCGGGCAATCGCAACGCATGCGGTGCTTTCGGGCCCGGCTGTAGACCGGATCCGGGAGTCAAGAATTACCGAGGTGGTCTTCTCGAATTCCATCCCGCTCTCACAGGCGGCCAAGGATACGGGCAAGATCAAGCAGTTGTCGGTGGCACCTTTGCTCGCAAGAGCGGTGCAATCGATTCACGAAGAGACTTCGGTCAGTATTTTGTTTGAGTCGTAGTTCGCAGTCTGAAAAAAACTGAGCAGTACAAACGCAACCCACGGTACCAGTCGGGCCAATTTCGAGCCGGATGAGGGAACGGACTTGCGGAGGAAAAATGATACTTGACGTTGTAGTAACCGCAGAGCCGCGCGCCACGCGTGGCAAGAATGAATCGAAGCGCGCCCGCAGGGCCGGCAAGGTTCCCGCCGTAGTTTACGGGGCTTTCAAAGATCCCCAGGCGATCAGCGTAAACCCCAAAGACATCCTCAAGATTGTCCGCAGCAAGACGGGCCACAACTCCATCTTCAACCTGGATATTCCCGGTGTGGAGCAGACCCCCGTGATCGTTGCCGATGAACAGTACGACCCCATCAAGGGCGCTCTGATGCATGTGGATCTGAAGCGCATTGACATGACCCGCCCTATCAAGGTCTCCGTTCCGGTTGTGATGACGGGCGACGCCAAGATGGTGAAGCAGGTCGGCGGTACCCTCGACTTCATCACCCGCCGCGTGGAAATCGAGTGTCTCCCCGGCGATATTCCCGATAACTTCATCGTCGATATCACCTCCTTCGGCAAGGGTTCCGCGATGCGCGTGAAAGACCTTGTTGTGAAGGAAGGCACCCGCGTTGTCACCCCCGGCGCTTCCATCCTGGCCCATGTGGTCGGCGGCAAGGAAGAAGTGGCTGTCGCGGTGGTCGAAGAAGCGCCCAAGAAGGGCAAGAAGAAGTAAGCTTTCATGTGGCTGGTGGTCGGTCTGGGGAATCCGGGCTTGGAGTATGCGAATACGCCGCATAACCTGGGTTTTCTGGTGGTGGACCGCCTCGCGGAGCGCCACGGCATCCGGCTGAGCCGCAAGGAATGTCAGGCTTTGGTGGGGCAGGGAAGCGTGGCCGGGCAACCGGTGCTTGCCGCCAAACCGCAGACTTACATGAACCTGAGCGGCGTGGCGGTCAAACCTTTGCTCGCGAAGGCGGAAGCCGAACCGGCTGCTTTAATTCTGGTTTATGACGAGCTGGATCTGCCGTGGGGCTCGATCCGCGTGCGCCCGAAAGGGTCAGCGGCGGGCCACAACGGGATCAAGGACGTTATTGTAAAGCTCGGGACGCAGGAATTCCCGAGAGTTCGCCTGGGGGTACACCCCGGACATCCGCTCACAAGCGGTGCGGACTATCTGTTGTCGCGGTTTTCGCGGCAGCAAAACGAAGGTTTGGATGCCTTGCTCGACCTTGGGGCCGATGCAGTGGAATCCATAATTGCCGAGGGCGTCGAAAAGTCCATGACCCGGTTCAACGGCGCTGCAAAATGAGCGCCGGTCACTTGGCCGGTCACGCCCGGGGCTGAAACGCAAGAAGGAAGAATGACTCGAATCTACGAATCTCTGTTCATCGTCAAACCCGATGCGGCAGAAGAAGATATTGATGCGCTCGTCGAAACCTTGTCAAAGAACATTACCGCCGCCGGCGGTACCGTTGACAAAGTGGAGAAGTGGGGCAAGCGGCGCCTGGCTTACAGGGTGGAAAAGAACCGCGAAGGCTACTACGTTCTGATCGTTTTCACTGCGCTTCCCGCTGCGGTGAAGGAATACGAACGCCGTATGCGTGTGACGGATTCGGTGATTAAGTTCATCACCGTCCGCATCGACGAAACGCTGAAGCGCCTCGACAAGAAGAAGAAAGATCGCGAGAAGCGCGCGCAGCGCAAGCCGCAGCCCGTTGCTCCCGCCCCGTCGCTCGCCCAGGAAATGCTTGGCGGCGGCGAAGCTCATCCCGTGCCCGGAGCACCTGTTCCCGGCAAGCCCGCACCGGCGGCTCCGGTAGCTGAAGCGGCTGTTGAAGCAGCTGCGGTTGCCGCACCTGTTGCGGAAACGCAGGAAAGCTAGAGAGGAGACAGAACACCATGGCTGAACAAAAAGGCGGGCGGCCGATTGCCGCCAATCAACGTCCCACGGGCGGCGACAAAGCCGTTGCCGTTGGCAAGAAACAGTACTTCCGCCGGAAGAAGGTTTGCCGGTTCTGTGTCGAGAAGATCGACGACATCAACTACAAGGATGTCCGCCTTCTCTCGAGCTTCATCGCTGAGCGCGGCAAGATTGTTCCCCGCCGCATCTCCGGTGTTTGCGCACCCCACCAGCGCCGTTTGACCGACGCTATCTTCAAAGCCCGGAATATCGCATTGCTGCCCTTCGCGGCGGCGATGTAAGGAGAGACTCGAAAAATGGAAGTCATACTTCGAGAAGACATCGAAAAGCTGGGAACCCGTGGCGAAGTAGTCAAAGTCGCCGCCGGTTATGCCCGGAACTTTCTGCTGCCCAAGCGGCTGGCGGTTGCCGCGACCGATTCGAACAAGAAGATCGTCGCGCAGGAAAAGGAAGCCCATCTTCGCCGTGAGGTGAAGTTGAAGGGTGAAGCCGAGGAACTCGCAAAGCTGCTGGCTGCCAAGCCCGTGGAACTCGCGCGCAAGTCCGGGGAAAACGATCATCTGTTCGGTTCGGTAACGTCGCAGGATATCGCCGACGCCCTGACCGCCATGCACTTCACCATCGACCGCAAGAAGATCGAACTCGGTGAACCCATCAAGACCCTCGGCGAACACAAGGTGCCAGTGCGTTTGCACCGTGAAGTCACCGCCGAAGTGACCGTGATCGTCAACAAGGAAGCATAGTCTTATGGCATTCGACTTGAGCGGGCAGACAGCGATTGTTACCGGAGCCGCAACCGGCATCGGGGAAGCGATCGCGAAGCGTTTGGCGGAAGCCGGCGCGACCGTGGCTGTGGCGGATATGAACCTGGCAGGAGCGGAGCAGGTAGCCGCAACTCTCGGGAACAATTCGTTCGGCGTTCAAGTGGATGTCTCAGACAGCACCTCAGTGGAGGCGGCCGTGGCGGCAGTTCTTGCCCGCACCGGCCGCATTCACATTGTGGTGAACAACGCGGGCATCGCGGGCAAAGCGGCTCCGGTCTGGGAACAGACCAACGCCGATTGGACGCGTGCATTCGAAATCAACGTCAATGGACCCTTCTTCTTCGCCCGCGCCGTGATCCCTCACATGCGCGAGCACAAGTATGGAAGGATTGTGAACATCGCCTCCATCGCCGGCAAGGAAGGCAATCCGAATATGAGCGCGTATTCGGCAAGCAAAGCTGCGGTGATCGGGCTGACCAAGTCTCTGGGCAAGGAAGTCGCAACGGATGGGATCTGCGTGAACGCGGTGTCCCCGGCGGTGATCCGGACCAAGATTCTGGAGCAACTCACCGAACAGCAGGTCGCGTACATGACGGACAAGATCCCCATGCGCCGCACCGGTGAACCCGCAGAAATCGCCGCAGTGGTGCATTTCCTCGCGAGCCCGGATTGCTCGTTTGTAACTGCACAATGCTACGACGCCAGCGGCGGCCGGGCGACTTACTAACAGCAGCGGTTACTCATGTATCCTGGCAAGAATTTGCTGCGCTAAGTTGCGGAAGTCTTCATAACAATCCCGAACTGCCTCGACATGCGCGCCGATCGCCCCGTCTGACGGGCGCAGCAGAAAGATTGGTTTTCTTGCCTCCATTGCAAGCGGCATAAGACTTCTGTAATGCTTCAGCCTGGCCAGACAATTGCTGTCCTCTTCGACACGCAGGTCCCCTGAAGCGGTTTGTCCCAATACGGATTCACAGTATTCGGCAGGGATTCTGTTCATCCACCGCAGGTACGCCTTGACTGGCCGGTCAGCCCTGTTCGCGTGCTGCGTAACAACATATCCAGCGGGCTTCATCTCTCCACTCGGCAGTGGCAAGTCCGGATCTGGACTCTTTGTCCGCAGGTCAGTCCAGGCAGCGCGCCACGTCCTTAGTTGCGGCCCAAGATTTCGCAACCCCTGCAGTGAGAACAAATCCGCAGCCAGGGGAATGACGACATGCTGTGACCCAATTAGAACAGCACGATTGAGAGCTCCGAGATTCGGGCCAACGTCTACAAGGACAACATCCGCCCCGTGTTTGTCGGCGCTTTGCAGAATCGCTCGATAGAACGCCGTCATCACCCGGAAAGCCGATTCATCGCGGTTGTGACATTTTGGCCAAGCTTCAGATAGCTTGTCCTCGAATCCAGACAGTCCCAAATCACCGGGGATAAGATGTATCCGGCTTGCGATTTGTTCTGTGTGTGGTAGTTTGACATCGCCGATACCACGCATGATTGGATCTACAACCCCTTGAATCGTCAGCGGATGTCGCCCTTCGGGCCACAATTCTATAAGCCGATCCTCATCGAGGAACATGCTGGTCAAATTGGATTGCGGGTCTAGATCCGCAACCACAACTGTGAGACCCATTTCCGCGAACATCCATGCGAGGTGATAGACAAGAGTAGTTTTGCCCACGCCGCCCTTATTGTTGAAAAAAGCAACTGCGTTCATTGACGTTTTCTCACGAGGGCAAGGGTGTAATTGAGGTCCAGCGTAAATTCAGCAGGAGGGTTTCCATTCTTCTCAAGCGCAGCCTGTGCGCGGACTACTCCGCGCCCGAACCGGTTCACGAATCCCAGCGTCTTCATGGCTTCAGCCAGAATCGGATTCCGATAGCTGTTCTGCTGAGGGAAGTTCTCACGCGACGCTTCACCGTACAATCCGCCTGGGTTCTGAATTTCCACTCTGTCGGAAAACCAATAAAGGCGGATAGACCCTGTAGATTCGTATGACCTGTGCAAAACGGCATTCATCAATAGTTCCCGTAATGCCACGGCTGGATAATCAGAATAAATCTCTTCCCGCAGCGTGGATTGATGAACGGGACGCTGCTGCAAGTGCAGTTCCACCAGTGAATCCAACTCTCTCAGAACCGTCAGCAGGTCGCCCGATATTTGCTTTTCGCTCAGTACATCATCAGAGAGTTTCGTCCCGTCGATCCGCAGGAATTGAATATAGGCTCCCGGCAGCCAGTTTAGCGGATTCTTTCCAAACAGTAGAATGCCGGCATTTGTTGGGCATCTCAAATTGGAGTCATAGAAACGCAATGATGCTAACTGGGTTGAAAGATCGCGGTGGTTTTCTTCCAGTACATCCGCAGCTACCGCTAATGGCAGATAGTTGATTCGGAATAGTTCAACCGAGAGCACGTCGATTCCACTTCCAAGGCAGGGAAGTGCGTCGAAAGTTCTCGCTTTCGCAATTCTCTTTGCTGTAAGGATGCTTTCTTCGTGCTCCGAGGCAACCGCCCTCCTCGGGCCGATGCGAATGTAAGTCCTGCCTTTGTAACGGACCGGCGGCAAGTCTGAAGGGTGCACTTCGACAACGGCCACATCTCCCCCCTGAAATATGAACTTCTGCACATTCATCAGCGGCAACGGTTGAATATTGCCGTCTGAGCGTAAGGCTGCCAAGTTCAACAAAAGCTCATCGGTGACCCTCAACCCGCTAAGACGACCGTTATCGGTTGCTCCGATTACCAGATAGCCTGGCACCCGGTTTCCCGGAAGGTCGTTCGCGAACGCAGTGATTGCTTCGGCGAATTTGTCTGTATTTGTTGTTGAGACCGTTCGTTCTATATTGTCGGATTCCGTGTCTGCAATATAGCCCAGGAGCGCTTCAGCACTGATCATTTGGAGAGCCCCTCCAGTATTGCATCTTGGGCGTGGATTGGTTTACCCGGGTCTGCCCCTTGCGCCCTGCGCCTCAGATCAGCACAGAGGGCATTGCGCACACCAGCCAACTCCTCGTCCTCAAGAGCTTTTACATCTTCGCCCGTTACCGCCTGCCTGCAGCGAAATGTTGGAAAGCCGCACCCGCTCATCTCAATCCCCCTGGTCTCTTTCACAACCTCAAGTCTAGTCCGTACACCCGCATCCTGGAGTCCTCCCCGCATTCCCGCGATATACTCGCAAATGCATTACATAACCCTTTCGGAGGTAGCAATTTATGAGTGAAGTACTTACTGGCGCTGCGTTCAAACAACAGCTCCGCAACGGAACCCCCAAACTTGGCCTGTTCCTCAATTCCCACAGTTCCACCGTCGCGGAACAACTTGCGCACAGCGGCTATGACTGGCTCCTTGTCGATACACAGCATGGACCCATGGGCTTTGAAACCCTCTCCACCATGCTCGCCGGCATCGCTTCCGGCGGAGCCAAATCGCTGGTTCGCGTTGCGGGCTACCATGATCGAGCTGGCATCCAGCAGTCGCTCGATATGGGGGCCGATGGTGTGCTCGTCCCTTACATCAACACGGCGGAAGAAGCGCGCCAGGCCGTCAGTTGCTGCCGTTATCCCACGGCAGGCACCCGCTCGGTCTACTTTCCCCAGCGCAGCATGAATAAACAGGGCCTGCTCGGCTATGCGGGTGCCGCGAATGACAACGTCATCGTCGCGCTGCAGGTCGAAACCGCCGATTGCATCAAGAACATTGAAGAGATCGCCGCAGTTCCCGGCGTGGATATCCTCTTCCTCGGCCAGAATGACCTCTGTATGTCCATGGGGCTCTACGAAAAGTACGTGTTCCCGGAAATGTACACCTCGCCGGAATTGCTCGACGCCACCGAAAAACTGCGCGCCGCCGCACAAAAGAATGGCGTCATCCTCGGACTCTTCCTCTTCGGCACCTCGCGCGTCGGCGAGTTCCTCGCAAAGGATTTCCCCTTCATCAGCGTGGGCAATGACCTGCACCATATCCTCACCCAGGCCGGTGCCTATGTGAAAGACGTGGAGGGTATCGCGGCAGCAGCGGGCAAGCAGTGGACCCGCCGTCCCAGCGCCCTCCTCTAGTGGTCTGATTCACAAAGGTTCGTGCGCCATTCTGGCGCGCGTACCCAGGCGAAGACAACTTCCCGAAACAGGCGGTGAATTCATCCACTTCCGTAGCCGACACGGCCATAGCCCACCACGCCGCTGGCAGTCGCGTGTCCAACATCACAACTGATTGTGACTGATTATTCCAGACCTTGGAATAATCACCATTCTGTGTGAAGCACTCCACTAGCCGGCAAAGGCCGGGGCGGCCTCATCCTCAGGAGCAGCGGGTAAAGGAATCGCGGTGGACCGCCGTGCCGTGACGCGCGGTCCCACGGGCCTACTAAAACGCCAGATCTTCCCTGCTCACCTTATAGCCGTCCAGATTCCCCAACACGGCCACCGTAGCGAGATCCGGCTGGAAGAAAGTGTTCGCGATCCGCTGGACTTCGGCCGCATTCACCCTCTCCACCGATTCCGCCAGTTCATCCAGTGAGAAGAACTTCCCAAAGAACATCTGCTGCCTCGCCAGGTTGGACATCCGGCTCGAAGTCGATTCCAGGCTCAACATCAAGGAACCTTTCAGGTGATCCTTCGCGCGCCGCAATTCCTCTTCTGGCACCGGTTTTTCTTTGATCTCCCGGAATTCTTTGGAAACAGATTCGATCACGCGCCCCGCCGATTCGAGCGAAGTACCTGCATATACAGAGAAACAGCCCGTATCACTGTAAGCGCTCAGTTCTGAGAAGACCGCATAGGCCAATCCCTGGCGCTCACGAATGTTCTGGAACAGCCGGGAACTCATCCCGCCCCCCAGAATGGTATTCAGCACGAAGCATGTGAACCGGTCTCTGTGCGAGAGCGGGAAACTGGGCACGCCCAGCATCACGTGCACCTGTTCCAAGTCCTTCTTGCTCTTGTGCGCCAGCCGCGCATGGCTCTGGGGCACAGGGCCTTTTTCCACCGCGCCTGCGGGTTGCAACTTCTCAAAGCGCTCTGCCGCCAGTTCCACCAGACGTTCATGGCTCAAACGTCCCGCCGCCGTGATCAACATGTTTTCCGGCGTATAAACCTTGCTGTAGTAGCCGCGGATCACATCCCGTGTGAAGGATTTCACCGTTTCCTTGGTGCCCAGAATCGCCCGTCCCAGCGAGTGATCTTTCCAGAAATTCGACGCGAAGATCTCATTAATCAGATAATCCGGGTTATCGGCATCCATCTTGATTTCTTCAAGAATGACGCCCTTTTCTTTCTCGATATCCTCCTCGCGGAACATTGGGTTCAGCACCAGATCGGTGAGAACATCCATCGCGCGGGGCAGGTGCTCATCCAGCACTTTGGTGTTGTAGCAGACCATCTCCTTCGAGGTGAAGGCGTCCAGGTTGCCGCCAATGGAATCCACCGCGCGCGCGATCTCCTCCGCATTCCGCGTGGGAGTGCCTTTGAAGAGCATGTGTTCGATGAAGTGTGAGATGCCGTTCTCTTCCGGCGTCTCACTCCGGCTCCCGGAACCGACCCACACACCCACGGAAATCGACCGCAGGTAGGGCATGGTTTCCGTAATGACTTTCATCCCGTTGGGGAGAGTTGTCGTCTGAATATTGCGCACGCCGTGCGCATCGGGTTCGGTGGCTGGCGCGAGATGAGGATTGGGCAAGATGTAATAGACCTTGTTCCCTTTTACCATTTTTCCGCGTGGTACGCTCAAAGAGTGCCGCAAGCTCTTGTAGGAATGGAACTTAGCGAGCTTCGCCAGGTGCTCCCTGCGGATGAACCCGCTTACCGCGCCGAACAGCTCTACCGCGCGATCTACCGCCAGAAGGTTGGCGAACTGGTCCAGATCTCTTCGCTTCCAGCCAAAATCCGGACGGAACTCTCGCAGAATGCCGAACTCGGCCTGCCCGAAGTGGATCAGGTCTATAACTCCACCGACGGAACCCGCCGCTATCTGCTGCGCCTGGCCGACAACCGCACCGTCGAAACCGTGCTGATGCCGGAAGAGGACCGCGATACCGTCTGCATTTCGAGCCAGGTCGGCTGCCCCGTCGATTGCAAGTTCTGCATGACGGCCCTCATGGGTCTGGAGCGCTCCCTGACCGCCGGCGAGATCGTTGGCCAAGTCCTCTTCGTGGCCCGCGACAACGGGCTGCTGGTCGATAACAGGCGCTTCAACATCGTCATGATGGGCATGGGCGAACCTCTGCTGAACCTGCCCAATGTGCTCAAGGCCACGCGCATTCTCTGCGACCCCAACGCCGTCGGCATGAGTGAGCGGCGCATCACCGTCTCCACTTCTGGAATCATCCCGAAGATCGAAGAACTGGGCAAGCAGGCCGTTCGCCCGAAACTGGCGATCTCCCTCAATGCTTCCACCGAAGAAAGCCGCCAGGAACTGATGCCCATCACCCGCAAGTGGCATCTCAAAGACCTGATCGAAGCCTGCCGCGCCTATCCGCTCCGGGAGTGGGAGAAACTCACCTTCGAATACGTTCTGCTCGGCGGCGTAAATGATTCCGATGCCGATGCCCGGCGCGTCGTGCAATTGCTCGCCCACCTGGACTGCAAGGTGAACCTGATCGCCTTGAACCCCGGCCCTGGAATTCCCTATCTCACGCCCGACCCGGAGCGTGTGGCTTCATTCCAGAACATCGTCAAGCGCGCCATGCCCTGCTTTATCCGCCGCCCCAGAGGCCTCGATATCTACGCCGCCTGCGGCCAGTTGAAAAGGAACACCGCATGACCGTATCCATACCGTTTACAGGGAAAACCGTGGAGCAGGCCAAGGCTCTGCTCGATAACGCCTCGAAGGAACTGTTCGCCTTCTCCGGCCCCGTGGAACTCACGGACCAGCAAAACGCATGGGCAGGCGATACGATGTCTTTTTCGTTCACCGCGCGCTACGGCTGGATCGCAGTGCCCGTTGCGGGTACCGTCGCCGTGACGGATGCCGAAGTGACCGTGGAAAGCGAACTGCCCGGCGCCGTAAAGCAGTTTCTGGGCGAGGAAAAAGTCAAGGCGGGGATTGTGAAGAAGCTCAGCGCGATCCTTGCCTAAGGAGCGCACAGGCCGCCGTCCGCGGCACGAATCGGGTCAAGGAACCCGCTGGCTTCAACGCGGAGGGCGAGTCCGTTGTGCGCGGTTTATTAAGGAGAGTTGCCGTGCGTTTCGTCTGTCTTCTCATTGCCGCCGCAGTCCTGCATGCACAGGAGTGGCACGGCTATGGCGGCGGTCCCCAGGGCCTCCGCTACTCCCCTCTCAAGCAGATCAACCAGTCGAACGTTGCCAGGCTCCAGATTGCCTGGACTTATGACACCGCGGATGGCAACACAGCCTCCCAGACCCAGCCCATCATGATCGAAGGCGTGGTCTATGGACTCACGACGAAACATGACGTGATCGCCCTCGATGCCGGCACTGGCAGGCTGCTTTGGAAGTTCAGCTCAGGCATTACAGGCCGCGGTGCCAACCGCGCAGTCGTCTATTGGAGCGAAGGCGAAGAGAAGCGGATCTTTGCCTCCGTGCAAAGCTTCATCTACGCCATTGACGCGAAGACAGGCAAGGGCATCCCAGGCTTCGGGAACAACGGACGCATCGATCTGCGGGAGAACCTGGGGCGCGATCCCCAGAAACAGTCGATTGCCCTGACCAGCCCCGGCATCATCTACAAGGACCTGCTCATCTGCGGTGACCGCACGCCGGAATCCCTGCCCGCGCCGCCGGGCGACATCCGCGCGTATGATGTCCGCACCGGCAAGCTGCGCTGGAGCTTTCACACCATTCCGCATCCCGGCGAACCTGGCTATGAAACCTGGCCCAAAGACGCCTGGACTTATACCGGTGCCGCGAATAACTGGGCCGGGATGGCACTCGATGAGAAACGCGGCATTGTCTATGTCCCCACTGGTTCCGCCGCGGGCGATTTCTATGGCGCCGACCGCAAGGGCGATAACTTATATGCCAACTGTCTGCTCGCTTTGAACGCAGCTACCGGCGAGCGTATCTGGCACTTCCAGGCCGTGAAGCACGATATCTGGGACCGTGACTTTCCCTCTCCACCCACTCTCGTGACCGTGAAGCACAACGGGAAGCTGGTGGATGCCGTCGCGCAGACCACCAAGCAGGGCTTCGTCTATCTCTTCAACCGCGTCACCGGAGAGCCTTTGTTTCCGATTGAAGCCAAGAAGTACCCCGCCAGCACGATGCCCGGTGAGCAGGCGGCGGAAACGCAGGTGCTGCCCACCAAACCCGCACCCTATGCACGCCAGAAACTCACCGAAGATATGCTCACGAACCGGACGCCCGAAGCTCATGCCTGGGCCTTGGAGCAGTTCCGGAAACTCCGCAGTGACGGCCAGTTTGTGCCGCTTTCCGCCGGGCAGGAAACCGTCATCTTCCCTGGTTTCGATGGCGGCGCGGAGTGGGGCGGCTCCGCTTTTGATCCGCAGACCGGGCTCCTCTATGTGAATGCGAATGATCTGCCCTGGACCTCCGGTCTCGCAGCCAACGCCGCTAAGAAGTCGAGCCGCGATTTGTATCTCACCAGTTGCGGCACCTGCCATGGCGACAGCCTGCAGGGTGCGCCACCGCAAATCCCCGCGCTGACGGATTTGAACGGCAAACGCACTGTGGAGCAGATCCTGACCGTGATCCGCCAGGGGGCCGGACGCATGCCCGCATTTCCCGGTCTCACCGCCGAGGCATCCACCGCCATCGCGCGCTATATTCTGAGCGGAGAAGCGAAGGAGATGGCTTCGAGCGGTCCGCCAACCGGCAATCAAGCCTACCGCTTCACCGGCTATCACAAGTTTCTCGATCCCGACGGTTATCCCGCTGTTGTACCGCCATGGGGAACGCTGAATGCAATCAACCTGAACACCGGAGAATACGCCTGGAAGATCCCGCTCGGCGAATATCCTGAACTCGCGGCAAAAGGTCTGAAGGATACCGGCACCGAAAACTACGGCGGCCCCATTGTTACCGCCGGCGGACTCGTCTTTATCTCCGCGACGAACTATGACCGGAAGATCCGGGCCTTTGATAAGTCAACGGGCAAGTTACTGTGGGAAGCTTTACTGCCCCTGGCTGGTAATACTACGCCCATCACTTATGAATGGCAGGGCAAACAGTATCTGGTCATCCACGCCACAGGCGGCAAGGCCGGAAACAAAGGTCCCAGCGGCGGGATCTATGTCGCGTTCGCCTTGCCGGGTAAGTAGTCCGGCGGGCCGCTAAAAGTGAATGCCTACCAGAACCTCAGCCTGGTTGAGGTTCCCCAGATTCCGGAACGCTTCGTTCGCCTGATGCGAATAACGCAGCCCGGCGCTGACCCGCACGAACGGTACTTTTACATCCGCTCCTCCTCCCATCACGAGGCTCGCCGTGGAGGAATTGACTAACTGCCCGGTGCTGCCAGCCGCCAGACTCTTCGCCGCGGCGGATATGTTAGAAAGCTTGTCAAACGACAAACCTGCTTCCACATAGGGCTTCAGCAGCCGCATGCCCTTCAGCCGGTAGCCCAGCAACACGGGGAAGCGCCATTGATTCGCATCAATCGCCGTAGAAGTGGTGCCGCTCAGCAACGAGAAGCTGGAGGGGCGGTACAAAGCATCGACTTCCAGACGGAAGCTCGCAGGCAGGTTGATTTGCAGCGCGGGGCCAATCGTGAAGTTCGTGCTCTTGTAGGTCGACGTCACTGTGCCGGATTGCACGCTCTTCACGGCATCGCTGAACGGTACTCCACCCAGCAGACCGACCGAGATCGATTGGGCCTGCATTGCAATCGGAAGCAGAGAAAGAAGAAGGACGGAGCGCATATCTAACTATACGTTCAGGGCGGGGAGTTGTTTCAATCACTTAACAGTCTGAGCCGCTCCTGCCTTACTCCCCGACCATCCCCAGCAACACGGTCCTCGCCTCCGGTGCCCTGCGGTGTTCGAAAAGATACACGGCCTGCCATGTGCCCAGCGCCGGACGGGCCCTTCTGACGGGGATAGACAAACTCGCTCCGCTCAACACCGACCGTATATGCGCGGGCATATCATCCGGACCCTCCAGTGTGTGCCGGTACCAGCCCGCTTTCTCCGGCACCAAACGCTCAAAGAACTCCGTCAAATCGCGGCGCACGTCCGGATCGGCGTTCTCTTGAATCGTCAGACCCGCTGAAGTGTGCTGGACGAAAACAGTGAGCATCCCCGTCTGCATCTCCTGCTTGCCCACCCACACTTCGATCTCGCGCGTGAGGTTATAGAGACCCTTGCCCTGCGTGGTCAGCCGGATCTCCCCGTGTGCCTGCCTCACTTATTCCACCGTGACGGACTTCGCCAGATTCCGCGGCTGATCCACATCACAGCCGCGCCGCACGGCGATATGATAGGCGAGTAACTGCATCGGCACGATTTCCAGAATCGGCGCAAGAAGATCCAGCGTCGCGGGGATCTCGATCACATAATCCGCCACCTTCCTGACTTCCGTATCTCCCTCATTCACAATCGCCAGCACACGGCCTTCCCGTGCCTTCACTTCCTGGATGTTCGACAGCGTCTTCTCATAGAGCAGGTAACTGGAAGCATTGCCGGGTTCATGCGTTGCCAGCACCACCACGGGAAGATTCTCATCAATCAGGGCGTTCGGCCCGTGTTTCATCTCACCGGCGGGGTAACCCTCCGCGTGGATGTACGAGATCTCCTTCAACTTCAAGGCGCCTTCGAGCGCGATGGGGAAGTGCACGCCGCGCCCCAGGAAGAGGAAATCCGTCGCGCGGAATAACTTGCGCCCCAGTTCTTCATAGAGGGCATTCTGCGCCAGAATCGTTTCGAGCTTGCCCGGCAGCTTGACCATCTCCTCCATGAGCCGCCGCGAATCTTCCGGCTGTAAGTGGCCGCGCTGCTGGCCGAGATAGATAGCGAGCAGCAACAGCGCCGTGAGCTGGCACGTGAAGGCCTTCGTGGAGGCCACGCCGATCTCCGGGCCGGCATGCGTGTAGATCGTTCCCGCCGCTTCCCGCGTAATCATGGACCCGACGACATTGCAGATGGCCAGCGTCTTCGCGCCCTTGCTCTTGGCCTCTCTCTGCGCGGCCAGGGTATCCGCGGTTTCGCCGGATTGCGAGATCACCACGGTCAGCATTTCCGGCGAGACGATCGGGTCACGGTAACGGAACTCGCTGCCGTAATCCACTTCCACCGGCATCCTCGCCAGCTTTTCGATCATGAACTTGCCTGCCAGCGCGGAGTGCCAGCTGGTGCCGCAGGCAATGATCTTCACGCTCTTGAAGGTGTCAAAGACGGCCGGCGGAATATCCATCTCATCGAGGAAGATCCGTCCGGTTTCCTGTCCCACCCGGCCCAGCATGGTATCCCGCACGGCGCGCGGCTGCTCAAAGATTTCTTTGAGCATGAAGTGCTTGTAGCCGCCCTTTTCGGCCATGATCGGGTCCCACACCACGTGGGTCACCTGGCGGCTCACATGCTTGCCATCGAAGTCAGTGAGCTTTACGCCGTCTTCCGTGAGAATGGCCATGTCGCCATCCGCCAGGAAATACATGTCGCGCGTGTGGGCAAGAATCGCGGGAACATCGGATGCAACGAAATACTCCCTGTCCCCCAGGCCGACCACGACCGGAGGCCCTTCGCGCGCCACCACGATCTTCTTCGGATCTTTGACACTGAGCGCTGCCATGGCGAACACGCCGCGCATGTCTTTCATCGTCCGGCGCACGGCCTCTTCCAGATTGCCGGTGAAGTGCTTCTCAATCAGGTGCGCGATCACTTCCGTGTCGGTCTGCGTCTTGAAAACATGCCCTTCTGCCTGTAACTGCTCTTTCAACGGCAGGAAGTTTTCGACAATGCCGTTGTGGACGACGACGATATCCCCGGTGCAGTCGCGGTGCGGGTGCGCATTCTCTTCGCTGGGGCGGCCGTGCGTGGCCCAGCGCGTGTGGCCAATGCCATAGGAACCATCCACGGGATCGTGGAGCAGCACTTCTTCGAGTTTGCGGAGCTTGCCCGAAGCGCGCCGGATGCCCAGGGTGTGGTCATCCTGGTAAACCGCAATTCCCGCGGAGTCATAACCGCGGTACTCCAGCTTCTTCAAGCCGTCAATAACTATGGCTGCAGCCCGCTGCGCCCCGATATAACCTACAATGCCGCACATAGGGCCATTGTAGGCGGTGTCAGCCGATGACTTCGATGCGGAAGTCTTCTATGACAGGGTTGCTCAGCACATCCCGTGAGATAGCCTCCAGATCCGTGCCGGGTGCCATGGTGATTTCGAAGTACTTGCCCTGCCGCACTTCCTCAATGCCGCTGTGGCCGAGGCCCTGCAGCGCATTGCGGATGGCCTGCCCTTGCGGGTCGAGAACGGAGGGTTTGAAGAATACGTAGACGCGGGCTTTCACTTTTCCAATTGTATCCACTGGCCTTCAGCCCAACTCGTCGAAGAGATTGGTTTGCAACTCATCGTCGATATTCACCTTCTTCTTCGGCGGGGGCGGCGGCGAGAAGGTGCGCATCATGCTCACCATCTTCTGGTGGCACTCGTAGATGTCGCGCAGCATCGTGCATTTCGGGCAACCACCCTTAATGCCGCCGACGCCATCGAGATACGGGTCATAGCGGGGATGGCGGCCGCACTTGCCCCGCCAGCGAACGATACCAATTTTCAGCACTGGCTCTATTCTACGGTGTGGGCGGCAACGCCGAAGGCGGGCGCGAAACTTGCCCCTTCATCGCTTCTGCGATACTGACGTGGTTGTTCTCCAGCGTCTTTCCAATCGCGGTCTCCAACTGCAGTTTTGCCTTCACGTAGGCGCTGCGCGCCGCAAGTTCCGTCGAACGAGCCTGCGCCAGATAGCTCTGGTACTGGATGACAAACAAGCTGGTGGAGAGCCCTTCGGCGAACTTCTCCTGCTCGATGATGAGTGACTGTTCCTGCAACTTGCGCGTTTCCTCCGCAGATTCCAGAGCGGCCTTGGTCCGTTCAATTGCAATCACGGCCTCTTCCACTTCCAGGCGAATCTGGTTCTCCAGTTGCTTCAAGCGGATCTCACTCTGCCGCACCTGAATTTCATCGCGCGCCACGTCCGCCTGCGCCTGGCGGTTCCGGATGGGCAGCGTCAAATTGATTCCTACCGAATAGGTCGGGGAATCGTACTTCAGCACCTGCGCAAACGCGTTCCCCCAGTTCCCGAGATTCGGGATCGGGTTCGGCAGCGGTGATGCCGCGCTGGCAGCATAATTGGCGTTCGTACCCCCGGCAAGTCCGCTGTTCTGCGCATTGGCCACAATGTCCAACTGTGGCAGAAGTGCGTTCCTGGTGCCCTTCAAACTGATGGCCGAATTCGCCAGTTGCAGTTTCGCGGCACTATATTCCGGACGGTTTTCCAGGGCCTGGGCCGCCAGTTGCTCGGACGGAAGAAGCGCCTCATCATCCACGCGGATGGGGTCCGTGGGAACGATTCGCAGGCTGCGGATTGCCGGGTCGGATACGCCGGACCGGAAGAGCACATTCTTCAGCAGCATTTCCTGCTGCCGCACGTAGCCTTCCGCCGTCTTGATCTCCTGGCGCGCCGCGGATGCCTGCGCATTCGCCCGCGTCAACTCGATTGGCGCAATGGTGCCCTGCTCCACCTTGTTGGTATTGCTCTTGACCAGAATCATGACGACGTCCAGATTCCGCTTCTTCACTTGCAAGTCCTCGTTCAAAAGGACGAGGTCATCATAGAGCCGGATCACTCCCGATACCGTGCTGATGACCTGTTGCTGGAATACTGCCCCGGTGACCTTCTCGTTGTTGCGTGCGATGCGGATGAAACGCTGGTTCAGTTCCTTGCCAAAGCCCCGCAGCAGCGGTTGCGTGACGGTCACGCCCAGCGCGCTGTTGTAGTAAGGGTTGTAGAGCGAACGCTCGCTGTTCGTCCCGGTGTAGATGTTCTGGAAACCCGCGGTCACTTGCGTGCCGGCACTGAATCCTTGCAGGTAATTCGCATTCCCCGTCACAATGTTCTGGCTCAACGATGGCGTGCCCGTGATGGTTAAGCTTGTCTGCGGTACGGTTTGGTGCTGCGCCTGAAACTGTCCGGTCACGGTGGGGTCAAATTGGGGGATCGCCGGCCCGTTCGCGGAAGTAGAGCTTCCCGTGATACTCAAGTTGGTCTGGCCCTGTTGCACGAATTGTGCTTCCGAGGTCACCACAGGGATGCTGCTTTGCGCATTCACGCCCGTCGCCGCATTGGTCACCAGCGGACTCGAAATCCCGCCCACACCTGCGGGAACTTCATTCACAGTAAGCGGAACACCCCGCAAGGCGCCCCCGCCCTGTGCGCGCAGTGTGTCGGTGGCTGCCAGGGATATGCTATACCGCTGCAGTTCCACATCTAAATTGTTCTCGAGTGCCAAAGCGACCGCATCCTGCAGGGAAAGGTAAATGTTCCCCGCGCGGATCAGGCTCGTGACGCGGTCTGAGTTGGCGAAGCTGGATGCCGAGACCGTTCCCGGCTGATAAGTACCTTTATAACCAGGGACATATGTCACCTGCGGAGTCCGGTCCTGTCCCGCAACCGGCAGTGCCAATGTGACACACAGCGCGGCTGCCACGAGTTTTGTCGTCATTTCTTCGGGGCTCCTGATTTGTCGCTCACCAATTCAGGATGCACCACAGCACCTTCCCGGACATCGTCTCCCGGAATTCCCACTACCATCTCGCCGCCTGTCAAACCTGTCAGAACCTCGCTCTCGGCGCCATAATCCCGGCCCAGCGTCACCGGAACCAGGTGCACTTTTTTCGTCTTGGGGTCTCCGCCCGGATTATCCAGCAACAAGGCGATCTGCAGACCGGTATTGGTTACGATCACCGAATCACCCGGCACCAGCAGCGGTGCCCTCTCGGAATGGCTCTTGAATCGAATTTGCGCGAACATGCCGGGGAACAGCTTGCCATCCGCATTCGGGATTTGGACTTCCGTCAGCATGGTGCGCGAGGTCGGGTCAAGAGAATTCGCTGAGCGGGTGACCTTGCCCGCGAACTTGCGGCCGGGAAACTCTCCCAGGGTCACTTCCGCGGGCATGCCCGCCTGAATGGAGGGCGTGTTCACCTGCGGCACATTGACGAACACCCGCAGCGTATTCACTTGCGCCACGCGGAACAACTCATAGCCCGCCGTGCTCGTACCACCCGCCGCCTGCGCCTGTGACAAACCCTGCCCGGCACCGGCTGCGGAGATCAAACTGCCGGCATCAATGTTCCGCACGGTAATCACACCCGCAAATGGCGCGCGGACCTTCTCATAATCCTGCAGCGAAATCAAACGCTCCAAACTCGCCTGCGCAGCCCGGATATTTTCTTCCGCCGCTTTGATGTTGGAGATCTGCGCTTCCACCAGTGCCGCGGAGCTTTTCAGGTTGGAGGCCTGGGTATCGGCATCCTGCCGTGCGATGGCACCCCGGGCTGCCAGAATCTGATAGCGGTCATTGGTCAGCCTGGCCAGGTCACGCTGTGCCTCAGCCTGCGTCAATGCGGCTTTGGTTTGGCCCAACTGCTGCTGCGCCTGGGCGACTGCTGCCTTGGCCTGCGCCACCTGCTGGTCCAGATCCGGCGTTTCAATGTCAGCGAGCACCTGCCCCTGCTTCACATGGTCCCCGATATCCACATAGCGCTTGCGGATATAGCCGGAGGCTCGCGCGTAAACCGATGATTCCACGAGGGCGCTCAGCGAGCCCGGCAGCAGAACATCTGTATCTTTCGCGCCTGTCTTCACCTTTACCGCGGTGACGATCGGGATGGCCGTCGCTTCTTCCTTCGCGGCTGCATTGGCTGCCTCCTCACGCTGTTTGCGCGGCAGATAGCCGTAAATTGCCACCACAGCAATCAATCCACCGAGCATCAGCAGAACCAGGATCACCTTCCAGGGTGAACCGCTCTTCGTTGGTTTGCCGTGCGGCATTTTTTCGGTTGCCTGACTCATCTTTGAAATCAACCCTCGACCGGCAGATGGCCCGCGGGGCCAACCGGCTGATACTTTTCTTCTTCCAGCTGCCGGTCCATATCAACGGGCGGCACTTTTCTCAGAAAGCTGTAAACAATGGGGACGAAGAACAGGGTGCTGAAGGTGGCAAACAACAGTCCACCGATCACCGCGCGGCCCAGCGGTGCATTCTGCTCACCACCTTCGCCCAGCCCCAGCGACATTGGCAGCATGCCAATGATCATCGCGAGTGCCGTCATGATCACCGGGCGGATGCGCGTAAAGCCCGCCGAAAGCGCTGCTTCGATCTCATTAAAGCCCATGGCGCGCTCATCATTCGCGAAGGTTACCAGCAGAATGCTGTTTGCAGTGGCCACGCCGATCGCCATGATGGAACCCATCAGGGACGGCACATTCAGCGTGGTCTGCGTCACGAAGAGCATCCAGCAGATGCCGGCGAAGGCCCCCGGCAGCGCCGTCAGAATGATGAACGGATCAAGCCAGCTCTGGAAGTTGACCACCATCAGCAGGTAGACCAGCAGGATGGCGAAGATCACACCCAGGCCAAGGCGGCGGAACGACGTGTTCATCGTATCCACCTGCCCGCGGACGACAATCGAAGAACCGCGCGGCAGCTTCGCGGTTTCCGCGGCCACCACTTTGTCGATATCAGCAGCCACACCGCCCAGATCGCGCTGGTCTGTATTCGCGAACACATCGAAAACGGGCTGCACGTTGTAATGGCTGATCAGTGAAGTGGTGTTTCCACGCTTCACGCTGGAGACGAGATTATCCAGCAATTGCGTATTGCCGCCGCCCGGGGACGTGATCGGGATCTTCTTGAGCGCATCGAGAGAGTCCAGCGTCCGCTGCGGCGTCTGTACCGCGACGTTATAGTTCACGCCATTCACCGGATTCAACCACTGGTTGGGCGCCGTCTGGCCGCTCGAAGCCAGCGAAATCAACATGCTGTTGGCCACGTCGCGCTGTGTCAGCCCGGCCTGGCTCGCTTTTTCGCGGTCGATGTTGATATTCAAGGCCGGGTAGGCCACTTCCTGGTTGACGTGCACATCCACCGCACCGGGGATGACCGACAGCTTCCGTTCGATTTCCTTCGCGATCTTGTAATTCGCATCCGCCGCGCGGCCCACAATTTGCACGTCTATGGGCGCGGGCAGACCGAAGTTCAGAATCTGGTTCGTGATGTTGGCGGCCTGGAAGAAGAACGTTTCATCCGGGTATTCCTTGCGGAAGACCTCGCGGAGTTCGCGCTGAATATCGAGCGTGGGGCGGTGCTTTTCCTGATTCAGCGAGATCAGGATTTCGCCATCCGATACACCAATCGCAGCCGAATCGCCGAACGCCAGATTGATGCCATTGCCAGGCAGCCCGATATCGTCAATGATGGTTTCGATTTCACCCTTGGGCAGGGTCTTCCGGATGGTGTCTTCAATCCTGGCGAAGATCCGTTCTGTTTCTTCGACACGCGTGCCTTCCGGCGCACGCACGTGGAGCCGCATCTGGCCGGAGTCAATGTACGGGAAGAAATCCGTGCCGATGATGGTGACCAGGAAGAGCGAACCGACGATGAAGAGTCCGTACGTGACCGCGACCTTGGCCCGGTGACGCAGACACCATTCGAGCATGTCCCGGTAGCCATGCCGCAGCTTTTCAAACTGGACGTTGAAGGCATGGTGGGTCTTCCAGATGATGCCCGTGGCGTTGGCCAGACCCTCTTCGCCCGCGGCGTAGATTTCCACTTCGCTGCCAAGCATGTAATGCACCATGGTGGGCACCAGCGTTCGGGTCAGGAAGTAAGACATCATCATGGCGAAGGCAACGGCCAGTGCCAGCGGGGTAAACAGGAATTTGGCAGGGCCGGTCAGCAGCAGCACCGGAACGAACACGATACAGATCGCCAGCGTGGAGACAAAGCTGGGTACCGCGATCTGCTGCGCACCATCCAGAATCGCCCGCACCAGTGACTTCGCCATGCCCATGTTGCGGTGCACGTTTTCAATTTCCACCGTGGCGTCATCCACCAGGATGCCGACCGCGAGTGCCATGCCCCCCAGCGTCATCACGTTGATGGTGTAACCGCAGGCCCAGAGCACGATCAGCGAAGTGAGAATCGAGAGCGGAATCGAAATACAAACAATCACCGTGCTGCGCCAGCTGCCGAGGAAAAGCAGGATCATCAGCGCCGTGAGAGCGGCTGCAATCAAAGCTTCGCGGACCACGCCATCGATTGCTGCGCGAACGAACAGACTCTGGTCAAACAGCGGCTTGACGATCAGTTCCTTCGGAAGACCGCCTAGAATCTTCGGCAGCGTCTTCTTGACCGCCGTCACAATATCCAGCGTGGAAGCCTGCCCATTTTTCAGCACGGTCAACAGCGATGAGCGCCGGCCGTCCTGCCGCACAATGTTGCCTTGAATCGCAAAGCCGTCGCGGACCTGCGCCACATCCCGCATATAGATGGTGGAGCCATTCACGGTCTTGATCGGCAAATCATTCATCGCCGCGATGGTGGAGGGGCTGCTGTTCAGCTGAATGAAGTAATCCCGGTCACCGATTTTCGCCGTACCAGCGGGAAGAATCAGGTTTTGCGCGCTCAATGCGGAGGAGATGTCCGTGGCCGAAAGTCCCTTGGAATACATCGCCATGGGATCGATGTCGACCATGACCTGCCGTGCCTTGCCGCCGTAGGGCAAGGGCACGGAAGCGCCCTGCACGGTGGCCAGCTGGGTACGGATGAAGTTCAGGCCAAGGTCATAGATTTCCTGCTCGCTCAGCGTTTTGCTGCTCACACCCAGCTGCAGAACAGGCACGCTGGCGGCATCATACTTGATCACACCCGGTGGAAAGATGCCGGGCGGCATGACGCGGAGTACGGTCTGGCTGATGGCGGTGACCTGCGCGATCGCCAGGTCAATCTTCACGTTGGGCTGGAAGAAGACGCGAATGACAGCCACACCATTGTAAGAACCGGATTCGATGTGCTCAATGTCATTGACGGTCGTCGTCATGGCCCGCTCACTGATGGTGGTGATGCGGTTGGCCATGTCGTTGGGCGAGATCCCGGTGTATGTCCAAACCACGCTGACAACTGGAATATCAATGTAAGGGAAGATGTCTTTGGGCATCGACACAATCGAAAGAATGCCCATGACCGCAATCAGCACCGACATCACCACAAAGGTGTAGGGCCGCCGCAGTGCGAGTTGTACGATCCACAAAGTGTTTATTTCTCCCGAAAAGGAACGAGCAAGGCCGACAGGGGCGCGAGGCTCAAACTGGCGTGCTTAGAAGATGTTCCAGGCAGCAGAAAAGTATCCGCGCTGTGTGCTGATTACCACAAATTAAATTGTAGAGCAGCCTGGCTGTTGTTCAACCGGCGATCTTCTGCAACGCGACGGCATTCATGCAGTATCGCAGTCCGCTGGGTGCGGGGCCATCGGGGAAGACGTGGCCCAGATGTGCGTCGCAAGTGTTGCATGTGGTCTCCACACGACGCAGGAATGAGGGCCCGTCAAAGTGATAGGCAATCACCTCCGGCTCCGCGGGTTGCGTAAATGAGGGCCAGCCGGTGTGCGATTCAAACTTCGAATTGGAATCAAACAACAAGGTGCCGCAGCAGACGCAGGAGTAACGACCCGGTTCGAACCGGCTGCACATTTCCGAACTGAACGCGCGCTCCGTGCCCGCCTGACGGGTCACATAATATTGCGCATCCGACAATTGCGCGCGCCATTCGGCTTCGGTTTTGACGACTTTCCGCGCCGGAACCGGATTGCCATTTCGGGCGAGGTTGAGAACTGCAGACCAAGTGAGCATCTTGTCGGAGTTTACCGCGGAAAAACGGTGCCGCCACAAAATGTGAGATCCAAGCGATGCCAACTGTCCACGGCGGAAATGTTGATAAACTCACACTTCACAATTTCAGGAGCTGTATGCCACCATTTCCCGGTAATTCGCCGCGCTTTTTAGCCACCATCGCACTGGCCTTGCTGCTCGTTCCTTTGGCCGAAGCCCGCGTTACCAAAATCATCATCGATGACACCGCGCCGCTGGCCGCGAATCCCAGGTACAAACAAATTGCCGGACGCGCTTTTGGTGTTCTTGACCCCAATCATCCGCTGAACGCCATCATCCAGGACATCAATCTGGGCCGTGACCCGGATGGCATGGTCCGCTATGTGGCCTCCTTCGTCCTCACCGTTCCCACTGACCTTTCCACCGCCAGCGGCATGATGTGGCATGACGTGCCCAACCGCGGCACCCCCATCAACATCGGCACCGTGGAACAAGGCTTCGGAGATATCGGTCTGGCCAGCGCCTGGCAGGGAGACAACGCCGCAGCCAGCGCCACCACGGGCACTGCCATCCGGGCCACCCAAACCGTGGGCGGCCGCCACTGGCTGCAGGTCCCCATTGCGAAATACTCTGACGGTTCTCCCGTCAGTGGACTCGTCTTCGGCCGCATCGTCAACCAAACCGGAACAGCCGCCCAGCCCTTGATGGTCATGACCAATCCGGTCCCCTACCTGCCCGCGACAAACGACCCCGCGCAGGCCTATCTGGTTTCCCGCGACCACGAAACCATGGAAGGCGTGGTCAGCAACGAAACCTACATTCCGCCCACTGACTGGAAGTTCTGCGGCGGCGGCACCTTCGCCAACCCCACGCCGCTGACCGCACTGCCCGTACAGATCTGTCTCCGCAATGGCTTTGACCCCACCAAGCTCTACCAGGTGGTCTATCTTTCGTCGACACCCTACATTCTCGGTGTCGGTTTCGCTGCCTGGCGCGACGTTGGTTCATTCTTCAAGCACGCCGTTGCCGATGACTTCGGGACGCCGAACCCCATCGCCGGGGCGGTGAAATGGTCCATCGCGCGCGGCCAGTCCCAATCCGGGAATTATCTGCGCGCTTCCCTCCACCTCGGTTTCAACCAGGATGAGGCTCGCGGGCAAGTGCATGACGGACTCTGGCCCATCATCGCGGGCCGCCGCGTTGCCCTCAACTTCCGCTGGGCGCAGCCCGATGGCGTGCTCGAACTCTACCAGGCGGGCAGTGAAGGTCCGCAATGGTGGGTGGATTATCCGGATACCGTGCGCGGCCTGCCTGCCAACGGCATTCTTCACCGCTGCACCGCGACGAAAACCTGCCCGAAAGTCTTTGAACACTTCGGTTCCGCGGAGGTCTGGGACCTGAAAATGACCACCGAATGGGTCGGGACCAGCGCCGACACAGATATTCCCCTGCCGCCCAACGTGCGCCGCTATTACATCGCCAGCACTACGCACGGCGGGACTTCTTATACCAACCCCGTCACCATGTTCAACAACAGTCTGTCAGGCAGCACCACCAATGTCAGCAGTTGCTCCGGGCTCAATTACGGCACGGGCGTGCTGCCCGCGAATCCCGTGCCCCACTCCGACACCGTCAATGCCCTGATCGTGCGCTTCCGCGACTGGATTATGAACGGCACGCTGCCTCCCCCGAGCCGCTACCCGACGCTCGCCGATGGCAACCTGGTGGACCCCGTGAAGGCGGCGATGGGCTTTCCCACAATCCCTGTCTCTGCGGTCGCACCGGGTTGGCGGACCACCGTCCCGGAGGCTGGCTTCATCAACCCCGTGCTCGACTATGACTGGGGTCCGGCCTTCAACCCCGCCGATGCTTCCGGCGTGCCGGATCTGATTGTTCCCCCCATCAAGCAGGTCATCAAAATGGTGGTGCCCCGCGTGGATGCCGATGGCAATGAGGTGGGTGGTGTGCCTGTTGTGCTGACCGGTGCGCCGCTGGGTACTTATCTCGGCTGGAATATCGTGGATTCCCGCACCAGCCCGCCGCTGACTTCGTACCGTCCGTTTCACGGGGGACAAGTCTGTGGCTACTCCGGCGGCATGATCCCGTTCGCGCAGACCAAGGCGCAGCGGCTCGCCAACAATGACCCGCGGCTGTCTTTGGAAGAGCGCTACACTGACCACGCCGGCTATGTCGCGGCAGTGGCGGAAGCTGCCATCGATGCGGTGAGCCAGGGCTTTCTGCTGCCCGCCGATGCCGACAAACTGATCGCTGCCGCTTATGCCAGCAATGTGTTGAAGTAACTGCCGCAGTTCACTCAGGCCTTGCCCGTGGCCCGCCGCCCCGGCCCCGCGGGCATGGCCTGCAACAGGTTGACCACCTTGTCCAGCAAGCCCTGCTCAATATCGGCCTTGATGGAGATGTTGCGTCCCTGCTGTTCAGCCTCAATGCCGTCCCAGACGCGGTAGAGTTCCTTCTGGCCTTCGGGAACGCTCAGGCGCCCGAAGCCGATCAAGCCCTTGGCGGCATCGCGCAGGCTCACGGCGTCTTTCTCATTGGCTGCCGTGCCATGAATTTCGCACTTCAGGCCCTTGCTCAAATCCATGTCGAACCAGGTATCCTGCACGCCGCGGAAGATCTTTGAGAAATCAACATTGCCGCTGGTCATGCCAGGCAGGTGATCCGCCACAAAGCTGGCGAAGCCGGAGGAGATACCCCAGAACTGCGCCTTTGCGCTGATGCCCGCGGCCTTGGCCAACAGAGGCTGCGCCGCCGTGTGCTGGCCGGAGACCCACTCATCCAGCGCTGCTGTCAATGCTTCCATCGTTCCCGCCGCCGCCAGTGTTTGGTCAAGAATGCAGAAACCGGAGTTTCCGCCCGTGGTGGGCATTTGGTAGAGGTTATACTGCCCATGCCGCACACGCTTCAGGCCTTGTACTTCAGATAATTTCACGGCAAATTTGCCTCTGGCCAGCAGTACTCCACCCTTCGGACCAGATGCGAACAGCACTTCCCTCACATCCGTCCGCAGATCAAAGCCTGTTTCCTTTGCAAACTTGTCCAATTCCGGCAGCTTCTGCGCCGCCATCATTTTCGAGAAGAGCGCCGTCGATTTCAGTTCGGCCATGCGCCCGCCCAGCAGGGAATCCGTGCCTGGCGGCACCATCTTCACCAGAACGTTATCCACCTGGACTGCAGCCAGCGCAGGTAATGCTGCCAGTAATAATACGAGACTCCGCATCAGAACGTCCTCCGTTCAAACCGCCAGATGGCCAGGCCTAACATCGCAGCACCGAAGATCGCGGTGCTCCACAGCGGCATCCAGTCCGTGACCGGCTCATTGACAATCAGATGATGTACTAACTTCGCGCCGTCAGAGAACTTAGGCAGCACGTAATACATGACGCGCAGCAAGTCCCTTGACCATTCCGAACTCAACAGCCGCTCGATCTGATCCTTCTGCGCCAGAATTGGCGTGATGATCATGATGGCGAAGGTGACCATGATCGCCACGGCGCCGCTGTCAAACAGAACGCCCACCAGCACGATGACCGTCAGCAGCACCGTGAACATGAAGATCGTCCAAAGGCTGGAGAGCAGGAAGCCTGTACCCCAGACATCGGTCTTGATACCAAAGATCAGCCAGGTGCCAATGGTGAGATACCAAACGTTCGATGCCACCACCAGGACGTTGCCGGCGAAGCGCCCGAGCAGTAAGTGGGTCCGGGATACGGGTTTCGAGAGTAATAACTCAATCCTGCCCGGTTCAAACATGGCACTTACCAGGCCGGCGGATGCGAAGACGGCCAGGGCGATCCCGGCGACATACATGAAGGCCGCGATAAACCCCTGCGTACCCTTGACGATCTTGGTTACATCCTGCCCCGGACTGGTCTTGCCGAACAGGGAGACCGTGGCTGTGGCGCCGGCCACCACATCCACACGCATCAGGAAGATGAAGAAGAGCAGCAGCGCCGTGCAGCAGCCGAAGAAGCCCCAGAAGACTTTGCGGGCAAAGGCCTCGCGGAAGGTGTCGCGGATCAAAGCATATGTGGCTGTCATGTTATTTCACCGTGCTCATGAAGACTTCTTCGAGCGTGCTGCGCGTGCGTGAGAAACTTTCAATTTCACTGCCCGCCGCGCGCAGTAAATCAACCGCCAGATTGGCTTCTTCGCGCGTGTTGAAGCTGAGACGGAGCAGATCTTCCGTCCGTTCGCAAGTCTTGGCGCGCTGCCGCAAATCTTTTTCGACTAACTCGGGTACATTTGCAGCTTCCACGCGAAAACCGCTGCCTCCTGTCAGGGAAGCCACCGAGCCAGCCAGTGCCAGGCGGCCCTTTTGTATGATCGCGACGTCATGGCAAAACAGTTCGACTTCCTGCAGCAGGTGCGAGTTCAGGAACACGGTGACACCGGTTTCCTTCAGGTTCTGCAGCACATCGCGGATGTGTTTTCTGCCCACGGGGTCCACGCCATCGGAGGGTTCGTCGAGCACCAGGAGTTTCGGTGAATGCATGAGCGCCTGCGCCAGGCCGACGCGCTGCAACATGCCCTTGGAATATTTGCCGAGCCGCAGATTGTGTGCGCGTTCATCGAGGCCCACCAGTTCGAGCAGTTCGGGAATGCGCCGCTTGCGGGTGGCTTCGTCCATGCCGGAAAGCGAGCCGTAAAAATCCAGCATGCCCCAGCCGGTCAGATAGGTGGGGAAGCGGTGATTCTCCGGGAGGTAGCCAATGGGTTGCCGCGCACCGGGGATGCGCGAATCCTGCCCGAAGACCTTGGCCACGCCCGCGGTGGGATGCGCGCAGGAGAGCAGCATCTTGACGAAGGTGGTCTTCCCGGCGCCGTTGGGTCCCAGCAGGCCAAACGTCATGCCGCTGCGGACGCGGATGGAAATATCGTCCACGGCCCGCAACTCCTTGCCGCTCCACCGGTTGCGGAAGACCTTTGTCAGTCCCTCAGTCTCTATGGCGAATTCAGTCATGTGTAACAAGGGTAACGAACGGCGGGTCAGGAATGTTCAACCCAAGTCCGTTGGCAAGCTTTGCCAAGCCTGCTTTTCTTCAGTTGATGCCGACCCGCAATGTGAATCTCACCCCCGAACTCGACAAGTTCATTCTGGATGCCGTGGCCACCGGTCGCTATGAGAATGCAAGCGAAGTGGTGCGCACGGCACTGCGGATCATGGAACGGGAAGAGCAGGAGTATCAGGCGAAATTGAGTGCCCTGCGGTCCATGCTCCAAGCCGGGTTGGATAGTGGCGTTGCGAAGGGCGATATCTTCGACGCGGTGCTTGAAGAGTTTGATCTCGCCGGGTCCCATCTATAGATGCCGTTGACCCTGGAATTCTCAAATCTCTCGAAGGAGGATTTGCGGGAGATTACGCGTTGTGATTTACCAGCACCGCAAGGAAAGCATTTTCGTCATCCGCATGCACGAGCGAATGCTTCCCACAAGGCACCTGGCCTCGCTCACTAATTCCGCGAAGCAACCGCTTCCGTGCGTCCTGCCAGCGGCTGGATCACGGTTCCCCCACACACAGCCACGCCCGTCTTCGTCAACGCCTGCAGGAAATTATTGAACAGCGAATAGAACACCTGTTCATTCATCGGCTGCCGGCCGGGCAGGCGGAACGAGGAAGGCAGTTCCTTGGCGATCTTGACCTGCAAGCCATAGTTCAAACGGCGTCCGCTGCGGTCCTTCTTGTTCGCCACCGTGATGGGGGTTTGCAAGACGCCACCCGTGCGCCCGTCAATGTAGAACTGGCAGCGCGAAAACCAGCCCAGATTCGCAGGATCGGCAGCATCGAACAGCAGAATCGGATTCGCACGCTCTCCCAGTGTGAGGTCCAACGTGAGTGCGCGATCCGTCTCATTGATGCGGATCTTGAACCCCGCGCTCTCCGCCACCGCTTCAATGGTTGCCGGATCGAGTTCGAGAAGAATGAATTTGTGATTGCCCGCCAGTAAGACCTGCATAAACCCTTGCTTCCATTATGCAGCTTGGCAGACGCTAGCTTTCGTTGAGGCCTGTCACTGCCTCTTCCACCGTGGGCACGAACTTCAAAACCGCATCCATGCGGGTCAGATGGAATACATCCATCACCAGGCCCTTGGCCCCCGCCACGCGCGCTGCGGCACCCGCCTGCGAGATCTTTCCGAAGCAGTAAGCCACAATGCCGATGCCCGTGGAATCAATAAACGTGACATGGCTCACGTCGAGAATGAACTTCTTCGCGCCTTCGTTGAGCGCTTTCAGGATGGTGGATTCAATCTGTCCGCTCTCGCGGCCAATCGTGATGCGTCCGGAAAGCTCGACGACGGTGATGTCCGGGTCAATAGTGCGTGTGGAAAGGCTGAGAATCATGTCTGGAGACAGAATACATTACTTGACTGCAATCTCCGGCACAACATCGCCTTCCCCCGGCGCGAGGAAGAGATTTTCATCGAGCGCCAGCTGCCGTGTATACATCTCCCAATAGCGTCCTTGCTGGTCAAACAGCTGCTGGTGCGAACCGCGCTCCACAATCTGACCGCCTTCGATCACCAGAATCTGATCCGCCTTGCGAATGGTGGAAAGCCGGTGGGCAATCACGAAAGTGGTGCGTCCCTTCATCAGGTGTGAGAGGCCCTGCTGAATCATGGCCTCGCTCTTGGAATCCAGGCTGGAGGTCGCTTCATCGAGAATCAGAATGCGCGGGTCGGCGAGAATCGCGCGGGCTATCGAAAGACGCTGCCGCTGGCCACCGGAAAGCTTCACGCCGCGTTCGCCGATGATGGTGTTGTACTTCTCTTCCAAACCTTCGGCAAACTCATCCACACGCGCGATGCGGCAGGCTTCCAGCATCTGCTCTTCGGTCGCATCCGGCCGAGCGAACAACACGTTCTCCCGGATGTTGCCATCGAACAGGAACGTCTCCTGCAACACCACGCCCAGTTGCCCGCGGTAGCTGCTGAGTTCGATGGTGTTGAGGTCAATGCCATCCACAGTGATGGTGCCGCAGGAGGGCTTGTGGAAGGCCGTAATCAAACCAATGGTCGTCGACTTGCCTGAGCCCGAAGGTCCCACGAACGCCGTCACCGTACCCGGCTTTGCTTCGAAGCTGATCCCGTGCAGCACCTCCTTGCCCGAATCATAAGAGAACACCACCTTGTCGAACTTCACATCGCCCACAATGGGCCCGATGCTTGTGACGCGCTCCGGGTCTTCATCTTCCGGCCGCACGTTGAGAACTTCCTTGGTGCGCTCGAGGCCTGCCAGGGCTTCCGTGATCTGCGTTCCGATGTTCACCAACTGGAAGACCGGTGCCACCAGAAATGCCAGGAAGGCCGTGAAGGTGACGAAGCCGCCCAGTGTGAGAGTGCCCGCATCAATCTGGCGCGCGCCGATGTACATCACAATCGCACCGACAATGCCCATCAGGACAGTGGCCGAAAGCGACATCAGAGACATCGCCATCAGGCTCTTCAGCACGTTGTCCAGCAACCGTTGCACGCCCGCGGAGAAGACCTTCGCTTCGCGGCCTTCGGCGTGGTAACCCTTGATCACACGCACGCCACCCAGGGATTCCGTCAATCGCCCGGTCACCTCCGCTGTGATCTTGCCGCGCTCGCGGAAAATCGGCCGTATGGTGGAGAAGGCCTTCTTCAGAGTGATGCCGAACGTCAACACCACCACCATGGAGATGCCGGTCATCAAGGCGCTGATCTTGAGCAGGATGACAAGCGCGAAGGTGGCCGTCAGCACGCCGCCCAGAAAGTCGACCAGGCCCGTGCCAATCAGGTTGCGCACGCCTTCCACATCGCTCATGATGCGGCTCACCAGTTGCCCGGTCTTGTTGGCGTCGTAATATGCCACAGGCAGGCGGCCCACGTGCTGCTGCACCTTCCGCCGCAGCTCCGCAATCAGCTTCTGCGCTTCTTTCGAAAGCAATTGCGTGAGCGTGAAGGACGTGGCACCCTGAATCACCGTCGCCAGCAGCACTCCCAGCGTCAGCGGCAGCAGCATATCCATGTGCTTCTTGCCGATGATGTCATCGATCAAATAACGCGTGGATGCCGGCAGCACCAGCCCGGAGGCCCGGCTGATGAGAATCAGAATGAGCCCCAGCCCGAGCAAGCCCCGCCGCGGACGCATCAGCGCCCAAACATCCGGCCACAGTTCCTTGATGTTTACGGGTTTCTTCGCAGGTGCGCCAGGCGTCATACCGCTTCGATGCGGCGTAGCCTCTGCACGTCGCGAACTCACCGCACCCAATCCGGACAAGCGCTACTTCTTTCCGCCGGCAATGTAGTAGCCGGGGCGGGTCTTGGCGATGAAATCCGGACGGTCCAGCCGCACATCGAGCTCGTGGAAGCCGTTCTCATCGGTATTGTTGGGCTGGTACGTAATGATGTACTGGCTGTGTATTTCCTGCCCGATCCTCTGCACCGCATCTTCGAGGCCCTTGCCCCGGATGAAATAAAACTCCCGCCCGCCCGTACCTTTCGCGAATACAGTGGTGGGGTTCGCAACGAAGATCAGCTTCACGCCCTTGTAGATCTCTTTGAGCGCCGGAATGAACTGCATCTGGTTCTGCGTGCCGTATTCATGGGCCATGGCGGAGGGGGAACTCACACCGCCCATCGGCACGGGCACACCCACGGAGTTCATGGAGACCGCATCGGGGTAGGGAATAGACTGCTTCTCATTCAACCGCACGGCGACCTGCGTGACATCCACGGGGTAGATCATGATGTTGTTGAATTGCGCGTTGATCAACGTCTCGCGTCCGCGCGCTTCACTGCCGTTGTCACGGTTCTCGCTGATGAGCAGCAGGATCTTGCGGTTGTTCTTCGGGCGCTTCTTCAGATCATTCGTCGCCTGCTCCACGGCATCAATCATCCGTGTTTGCGGGTTGCCGGCGTTGATCTTGTTGATCGCGACTTTGACTTTGTCGCTGGCTGAAGTGAATTCCTGCAGTACGCGCACGCGGCTGTCGAAGGCGATGACTTCCACCTCGCCCTGCTCACCAGTAATCAGACTGGTCAGCGAGCCCACCTTCTTCACCTGCGGCAGAATCGCTTCCATATTCGAGGAAGCCTGAATTGCGATCACCAGTGAGATGGGCTGGAAGGTCACATCCACCTGGATGTTCTGTTCCTTGTTGTTATCGAAGAGATGGAATTGATTGGGCCGGACGCCGTCGATGATGTTGCCGGACCGGTCCGTGACGAGCACGGGCGCAATCACCGTTTGGGTGACTGCTTTGAAGATGATCTCATCTTCCGGCTTTTGCTGCTGGCCGGGACCAGCACTCTGGGCAAAAAGCGCGCCTGCCAGCGTCAACGACAATGTGGCTTTCAGAAACGTCATCTTTTCTCCCTGCTAATCATGGTCCGCAATGCCCTTCAGTTGCTTCAGCACGTGCGGGACCAACTCCAAAATAACACTCAGCGAATCCACCGCTCCGCGCGGGGACCCAGGGAAATTGATGATAAAAACGTGTCCGCGGTTTCCAGCGACCGCGCGGGACAACGGTGCGAACTTCGTGATCTTGCGCCCTTGAGTGCGCATCAGTTCCCCGAAACCGGGAATTTCGCGGTCAATCACGTCACGTGTGGCCTCTGGAGTTACATCCCTCGGCGCAATGCCCGTGCCGCCCGTGGTGAAGATCACTTCGGCAACGCCCTCATCGGCAACCTTCCGCAGCAGTGCCGCGATTTCTTCCCGCTCATCGGGAACAATGCGCTGCAGGGTCACCAGAAAATGCTCACTGGGAAGCGCTTCGGCGATCGCTGGGCCGGAAAGATCCGGGCGCTCCCCCCGGAAGGAGCGGTCACTGACGGTAATGATGGCAACGTGAATCATCGGTGGAAGTCTCCGCTCTTGCCGCCGGTTTTCTCCAGTAAGTAGACGTCTTCAATGGAGATCCGTTTGTCGAGAGCCTTGGTCATATCGTATATGGTCAGCGCCGCTACTGTCACCGCAGTGAGGGCCTCCATTTCGACGCCGGTTTGCGCGGAAGTGGCAGCAGTGGCGGTGACCCGGATGCCTTCGGCTTCCATCACCATATCGACATCGGCATAAGAAAGCGGCAGCGAGTGGCACATGGGAATCAGGTCGGCCGTCTTCTTCGCCGCCAGAACTCCGGCCACACGTGCGACACCCAGCGGATCGCCCTTGGGATTCGCGGGCAGCGCGGCGAGCACCTCTTTGGACATGCGGACAAAGGCATGCGCTTTGGCCGTGCGGCGCGTTTCCGCCTTCGCCCCAACGTCCACCATGCGGGGCGTGCCCGCGTCGTCATAATGTGAGAGCTTGCTCATTGAAACAGCACCTGTATGTAATCGCCTTCCTCATAATGCGGACGGTCTGCATCCGCCACCAAATAAGCATTGACGCGCGCCACCGCGGGCACATCGCCGGAACCCTTCCAGGATTTTGGCGTCACCATTCCATTCCTGACCACCGCGGGCAGAAAGCGAGTGAGCCCCGGTTTGTGCTGGAAAGGCTGCGTCAGACGCCCGAACGCCAGTGGCAAAGGTGCATCATCCATGCCGGAGAGCAGATCCACCGCGGCGCGGGCGAAGAGCTCAAACGTTGCCATGGTAGAACCCGGATTGCCGGGCAGACCGAAAAAGAACTTTTCCTTTGCCTGGCCGAATACCAGCGGCGCACCGGGTTGTATGCGGATGCGGTCGAAGAAGAACTCCGCGCCGAACTCGGCCAGCACGGCTTCCACCACGTCATATTTGCCGGCAGAAACGCCGCCGGAGAGCAAAAGCAGATCGGCTTCCAGGCCCTGCGCGACCAGTTCCCGTGTTGCCTCCAGAGTGTCTCGCGCGACCGGCAAAATCACGGGGATCGCTCCGGCCCGCTCCACTTGCGCGGCCACGGAATAAGAATTCGAATTCCGGATCTGATGCGGCAGCGGCGTGGCTCCAATTTCCACCAATTCATCGCCCGTTGCGATGATGGCCACACGCAATTGACGGTAAATAGCCACTTCCTCCATCCCGACGGAAGCCAGCCAGGAAACAGCCGAATGGTTGATGCGTGTGCCGCGCGTGACGCCAGCTTCCCCAGGCTTGGCTTCACTGCCTTTTGGGGCTATATTGAGCCCGGCGTCGGCGGTATCTGCCAGCGTGACCGTGCCATCCCTGTGGCGGACGCTGTGTTCTACCATCACCACGGCATCGGCACCGGCGGGGACGGGCGCGCCAGTCATGATCTCCACGGCTTCCCCGGCCTGCAACTCCCTCTCGGGCCACGCCCCCGCGCGCACTTCTCCTGTGATCCGCAGGGTGCCCGGCAGATCTTTCGCGCGGACGGCAAAGCCATCCCGCATGGCACGGTCGAAGGGTGGATAAGGACGGTCCGCCCCGGCGTCCACCGCGAGCACACGGCCAGCCGCAGCGCGCAAGGGCACGGTCTCCACCGGCGGGAAATTGCGCCGCGTCAGCACCTCATGCAAGACTTTCGACCGGGCTTCTTGAAAAGACAGAGGCTGCACGTGTAACAGTGTAGACTGATGGCCGAATTGCGCGACAATCCCAACGCGTTCCTCGAAACCGCCCCGGTGCGTCTGCGCTGGGAGGACAAAGGACTCGACCGTGTAGATGCTGCCTTTCAGACCGAGTCAATTGCCGTGCGCGTGACTTTCGAACTGGGCGACCACGGCTGGCACTGCGGCTTCAAGGTGAAATCAGACAACCCCAAAGATACGGTGGTCTACGCCTTCCAGGTCTTCGGCGGTGTATTCCAGGCGGTGCAGGATTTTCTTATGATCCGCGAACCTGCCGCAGTGATCTTCTCCACCACGAAGCCGCAACTCGCCGTAATCTACCGTTCGTACTTATCGCGCCACAGAGATTGGATTGAAGGCCGCGGTTACAGGCTGGATCTCGAAGCAATGACTTTAGCCAAGCCGGAACTGCAATAAAAAAGCCTGCCACAGGGGCAGGCCGCAGAAAACAAGTCTCGCAGGATGACAGTGTTTCTTAAGCTTTGCGTTTCCGCAGTCTGGTGAGTACAAAGGCGAGACCTGCTGTGCCAGA
>CAIXXM010000169.1 GCA_903923395.1 uncultured Acidobacteriia bacterium
TGCCGCATCAACGGCAGAACCCGGGGGGCCGGCAAGGATGCCGTGCCCGATATCACTCACTGGCGGAAATCATGAGTTTTTCCATTCAGACGAACGTAACTTCGCTGATCGCGCAGAATAACCTGCGCATCAACGGGAATTTTCAGTCTCAAACCATTCAGCGGCTGACCTCTGGCTACCGCATCAACTCCTCTGCGGATGACGCGGCCGGTCTTTCGATCGCGAATACATTCCGAAGTAACATTGCGGAACTCAGCCAGGGCGTGCGGAACGCAAGTGATGGCGTCAACCAGTTGCAGATTGTAGACGGCGGTTTGACGCAGATTTCGCAGATCCTGGACCGTCTCAAGACGCTGGCAACACAATCTGCATCCCAGACCTTCACCGGCGACCGGACAACATTGAATACGGAGTACAGCAGCCTGCTGTCGGAAATTGACCGGCAGGCCAACAACGTGCAGCTGAACAGTGGCGGCCAATTCAACTCGAACCTCTCGGTATATATCGGCGGGGCAGTTACTGCCGCAAATTCCAACTCGAAAGTCAATGTCGACCTTTCCGGAGTGCAGAATGCCGCCGACAGTACCAGCCTTGGCTTGAATAATACCAGCGTCACGGGAGGGGGCAATCAGGTCGTTGGAGGCGGTGTCGATCTACGCACGACGCCTGCCGTTCTGGGCGCTGGCGGAAGCCAGGCCTTCACGGTAAACTACACCGACTCAACAGGGTCGGCGGCATCCACCACAGTTACCGTTAAATCGGTCACGGGCGGTATCACCGTGGATAATGCATTGGGACAGATCAACAGCCAGCTCAACAGCCTGGGGATTAACGCCTCGGTGAACCAGACAACCGGATATCTACAGTTCAGTGGCAGCCGCGCGTTCAGCGTGAATGCAACAGGTCTGGCTGTGGCCGACGGTCTGGTCAGCAACGCCGCCACGATCACGGCAGACAACAAATCGCTCTATACCGTGACCGGGGCCAATCCGACGGGAGCCTCCTCAACAGAAAGCTTTTCTCTGGTCACCAGCAACAATCAGACAGTACAGTTCACGTTCGCTGGTGAAACGACGGCGGCGACGAAAGTCGCCGATATCAACAAAGTTTCTCAAGCTCTCGGCATTACAGCCAGCGTGGACAGCGCTGGAAACGTCCAGCTCAGCAGCCAGTCCAAGTTCACTGCAGTGCAGTCGGTGGCTGACGGAACGGGAGCCAACAATACCTTTGGTGCAGCCGTTGGGAACATCACGGTCAATAATCCGACCGCGGGTACCTCAAACGTGGGCAATGCAAATTCGGCGCTGGTAGCGATTCAGTCGGCGGTGCAGCAACTCGGTCTGATTCAGGGTGTTGTCGGCGCGGGCGAAAACAAATTGCAGTACGCGATCAACCTTGCCCAGTCGCAGATCAGCAACTTCTCGGCAGCACAGTCCACCATCCGTGACGCCGATGTGGCTTCGGAAGCGGCGAATCTGACAAAGGCACAGGTCTTGCAGCAGACCTCACTGGCGGCACTGGCGCAAGCGAACTCCGCGCCACAGGCAATTCTGTCCTTGCTGAAGGGATAACCTGTCTGACTCTGGCGGGCCGGTAAGCTCCGGCCCGCCGTAAGTGACTTCTCTATGTCGACCTCATCCACTTCCAGTTCGGCGACATTCAATGGCTCGAGCCAATTTGCGGTAGACTTGCAGCAGGTCCTTACGAGAGCAGTGAGTATTGCATCACTGCCAATCTCCGCCCTGAACAATCAGGTGACCGCGTTACAGAGCCAGTCCACGGAGCTCGGCAACATCGACCAGAAGGTGTCCTCGCTCCAAAGCGCCGTGACGGGCTTGCAAAGCAGCCTGGCCTCCGGCCTTCTAAGTGTTTCCTCCTCTGACTCGACAGTAAGTGCCACGCTTGGAACCGGCGCTTCGCCTGGAGACTACAGCATTCAAGTCCTCAGCACCGGAGCATCCGCAACCGCTCTAAGTCAGGCTGGCTCCACGACTGTAAGTGATCCGTCGACACAGGGCATTAGTACCTCCAAGAGCTACACCTTGACGGTGGGCGGTACGCAGATCTCCGTTTCGGCGGCATCCTCTTCGTTGAATGATCTTGCTGATGCCATCAACACGCAGGCGGGGGGAAGCGCCCAGGCAACGATTGTCAACGTGGGCAATTCGTCGTCCCCGGATTACAGACTCTCCCTGAAGGCAGTTGCGCTCGGCGATAACGCAATCTCACTCTCGGACGGCTCCAGTGAATTGATCACCAGCCAGACGACCGGTTCGCTGGCCAGTTATACAGTGGCCGGACAAACGACGCCAGTCACAAGCTCCTCACGGACCATCACACTCGCTCCGGGGGTGACGGTGAACTTGTTGTCAGCAGGCACAACGGGCAATCCAGCAACGGTCACCGTCGCACAGAACCCTGCGGCACTGGAGAGCTCCCTCAGCAACTTCGCTTCCGCCTACAATGCAGTTGTCGACGAACTCGCTACCCAACATGGGACAAATGCCGGTGCATTGGCTGGCCAAAGCATTCTCAATTCTGTATCGACTTCACTGCGTGAGTTAGGCGGCTACTCGAACGGCTCACCGGAGGCTTCTCTAGCCGCCTTCGGCATAACGCTGGATACAAGCGGACACCTAAACGTGGACTCGTCCACATTCAGTACCGCGGCGCAATCAAATTTCTCAACCCTGAAGGCCTTACTCGGTTCAACGACCACCAGTGGCTTCCTCTATGCGGCGACCAATCAACTCAACGGATTGCAGGACCCAACCAATGGGATTTTGAAACTGCAGGAGGCACAGGTCTCGCGAACCATCACCAATGATCAGAACCAAATATCGGACAAACAGAGCAACGTCGACCAATTACAGACTAGCCTGCAGGCTCAACTCGCGAAAGCCGACGCCTCAATCGCAAGCCTGGAGTCGCAGGTAACTTATTACACTAACTTATTCACCACGGAGCGCGGCTATAACAACACCGGTTACTGATCTTGAGATTCGGCTCTCATCCGCCCGGAGATCACTTGAGGCCGGCGACTGGGAAACCTTCGCATCCCTCGTTATTGATCTTGAGAAATCGGCGGAGGCTCCAACACAATCGGACGCCACCCGGGTCCTCGGTGAACTTCACTCGCTGCTTGTGAGCGCGAAAGCATACCGTGAACATCTCAGGCATACCCTCCGCAACGTCGCGGTGAGCCAGCAATTTCGCGGCAAACCCGTCAGTTCCCACGGCAAAACTTTGGCGGCCTGACAATTTTCTGGCAATCACTGACCGCCCTATTGTTGAAACGCAAGGACTTCTGTTTGGCATCAGACCTGCACATTTCGATGGTGATGAAACTGAACCAGACTGGAATGGAACTGGAAAACTACCTGACGTTTCTTTCCAGGCGCCAGACAGTAACAGCTTCAAACATCGCAAATGCCGACACGCCGGGATACAGGACAAAAGACATAGTCCAGCCCCAGTCCTTTGGCGATATCTTTCAACATCAGTCCTTGAACGCTGTGGAGGTGAATACCGGCCGTACGCAGAATGACGGGAACAACGTTGATCTTGACCGCGAAGCCCGAATCCTGGCTGAAAACACACTCCGCTTCAATATTGCTACTCAGATAGTCAAGGGTGATTTCAAACAGCTCAAGATGGCTATCGAGGAAGGGAAATCCTGATGAACCTGTTCGGTGCCATTTCTATCGCATCCTCCGGAATGTCTGCTCAGCGCGCACGTGCGCAAGTCATAGCCGAAAACCTGGCCAATGCGGATACAACCAGAACGCCGGATGGAGGGCCATACAAGCGAAAAGATCTTGTCTTCGAGTCCACGGACATTCCCCAAACCTTCTCTGAAGTTTTTTCGCAAGCGGGCATGAACGCAACCGGCGTCTCCGTGTCGAACATCATCAGTGATGACCGTGACCCCGAACGCCGCTATCTTCCCGGACATCCCGATGCCGACAGCAACGGCTATGTCTCGTTTCCCCGCGTCAACCCCGCCGAGGAAATGGTGGACCTGATGAGCACGTCCCGCAGCTATGACGCCAACGTCGCCGTAGTGTCGAGCCTGAAAGATATGATCTCGAAATCCGTCGATCTCTTCCGTTAAACCATGCCTGTTCAAATCCAACCTGGCCTGACCTATTCGGTACCCTCTCCGGCAACTGCTCAGCCGGGCAAGGGAGGTTTTGCCGCGGTAATGGATTCGGCCATCACTGCTGTAGAGGACACCTCCAATACCGCCCAGAAGGCAGTCCTGGACTTCATCTCAGGCGGAAGCCAGGACCTTCATACAGTAGCCCTCGCCTCACAGCGGGCTGAAGTTTCCATGGAACTGTTCCAGCAAGTCCGCAACAAACTTGTCTCGGCCTATCAGGAGATCATGCGCTCGCAACTTTGAGAGCGCTGAAGCCATGGAGCAGATCCTCACATTCTGGCGCAGCCTCAACCCCGTGCGGAGGGTCACGCTGATTGCGATCCCCCTCGCACTCGCCATTGCCATCTTCGCGTTCGCCCGCTGGCGACATGACAGTGCCTTTCGCGTCCTCTATTCTTCGCTCGCTCCCGAGGACGCTGCTGCCATCACCCAGAAGCTTCGCGAGGGTGCGGTCGAGTTCCGGACAGATGAAACCGGCGGATCCATTCTCGTCCCGGCAGAGAGAATCGCGGAGGCACGCATGGCCCTTGCAGCGGCTGGTCTGCCGAAATCCGGGCGGATCGGCTTTGAGATCTTTGACCGCACCAACATTGGCGGAACAGATTTCGCAGAGCAGGTCAACTTTCGCCGTGCTCTGGAAGGGGAATTGGAGCGCACCCTCGCTACCCTGTCACAGATCGAGACGGCGCGCGTGCATATCACGGTCGCGAAAGATTCCGTCTTCCTGGAATCGAGACAACCTGCCAAGGCGACGGTTGTCGTGCGCCTCAAGAGATCCAATAGGCTCTCGCAATCGACGATCACCGCGATCGGAAATCTTGTGTCAAGCGCCGTGGAAGGTCTCACACCCGACCGCGTCGCCGTCATTGACTCCAATGGGCAACTTCTTAGCCGGATTTCCCAATCCGAGGATTCCGAGGCGCAACTGGCGGAAGCAAATCTCGATTACCGGCACCGGGTCGAAGGCGAACTGCTCCAAAAAGTGAACAATTCGCTTGGCCCCCTCCTCGGCGAGAGCCGCTTCCGTGCCGGCATCTCCGTCGACTGTGACTTCACCAGCGCGGAAGAGAACGCCGAAACGCTGGACCCAAACGCCTCGGTCGTTACCACTTCCCAAACGACGGAGGAATCGAGCGCTGCTGGAATCGCCAGCGGTGTGCCAGGTGCCGCGTCCAATCTACCCCGCCCGGTGAGCCGCCCCGCAACCGGCGCCACCGGACTCATCCGCCGCACCGAAAATCTCGCCTACCAGACGAGTAAGACTGTCCGAAGAGTCATTACTCCCAAAGGCTCCATCCGCAAGATTTCTGCTGCTGTGATCATCGATCAGACAGCGCGCTGGGAGGGCGTCGGAACCAGGGCGAAACGGGTGCTCACACCGCCTCCTCCCGAGGTGCTGAAGGGAGTCAGGGATGTCGTCGCGGGGATTCTTGGCATCAACGAACAGCGTGGCGATCTGATTACCGTCGAGACACTGCCCTTTGAGACGACGCTCTCCGCCGAACCCCCGCCCGCGCCGAATTCCGGACCTGCCCCGGCGGCTGGCCTGACCCAGCGGGAACAACTCATCACCGGCATCGCCGCGGGCGTTCTTCTGCTCACCATCGCCGCCTTCTTCATGCTGCGCAAGAAGAAGCCCAAGCTGACCCCGGAAGACCTCGCCGCGGCCGCGTTGGAACCCGGACAACAACAGCCGGCAACCACCGCAATCACCGAGGGCTCCGCACAACCGGGTTCCGCCGGCACCAATGCGATCGAGACGACGATGACAGATGTTGAAGCGCAACAGGCGCAACTCGAAGCCGAAGCGATGAGCCGCATCAAACTTCCGCCGAATTCGAAAGCCTCCGAGGTGCTGCTGAAACACATTCGCGAAGCCATCACGAAAGACTCGCAGGGCGTGACGAATATTCTGCGATCGTGGGTCAGCGATATCGAAATCAGGAAGAGCTGACCGATGATCACCAACGCCGTCGCGCCGCCCCAGACAGAACAAATCAGCGGCCTCCGCAAAGCCGCGATGCTATTGACCCTGGTCGGTGAAAAGACGGGTGCCGAACTCCTGAAGCACTTTAGCGACGAAGAAGTGCAGTTGATCAGCCGTGAGATCGCACGTCTCGACCCGGTCTCTTCCGAACAAGCCGAGATCATCCTGACGGAGTTCTACCAGATGACGGTGGCGCGGGACTTCGTCGTGCGCGGCGGCCTCGACTTCGCGAAAAAAATGCTGATTCAGGCCTTTGGACCCGACGTCGCGAAGCGCCTGATCGACCGCCTGGCCAAGTCCGTTGGCGGAGATTTTGCGAACCTCGACATCCTGCAGAAAGTAGACCCGCAACAGCTCGCCAAGTTCATACACAACGAACACCCCCAGACCATCGCACTGATTCTTTCGCACTTGAACGCGTCACAGGCCGCGGCCCTGCTCATTTCCCTGCCGCCGGAATTGCGGTCTGACGTTTCTCTGCGAATGGCAAGCCTCGACCAAATCTCGCCGGAAATCATCTCGAAAATCGCCACGATTATCGGCCAGAAGCTCCAGGCCCTCGGCGAGTTCAGCCGCGAAAGCTATGGCGGCGTGCGCGCCGTCGCAGAAATGTTCAACCGGCTGGACTCGGGCTCCAGCAAAGAGATTCTGGAGGTCATCGAAACCCAGAACCCCAACCTCGTCGAAACAATCCGCCACCTCATGTTCGTCTTCGAAGACCTGCTGCTGATCGACGTAAATCAGATCAAAGAACTCATGGCGCGGATTGACCGCAAAGTTCTAACGACCGCCCTCAAAGGCACTTCCGAACAGCTTCGCGAACACTTTCTACAAACCATGTCGGGCCGTGCGCAGGAAATGCTCAAGGAAGACATGGAAGCCATGGGACCGATCCGCATCAAAGAGGTGGAAGCGGCCCAGCAACAGATCATCTCGCTCGTCCGTCAGCTCGAAAACGAGGGAGTCATCACGCTGAAGGGCTCCGTGGGCGAACAGTATGTTGTCTAAGGTGCTGAGCGGATTCCTCGCGGACTTCGCGGAACCACTCGTGATCCCGTCGATTCAGCCAAACGACTTTCGTCCGCAGGAGGAAAAAGCAACACCAGCCTCCCCCGCGCCGGCAACCGCCCAGAACCATCCCGATAGATCCGCGGAAATTGCCGAACTCCAAGCCGAACTCGCGAGCTTGCGCGAGCAGACCGCACGCGCGGAACGCAATGCCTTCGCGCAGGGCGAACAACATGGACGCGGCCAGGCCAAGGCGGAAATCCAGCCCGTGATGGACCGCATGAACGCCTCCATTCAGGAAGTGCTCGACATGCGCCCGCAACTCCGCCGGGCCGCTGAGCAGGACCTCGTGCGACTCGCGCTGGCGATTGCCCGCCGAATCCTGCACCGCGAGTTGCACGTGGACCCCGCCGCCCTTTCCGGACTGGTCCGTTTTGCGTTTGACCGCATCGGGCGCGCCGAGAAGTACCACATCCGTGTACACCCCAACATGGCGGAAGCAGTCGAGCAGTCCGTGCCGCGCCGCCACGACGCGTCGATCCAAGTGGAGGCAGATCCTGCCTGCGCACTCGGAACACTCATCATCCGAACCGGCGGCGGAACGATCGACGCCTCCGTCGAAAACCAGCTCGACGAAATCTCGAAAGGACTCACGGACCGAATGTCATGACCGCGTCCATTGACTTGAACCGTTACATCTCACTTGTGGAACACATGGACCCCGTTGTTCTCGAGGGCGAAGTCGTCGAACTGGTAGGCCTGTTGATTGAGTCCAACGGACCTGCAGCAGCGATTGGCGATTTTTGCGAAGTTCGAACCCGTGATGGACATTCGATCCGCACGCAGGTCGTGGGTTTCCGCGATGGACGGGTGCTCTCCATGCCGCTCGAAGAAACAGGAGGCTTGCGCTTGGGCGACCGCATCCTGTGCCGCGGCGGGCAATCCAACGTCGAGGTGTCGCCGGATCTGTTGGGGCGCGTGGTGGATGGCTTCGGAAAGGTGATGGACGGGTTGCCGGCACCGCACATGACGGACCGTGTGCCACTCTATGGAACTCCGCCGAACCCCCTCACCCGCGCGCATATCGTGGAGAAACTGAACACTGGAATACGCGTGATTGATGGCATGCTTCCCTGCGGCAAGGGCCAGCGCATCGGGATCTTCGGCGGCAGCGGAGTTGGAAAAAGTACGCTGCTGGGGGTAATGTCGAAGTCGAGTTCCGCCGATGTAAATGTCATCGCCATGATTGGCGAAAGAAATCGCGAAGTGCGAGCGTTTCTGGAGCATGAGCTTGGGCCGGAGGGCATGAAGAAGTCTGTGGTGGTGGTGGCCACTTCTGACAGGCCAGCCCCTCTGCGCGTGCGGGCCTGCTTTGTGGCATTGGCGATTGCGGAGTATTTCAAGGACCAGGGGAAGAGTGTATTGCTTGTGATGGATTCGATCACCCGTCTGGCGATGGCGCAGCGGGAGATCGGGCTGGCGGCTGGTGAACCGCCCAGCCAGAAGGGCTACACGCCTTCAGTCTTCAGTCTGTTGCCGAAGATCTGCGAACGCGCAGGAAATTTTGATTCGGGTTCGATCACTGGTTTCTTCACCGTGCTCGTCGAGGGCGATGATTTCAATGAGCCCATCTGCGATGCGGTACGGTCGATACTCGATGGACACATTACGCTTTCGCGGCAGTTGGGCGCGGCTGGGCATTATCCGGCAATTTCCGTCTTGGATTCGGTCAGCCGCTTGCAGAGTCAATTGTTTACCAGCCGCGAAGCGGAAAGCGCGGCAAAGATCCGGCAAGCGCTAGCCCTGTACCGGGATTCAGAAGATCTGATTCATCTGGGGGCCTATGTCTCGGGGTCCAATCCACAACTGGACTCCATCATCCGGTCGCGGGGCGAGTTGATGAAGTTTCTGCGGCAGCCTCCTGAGGATGTGTCGAGTCCGGAAGAGACGATTCGTCAGATGGAAGCCGTGGCCGGGATGGTGCCGTGAAAAAATTCGACTTCCGGTTGCACCGTGTGCTTCAGTGGCGGGAGTTACAGAAGCAGTTGCAGGAGGAACGGACGCGCAACGCCGTCCAACTGGCGGCCGAGGCACGGGATGCCGCGTCGACCTTGATAGAACAGGGCCGGGCAGCGGCGAAGCAGATCCAATTGGGTGGAGAAGCCTCTGTACTGGCATCGTACCCGGCATTCTCACGCAAGTTGGATCAGCAAAAGCAGGAGGCCGTGGCCCAGATTCAGGGACTGGACGCAGCTGTCGCGAAGGAACGGAAGCGGCTGGTGGAAATGCATCGCAACGTGGAATTACTCACACGATTGAAGGAAAAACAGCACACGGACTGGGCAACTGAAAATGAGCGCGAGATGCAGCAATTCGCGGAGGAGGCGTTCATCGGCAGGATACAATCAAAGGCACGGGCGCGTAGCTCAGTTGGATAGAGCATCAGCCTTCTAAGCTGAGGGTCCCAGGTTCGATCCCTGGCGCGCCTACCACACGAACTTCAGTTGATTAGGTTTTTTCGGATCACCGGGCCGACCGGGCACCCCGGTAAGATCAAGACCGAATTTCATCAAGACCTCGCACGGGGCGAACGCAGATAAGACACGTTCAGAACCGGGTTGAGAGCAACTGCCCGACATCCCTATCCCCGTGAAGAATGGCAACCACTTGGAGTGGCGCTGTTTCCGGTCGATAGACAACCAGATAGGAATACACAGCAAAGAACTTCACTGGTTCTTCGGTAAGATCCCTTCGCCAATGTCCGGCCCCGGGAGCAACTGCCAGCAAAACGATCTTGGCCCTGATGGCATGCTCAACGCTGTCAGCGACCTCAACCCCGGCCTGCGCCTTCAAATACAGCCAGATTTCAGCGAGATCTAGCGCTGCCGACGGCGCGAGAATGTAGCGCCGCATGTTACGCGGATCTTGCCTTCAGCTTCGCCAAGTAACGATCCAACTCATCCTCAGGAATACCCTCGCCGCGGTCAAGTTGCTCCAACCCGCGCCGAATCTTCATCCTGATCGCGTCGCGGTGATCGTGGAGCCAGCGATCTTGCTCTTCCTGTGTATCGAGGAGATGCAGCAATGCTTCTCCGGCGCTTGCGGCACCGGTTACCGCCATCTGTTTCTGCATTCTGGCTTCCACAGCCGGATCGAGAATTTCGATGTGCATGCCTTATCTCCCCCGCTACAGGTTGCGCAGCCTAATCCCCAACAGCAATCTGCGTCAACTCACTCCGCCCCAGCACTTCCTGCGCCTGCTCTTCGGTAAACCCTTCCACCTTCGACGAATGGTTCATCGAGCAGAACTTCGGCCCGCACATCGAACAGAACGCAGCCTCTTTAAACCCTTCTTCCGGCAACGTTTCGTCGTGCATCGCGCGGGCGGTCTCGGGGTCCAGCGACAAGTCGAACTGTTTATTCCAATCGAACTCATACCGCGCTTTGGAAAGAGCGTCGTCGCGGTCACGCGCACCCGGACGCTTGCGGGCAATATCGGCCGCATGGGCCGCAATCTTGTAAGCGATAATGCCCTGCTTCACATCCTCGCGGTTCGGCAAACCCAGATGTTCCTTGGGCGTCACATAGCAGAGCATCGACGCACCGTGCCAGCCAATCATCGCAGCACCAATCGCCGACGTAATGTGGTCGTAGCCCGGAGCAATATCCGTCACCAGCGGCCCCAGCGTGTAGAAGGGCGCGTCATGGCAGAGTTCGCGCTCCTTGATGACCTGCAGTTCAATCTGGTCGAGCGGAATGTGGCCCGGACCCTCAATCATTGTCTGCACGTCAAATTCCCAGGCCTTCAGCGTCAATTCGCCCAGCGTCTTCAATTCGGCGAACTGTGCCGCATCGCTCGCGTCCGCGATACAACCGGGGCGCAGACCATCACCCAGCGAGAAGCTCACATCGTACTTCTGGAAGATCTTGCAGATGGCATCAAAGTTCTCATAGAGCAGGTTCTGCTTGTGGTTTTTGACCATCCACTCGGCCAGAATTGCCCCGCCGCGGCTCACAATCCCCGTGATGCGGTTCTTCGCCAGCGGCACATACTGCACCAGCACGCCCGCGTGGATCGTCATGTAATCCACACCCTGCTCGGCCTGCTCTTCAATCACATCCAGCAGCACATTGATATTGAGATCTTCCACGCGGCGGACGCGGTTCAGGGCCTCATAAATCGGCACAGTGCCAATCGGCACGGGCGAATTCGCGATGATCGCCTTCCGGATCTCTGGAATGTCGCCGCCGGTCGAAAGGTCCATCACCGTATCGGCACCGTACTTCACCGCGTACTGCAGTTTCGCCAGTTCCTCATCAATGTTCGACGTGGTGGCCGAGTTCCCGATATTCGCATTGATCTTGCATTTCGACTCCACGCCGATCGCCATGGGTTCGAGATTCGTGTGCCGGATATTCGCGGGGATAATCATGCGCCCCCGCGCCACTTCCTGGCGGACGAGTTCAGGGGAGATGGATTCCCGCTTCGCCACGTAAAACATCTCTTCGGTGACCACTCCCTTGCGGGCGTAGTGCATCTGTGTCCGGATTGCGTCGGACTCTCGCTTTTCTACCCATGCGCTGCGCATACAAACCCCCAGTTTAGCGCTGTCTCTGTAACAAATGCGGCCAACCCTTCAAGGCCGCCCCGCCAGCACCCGCATCAAATAAATGTCCCCCAGTGCCAAGTCCTCACTCGAATACAAGATCGAGTCCCCGGCCGGCGACGCCGTCAAATTCCGCGGACCGTGCAGTACCCGCCTCGGCGGCGTTCCTGGAAACTTCCTGATCCGGCCATTCGGCAGATTCAGCTCTGCAAAGTGTCCGGACTGCCCCTCCTCCAGAAAGAACAGCCGGCCACCCCGCAGATCCCAAGTTCGATACAGCGCATGCTCCGTCCCTGGCACCAGCGCCCCCGGACCACCCCCAGCCCGCCGCTCCCAGATCCCGTCGCCCTGCTCACGCCGCGCATACAAAAAACGTCCCGCCGGACTCTCGCGCAAGTCAAACATCTCCTCCGCAAATACTTCCACCGGTTTCCCTCCCGCTACAGGAGTCTTCACAACCTGCCCCGCGCCGCCCCGCAAACAATAAAGGAACCGGCCATCCGCCGACCAGCCCGGCACCGTGTACTCCGCATCATCCGGCGTCACCCGCCGGACTGTTCCGCCGCGTGAAGGAATCACCAGAATATTTGTGAACCGTGTTCGATGATTCGCATCCACCGTCCCGTCAAACGCGATCCATTCCCCGTCGGGCGACCACACCGCACTCCCCAGATCGCCCCCCAGCGACGTGATCTGCCGTGCCCTTGTCCCATCCGGTTCGCACAAGTACAATTCGTAAACTCCCGTGCGATTCGAGCGAAACACCACGTGCCGCCCGTCCGGAGAATATTGGGGCTCACTATCCTCCGCGCTCGAACCCTGAAAGCGCGTCTCCTTGCCCGTAGCCGGATCCAGCCGCCAGATGTTCACGTCGACAAGCGCCCGGTTGAATACGAAGGTCTGTCCGTCCGGAGCGTTGCGAAAGTTGCGAAACTCTCCCTCTGCGATTCGTACCGGATGAGCGCCGGACCCATCCATGTTGACCTGCCACAAGGCTCCGGAGCCTGCATACAAAGCGGTCCGGGAATCCCCCAGCCAGGCCTCACCCTCAATGGTGCCGGGCGCCGCGTAGCAGGTCTCGTGTTGCGGTGCCGTCAGTTCGAGTGCGCAAAGCCAGGCGGAGTCAGCCCTCTTGCGGCGGAACAGCAGGCGCTTCCGGTCCGGCGAAACAACAGGTGAGTCTTCGCCAAAGCCTGGCTCCCTGGTCAAAAAAGTCTTGCTGCCATCCGCCAGGTTGATCCGCACCAGAGACCGGCCCCACGGCACCAAATCGCTTGCGATGAGCGAAGCGCCGTCCGGCCAGAACTGTACACCGTAAAATCCCTCGTGGTCTGCTGTGGAACCCGCCAGGCGCGCGGGACCATCTACCGGAGCCACCATGATCCAGGTTTCGCTGCCATCCCTCGCGCGGCTCTGCCAGGCGATGGTGTGCCCGTCCGGCGACCATACGGGGCTGTACTTCGGACGGGAGTCATTTGTTAAACGCCGCAGGTCGCCCCCCGCGAGGTTCTGCATATAAACCTCGTCGTGATCGCTGTCATCCCCGCTCCAGACGAACAGCAGCTTGCGGCCGTCTGGCGAAATGGCCGGTTCGCGTTCAATGCCGTCATAGCTCGTAATCGCCACTGGACTGCTGAGACGGACCGACGCGGGCGCGGGCACCGGCCAGTATCGGACCACCAGGAATGTCACAAGGGCAGCCATCACCGCGGCCGCAAGCCACCAAGTGGCCGAACGGGCACTCCGGCGCGCGGCAATGCTCTCCAGCCGGGCTGCAACTGCAGCCGCCGTGGGCCGTGCAACCGGTTTCGTACTCAACATCTCAAGCAGCAGCGCGTCGAACTTCTCCGGCAGCCCGCGGCGCAATGCCGAAGGAGGCCGCAAGTCGCCCAGCGCCACCGCGCGCGTCAGTGTCAGAGTCGAAGTGCCTGCCCCTGCCAGAGCGAATGGATGCGTCCCGGTGGCGAGTTCATAGAGGACGATTCCCAATGAAAAGATGTCCGTGGCGGGCGTGAGCGAGTGGCCGAGCCCCTGCTCCGGGGACATGTAACGCAAGGTGCCCATGGGCCGCGCATTGCCCCAGGCGCTGTCTTCCGCCGCCAGGCCGAAATCCAGCACCTTCACATACCCATCGGCCCGCACAATCAGGTTCTCCGGCTTAATGTCCCTGTGGATGATGCCCCGCGCGTGCGTAGCCGCCAGTGCCTCGGCAATGCGCTGTCCCCAGAGCGCCACCTGCGGAAGCTCATGCGTCCGGCCAACCAGCTTGCGCATCGGCTCGCCCTCGACCAGCTCCATCGCAATGCCCACGGTGTCTGTGCTGCGGATGACCTCGAAGATTGTCACGATGCCAGGGTGATTCAGCGCCGAAGCCGCCCGCGCTTCCCGCGTTAACGCCTCAATCGCATTCACCGCGCCCAAACGCCGCGATGAGATGCACTTGATCGCTACGCGCCGCCCCAAATCCGGGTCCAAGGCTTCATAGACCTCCCCCATACCACCGCGGCCCACCGGTGCCAGCAGCTGGAACCGCCCCAGCCACTGCCCCACGCGTTCCCACTCGGGGACCGCAACCTCTTCTTCATCGAGAGGCGTATCCGCTGTCTCCAGCAGTTCCCGCACCTTGGCGCGCAGTTCTTCCTCGGGCAACGCTTTGCGGATGAATTCTTCACGCGACCCCACCGGAAGCTCGCCCGCCTCCTCATAGACTGCCCAGACGCGCTTCCGTTGGTCTTGCGTCATGCGTTGCCCGGTGTCATGCTTTGCCTGGAACCGCAGCCCGCCGCCCCGGTCCGAACTCTTCCGCCATCCAATCCCGCGCGAAGTTCCACCACCTGGCCACACTGCGGGGCGAGGCACCCATGCGAGCCGCGATCTCGTCTCCTGTGAGGCCTTCGAAGACACGAAGCTCCACCACGGTCCTCAACCTCGGACTGATCTCACTCAGACGGTCCAGCGCACTTTCAATCTCACGCAGGGACTCACCCCCCGCTTCCGTTCCGTGAAAACTCTCTTCGAAGCTCTCAAATTCCGCGCGCTTCGCGAGGGGCCGGGCATGGTGAGCCAGCAGGCGCTGCATCAGGTAGGCCGAAAAATGCAGAAAGGAGTGGCGCTCTTCTTCTTCACTTTCCGCACCCTCGCGCAGTTCCCGCACCTTGCGCAATTCCAGGTACAGTTCATTCACCAGCGCCGTGGGTTGCCAAGTGTGGCGCGAGTCTTCGCCCTGCATCCGCGACCGGGCAATCTTCTTTAATTGCGGATAGAGCGCTTCCACCAGTTGCCCCGCTGCCGCCGCGTCTCCCCCTCGAAACCGGGCCATCAGATCTCGAACAGATGCTGTGGGTGATCCATTCATAGAAACGCTGCGACTCCCTCGAATTGTATCGCACCAAAGAAAAATATTTTTCTTCCGTGGCAGAATCCAGACCCCTCCTCTCCCTTACATCATTGGACCCCGAATTCAGCCTTTCGGTGAGGATTACTTATGATCAACCGCAAATCAAAGCCACGCAGAATGCGAAAGACCACCGGTGCCCTTTGGATGCGCCGCGCGCGTTTCTTCCAGCCGATCGCGCTCATTCTTGCCATCATGATGCTGCCGGCCGACTGGATTCCGCAGCGTCTCGGCATGACCGCCCAGGCCGCGACGTTTACCCTCCAGCCCGGGTGCGCTTTCCTCGGAGGAAACAGCATCATCCAACAGGTTTGCGGACCCAGTGCCAATTCCGTCCCGAACTCCGCCATCATCGGCGCCGTCCAGCAATGGGAACAGGATTCCGTCACCCAGTTCCTGCAGTTGAATCAGCTACCCTCCAGCTCTGCAGACGTCGCCTTCGTCTACCAAAACGCACGTGCTGACCTCCGGGCTGCCATCCGCGCTTTTATGGAGGTCCGCATGTGGTCGATGGCCACCGAAGACCCCTCACAACTCTCCGGCAACGAAGCCACCGTCCTTAGCTGGTTCCAGTCCCGCTGGACCTACCACGAGCGGAATCTCTACGACCACGCCATCGCTGACTACAACAGCTGGCTCAAGAATCACTGCACCTGGAAGCCCGATCCCGACGTCGCCAAAGCGCTCAAACTGAACTATATTGCCTGCGTCGGCTCCATTCTGACCAAGAACGCCCCAAACACCGATTACTACCTTCTGGCTGCCCGGAAAAGCGAATACGAAACGCTTCTCGCAAACCTTCCGCCACTGGCCGGATCACAGGTTTCCACCAGTTCCCTGAGCACAACAGCTGCCCGCGCAGCCAATGCCGCGGGCCGGTCCACCCGCACGGAATCCACAAGCTCCGGAACGCAGGCCAGCACGCCGGGTCCCAGCGTATCTGGCTTCACCATGTACAACGTGAGCAATCAGTTATTTGATGCAGAGGTTGGCAGCGCCAGCGGCGCAGCTGGACTACTAATCGGCATCCCTGCGCTCATATCTCAAGTCCCCGCTTTCAGAAACTCCATCTTCCCCAACCGCAGAGCCGGAGAGACCGTACGACGGTATGTCAGATCAGCGGAGAAGGTGCAGTCTGACTCAGAGCAAGTCGCAAAGGACGCGGCGGCGGAGGGCGATGAAGAGTTAGCCACTGACAGCACCAAGCTGAGTAGCAACGTTGAAGCTGAGTTCACCGCCGAAGCAGAGGTCGAAGCGGAAACCACCCTCGAAGCCGGCGCCGACGGTGCCGCCGAGACCTTCGGCATCAGCATGATCGTCGCAGTAATCGCACTCGCCATCACAGTCGCCGTCACCTTCGCCATTGACGAAGCTAACGCGATCGATGTGGTCAATTCCCAGTTGCAGCAGGCCTCGGGCCAGGCCTTCCCCGGCGGTTTCGTTGATATGGCAGCCCTGCTTTCCACCAAGGATGGCTTCTATAAGTTCGGCGTCGTCTGGACCGAAGCCACTTACCCCGACGTTCCTTCCACCAGCACGCTCCCCTCGCCCAGCAACTCAGTCAAGTTCCTACACACCGGCGCCGGTCAGTCACAGCCAGTGGTCGGAGCAACTTACAAAGACTGGTCCGGCAACACCTGGAACATGGGTTACTACAACGGCTACTTTTTGAATAATGGTGCGAAGAACGTCACCGTCAACAGTCAAACCACCCCAATCACTTATGATTCCATCAACCCGCTGATCCGGTTTCGGGATTGGAACAACCAGAAATACACCGCCACGTTGTTCGGAACCAACTTCATTGTCACCAAACTCACCCCCGCCAGCACCGATACCGCCTGTGAGCCAGACCCCTCCACAGGCATCAGCAGCACCACGAATATCAGTACCTGCGCCACCCAGGTCGTCACGCAACTCCAACTGCTCGATGGCGGCGGGAACCAGGTCACGGTACAAATCGGCACCGCACCGGTCTTGAACTTCCCCTCGGGAGTCACCCTTTCGAGCAGCGCGGACAGCCTTGTTGCCATCCCAGCCACCGGCCTGCCCGTTCCCGCCGTCACCGGGGACACCAGTGTGATCTCGCTTGACTTTTTTAAGTTGGCCACACCCCCTGCCGGCATCAGCTTCACGCCGGGTACAGGTACGGGAACCCTCCACTGCTGTTTGAATGGCTCCACGTCCACCATGGGCCCTGGCAAATATTCAATGAATGTCACCGCAACGAACATCGTCGGCACCACCACGGGTTCTTTCGAGTTCAATGTCGGTGATCCTTCACAGCCGCTCAGCATCACCCAGGTCAGCGGCCCCTCCGGCAACGTGTATTTCGGCCAGAGCCAGAAATGGGTCTGGAAAGCCTCCGGCCCCGGACAGCGCTATACCTTCTACACCAACGTTTCCATCCCGGGCATGACCTTCTGGGATAACGGCAACGGCACGGCGCAATTCACCGGAACCCCTACCATCGGCACCAAAGTCTGCAGCAGCCTGAACTACTGCGGTGTCTGGGTCACCAACGCCTTGGACCACGCGGAGACACCTGATTCGAACCACACCTTCACGCCCTTCCTCCCCAATTACCTCTACGCCCCGGCGGCAACGCTTTCGCAGAACATGATCACCTTTCCCATTGGGAAGACCACCTCATTCGTCATCGGCGCGAACGCCATCACCCCCGTCTCGTTCTCCACGCCCTGCAGCGGGCTGCCCAACTGGTTCAGCGTTACGGATAACGGGAACGGCACCGCCACGGTAACCGGCTCCCCCGGCCAGGGCTCGGCCACCTCCCTGCCTTTTGTGATCTTCCCGACCGCGCTGGGTTCACAGCCGGTCTCGAATCCTTGCGCGACCCCGAACTTTACCGCCGGCGTTGATAAAACCCTCAATGTTTTGAGCGCCGCCAGCACCACCTTCCAATCCGGCTACCAGGGAAGCTTTACCATCCAGAGCAATGGCTACGGCGGCGGCACCGTCGTGCTGGATTCACCGCTTCCTGCTGGCCTTCAGTTCGTCCAAAACAACGCCGCCGCACAGGGCACCATCAGCGGCAAGCCCAACACAGGCACCGGCGGCACTTACCTGATCCGCTATCACCTGACGCCCGGCACCGGCCAATATGGCGGCAACTATTCCCCCGCGCCGCTCGTGCTGACCATCAATGAATACCCCAACATGCTCAGTCTGCCAGCCTCGGTCTATATGATGGCGGGCGTGCCCCAGACCTTCGTTGTCAGGCCCGGCGGCTTCCCCACACTCGGGGATATGAAGGTCACTCTAGATGGCGGCTTCCCTTCGGTGCCTCCCGGCCTCAAAGGCAGCGGCGAAAGTGAAGCGACCACCTCCCTCGGCACTTACACCCTCTCCGGCACCGTACCCGCCTCGGCGGCTGGCAACTCCTACCTGCTGCAGTTCGGGGCCTCTAATTCGCTCGCGAATACCACCGGTTCCACTAACGTCACCATCGTGCCGCCCGGCGACGTGAACCACGACATGGTCACCAACTGCACCGATTACAGCATCGTCAAGTCTCTGCTCAACGTGACTTATACCTCCACCCGCTACAACGCTGCCGCCGACATCAACAGCGACGGCGTCATCAACATTCTGGACCTCGCGTTCGTCTCTTCCGGACTGCCCAAAGGAACCGTCTGCCACTAAGGACTCGCCATGAAAAATACTTTGCTCACCTCCCTCATCCTGCTCCTCGGCACGGCCGCCTCCGCTGCCGCCGGCACGGTCTTCAGTTTCATCAACGTCTCGTCCGTCAACACAGGCGACAACTTCACCGTCGATGTCGTCGCGGATACCACGTCCCTATTTGCCTTTAATTTCGACGTGACGTTTGACCCCACGCTCCTTAATGCCACCAACGTGACCGGACTGGGCGACTTCGTCGACAATGCAGGCTACCTCGGCATCGACAACAGCACAGACCCGTCGGACTCCAGTGGGGGCACCATTTCCTTCGTCTACAGCATCGCGACTTCCGGAAATGCGTCCAGCGGGACGGCGATTCCGTTGGCGGAAATTGACTTTACCGCTGTCTCCACGGGAGTCAGTGCGTTGAACCTGGCCAACTTCATCGTCGCCCAATACTCCGGCGATCTGGCGGGGGACCCCAACGTCAGCGTCACTCCGGGTTCCGTCACCATCACCGACAGCACCCCGCCAGCTCCGGCTCCTGAACCCACGCCGACTGCGTTGGTCGCCGCCGCGACCGTATTGGTTTGGGGGCGAAGCCGGAAGGCGCGCCGTCCATAACGGCAATGCAGGGGGCTGGCCAATGTCAAGAAAATGATTGATGCTTCATCCTTCTTTAGCCGCCCGGAAGTTTTATGTCGTTCCGGGCGGCAGTCCCTCGGCCCATAGAGGCAGAGACGCCAGCCAAGCGAGATCGCAACTCCATAGAAGGCGTACACGAGAGCACTGTACGCAGCCAGCCTGACACCCGGCTCCTCTCCTTCATCGACCGCCATTTGCAGGAGGGTTTTGATTGCATTTCTGTCGTCACGTCAGGGCTGGTGTTCCTGCTTGTGATAGACCTGAAGAACCTTGAGCGGTTCGCCGGTTGCATTCGTGCCCGTTGTGGTGATGGTCATGGTACGTCCGTCGTCGGAGATGGTGATTTCGCTCTTGACCCGGAACTGCCCGCCCTCTTTCCAGCGCTCGTTGACAAAGTGGTTCGCATCGATTTGTTTTGCGGCAACGCGATCGTAGGTGGGGAAACCAACAATTTCGGCGGGTTGTCCATCGTACTTATAAACGGCGGACGAGCGGTTCGTTTTACCATCGGCAAGTTCCTCGGTGATGGTCACTTTCACGCTCCCACCGATGGCTTCGCGAACATTGGTTTGGGCTTTCGCTGGATTTTTGGGAATTGGCGTCGTGCTCGATTTCGAGACGTCCAGAATCCAGGTACCAAGGGAGTTATCGGCGCCGAAAGCAACGAGAGCAAAGAGAAGAGCTGATCCAAGGAGTCGCATACTGGATGCGGGGTAGGTTAGCAGGTTTGGCGAAGGCGCTGCAAGGCGGTTGAATCGTGTAAGATTACCGATTACCCCCTCTCCGCCCCGTTGCGTTTATTTCAGGAGTTCCGAACGTGCAATCCATTCGAAAAACCGGCCTCGCGCTGGCTTTGGCGTTCTGCCTTGGCTCAACCGCGCTGGCCCAGAAGCTGACGACGCCGAAAGAAGTTCTCGGTTTCGATATCGGCGATGACTACATGATGGCCAGCTACACACAGCTGACCACCCACTGGAAGAAGCTTGCCGCGGAATCGCCGCGCATGAAACTGGTGGATATGGGCCCTACGGCTGAAGGCCGCCGCCAGTACATGGCGATCCTCACTTCGCCGGAAAACATGAAGAAGCTCGATCGCTATAAAGAGATCAACCAGAAGCTGGCGCACGCCGAAGGCCTCACCGAAGCCGACGCCCGCAAACTCGCCGCCGAAGGCAAGGCCATCATCTGGATCGACGGCGGTCTCCATGCCTCGGAAACCGTGGGCTCCCAGCAACTCATGCAGTTCGTGTGGGACATGGTCAGCAAGAATGACGCCGAGACATTGCGGCTTTTGAATGACTGCATCATCCTTGCCGTGCAGGCGAACCCCGATGGTCAGGAGATTGTGGCCGATTGGTACATGCGCGAGAAAGAGCCCACCAAGCGTTCGCTGAATGGTCTGCCGCGGCTGTATGCCAAGTACATCGGCCATGACGATAACCGCGACTTCTACATGTCTAACATGCCGGAAACCACGAACATGAACAAGTACATGTTCCAGGAATGGTTCCCGGAGATTGTGTACAACCACCACCAGACGGGCCCCGCCGGCGCGGTCATCTTCATGCCGCCGTTCCGAGACCCTTTCAATTACACGCTCGATCCCCTCGTGCCGCTTGGCATTGAAGCGGTCGGCACCGCGATGCACAGCCGTCTGGTCGCAGAAGGCAAGGGCGGCTCCGCCATGCGCTCCGGCGCGAATTACTCCACCTGGTGGAATGGCGGCCTGCGCACGGTCACCTACTTCCACAACATGATTGGCCTCCTCACCGAAATCATCGGCGGACCGAATCCCACCCCCATCGCACTGGTCCCGGAAAAGCAACTGCCCCAGGGCGATTGGCCCTTCCCCGTCACCCCGCAGGTTTGGCATTACAAGCAGTCCATCGAATATGAGATGTCGAACAACCGCGCCGTGCTGGATATCGCGTCGCGCTACCGCGAAACGTTCCTCTTCAACCTGTGGCGCATGGGCATGAATTCCATCGAACACGGCAGCGCCGACCATTGGACGGTCACCCCGAAGCGCATTGAAGCCCTCAAGGCCGCAGCCGCACCTCCCGCCGGTGCTCCCGCAGCAACAGGCGGAGGCGGTGGACGCCGTGGTGGCGGTGGTGCCGCTGCAGCAACTGCGGCCCAGGCCCCGGCCGGTGCCCCCGCGGGCGGTGACGCCCCCATGTCCGCCAGCATGGGCGGCCTGCGTGCCAACACCGTGCCCGGCGCCCTCTACAACACCGTGCTGCATGACCCCAAGTTCCGCGATGCGCGCGCCTACATCATCCCTTCCACGCAGGATGACTTTGCCACCGCCGCGAAGTTCGTCAACACCCTGATCAAGAACGGCATCAGCATCGAACGCGCCAAGAGCGAATTCACCGTGAACGGGAAGAGCTACCCCGCCGGTTCCTACATCATCGACTGCGCTCAGGCCTTCCGGCCCCACATCCTCGATATGTTCGAACCGCAGGATCACCCCAATGACTTCCGTTACCCCGGTGGCCCACCGATTCCCCCTTACGACATCACCGGCTGGACCCTTGCCTTCCAGATGGGCGTCAAGTTTGACCGCATCGTGGATCTGCCCGCCAACGCCAAGGTCACCGGACCCTTCGAAAAGATCACCAAGCTGCTCGATATGCCCGAAGGCAAGATGAGCGGCCCGGCCAACCCCGCAGGCTATCTCATCAGCCACCGTGAAAACAACTCCTTCATCCTCGCCAACCGCCTGCTCAAGGTCGGCGCGTCGGTCTACTGGCTGAAGAAGGAAGAGATGGGCCTGGGTACCGGCACCATGTGGGTTCCCTCCGGCAACGGTGTGGCAGCCATCATGACCACCGCGGCCAAGGAACTCGGCGTCAACATCCACGCCGTGGCAGCCAAGCCCACCGGTGAAGCCATGCAGTTGAAGCCCATCCGCATCGGGTTGTTCGATCAGTACGGCGGCTCCATGCCCTCCGGCTGGACGCGCTGGATCTTCGAACAGTTCGAATTCCCGTATGAACTCGTCTATCCGAAGATGCTCGATGCCGGCGATCTGCGCGCGAAGTATGACGTGCTCGTCTTCCCCGATGGCGCCATCCGCCGTGGTGCTGGTGGACGCGGCGGCGGTGGCGGCTTCGGCGGAGCACCTGAAAACGTGCCTGCCGAATACCAGGGCTGGCTCGGTCGTATCTCCGAAGATGTTACCGTTCCCCAGTTGAAGAAGTTCACGGATTCCGGCGGGTCCATCGTCACCATCGGCAGTTCCACGTCCGTGGCGGATCTCTTCGGCATTCCCGTGAAGGATTACCTGACCGAAAAGGGCCCTGATGGCAAGGACCGCCACCTGGCGCAGGAGAAATTCTACATTCCCGGCGCGCTGTTGAAGGTGAATATCGACAACACCAACCCGCTGGCTTACGGGATGCCGAAGCAGGTGGATGTGGTGTACGACAACAGCCCTGTCTTCAAGCTGGGCCCCGATGCGGCACAGAAGAAGACCGGTTCCGTGGCCTGGTTCTCCGGTCCGGAAGTGCTGGATTCCGGCTGGGCATGGGGGCAGCAATACCTCGATGGCGGTACGGCGATTGCGGATGCGAAGGTAGGCGAAGGGCATGTCGTCATGCTCGGACCCGAGGTCGCCTTCCGCGCCCAGCCGCACGCCACGTTCAAGCTGCTCTTCAACGGCCTCTTCGTCGGTACCGCGACCGATAAGAAGCTGGACTAAGCAGTTAAGTACAAAAACAAAGAAAGCCCGGAGCGCCGAATCAAGGCATTCCGGGCTTTCTTTTTTTGTTATTTTCTCAGGCGAAGCCTTGTCATCATGCGCGACCATGGAAATGAGAGGCCATGGACTGATTGACCGACCCCAATTTACATGATCCGCTGTTCACGTTTGCTTATGGCTTCCTGGGAAGTCTGAGTGTCTAGCTATTCGCTGTTTACCAGGCGTTTCACCGTTCCACCAGGCTGCCCGCCAGGTACTACCACCCTGTGTTCTGGCTCGTTCGGCTGCTTATCGCCTGCGTAGGTGGCGGCTTAGCGGTCGTCTATCACGTGGACAGTCCAGTCGGCGCGATCCAGATTGGTGTATCTGCACCGATCATCATCAAAGGGTTTGTTCGGTACAAGTGAAGCGGCCGCCCCCGCGAGGTTAACGTTGCGATAGGGGCTTGTGCCCGGAAAGATCTTTCTCCACGTCTTCATTCGCTACATATTCCGCGAATCTAGACAAACCAGGGACGAAACGGGAAGCAATCAGCAATCCGATCAGCACAAAAAACGCAATGGCGAGCCACGGTGAGATGGCACTGATGAATTGTTGAAGCGTCATATGCCCTCAGCCCTAATCGTACACTACTTTGTCTTCGCGTGCGACTCCACGCTTCCCTCGGTTAAACCCAGCGCCCACTTGATGGCCTCAAAGTAGAAACGCTGAATGTCCGGGTCGTTCCAGGATTCGTTGGTGTGTCCGAGCGTGGAATAGAAGACGCGGCCCTTGCCGTACATCTTCGTCCAGGCGACGGCAAAATCGTGGTCGTCGCGGTGGACGCGCGGGTTGTTGTTGTAGTCGAGCTTCGATTCATCCAGCCGCAGCAGCACGTGGACCTTCCCGCGGGAGAATTCCTTCGAAGGCTGGTAGATCTCATCGCGCTTCATGAACGCCTTCGGGAAGTGCCTGGTGGCCGGGAAACTGGGGTCTTCGTTGATAATCGGAGCCCAGAAGGTGCCCCAGGGATGCTGGTCAAACCAGCCGCCAATCATCTCGCCATATTCCGGCCACTTGTAGTTCGTGTCGAGCGCCGCATGTATGCCGACGAAGCCCTTGCCCTCGTCGTGTATGGCGGCAAGGAAATCCTTCTTCTGTGCATCGGTCATCTCCAGTTCACCGGTAGTCGAAGCGAAGACGATGGCATTGAACTCATCCAGGTTCTTGCCATTGGCCCCAACTTTGCCCTTGGAAAGCAGTTCCGTGTCGGTGCGCATGTAGGTATCCCACAGGCCGCTGTCATGGCCGAGTTTCCAGACCGTGCCCATCGCATCGGAAACCGAATCGTGCTGGAAGCCCTTCGTCTGGCCGATGACGAGAATGCGCTTCTTGTTCACCGGAGGCGCAGGCTGCAGGGAAGCCGCCGTGACGGCAAAGAGGAGAGGAAGAAGAATAGAGCGTCGCACGTCAAGACTTTATCACCTCCGCCCCATAAACACCCCATAAAGAATTGGTGCCAGGCACCAATTCTTTATGGGGTGTTTATTTATGGGGTTTGAGGCGGCGAAAAAGCTGTTCGTACTGGGTCGTGATCACTTCCCAGTCATAGCGTTCCCGCACCCGCGCCAGAGCCTTCGCGGAATACGCCGCGCGTTCTCCCGCCGGCATCGCCAGCACTTGCTCCAGTCGCGCCGTCAGCTCATTCTCCGTTTCGAATGGCAGCCCCGCATCACCGCATGCCTCCGCGTTCTCGACTGTGTTCCGGTAGATCACCAGTGCACCGCGGCCCATCGCTTCAATCAAAGCAGGATGCGTGCCGCCCACCTCCGTCGCCTGGATGAAAGCAAAGCAGTGGGACCCCAACTCGCGGTAACCCTTGCCATAGATGCCGCCCGGCATCACGATGCGCGGGTCACCGGTATCCCGCACCTGACGGATGTACTCGCTCGCATACGGCGCATCGCCGATGAGCGCCAGCTTCATGTCCGTTGCCACACGCTCGAAAGCCATGCGGACCAGCAGCGCATGGTTCTCCGGCTCCATGCGGCTCACGTAGAGAAAGTAGCGGCCGGGCTCCAGACCAAGCTCGCCCAGCACCGCGGTGGATTCCTCGCGTTGCGCATCCGCACCGTACGCAATACAGGTGGAGTCTTTCCGGTAGTTGTCGAGATAATATTGGCGGATCACCATCGCATCGGAAACCACGGCGGTGGGCAGCAGCGTCGCAAGGTATTCCGACATCTGGAACCAGAGCTTCCCCGCCCTGTTCCACTTCTTGCGCAAGCGTTCAATGCCATCCACATTGAGAGCCACCGGAATACCTGTCAGCCGGGGCAGCGGCGTGAACAGGGCATTCGCTCCATTGCAGACCAGGGCCACGTCCGCGCGGTGAAAGAGCAAATGTAGCGTCGAGACAAAGGTGTGCGCGAGCGTATCCAGATACTTGTGCCGCAGTGTGGGAAGGTAAACCAGACGGACGCCCCGGTAGAAGGAGCTGCCATAGTTTTCCCTGCAATAGACGGTAACTTCATGACCCCGCGCCGCCAAGCGCACGGACAGTTCTTCGGCAAACGTCTCAAAGCCGCCGTAATTCGCGGGAATACCTCGGGTTCCGAGCAGGGCAATTCGCACAGGGAAGGCTTAGCGGCGCGCAGGCTTGGGAGGAGTCATGGACGCGGCGTACTTCTTCGGCGCGGGCTTGGCCACCGGTTCAAAGCTGAACCAGCTGGAGATGTAGGCATCATCCACGCGGCGGCGGCGCATGATCTCACGCCGCTTCTCGAGCACGCGCGACCAGTTCGCAAACAGGAAGGGGAAAGCGCGGAGGGAAGTGTGTTCCCAAATCAGGCAGCAGGCGATGACAATCAGATCGCGGAAGGTAATCGAGAGGAAATTCCGCCAGTACAGCGGCCAGGTCATGTTCTTGATCCGGAGAAGAAAACGGTTCTTCACCGAATGCATGTTGATCTCGGCAGGAAGAGCGCGGCGGTTGCCGGGGAGCGCCTTCCGGACGTGATAGCCCTTGGCGTAGGGAACATACAGGCACTTCCAGCCCATCAACTGGGCGCGCCAGGCGACGTCAGCATCTTCACGGTATGCAAAGAAGTCGTCGTCAAAGAACTCACCGCCAATGGCGATGTCATCAATCATTTCGCGGCGGTAAAGGGCGGCGGCGGCGGTGGCACCGAAGACGTATTCGAAGTTCCGGAAATGGCCGCGGTCCACTTGCAGACTGCCGCGGTCCAGATGGCGCAGGTTGGGGGTGAAGTAAATGCCGGTGGAATCCACGAGTGGTTCTTCCGGGAAGTCAAAACCCGCAGTCATGGTGAGCAATTTGCCGCATATGGTGCCAGCCTTGGGGTCCAGCGAACCGGCGTTCGCCAGAACTTCGATGAAGCCGGGAAGCAGCAAAACGTCCGGGTTGAGAGTGAGGACCCACTCGCCGTTCGAAGCAGCAATGGCTTGGTTCTGAGCCGCGGCAAACCCAATATTTTCTTCGTTATAGATAATACGGCAGCGGTCCTCGAACGGCTCAAGAATATCTATCGTGCCGTCAGAGGAGTTGTTGTCAATAACAATGATCTCCTTGAGCGGGTACTTCTGGTCGAGTACCGATTCAAGGCACCGCTTAATGAAGCGGCCACTGTTATACGTGACAATCGTTACGGAAACGAAGCCGCTACGGGACATGAACTTGCGCTTGGCCTGCTCGATTCATTGATTTTCGTGTTACCGCAACTGCCAGCATACGGAAACCCTATTCCGTCCGGCCCACAAGGCATCGCAGGGCGTGGCGGAAAACCGCATACTGCACTTCAAAGGCATCTTGATTCTGCCCAGCAGTCCGGAGAAACCGGAGGACAGAACCCACTGCTACAGCAGCACAGAGCAAGCGGAATGCCAACGTTCGATAGTGCTTTGCCCCGTACTTTAGAAGACTAACATACCAATATTTCTGACGGCTTTTCAGCGGTAAGGCACCCACGGAATGACCGCCCTTGTGCTCTGCCGTACATTCAGGGACGAAGCAGATTCGTAAGTCGTTTCCCTGCAATGCAGCACAAAAATCAACATCTTCGAACCACACCGGCCAGAAGCGCTCATCGAAGCCGCCGGCGGTGAGCCAGGCCTGCCGGGAAAAGAGGAGAAAAGCTCCGGCGGGCTGCTCCACAACGCAGGGGCGGGTCAGGTCCAGATCCAGACAGCGGTAGTGCCGGTTCACGGAATTCTTTGAAAACAAGAGATTTATCCCCAGCACCTCAAAGATCAGCGCCGTGGCCGTGGGGAGCCTGCGGACCGTAAAGCCCGTCTGCGGCGTACCGTCCGGATTGCTCAGCAGACCGGCCGCCGCACCGGTGCCAGGCTGGGAGACGGCCTCCAGCAAAGGGCGGATACCCGTCTGCAGGCGCGTATCCGGGTTGAGCAGCAACAGGTATTCGGCGTCGGTGGCCCGCACACCCTGGTTGACCGCCCCGGCGAACCCCGCATTCCGGCTGTTCGAGAGCAGGCGCACGGGGTAGCGCAGCGCGATTTCCCGCGAGGAATCCGAGGAATTGTTATCCACCACGACAGGCTCCACCTCTGGCGCGTACCGGCCGAGCGCTTCGAGGCAGGGACCCAGCTCATCAGCCGAGTTGTAGGTGACAATGATGGCGGCGACGCGTGGCATGTGTCAAAGCGCACCGGCGGTGAGGCGGAAATACCAGCGCCAATAGGAATCAGCCGCCAGCTTGCGGATCTGCGCTTCGGAGTTCTCCACGGCAGCGCGCAGTGCCCGCGTGGGGTTGCCAGCCAGGTGGAAACCGCGGCACGCCTCCAGCTTGCCCTGCAGCCACGCGGAAGCAGCACCATGGCGCAACGCCGCAAGGCCCCACAGCAGTTGCCCCGCCAGAATGGGCCACAGCCAGGCGCGGAACAGTGCCTTGTCGTAGTGACGCTGGATCAGCAACAACTGATTCCGTGAGATCAGCCGCACTACCGCCGGACTCCACGCACCGAACGTAGCGCTGCCCAAATGCGTGGCGCGGGCAGCAGGAACATAGAGACCGGTCCAGCCAGCTGCGGCACAGCGGAGAGCAAGATCCACATCCTCCAGGTAAGACTCAAAGCTCTCCTCGAAGCCGCCCAGCGCCGCCAGAATCTCCCGGCGGTAAAGGCAGGCGGTGGCGGAGGCCAGCAAAATCTCCGTGGGTTCTCCGGTGCTTGCTGCGTCCCTCTGACCGTGACCTGCACGCCAGGCACACCCGGCGCGGCTGATGAGATCGAACGTGCCGTCCAGATACTCCGGCCGCGACGCCTGGAGCAGCTTGCCGGTGAGAAAGGCAGAGGTGGAATTCAGATGCGCTGTGAATTGATCGAGCCAGTTGGGCGACAGGACCACATCGCTGTTCAGGATGGCGACCCACGGTGTCCGGGACTCCAGCCAACCCCGGTTCACGGCAACGGCAAAGCCTGTGTTCGCCCCCAGGCAAATCACGCGGCAGCCACGCTCCCGTGCCATGTCTGGAGCGCCATCGCGTGAGCCGTTGTCCACCACAATGATCTCTGCAAATGGAACAGATTGTGCGCTGATGGAATCCAGCAGAGCAGCCAGCAGGTCACGGCCGTTGAACACCGGAATGACCGCGGTCACGGAGATCATGAGAAGCGCTTCCGGATCAGGAAGAGCAGGTTGTTGATGCCATCGCGCCAGGGGTTCAGCTTCGTTTCGCCTTCGCGGGAGCTGTAGAGAATGGAGATCTCGCCGAAGGTCAGATCAGGATGCTTGATCGCTTCCACCTTGATCTCCTCAGAGAACGCCATGCCGTCGGATTCGAGCTTGATCTTGCTGAGGATCGACCGCTTGAAGACCCACATGCCGGATTGGGAATCACTCACCCAGCGCAGGAAGAGGATCGACGTGGCAGCGGAGAGAATCAGGTTCCCGATCTTGTGCTTGAAGCTCATGGCCCGGGGATCGCGAACCGGGAAGCGGGACGCGTTGAGGAAGTCGACCTGGAGATGCAGGAAGGCTTCGAGCAGGTAGGAGATGCCGCTGACGGGATAGGAATGATCGCCATCGAGCGTAATGATGACATCGCCCGTCGCTTCGGCGAAACCCCGCTTGTAGGCTTTGCCATAGCCGGGCATCTTCTCATGAATCACCTTCGCTCCCATGGAGAGCGCGACGTCGCCGGTGCGGTCGGTTGAGTTGTTGTCGACGACGATGGTTTCGTCGACAAAGTCCGGAATGTCCTGCAGGACAAGCCGGATTCCCTCCTCCTCATTGAGGCAGGGAATGATGACCGTGATTTTTAGACCTTTGTACACGCAGTAAACTGTCAGTGTAATGAAGACCCTTGTGTTGTCTCTGATTTTGGTGGGCGGAGTCTTCGCCCAGAGCGCCGGGATGCGTTCGGTTTACGTGTTCCCGATGGCCGGAGGACTCGATCAGTACCTGGCGAGCTGGATCGCAAAGGAACATGTATTGCAGGTCACCACAGACCCGCAGGCGGCCGATCTGGTACTGACGGACCAGATCAATGACAAGCTGGCGAAAAAGCTGCTGGAGCTGCATCCGGTGGCACCTCCCGAGGCAGACGACGAGGACACGGACAAAGCCTCCGGCCAGCGCGGCATGGAGTTCCACGGCGGCCGCGGCAAGGGTACGGTCTTCCTGGTGGATGCCAAGAGCAGGACAGTGGTTTGGTCGGAAGCGCGGAAGCCGGTGGAAGCTACTGCGGTGAAGCTGAGCCTGGAAGCGAAGCGGATTGTGAAGGGGATGCAGGGAGCGGCGCTGAAGTAGACCGCTTCTTTGCCATCACGCCCCGGTAGCTTTCCACCAGCCGCGCGGTCAGCACGGCAGCATCCCAGTTGGATTCCACTTCCTGCCGCGCGCGGGCCGCGAGGGTGTCCGCCAGCGTCTGGTTTTCGAGTAACTGGATGACTTTCTCCGCGAACTGCACCGGATCATCCGACAGAAGACAGAACTCTCCATCCTGCCGCGCAAGACCCTCAGCACCCAGGTAAGTCGAAACCACGGGGATGCCATGCGCGAAGGCTTCGAGCAACTTGACGCGCACGCCTGAGCCGCTGCGGATGGGACAAACGAAGACTGCCGCTGAGGACATCAGCGGTTCGATATCTTCTACGAAGCCGAGCAATTCCAACCCGGTGGTGGGAGGGAAAGCATGCAGTGGCGGCGGATCGGAACCCGCAACCAGCAGACGCGCCTGCGGCAGACGCGCCGTGATCAGCGGCAACACGTGGCGGACAAACCAATCGAGCGCGACCTGGTTCGGGATGTGGCGGAAGCTGCCGAGGAACAACATCGTATGCGGCGTGCGGGGACCGCCGGGGTATTGATAGAGCGTCGTGTCAATGCAGGCCCGCATACCGGCATGGAGCCTCGGTGCCAGTTCGGGACGGAAGCTTTCGAGATAGTCCCGGTTCTCTTCCGTGCAGACCTGGATGTGATCACAATCCGGCAGCATGTTCAGCTCATAACGCAATGCGCGCAGATACTCAAAGCTGGCCTTCACGCGGTCTATCGGGCTCTTCATGAAGGGAATCGCGCGGCCCACGGACTGGAAGTAGACATCGTGTTCAAACAGCGCACAGACCACGTTCCGGAACGGGCGCGCGTATTGGCCGAGCGAGGTGTACTCCAGTTGCAGAACATCGATCTTGTGCTGGAGCATCTGCCGGTTGATCAGCCATTCGACTTTGTCGGCATAAAACTCATCAATCGAATGCGGCGTGATGGAGCCCAGATGTGGATCATCGTCTGTCTCCCGGGCATGAAATTCCACAGTGGCGCAGTACTCGCGAAGTTCCTGATTTGGCCAGTGCTGGTCAGGATAGTCGAGCATGACGATCGCATGCACCTCACAGTGGCGGGACAACTGCCGCACTGTGTTGTACATGAAGACGCCGCCGCCGTGCGTGGGCGGGCAGATGGGATAGGGCGAAACAAACAGCACGCGGGGCCGTGCGGGATTGCGCTCGAAAGTGGAGAAGCGGTCATGAAACCCCGCCGGAGTAGCGCGGAAGAAAGCCTCGGTATCCGTAACAGCAGAAAGCGCAAGCGCGCGGCGGCGCGAATGCATGGCCATGGAAAGCTGCCGGAAAGCCGCCAGGATGCCGGGAATGCTCACCCTTGTGGGTTCATTGCCCGACCAGGCGGAGATGAAAGCGCCAGCCTGCGCAAAGGCAAAGTGACCGAGCAGACGGTCCCACTCATGGATGTTCTTCCAGGTGAAGAGGAGAAAGTTCTTCTGCAGAACCGAGGCGATGTATTCCTGCGTGAACTTCTTGCCGATGGTGCCGCGGTGTTCATGGTGCACCACGCTGAGCGGTTGATAGAGAACCTTCCAGCCGCGCTTCCAGGCCATGTAGCCCAAATCCGTATCTTCGAGATAGAACGGAGCGAGAAGTTCGTCAAAGCCCCCCAGTTCGAGGAACTTGCGGCGGTCAAAGGCACAGGATCCGCCGCCGCCGTACAGGCAGGGGAACAACTGTTTGACGTCATTATCTTCGCGGTGCCGCACACGCAAATTGCCATCGGCCCAGCGGCCTTCGGTGAGGCCTGTTTCTTCTCGGCGTTTGGTCTTGTCACCCAGGAAGATCTGGCAGGAAACGGCGAAAACAGAAGGGTCAGTAAAGCCGTCGAGAAGGGGCTGGAGAAAATCCGGCTCCACGCGCATATCGCTGTTGAGCAGCACAACAATATCGTTCTTCGCGGCACGGAACCCGGCGTTGGAACCACCGCCGAAACCCAGATTTTGGGGCAAAGCGAGCAGGTGAACCTCAGGATAGGTTTCGCGAATCCACTGCGCGCTGCCATCGGTGGACCCGTTATCCACCACCAACACTTCTGAACCGGGGTGATTGCGAATGGCTTCGAGCCAGGTGGGCAGGAACTTCTTGAGCAGATCGAGACCATTCCAGTTGGGAATCACCAGAGACGCAGAGCGTGTACCGGGCAGACTGTCCGGTGCCTGCTGGCGGCGCCTGCCCAGCGCGAAGGTGAGATCCGTAAAAAACAGGGCCACCACACTCAGAGTGAGCGCGAAGGGCGTGAGCAGTAAGGCTGGCAAGGCCCTCAGGAAGCGGAGAAAAGCTTCTTTCATCGGCTAGTGCGACTCCAGATTCGGACCAAGATGCAGGCTGCGCCCCAACTTCATCCACTTGGCAAGCGAAGCCGTGCGGAGAACCTCGCGCGTCTGCTCCAGGCTCAACAGAGCGGCATCGCGTTCCGCATGGACCTCTTCGAGCTGGACCTTCAACGCTTCAATCACCGCTTGGTAGACGCTGTGTATCCGGGCCTTTTCTTCTTCCAGACCCGCGATGACGTTCTCATAGCCGGCAGCAATGTTCTGCTTTTCTGATTCGAGCAGCGTGATGCGGCTGGCATAGCCCGCGTGCAGTCCGGCGATGTCGCGCTCCAGAGCAGCGACCACCAGTTCGTAGCCGTTCGCAGCGGCAGCGGCTTCCTGCCGGGCTTCTTCGAGGGAAGCCAGTGCCTGCACACGGACGGCGGCAAGTTCGTCTTCCAGGCGCTTCACTGCAGCGGCGGCTTCGGCCTGCGCGGCTGCGAATTCCTCTTGCAGTGCTTCATGTTTTGCCGTCCACTTGGCGATGATGTCCAGTCGCTGCGCCACTTCGGCTTTCAACTGCTCCACCCAGGCATTGCGAAGAGCCAGTTCCGCATCGCGTGCGGCCACAATGTCCCTCGCGGCGGCCAGGTCCTCTTCAAGCCCTTTGCCCCAGGCCTTTGCCTCATCCAGTTGCGTGGCCAGTTCCGCCGACCAGTGATTCACCTTTCGCAGTTCCGCGAGCACTTGCTCATGTTCCGTCTGCAGATGAGCGTGATTACCGCGCAGTTCATCGAGCCAGAAGGTCTTCTGCTTGACCTCGCCTTGCAGCAGGGCGATGTGATGCTCCCTGGTGCGCAGAACGTTCGAGGCATCCGGCACCCAGGCGAAGGGCGTCAGAGCTGGCAACGGTGCGCGGCTGCAGAGGGCAAGGTAGAAATGCGCTTCTTCCGGCGCGGCATCTGGATTGGTTTCGAGCAAGCCGCGCGGTGTGCCGCCAGGACTGAACGTTACCGCTTCGGTGTGGTTCTGTAGCAGGATCTGCACGTGCTGAAAATGGCGCTGCAGGGCATCTTTGAATTCCTGGAACTCAAACTCATGGGCGTGGAAGGGATTGGGTCCAGTGGCCTCCCTGGTTTCGGCGTAGTAGCTCTTGTTGGGAGTGGAGACCAGAAAGATGCCGCTGGCAGTCAACGTCCGGCGGGCTTCGGAGAGGAGCTTGTCCCACTCTTCCAGGTGTTCAATCACTTCGAAAGCCGTGATGAGATCGAAGGACGAATCCGCAAAAGGAAACGCCTCGCAACGGGATTGCAGATGGACGGGCCCGGGGAAGTGTTCCCGGGCATGCGTCAGCGCATCGAGAGAGAGATCGAGGGCGGCGGTAAAGGTTGCCTGGCGGGAGAGTTCCGCGGCACCATAGCCGGAACCGCACCCGGCATCCAGGACCCGTTTTCCTGCCGCGAAGGCCGCGGCGAAGCGGTACCTTGCGAAATGTTCGTTGTAGAGGTTGGTATCCACAAGGCCAGGGATGACCCGTTCGCCGGTGAATTCGAGATCAGGCAAGCAGGCTCTCCGCGGCGGCTTCCCGGCGGCGCGCGTCCCACATGCTGGCATTCAAATCCACGCGGCAGGGCAGGTGGATGTAGCCATAAACCTGGCCCTCACCGTGACCCATCTGGACGGTAACAGCGTTGTCGATCCAGTCACACATCTTGTAGTTTGTGAGCGTGCCATCCGCAATGGCGGGCGAGAAGGAGAACGAGCCGGGATAGAGTTCGGGGATTTCCAGATGGAAATCGACGGTGTAAATCTCGCCGGTGGTCATGGGCGGCAGAACAGCTTCTTCGCGGGTGGTGTTGGTACCTGAGAAATCGATGCCAAGGTGGTTCCGCAGCATGAAACCGACGTTCGGACGGGGCAGGTCTGCCTTCGCCTGAACGCTGATGCGGACGGTGATGTTGCAACCGGGCATGATCAGGTGGGCGGGGTTGGCGTTCTCATCGAGGACCGCGATCCCCAAGATCTCAGCGCGGCCGTCACCATGGCGGTGGTCGATGTTGGGAATGGTGTGCACCACTTCCGCGGCCTTGCGGACGGGAGCGGCCTGCGAGACAGGGGTTTCAGCAAGGTTGAGATAACGGCCATCCTTCTCCACCATCGCCGCCAAGTACTTGGGCACAACGGTATCGACGGGGCCGAGTTCCACCATGCGGCCGTTTTCGAGCCAGAGCACGCGGTCGCCGATGGCCTTCACGTCCCCAATGGCATGGGAGACGAACACGATGGTGACACCGCGGGAGCGCAGTTCATGCACCTTGCGCATGCAGCGGTGGCGGAAGTAAATATCCCCCACGGCGAGCGCTTCATCAACGAGGAGCACTTCGGGATCGACGTTGATGGCAACGGCAAACGCGAGCCGGACCACCATGCCGCTCGAATAGGTTTTGACGGGCTGGTTGATGAAATCACCGATCTCGGCGAACGCTTCGATTTCCGCGTAGCGCCGGTCAATCTCTTTGGTGGAAAGACCGAGGATGGAACCGTTGAGATAAACGTTGTCCCGGCCGGTAAATTCAGGATTGAAACCCGCGCCGAGTTCGAGTAGTGCCGAGACGCGGCCTTCGACGTGAACGCGGCCGGAGGAGGGACGCAGGATACCCGCGATCATCTGCAGCGTGGTGCTCTTGCCGGATCCGTTCTCACCGACAATGCAGAAGGTTTCACCCTTGCGGACTGTGAAATCAAGGTCGCGGAGAGCCCAGAAATCGCGGTGGCAGCGGCGCCGGTTAAATGTCAGGAGTTCCTTGAGCCGGTCACCTGGCTTTTCATAGACGGCATAGCTTTTCGAGACGTTCTCGAACTCAACGGCATTCACGGGGACTGAACTTCAGTGTAACGCGTGGCGGGGGTATATCGGCTTTTGCCGGTAGACGGGCGGCGAAGTTCGGAGGGAACGGGCAGTACTCGCGGGTGGTGAAAAAAGAGGTCCGCAAGTGATCCGGGATCAATCACTTGCGGGCGAATTGGAGATGAAATTTGGGGGAAGGTCCGCGCTTACCGGCTCGAAACCACCGGCAAATCCCAGAGGAACTTCCGCAGGAATGTTTCCATGCGGCCGAGCGTGTAGATCCAGCGGCTGTGCAGCAGGGATTCATGAACATCATCCGGGAAGACGATCAGCTCATAGTAGACATCCCGCTGGCGGAGCATCTGCACCAAGCCTGTCATTTGCTGGAAGGCGACGTTGCGGTCATCGTCCCCTTGAATCAGCAGAACGGGCGACTTCCAGCCGGAGATGGCACCGACGGTGGAGGACTTCCAGGAGACTGATTCGGGGTCCAGTGAACTGCCGAAGAGGTGAACACCGGCGAGATCCACACCGGCCTTGAAAATGTCTGAGTTGCGGGCGAGAGCCTGTGAGGTCAGCAGGCCGCCGTAAGAAAGGCCCCAGATACCGACGCGGTTGGGATCAACGTCCGCGCGGGATTGCAGATACTTTCCACCGGCGAGGACGTCCTGATATTCGCTGTTGCCAGCTGCACCACCATTGGCGGCACTCCGGAAAGAGCGGCCATAGCCCACGCCGAGGCGGTAATTCACGGACATGACGATATAGCCCTGGTTGGCAAGCCACTGATTGATGCCATAGGCCCAGTGATAGAACTGCATGTAATGGTAGGCGGGCATCATCTGGCGCATGGGTCCGCCATGCACGAAGATGATGGCGGGGCGGCGTTCACCGGGCTTCAGATCTTTCGGCAGGAAGAGCTGGTTGTGGATCTCCAGGCCATCAGCGGCTTTGGTGAGAATGATCTCGGGCTTGACGTGCAGATTGGTTGGGAACCCGGCGAGAGAGGTGGGGAAGACGATTTTCTGGGGCGCGGCGGGAGTATCGAGCGACGGCGTCTTCCAGATGCCAATGGATTGCGGCATGTTCCAGGATGCGCTGAGTGTGGCGAGGAATTTGCCGGAAGCCAGCGGTGCCGGATAGAGTTCCACGCCTTCCCCTGTGGTGAGTTGCACCGGAGTGCCGCCGGTGACAGGGACGGTCCAAATATGACGGCGTTCAATGTCTTTGGCGTTGGTGCAGTAGTAGAAAGTCTTGCCATCGGCGGAGAGATTGACAGCCGTCTGGTCTTCAATCATGCCGTCCGTCTTGGTGAGCAGAACGGGCCGCGCGGAAGAGTGCAGAACATCGAGGGAGTAATAGCGTTCCCATTCGTCAGTCACAGGGGGTGCGGGAGCATCGGGCACGGCCGGGCCGCCGCCTCTGCGTCCACCACCGCCACGGCCGCCGGTGGCCTGCTGGAAGACGATATATTCGCCCGCCAGGCGCGGGTTCATGATGTTGGAGGCAATCGGGTCATTTGGCAGGTTGTGCCAGACTTCCTGCGCGTCTCCTGTGGTGGCATCAGCCTTGTAGAAAGCGAGCGAATGACCGCCGCGGAAGGTGGCGCGCATCAAGCCCGGGGTGTTGTTTGCGGGAGTTGCCGCTGCAGGGGCGGCCTGGGCACCGCGGCCTGCGCCACGTCCACCGGTGGCTGCCGCGGGCGCGGCGGCTGGCATCGCCGGACCGTTGGGAAGACCAATTCCACCGCCACCCTGCTGCGCCTGCTGGCCAAAGGGCAGGCCCGGGCGGCGCATGAAGAGCAGGTGCTTGCTGTCACTCATCCAGAGCGGTGTGGTGTCGAAATCGACTGAGGGCGACATGTATTTCACGGAGCGTGTGGCAACGTCGTAGACGACGATGAAACTGTGATCCGTGCGGGTGCTGACGAAGGCGATCTTCTTGCCATCGGGCGACCATTTGGGATTGCTCTGCACGCCCCACTCAGTGATGAAGGCCTTCTCGCCGCGGTCCATTTCGCTGGCGGGTTTGACCGGGGAGAGCTTGGCGCGGAAGATTTGGCCGTTCTTGACGAAGAGAATGGAGCTGCCGTCCGGGGCGAGTTCAGGATTCGAAGCGTCCGCGACGCGCCATGCGGCACCACCGTTGGTTCGTGCGGCCCAGATTGCGTGTTCCGGACCGTTGGGATCGGCCGAAGGGTTGGGGGCCCAGCCATCGCGGTTGGGAGCTTCGCCGCGCAGGAAGATGACGGTGCTGCCATCGTCTGAGATTTTGACCTCGGACATCATGATGCCGTCGTCTTTGGTGAAGTTGGTGAGTTTGACTGGCGCAAAGAGCGGCGCGGCTGCGAAGTAGGCGTTGCGCTTGCCTTCGGCATAGTCGACCCATGCGATCTTGTCGGCCTTTTTGGCGGAGACGACCTCCTGCGGGGAAGTGGGGCTCAGGAATTGTTGGTACAAAGGCGTTTGCGGGGCTGCCACAGCGGGGGTGGCGATCGCGATGCAGAGTGCCAGTCGGTTCAAAGTACGCATGGAATACCTCAGGAGATTCCAGATTGTAGCATCGCGGGCGAGGGGGTGGGAGGCTGCGCTAATCAGCGATTCGTCGAGTCGCGGTGCCCAGGACGGCACGGCAAGGTTGCGGTTCCTGAGTATGGATCGCAAAAGACCACGGCATACAAGATAAACAACAGACGCGCAATCGAAAAGGGCGCTGGAGAATCGGCAGACTTCTTGACTATTCGGTCTAATGCCCTCGCGCCGCTGTCGGCACAGATCCAGGCACAATGCAAAGACCGATTCCAGGCCGGAACCGGCGGCTATCCCTGCAAATTCCTGAGGGGAAACAAGATGGGTTGGTGCGCCCGAGAGGATTCGAACCTCTGGCCTTTTGCTCCGGCGGCAGGAAGCGACGATTCGCAATGCGGCACAACGTTTCTATGTGTGGCATGGGCACAAATTTGGGCAGAGATGAACGGAGTGTAGTCATGAGAAGAGCCTTCTTACTCTTGCTGGTCACTTATATGTCCCTCACAAGCGCGGGGTGTTCATCTGCTCCTACGCCGAAATCTAAGCCTGACATTTACGCCGAAGTCGCACCGAACGAGGTAAAGTCAGCACACTCGACGATAGTGCTCCTCTGAAACAAAAATGGACGCGAA